>CAZQVB010000011.1:77856-84786 GCA_964596645.1 uncultured Roseivirgaceae bacterium
CCGTGCTGACATCGACGCTTTCCGCGAATCGCCTAACGTAAACATTGCCCAATCACTACAGGGTACAGTGCCCGGGCTGAATATCGGCCAGGTAGATGCCGCCGGTGAAACGCCGAGCATTTCTGTGCGTGGCCGCACCTCGTTAGGCGGAAATCAGGATGTGCTTATTGTGGTAGACGGTATCATTTACACAGGCAGTCTGAATGATTTGAATCCAAACGATATAGAGGCCATAGATATATTGAAGGATCCCAGCAGCATGGCCATATTTGGCGCACAGTCTGCCAATGGTGTCATTATCGTAACCACCAAAAGTGGCGGAAGAAAAGCACAAAAGCCAGTGTTCAATTATACAGGTTCGTATACGTTCCAAAATCCGACTAACTCCATTACCACCATGAACCGGGAGGAGTTTCTTGCTAAGTCCTTCGATGCAGATTGGGAAAGGGCTTTCCTGCCGCCCGACTACATCGAACGCGATCCCAACGTCACGTATCTTGACATTGTCGGCGATCCGGAATTACGCGAGGGCTATGAAAATGGATATGACTTCGACTGGTATGAAGAGGGCACCAACCCCAGCTACATCAACAGCCATAATCTGAGCATGCGGGGCAGTGGCGAGCGTACTTCTTATTTCCTGTCGGGCAGCTATACCGATCAGAAGGGTTTCATCATGAACGACCGCTTCAAACGCATTACCGCAAGGATAAATGTGGAGACTGAAATTCTGGACTGGTTTTCAATTGGCGCTCAAACGTTTGGCTCCTTTGCAGACCATTCTGGCGACTCCCCAAATTTAGGTTCGCTTACCAGAATGACACCATTGGTGCGCCCCTTTGATGAGGACGGCGAATTGATCCTGAATCCCAACGGATCGAATACTGCCAATCCCTTTATTACTTCTTCGTCGGACGACTTCGACAACCGCAACAGCTTGTTTGGCAATTTCTATGCAGACATAGATGCCCCCTTTCTGAAAGGGCTCAACTACAGGCTCAACTTTGGCAACAACTACAGCTGGGACCGCCAGTACCAAAGCAACGTGTATGCGGAAGGCGCCACAGGCGCGGCTATGAAAAGGTTTCGCAACTGGTATGATATGACTCTTGACAACATCGTCAGTTATAAAAGAACCTTCGATAAGATTCACAAGGTAGATCTTACACTGGTGGCCGGATGGCGCGAGCGTAAATACGACGATTTTGAAGCGAGTGGCACCAACTATAACAACTTAAGCCTGAGCTATAATGATCTGAGCCTGGCCACCAATCGATTCATAGAATCAGATGCCTGGGATGAAAGTTATCTCTATCAAATGGCACGATTGAACTATGAATTCAACTATCGCTATTTGCTTACAGCCACCATCAGGCGCGATGGCTTTTCCGGATTTGCCAGAAATGAAAAGACTGTATACTTCCCATCCATCGGATTGGGCTGGGTAGTGAGTGAAGAGGCGTTTTTGAGCGATGTGGAAGCAGTGAACAACCTCAAGTTCCGGGTTTCTTATGGTAAAAATGGCAACCTCGTCAATCGCTACGAATCTCTGGCACGGTTGAACATTTACCCGGCGTATGTATTTGGCGATGGGGGAAGTACCTTGTTTGGGCAGGAACCCACCGAAATTGAAAACGCAAACCTGACGTGGGAAACCACCACCGGCTTCAACTTCGGGTTGGATTTTGCTTTCTTAAACAATCGAATTTCAGGTAGTATCGATGCCTATCGCACGACCACCAACGATTTGATATATGAATTAGAGATACCCTCCGTTGTCGGTGTAGAAAATACAATCACTAATCTTGGTGAATTGCAAAACAGAGGTATAGAGTTGGCCTTGAATACCCGGCCTGTAGAAACGGCCGATTTTAGCTGGAACCTAAATTTCAATATATCCTCTAACCAGAACGAAGTAGTGTCTATCTATGGCAGGGACCGCGATGGAGATGGCCGAGAAGATGACTTGCCCGGTAGCGGGCTGTTCATTGGTGAGCCGATTGGCGCCATTTTCACGTACGAATCGGCCGGCATCATGCAGCTCGGCGAGGAAGATATACCCAGTGGTTTTTTCGTAGGTACGCATCGCATTGTCGATCAAAATGATGATGGCTTCATTGATCCGGCCGACCGGGTAATTATCGGACGGGAAGAGCCGGCGTACCAGTTTGGTATATTGAATGAATTTAACTACAAAGACTTTACGTTCCGGTTTTTTATTAACTCCGTACAAGGTGGCAGAAATGGATATCTGTCAAGGAATATGCCCGATGGCTTCGGCAGTGCTGACAACATACGGCGCAACAACATCTGGAATGAGATAGACTACTGGACACCGGCCAACCCCGATGCCCGGTATAGAAGGATTGATCAGGAACCGGCTACCGATTTTATATATTACGGAGATCGAAGTTTTGTAAGGCTGCAGGATGTTACACTCGCATACAATTTCCCGAATGCAGTCGTTCAAAACATAGGATTGCGCAATCTGAAGCTGTTTGTGAGTGGCAAAAATTTGCTAACCATTACGGATTGGGAGGGCTGGGATCCGGAAACTAATAACGGAATTAGAGATGGCGGACGGCCCGTTTTGCGTGGCTATTCCATAGGACTTGATGTTAGCTTTTAAAATCAAAAAATGAAAACGATGAACAGATATAGAATTTTATCCATAGTCACCGCGTTCTGCCTGGTCTTTTCCATGAGCTGCAACGAATCAGAAATTTTGGAAGAGGTGCCCTTGAGTTTTGCCAACCCAAACAACTCCTATGTGACCTTGTCGGACTTTAATGCTGGCGTTTATGCCATGTACGATCGACTGCGAGCCACGTTGTCGGCTGGAGAACACAGGCCGCTGGATTATTTATACGGTACCGACATAGGCTATAATGGCGCTCAGCAGCTCAACCAGCGCTTTGGCAGCTATACGGCAACACTTACGGTGATATCCGGACAGGCCGAATATCACTGGCGCCAGTATTACAAAATCATTTCCAATGCCAATATTATCTTGGCATTCCTCCCCGATTCGGAATTGACGGCGGAACAACAATTGAAAATAGAGGCAGAGGCAAAGCTGTTTCGGGGTTTGTCTTATCGCAATCTGGGTTATTTGTACGGTGGTGTGCCCATCACCCTTGAGGCCATTGCTGAGCCTAAGGTAGATTTTGTACGGGCTCCCAGACAGGAAGTGTACGAACAGGCCGTAGCCGATCTGAAATTTGCCGCAGAGAATCTGGCAGGAATAAATGATGTACAAGATGGTCAGGTCTCTGACCTTGCCGCCTATCATTTGCTGGCCGAGACGTACGTGGCTTTGGAAAGATGGGATGAAGCCATTGCCGCTGCCACTGTGGTGATCAACGACCCGAACACTGCGCTGATGACCGAGCGCTTTGGATCCCGAATGACGGAGCCGGGCGACGTGTACTGGGATTTGTTCAGGAGACAAAACCAAAACCGAGGTTCAGGCAATACGGAAGGTATCTGGGTGTTTCAGCAGGAGCTTGATGTTCCTGGTGGTGTCATATTAACTAGTGACAATGAAGGCGCACAGTTGGAGCGCGACCACGCGCCTCGGCCATATACATTTGCTGTTAAAGATCCTTCAGGTAAGGCGGCCTTTCTGTCGCTGGGTGTTTCTTACACAACAGGCCGGGGCATAGGCCGCTTGAGCCCGACCAACCACCTGAAGTACGGCATTTGGCACAGCGACTGGAACGATATGCGCAATTCAGAATACAATATGATACGCGATGTGATGTTCAATAATCCTGAATCGGAATGGTATGGCCAGATGTTATCAAGCCGAAGAGAGCTTTTTAGAAAGAGCAATGACGATACCATCCGAAATTTCTATCCATTCCAGGCTAAGGTGTTCACTCCGGGCAATCACCCACCCGAATTGTATATAGACCCGGAACTGCAAACCCTGAATGCCAGCGCAGCAGGTACTACATACACCGATCAGTACTTTATAAGACTGGCCGAAACGTACTTGCTGAGGGCCGAAGCGTATATGGGCAAAAATGATCTGGCAAATGCTGCTGCCGACATCAATGTGGTGCGCGGCAGGGCTCAGGCCATACCCGTGACAGAAGGCGAAATCGATATCGATTATATACTCGATGAGCGCATGCGCGAACTGGGTGTGGAAGAAAAACGACGGCTGACGCTTAACCGGCTCGGTCTGCTGTATGACCGGACAAGCCGCTACTGCGAGGGCAACCCCGTAGCAGCAAATTTTGGTTGCGACGTAGAGCCCTATCACAATCTTTTCCCTATTCCTTTCAGGGATATAGAAGTGAATACCGACGCAGTGTTGGAACAAAATCCAGGATATACGGCACCTTAGGTGTTTAAAATCCTTTACGAGAAAAAAGGCCACGGTACGATGAGGTATTGTGGCCTTTTTTCTTGTGCCATATATTGCCGGAGTGCGAGCGCTGGCCTATTGTAATGAATTCGCAAATTGGATACATGCACCCTGACCTAAATTCAGGAACATCTGTATATTCATCATTCAATTGAGCGGCTCGACAGTAGCTTTCTGCTCAGGCCAGACCCGCTAAGCAATATGAGTGTACCTTCTATTTATTACCATGAAAAGGATTTTTCTAGCCATTAGTTTGATTGTAGTGATCGTGGCGGTGATGCTGGCATTCGCTCCGTTACTGATGAAAAATTATTTCAACGACAATGCTGAAGCGCTCATAGGAAGGCCGGCGTACCTGGAAAAGCTGTATTTTAATCCATTTCGCTGCAGTCTCACGGCCGAAAATCTGAAGGTACGTGAACAAGATGGTGCGACGCTCTTTGCAGGATTCCAGACGCTATACATCAATCTGAACCTGTGGCGTACCATCACAGGCCCTGTGCAGGTGGAGGAGGTCAGCATCGACAGCCTGTATGTGGTGGTGATCAATGCTGACGGCCGATTCAACTTCAGCGACCTGCTGCCCGAAGAGGATTCAACACGCGCTTCTATAGCCGATGACGAGACAATTGAATTTGAAATACTCAATTTCTCGCTCCACAATGGCCAGATGACCTACTACGAAAAGGCGCTTGACCATGAAATCATTTTTGATGACCTGTCGTTCGTTTTGCCGCGCTTTGCCTGGAACAGCCGGTCGGCCAATATGGACGCAGAGTTGGTGATCAACGAGACGGGCTCGCTGGCCCTGCGCAATGAATATTTCCCCAATGAAAGCCGGCTCATCAGCCATATCAAACTTCGGGGTCTCGATATGGATATCTCCAAGCCCTACGCACAAGCCTATCATGCCTTTCGCGACTATAGCGGCCTGGCTCATGGCGATATCACCATTCGAGGCTCTTTTGCCGATACCACCCGCATGGAGGTAGAGGGAGAAGCCTGGCTTACCGAAGTGCAGGTGCTGGACTCTGCCACTACACCTATCCTGGCCATCGATTCGCTGGGCTTGCGCATAGCGGGTCTGGATCCGCTGGCCAACGATTTCAAATTTGAGAAAATGCTTATTGACGGCCTCTTTCTCAGGTTCGACCTCATGGATAGCTCCAACAACTGGTACCAGGCGCTGGCTCCGGTGCTGCCAGAGCAAGAAGAAGCGGCAGATTCAGTGGCGGCTGTGGGAGAAGATGCTTCTGTTGCCTATGCCTATTCCATAGATACGGTGCTGGTGCTGCACAGCGCCATACACTACCGAGACTACTCATTGAACAATTTTTTTGAGTACAAGATCAGCGATATCACCGCGCTGGGCAACGGTATACGCTCCGACAGCAGCTTGGCACGCTTCAGCAGCAGTGGCATACTCAATGAAAAAGGAAGATATGATGCCAACCTGGTGCTGAGCCCTGTAAACCCCCTGGATTTCACACTGGATTTTGCTGTGGAGGGATTTCAGGTGGCCGACATTAGTCCGTTCACTTTGCACTACGCCGGCCACCCCATCTTCGAAGGCGAGCTGATCTACAGCGGCACCACCACGGTGAAAAACAATGTGATGGAAAGCGACAACAAGATCACGATACACGACCTCACCGTGGGCAAACGAGCCAGCAAAAATGTGCTCTATGCCATGCCACTTCGATTTGCTGTGTTCCTGCTCAAAGACAAGGAAGGCATCGTAAACCTCGACCTGCCCATGGATGGCAACATCAATGACCCCAACTTCAGGGTAGGGCCACTGGTGTGGCAGATACTGAAGCAGAACATGGAGAAAATAGTGGCAGCGCCAGGCAAGCTGTTCGCATCTATGTTTGGCGTAAAGGAAGAGGACATCGAATACTTGCCTTTTGCGGCGCTCGACACCACCCTGGCAGAGGAGGCCACGCAAGGGGCAGCGGCGCTGCTGAAGCTGGTGCAGGAAAAGCCGGGACTGGCCGTTGAGCTCACCTATCAACAGCCGATCGGCAGCGAGAAGGAACAAATGGCCCTTTGGCTGGCGAAGCAGAAATATGTGGCCGGCACCATGCCGTCGGCTTCGGCGGCCACAGGAATTGAAGAACTCGCCGCAAAGGTCGACGATACGGACATCCACTTTATCACCTTTCTCAATGATACGCTTCCCAATGCGGCCCAGGTGGCCGACAGCCTGGCGTTGGCCCTGGTAGGTATGGAAGCCGTGTTGCAGGGTATGGAGGAGCTGGAGCGAAGTCGCCAGCAACAGATTGTGCGGCATATACATGCTCAGGATTCCAATGCGGTAAAGCACTTTCATTTTCTTCCCGCAGTGCATGAACAGCATGGTGCAGCAACACAAAATGGATTCTCTGTAAGCTTCGCCATGGATGATGATGAAGATGATGATGCAGCGAAACCTTCGGAAGAATAACCATCCATTTTAGCTTTTTTATCCAGTCAGTATAAACAAGGCCTTCGAGAGGCTTTGGGAGCCGGCGGCGTGCTCAATGCCGGTATGCCGCCGGTGGTCAGCAAAAGGT
>CAZQVB010000011.1:84796-86093 GCA_964596645.1 uncultured Roseivirgaceae bacterium
AGGTTTTGCTGTGCTATTCGGCTGCACATCTGCAAAATCCTCTTTATTGGTGTACTTTTGTGGCTGTTTTGAGCAGCCCGGCGACCAATTGCGGTGTGGGAGGCACAATTTTTTACATTACCTATGGCCATAGAAAATCTCTTTTCACACATACTTATGCCCATTGCTATTGCCATCATTATGTTTGGCATAGGCATCAATCTGTCGTTCAAAGATTTTGCTCAGATATTTGTTCGCCCCAAGGCCGTCATTGCAGGTCTTGTAGCGCAAATGATCATGCTGCCTGCCATTGCCTTCTTACTCAATGAATTTTGGGATATTTCTCCCTTGCTCAAAGTGGGCTTCATACTCATAGCGGCCTGCCCGGGTGGCACCACATCCAATCTGGTCACTCTGTTTCTGAAAGGGCGACTGGCCCTTTCGGTCACGCTTACAGCGTTCAATTCTTTTCTCATACTCTTTACCATACCGCTTATCGTAAACCTGGCCCTGCTTACGTACATGGGCCGTGAGGCGCACATCAATCTGCCCTTTACCGCTACACTCCTCGAGATATTTCTCTCTGTACTGCTGCCCACCATCGCCGGCATGCTGCTGAAGCAATACAAACCAGCCACGGCCGACAGCCTCACCAAGCCGCTGAACTATGTGATGACGGGCTTTCTGTTCGTCGTATTTCTCGGCATTATATTTTTTGAGAATGAAGGCAATCAAAGCATCTGGCGATACAGCAATATTTTCTTTCCGGCTTTCATGCTGAACCTCACTACCATGTTTGCCGGCTACCTGTTGTCGCTGCTGGTGGGCATACGCAACCGGGGCCGTTTTACCATTGCCATACAGGTGGGGCTTCAAAACAGTGCGCTGGCTATTTATGTTGCTAGTAAGATGCTGGGGCAAACAGAAATGGCGATGGTGGCTGTAGTATACGGCTCATTCACATTGTTTTCTACTGCGCTCTGGGCATGGATCATGAAAAAGTATTTGTAAATGGAAACCGTTTGGATCGTTGTTGGGGCCATACTTATGTTAACGGGAATAGTAGGCTGTCTGCTGCCCGTATTGCCAGGCCCGCCGCTCTCATTCCTTGCCCTCTTATTTCTTCAGATTGGTGACAATCCGGCCTTCAGCCTGCGATTGATACTGGTATGGGCGGGCATTACCCTGGCCGTTACTGTGTTCGACTATTTCATACCCATGCTGGGTGCCAAACGATATGGAGGCAGCAAGAAAGGCATCTGGGGCGCTGGCCTTGGCGCCTTGGCGGGTATTTTTTTCTTTGAAGACGCACTTTTTC
>CAZQVB010000011.1:86103-100569 GCA_964596645.1 uncultured Roseivirgaceae bacterium
TGATCGTGGGTCCTTTTGCCGGGGCATTTCTGGGCGAGGTGCTCAGCAACAACAAAAAGTCGGCCCTCAAGTCAGCACTTGGCACTTTTCTGGGCTTTATGATGGGCGTGGTGATCAAGCTTGCCGCCTGCATGACCATGGCCTTTTATTTTGTGTCGGCCATAGTGCAATAAGTTTTCTTCGGCTATTCAATCAATCTTATACAGAAATGCCGGCCACTGCTCGCCGATCTGGTGCACCAGGGTGAGCTTGCCCGGGTAGCGCTGGTTGATCAGGCTCAGGTAGCGGCGCACCGTATTGATGGTGCGGCCACTGGGGTCATTGGGGTTGATGAGCAGGTTCGCCATGATCACATGGGTAACTCCCGCCTCTTTAAGTATGCGGTACAACTCCTCCGGATCTTCCGATGGCACTTTCCAGATGCCGTGAAAAGGTTTTCCATGGGCATAGATAAATGCCATGCCGGGCTTTCGCGCGGCCACATAGGCATCTTCGTCCAGGTGGTCGGCACACCAGGCTGCCATGCTCAGATAGTTTACCCAGTCTTGGGTGAACCCATACAAACGGTCGCCCCGGAGGTAGTGGCCAAAGGCCTCGGTGGCAGCGGGCAGCCTTGCGGCCGTCTTGCCGGTATTGGCCAGCAGCAATATGGCCAGCACCGCCACCAGCACGCCGCGACCTTTTTGTAGTTTTTCCTGTACCAGCACATACAGCGCATACAGCAGGTAAGTGAGCAGCAGCGGAGCAAACACCAGGATGAGCCTTTCCTGATTCCAATACACCTGAAGCACAATGAAAGAGGTGCCACACGCGACCGCCAAATACATGCCCGTAAACGTCCAGAAATCACTTTTCTGCCAGTGCAGCACGAGCAGGTACACTGAAAGCGCCACCACCAGCAGCACAAACCAACCCCAGCGATTTTGCAGATTTTCGGACGCCTTCAGCCCAAATATGGCCGGTACATGATGGCCGATGTACGACTTGCTGTTTTCATACAGCCGCTCCACAAAACCCGATAGGTCTTCCTCACCCTGACTGGCATCGTACGGGTTCTTGAGCAAAAGCGTATTGGCCTGGCCCTTGATCTGCTGGTCGCCAGCCTGCCAAATGGTGCGCTTGGCCACCGTAAAAGGTCCTTGAAAAAGCATGAATCCGGCCAGAACCAACGCAGCACCAAGCCACCGCTTCCTTACCAGCATAAAAAGACAGGCCGCTATCAATGCCACCAATCCAATATTCTTCAATATCGCGATGAGAAAAATGATGCCTCCAATCAATAAGTAGGGCCAGAGATCGCGGGCAGACTGCACACGCCTGCCTGTAGGTGACACCAGAAAACGATCGAATACATAAAAGAATAAGGCCTGCAGCAGTAGGAAAAAGGGCTCCGTATAGGTGGTGCTGGCGAAGGTGATCAATACAAAATTGAGCGCCAGCAACACCACCATGGCAGCCGTGAGCACGGGTGGCAGGTGCTTTCTGAACACTACGAAGAAGAGCCAAAGGTGCCCCAGCAGCATCAACACCGAAAAAAGCTTAAACACGACCAGATTGAGCCCGAAGATGCCAAGGAGCAGGCTGAGAAAAACGGGATACAGTGGCCCCTGAAAAGACGGAAACTTGCCTTCGTGCAGAAAGCTGAAGGCCCTGCTGATGTACTCCGAATCATCACCACCGAGCGACACCTTGGGATCGAAAAAAAGTATGCTCAACACAGAAAATGCAGTAAAGCAGGTCCAGAATATCAGTGAAAGCTTTGGCAGCAGATAGGCATTGACGCGTGTGAGCAGATCACTGTGGGCAGGAATAGCAGGTTTTTTTGATTTCATAAAAAATGGTGAAAATCATAGTTGCGCCCCGAGCAAGAGCAGGCAAAATGCCGGGGCCTAAAATAATGGCTTTTTCCCTGCAAAAAAATCTACCGCCATACCGGCCAACCTGATTACCGGTGCTTCAGTTTGAGTCATACCCAGCCTTCACCAAACTCTGAGTAAGCGCCTGCTTAGGCAAAAAAAAGTACTCGCCGGTATGTGCAACATAGGGTGAAGATTACCAATGTTAACTCAATGTTACCAAAATGAGCAAGCTGCGAGCACCGGTTACTGCACAGCAAAGTGTTGAAATGAATTAAATTTCCAATGAAAATTACATTTACCGCGATTAGTGCTTGCCCGGCACAAACTTAATATTATATTAATGTTAACTTTGAGTAACATTTACATAATAGAGGCGTACATCTGAATTAAGAAAAAAGAAGTTTTGAAAATTTATCCCCTCATAGCGCTCCTTATCCTTTTCGGCCACCTGGCTTTCAGCCAGACGGGTGCGCGCTATGCAGATGATGCACTATACGCCAGCAATCATGAAACACAGGCTCCGGCCTCATCGAATGAGCAGCGTGTGGAGGTTTCTGTAGAATTATTTCTGGAAGCCAGTCAATTGGATAACGCAGGTATGGTCAGCGATTTTGCCATTTCATTTGACGAGCTGGTGGCCAAAATGGAGAGGAAGCAGCAGCGCTACCGCCGGGATGTAGATTTCCTGAATTACCTGTTCTACAAAGTACACAACAAATACCTGAAGCAATACGAGCAATATGTGTCGTTCGGCGACGTGATGGCCAACGGAAAATACGATTGCCTCACAGGTACCGCATTTTATGGTCTGTTGCTCGACCAGCTCGGATATTCCTTCCGCATACACGAAACCAACTATCACATTGTACTGCTGATCAACCTGCCAGAGGGCCAGGTCATGTTTGAGTCCACCGATTACGCCCATGGTTTTCTGAAAGATGCTGAGAAAATATCCGAACGACTGTCCCTTCACACTTCCAACAACACTCAAGGGGGCGAAGACTTATTGGTGTTTGAAAATAATGCCAACCACATGATCGGCCTACGCCAGTTGGCCGGCCTGCAATATTATAATTTGGCCATTAAGGCGTTTAATGTGCAGGATTTTGCCAGTGCACATGCCCAGATAGAAAAAGCCGTCACGCTTTACGATTCGCCACGCGTGCGTGAGTTTGCCAGGGTAGTACAGAAAATTCTGCAAAATACCGATGCGCTTACCCTCAATTATTGATCTTCGTTCGCTTGTATTATTTTTTATAGCAACCATTTAAGAATTCCCGGGTCTTCTTCTTAAGTTCATTTCTGTAGGAATGTGTTTTTTTGTGCTTCGATCACAACGGAGCTTGCTCATGGCAAAACAATTAATCTTAGCGTGTACACTGGCGATGGTGCTGCTGCCCGGAATAAAGCCTGTGTTGGCAGAGGCGGGGTTTTTTGTGCCCAATCGGGGTCAGTGGCATCAGGAGGTGCTCTACAAAGCCCAATACGCCGGTTGCGATGTGTATTTGCTCAGGCAAAGCATTAAGATCGTGCAGTATAATAACCAGACCAGTCACGGGCATGTACACACGGAGCAGCCTGGCGCTGCAGCTTTGCGCCAGGCAGTGCCACAGACCGATTTGCATGCTGTGGAAATCCAATTTGCCGGGGCCAATGAATCGGCAGTGCTCAGCGGAGCACTACCTGGGGCGGTGCGATACAATTATTTCCTCGGTGGTGATCCGCATGATTGGGCTTCAGACCTGCCGGCCTTTGCCGAAGTAACCTATCGCGACATTTACCACAACATCGACCTGCGCATATACCCTGCAGACGGTTTCATCAAGTACGACTTTATACTGAAACCGGGGGCCAGGCTGGCAGATATACAAATGGCCTACGACGGCGCCGATGGCGTGCTTCTGGCCGACAACCGGCTGGAGCTGCTCACGCAGTTGGGTAACATACATGAGCAAATACCCCACTCATATTATTTTGCAAATAGTGAAAAAATTGATGTACAATGCCGGTATGTGAAGGAGAAAAGCTTTGTCGGTTTTAGCCTCGTCGGCATTGGCCAGGACGTGGTGACCGACAGCCTGATCATAGACCCGGCATTGATTTTCTCCACCTATTCTGGCTCTTTTTCCGACAACTGGGGTTTTACCGCCACCTTCGACGATCAGGGCAATTTGTACAGTGGCGGTATCGTCAAGAGCATCGGCTATCCTGTTACCAACGGGGCATTTCAGGAAGACCATAGCGGCTATTGGGATATTGGTCTGCTCAAATACGACTCCTCAGGCACCCGCCTCCAGTACGCCACGTATATCGGTGGGGGCATGGCCGAAACACCCCAGTCCATTATTGTAGACCATCAGGGCAACCTGCTGGTATACGGCACCACGTCTTCTGTCGATTTCCCGGTGACGGCGGGTGCGTATCAGTCCAGCTTCAAAGGGGGCACACCACTCGACTCCACAGCCAATGGCAACCCGGTAGGCGGAGTGGCCTTTTTCAAGGGTTCTGATCTGTTCGTGGCAAAGTTGAGCAACGACGGCCGCCAGCTACTGGCGTCGACCTTTGTGGGCGGTACCGAAAACGATGGCATCATGCTGCAGTCTGAAGCCTTGGTCCGCAACTACGGTGATCAGTTTCGAGGCGAAGTAATTGTAGACCGCGACAATAATGTGCTGATAGCTTCCAATACAACTTCTGTCGACTTTCCTGTGCACAATGCCTTCCAGCCGGTTTTCGGCGGTGGCGCACACGATGGCGTCGTCTTTAAGCTGACATCCGCGCTCGACCAGATGGTATGGAGCTCCTACATCGGGGGCAGCCATACAGATGCTATTTATTCTATAAAAGTGGCTAAAAACAATGATGTGTATGTAGCTGGCGGTACGCTCAGCAGTGACTTCCCGACAAGTGCCGGCAGCATCCATCCCGCCTATCAGGGTGCCAGTGATGGTATTTTGGCACACATTTCTGCCTCAGGCGATCAAGTTCTTCAGTCCACTTACCTCGGTACTCCTGCATTTGAACAGGCATATTTTGTGGAGATCGACAGCAGCGGCCAGGTGTACGTGCTCGGGCAAACCACCGGCAGCTACCCTGTGACGGCCGATGTGTACAGCAACGCGGGCAGTGGCATATTCATTCACAAGCTGGGCCCTGCACTCGACAGCACCTATTTTTCTACCGTAGTGGGCGCAGAGCAGGCTTTGCCGAGCATTTCCCCTACGGCATTTTTAGTGAATGAATGTGAAAACATATTCATAAGCGGATGGGGCGGCAGTCTCAACAGCCCGGTGGGCGGCTACTCCAATAGTTTCACGTATGATATGCCCGTGACAGACAATGCCTTTCGCAGCGTCACCGATGGCAATGATTTTTATCTGATGGTACTGCTGAAAGATGCAAAGCAACTGCTGTATGGCAGCTATTTTGGTGAGTATGGTGGCTTTTCGGGCGATCATGTGGATGGCGGTACAAGCAGGTTCGATAAGCGCGGCATAGTATACCATGCGGTATGCGCCAGTTGCAGGGGGTCCAACGGGTTCCCGACAACGCCGGGCGCCTGGTCGGCAGACAACAACAGCGGCAATTGCAACAATGCCGCCTTCAAGTTTGATATGGCAGCGCTATTGGCCAGGTTCGATACCGATACGCCGGAGTTCGACCAGCCAGGCATTCGACAGGGCTGCTATCCGCTCGACCTCGTCTTCCTCAACCAAAGCGTGGGTGGTGAAGCTTTTGAATGGGATTTTGGTGAAGGTACCATAACCACTCAGCCCGACTCTGTGACCGTTACATACCCACTACCAGGGCAGTACGACGTTAGCCTCACGGCTACGGACATCAATACCTGCACGCGCGAAAGTATCGCCAGGGGGGTGATCACTGTTTTTGATTATGATTTTGACATCATGCCGGCCGACTCCATTTGTCAGGGCGATCGCATCACGTTGCAGGCCGATGGTGGCGTGCAGTATCAGTGGCTGCCCATGGGCGAATTGGTGGACGCCAACACTTCCAGGCCTACAGCCAGCCCCGATACCACCACCACCTATACCGTGGCCATCGCCGACGCCAACCAATGCACTTTTATCGATTCTGTCACCATATATGTAGTGCCCGCTATTCAAGCCGACTTTGCAGTAAGCAAAGAATATAATTGCACCGACTTGCCACTGGTGAAGCTCACCAACCTCTCGACCAATGCCGGCGATTTTCTGTGGGATTTGGGAGATGGCAGGCAAACTGATGAGTTTCAACCGGAATATGTTTACCAGACTGAAGATACATTCCTGGTGACACTCACCGCTCGAGAAGCCTTTTGCAGTGAAAACAAAACACAGACCGTGAAGGCTGTAAAAGTGTTTGTGCCCAACGTGATCACCCCGGACAATGGGGACGACCTCAATCAACATTTCACCATCATCAGCGACGATCCGGTGGCACTGGCCGTGTACAACCGGCAGGGCAAGAAGGTATATGAAGATGAACACTATGGCAACGACTGGTCTGCTGCTGAGGTGTCGGCCGGCGTATACTTCTACGAAATCACTTTGCCCGATGAAAAAAGTACATGCAAAGGCTGGCTACACGTGCTGCGCTGATGGTGTGCTGATGTTTATTTACCTTACTTTGTATTCGCTCTACGGGCAGGTGCTGCTGAACAGCGACGAGTAGTCACAGATGATGCAATGGCTGCGTGGGTACATTGTTCCCTGTATTATCCCCACTTATACGGCACATCGGTGCAGACTTCGGAATAGCCTGTCTTTGAGCAAAAGTTTGCTTTAGATTCGCCTGGAAAGGCAAAGAGGAAAGAAAAGGAGGTCATGGTGTTACGGGTTTTTCGCATTGGATTTTTAGTTCCAGCAACACTTTTTTTATTGTTGACGGCCGTGTTTGCCAAAGGCAGCGGGCAGTATTCTGTTGTGGAAAACAACAATAAAAAGGGCCTTGTCAATAAGAAAGGTGAAATGCTGATACCCGCCGAGTACGACGATCTGGGCTGGTCGGTAGGCAGTGCCGAAGTAGTTGAAGATGTGATCGGCTACAAACGTGACGGGCTGTGGGGCCTGCTCAACCTGAAAAATGAGCGCATCGTCGATCCCGAATTTACATTTCTGACACCTTACGGCGAGTCGTTGATATTGGCAGGCCGAAAGACTTCATACAACCAAAATATCTACTATGGCCTGATCAACGCCAAGGGTAAGGTGCACCTAGCTTTTAAATATTCTCACCTGCAACAGCACCATAAAAGACTGATCGCCACCAGGTACGAAAATGATGAATACCACAAAGGACTGATTGACGACAAGGCCAAGGTATACATACCGCTCGCGCACACCGATGTGCAGGCGATAGCAGAGGGCTTCTATGCAGTATACAATGACAACAGAAAAATAGCAGTATACGACGAAAATGGTGAGGCGCTGACCGATTTTGAACTGGACAGCATCGCCTTGTTGAAGGCGCCTTATCACATGATTTTTAAGGAAGGAAAGCTGGGCCTGGTCAATGTGAAAAGCGGCCAAATACTACCTGCGCGCTACAAGCGCATAAAAGTAGAAGAGGACGGCACCATCATGACCCAGTCCTTCACCACCTGGTATGTGCTCAACGACCGCAATGAGGTGCTGGACACCTTGCACTACGACGACATCACGCCGCTGCAAAAGGGAGTGCTTCGGGTGCAAGTGGGCGGGGCGGAAGCCATCATCAATTGGGACGAACAAAACCTCAGCGGCTTTCACCACATAGAGATTCACCGGCTGCAGCATGGCATGGCACTTTACAGGAAAGCGGAAAAGTATGGCATATTGCTGGAAGATGGCCAGGAATTGCTGCCGGCCCTTTTCGATACCATCATCTTTGCCACCGACCGGCTGCTGGTAAAGGAAACGCGCCAGGGCAAACGCGGCTGGAGCTTGATGGATTTTCAGGGGAAAAGACTCACCAGCGAAGTGTATCAGCGGCTGGAGCCCCTGGGCCGCACATATTTTCAGGCGAAGCGAAATCAATACTGGGGGGTAGTCAGCGATGGTGGCAAAGAAGTGATCTTTTGTAAATATGACTCCATCATACAGCATGTCGACAACCGGTTTGAGGTGAAACTGCTGGGAGAAGATGGCATACTGGACGCCAGCGGTGAGTGGGTGGTGCTGCCGCAAAAAAAGGAAATTGATATTGTAGACTCGTTGCGCTATCTGGTGCGATCGCCCTATGGCAGCACCGTTTCTTACTATCCCGGCACGATTGATTTCAGGGCAGAATTTTTTCTGTATGCAGAAGGCGACCAGTTTGTGGAAAAAACCCTGGATGGTAAGTACGGCATCACCCATGACGGGGGCAAGCGCGTCATTCAACCCATTTACGACCATATTTCGCCGTTGTATGAAGACAGCCTGTACATCGCCCGCCAGGGCACAGCTTACTCCTTTATTACAAAAAATGGCCAATTGCTGAACGCCTTCGATCCGCGTTTTGAGGAAGTGTTGGGCATGCAGGAAGGATTTGTTGGTGTGAAGATCGACGGCAAATGGGGCTTTGTGGATATGAACGGCAAGCTGCGCGTAGCCAACAGGTACGACAGCATCGGATCGTTTCACGAGGGGCTGGCGCCCATACAGCTACTCGGCCGATGGGGCTACATCGACAAGCGCGAGGTGTTGCGCATTCAGCCAAAATTCGACAAGGTATACCACTTCGAAAACGGCATCGGTCGTATGGTACAAAACAGCAAATACGGTCTGCTCAATGAAGAGGGTAAAACCGTGCTGCCCGCTGAGTACGACAGCCTGTACCGGCTTGGCAATGGTGCCTACATCACCATACGCGACCACGAAAAGGGTTTGGTAAGCCCCAAAGGTAAAAACCTCATCTTTCCCAGGTTTAAGAGCATTTCAGACCTGGGCAATGGCTACGTGATTGTGCATTGGAAAGATCGCTTCGGCCTCATGTCCAAAGACGGCCTGAGCCCCATTCCACTCATCTATGAAGCGCTCAAGTACGATCCGTACAGCGATACCTACCTTGCAGCCAAAAGCTCTGAGTGGAAAAAAGTAGACGCTGCGTCATTTTCGAAAAGGTGAGGAAACATAGCAAAGCAGATGACCGAGCGCGAAGGCAATAGCCCTGTGATCAACGACTACGGCCGGCACATTGTACAGCGCTTTGGTACACGCGTACAAAAGCTTTCCGTACATGCAGGCTTTACCTGCCCCAACCGCGACGGCAGCAAAGGGCGCGGTGGCTGCAGCTATTGCAACAACAAATCCTTCAGCCCGGCCTACTGCCACGACCTGCCATCGGTCACCGAACAACTGAACGAGGGCATCCGCTTTTTTCAAACCCGCTATACGGGCATTCGCTATTTCGCCTATTTCCAGGCCTACTCCAACACCTATGCGCCACTGGCGCGTCTCAAGGAGCTTTATACACCAGCGCTTGAGCATCCTGAAATAGTGGGCCTGGTGATCTCTACCCGGCCCGACTGCGTAGATGAAGAAAAGCTCGATTACCTGGCAACACTTGCCAGGAAACACTATATCGCAGTAGAATACGGCATTGAGTCTACACTGAACAGCACGCTGCAAGCCGTGCGGCGCGGCCACAGTATGGAGCAGAGTATATGGGCGATAAAAGCAACAGCCTCCCGGGGCATGCACGTGGGCGCACATATGATACTGGGGCTTCCTGGGGAGCAAAAGGCAGACATGCTGCACCACGCCGATGTGCTGTCGCGGTTGCCCATTCATTCGCTCAAGCTGCACCAGCTCCAGATCGTGAAGCATACCGCTATGGCGGCGGAGTTTCGCCATTATCCGGAGCGATTTCAGCTTTTTGATGTGGATGAATATGTGACGCTGGTTGTGGAATTTTTGGAAAGGCTGCGGCCAGATATCCTTATCGAGCGGCTGGCCGGGCAGGCTCCGTCAGACTTGCTGCTGGCGCCCCGTTGGAACCTAAAACACACACAGATAAAGCAAAGGGTAGCGCAGCGCCTGCAAGCGCTCAATACATGGCAGGGAAGATTGTGCCGCACCCCAGCCCTCAGCCTAGGAACTGCCCCAGACTAAAGCGAAAACGCTGAGTGTTGATGGGTCGGGCCTGTGCGTCAAAAGATTTCTCTGCAAAAAGCACATGACCGGCGGTATCCACCATGATCACCGTAGAGCAACGCGTGCCATATCCGCTTATGTTGATAAAGCCGGCGGACAGCTGGTGTTCCAGCTCCGGTGCAAGGCCCGTGTCGGGGAGATCGGCATACGGTGCCAGCGCGTCATTGCGCAGCAGGTCGAACAGGTTGTGCTCCTCCAGCTGATCGTGTTCGATGAGGGCTTGTAAGCGTTCTTTTCCACTGCTTACTTTTTGCCAGGGCGTGTCGAGCAGATGATTGCTCAGGCCATGCACACCAAAGGTGATGCGTGTGTGCATGCGCTGTGTATTGGCATAGTGGTGTATCGTCTTCAGGTCGTCGCTGAGCAATAGGTTGAACCCGTTATAGTGGGCATCCTGTGGCTGCAAACTGGACAGATAGTCATCGGCAGAGACGCTTTCTGTGAGGTAGTTTTTGGTGAGCATGCCGCGGGATGGTGCGTTGGGCTTTATGTTCCTCAAATCGCGGTAATTTGTTATGGCGGCAAACCGGCCATCTTTGCGCAGTCCCAGCCAGGTGCCCCCTTCCTGCTGGTCGATACCTGCGAGAATAGCGGGGTGGTTTGTCCAGAAATCAGCCGCGGAGGCAGGCCTGTCGTAGAATTCATCGCGATTGGCGGCCAGTATAAATGGGTAGCGAGGGTGCGCGTTCAGGGCGAATAATATGAGACACATGGCGCAAAGGTAAATAGCTTTTACAATAAGTAGGAAAACGATTGGCAGCCCATCGGCCATTGATCACAGGTCGGTGTATTTACAAAGACTTTCGTGCAAGCCAAACAAATGACTTGGCAATTCCTTAGTTTTGCAGCCTTAATTTCAAATACAGCGACCCTTTTTACCAAACCAATACTTTAGCCTACAGCATGACTGCCAACAAGTATTTCGTCATCGATTTTGACAGCACGTTCACCCGTGTAGAAGCACTGGATGTGCTCGGTGAAATATCCCTGAAAGGCCAACCGGAAAGAGATGCTGCCCTCAGCGAAATAAAGGAGATCACCAATTTGGGTATGGAAGGCAAGATTTCCTTTCGCGATTCGCTGGAGCGGCGCATCGCCCTGCTCAAAGCCAATAAGTCGCACCTTGTGCAGCTTATTGAGGAACTGAAAGGTTTGGTGTCAAAGTCATTCATTAGGAACAAGGCATTTTTTCAGGAGAACAAAGATGCGGTCTTCATGATTTCCAATGGGTTCAAAGACTTTATCGATCCTATAGTGATGGAATACGGCGTGAAGCAGGAGAACATTTTTGCCAATACGTTCCGGTTTGACGACGACGGCAACATCATAGGATTTGACGATGCCAACGTGCTGTCGGCCAACAACGGCAAGGTATCGCAACTAAAGGCCTTAAACCTGAATGGCGACGTGTATGTGATTGGCGACGGCTATACCGACTATGAAATACGGGAAGCCGGGCTGGCCAATAAGTTTTACGCGTTCACTGAAAATATAGAACGCAGCGCCGTAACCGACGTAGCAGATCACATAGCACCCAGTTTGGACGAAATCCTTTTCCACAACAAAATGAAAGCCTCAGTTTCTTACCCAAAAAACAGGATCAATGTATTGCTGCTGGAAAACGTGCACCCTGCTGCCGTGAAGCTGCTGAAAGATGAAGGCTATAACGTGGAGGAGTACCCGGCCGGTCTCGATGAAGACGAACTGGCTGAGCGCATACGCAATGTGTCGGTGCTGGGCATACGCTCCAAAACGCAGGTGACTGAGCGCGTACTGGAAAATGCCAACCGCCTCATGGCCATTGGTGCTTTTTGCATAGGTACCAACCAGATCGACCTGCAGGCTTGCCTGAAAAAGGGCATTGCAGTATTCAATGCTCCATTCAGCAATACCCGCTCGGTGGTGGAGCTGGCCATCAGCGAAATCATTTTGCTCATGCGCAATCTGCCCGATAAAATACAACGCATGCACGATGGCGTTTGGGACAAAAGTGCCAAAGGCAGCTTCGAAGTACGCGGCAAAAATCTGGGGATCGTAGGCTATGGCAACATCGGCGCACAACTGTCGGTGCTGGCCGAGGCACTGGGCATGAATGTGTATTATTTCGACATCATTGAACGCCTGGCACTCGGCAATGCCAAAAAATGCGAATCGCTGGAAGAGTTGCTGAACAAGTCGGACGTGGTGACGCTGCATGTAGATGGAAGAAAGGAAAACAACATGCTGATAGGGCCAGAGCAATTTGCTCAAATGCGGCAAGGCGTTATTTTCCTCAACCTCAGCCGCGGCCATGTGGTCGATATAGAAGCGCTCAAGGAAAATATTGACAATGGCAGAGTGGGTGGCGCGGCCATCGACGTATTTCCGGAAGAACCAAAAAGCAACAAAGATGAATTCATCTCCGCACTGCGCGGCCTGCCCAATGTGATGCTCACCCCGCACATCGGGGGCAGCACCCTGGAGGCTCAGGAAAACATCGGAAACTTTGTGCCGGCAAAGATCATCGAGTACATCAATACCGGCAGCACCACCAACAGTGTGAACTTCCCTGAAATACAGCTGCCACCATTCGAAGGCGCCCACCGGCTCATGCACATACACCACAATGTGCCAGGCGTGTTGGCCACCATCAACAACATCATCGCACGGCACAACCTCAACATACTCGGCCAGTACCTTAAAACCAATGAATCGATCGGCTACCTCATTCTGGCTGTAGATAAGGAATATGACAACGATGTAGTCAGCGAACTGAGAAATGTGGAAAACACCATTCGTTTCAGGGTGCTGTATTAAATTGCGCAGCCAGAGTAGATATTTTATAATAGAGCACGATAAAATTGAGAATAGATGGTTTGCACGATCGTGCACTATTAAAATTTTTAAACCAGTACAATGAAAAAGGCATTGCTCACGGGCATCACCGGACAGGATGGCGCCTATCTCACCGAGTTCCTGATCGATAAAGGCTATGAAGTACACGGCATCAAGCGCCGAAGCTCACTTTTCAATACCGATCGCATCGATCATCTCTATCAGGATCCGCACGAAACAGACCTTCGTCTCAAGCTGCATTACGGCGACCTCACCGACTCTACCAACATCATACGGGTGATTCAGGAAGTACAGCCCGACGAAATTTATAATCTCGGCGCCATGTCGCACGTAAAGGTCAGCTTTGACACGCCCGAGTACACCGCCAATGTGGATGCTGTAGGCACGCTGCGCATTTTGGAAGCCGTACGCTTGCTGGGGCTCGTAGAAAAAACGCGTGTGTATCAGGCCTCCACTTCAGAGCTGTATGGCAAGGTGCAGGAAGTGCCGCAAAGTGAGACCACGCCTTTTTATCCGCGGTCGCCCTACGCAGTAGCCAAGATGTATGCCTACTGGATCACCGTAAACTACCGCGAGGCCTACAATATGTTTGCCTGCAACGGCATACTGTTCAATCATGAGTCGCCCCTGCGTGGTGAAACTTTCGTGACACGCAAGATTACCCGTGCCGTGTCGCGCATTGCCCTTGGCCTGCAAGACAGAATGTACCTGGGCAATCTCGATGCAAAAAGAGATTGGGGCCATGCGCGGGATTATGTGCATGCCATGTGGCTGATGTTGCAACAAGACGAGCCGGAAGATTTTGTGATTGCTACGGGCGTCACCACCTCAGTGCGCGATTTTTTGAAGGCGAGTTTTGCTGAGCTGGGTATCTCGCTGGCCTTTGAAGGTAAGGGGGTAGATGAAATCGGAATGGTCGCTTCTTGCAGCAACCCGGAATATAAGCTGGCCGAGGGGCATGTGGTGGTAAGGATAGACCCCAGCTACTACAGGCCTACCGAGGTGGAGTTGCTGATCGGCGACCCGCGCAAGGCCAATGAGAAGCTGGGCTGGAAGCCTGCCTATGATCTGGCCAAGCTGGTAAAAGACATGATGTGGGCAGATATCGAGCTGTTCAAAAGAGATAAGTTTTTGCTCAAAGGCGGCCATAAGATTTTTAACTACCACGAGTAATGATGCATCCCGATCAAAAAGTATATGTGGCAGGCCATCGTGGCATGGTGGGCTCGGCCATTGTACGCCGCTTGAAAGAAGAAAATTATACCAACATCATCACGCGCACATCTTCCCAACTCGACTTGCGCAACCAGCAGGCAGTGGTCGATTTTTTTGCAGAAGAAAAGCCTGAAATCGTATTCTTGGCAGCCGCCAAAGTGGGGGGCATAGTGGCCAACAATACCTACCGGGCAGATTTTCTGTACGAGAACCTGATGATCCAGAGCAATGTCATTCACCAAAGCTATGTGGCGGGTGTAAAGAAATTAATGTTTCTCGGCAGCTCCTGCATTTACCCAAAGCTGGCACCACAGCCCCTCAAAGAAGAGTACCTGCTCACCGGCTTGCTGGAACCCACCAATGAGCCCTACGCCATAGCCAAAATTGCCGGTATAAAAATGTGCGATGCCTATCGCAGCCAGTACGAGTGCAACTTCATA
>CAZQVB010000011.1:100589-124814 GCA_964596645.1 uncultured Roseivirgaceae bacterium
GTATGGCCCCAACGACAACTACGATCTGAATAACTCCCACGTATTGCCGGCCCTTATTCGCAAGTTTTATGAAGCACAAAAGGAGCATAAGCCATCTGTGGAAATATGGGGGAGTGGAGCACCTCTGCGGGAATTTATGCATGTAGACGACCTGGCTGAGGCTTGCGTGTTTTTGATGAAAAGCTATGATGAACCTGGGTTTGTAAATATTGGCACCGGCAGCGATATCTCCATCAGGGAGTTGGCCCTGCTGATAAAAAAGGTAGCCGGATACGAAGGCGAGCTAAGGTTTGACAGCAGCAAGCCAGACGGTACGCCGCGAAAACTGATGGATGTGAGCCGGCTGCGCAAGCAAGGCTTCAGCCCCACCATTGATCTGGCAACCGGGGTAAGGCAGGTGTACGAATCGTATAGAAGGGAGAGAGAAAAAAATAACCCATTGAGTCAAGAGGCTAATTCAAACCCGCAATAAAACAGGATTTGGGCTGCCCGCACTTCGCAACCTTCCACTGTTAACTTCCGAATGAACGAAAGATTGCGCCAAAGGCGCAATTGAGGCCTGGTTTTGAAGGAAAGCTTACCCGGTCAATAAAATAGTGTTCGGTTTGAACGCTCAAAACTTGACACCAATGGGTATATCTTTAAAGAACTTTTTCTTACCAACGAAGGTACGCAGTTAGTGTTCCGCGCAGGCAATAATAAGTTTCAAATATATCGAATTTGCCCAGGCATGTACAAGGGTGCAACCAAAAAGAGCGGGGATATACCCAACGTACTTCCAGCTTGGTGACAGCGCCGCGTACCCGATCAGTAAAAAAAGAAGGTCTCGCCATATTGACGAGACCTCCGTATGACACGACCTACCGATCGTGATGTAATTTCTACTCTTACATCATGCCGCCCATTCCACCAGGACCGCCCGCCGGCATGGCCGGTGCTTTGTCATCTTCAGGAATGTCAGATACCACGCATTCTGTGGTAAGCAGCAATGATGCGATTGAGGCTGCATTCTCCAACGCCAGGCGAGTCACCTTGGTTGGGTCGATGATGCCAGCCGCTATCAGGTTTTCAAACTTATCTTCACGGGCGTTGTAGCCGAAGTCGTCTTTACCTTCTTTCACCCGCTGAATGATCACCGAACCTTCGCCACCCGCGTTCTCTACGATGGTACGAAGGGGAGCTTCTACAGCCACGCGTATTATGTTCAAGCCAGTTTGCTGATCTTCGTTTTCTACTTCCAAGCCATCGAGTACGGATACTGAACGAACCAGCGCTACACCACCTCCGGCAACTATGCCTTCTTGTACGGCAGCCCGTGTTGCGTGCAGTGCATCGTCTACGCGGTCTTTCTTCTCTTTCATCTCTACTTCGGTAGCAGCACCAATGTAGAGTATGGCTACACCGCCAGACAGTTTTGCCAGACGCTCTTGCAGCTTTTCTCTGTCGTAATCAGACGTGGTGGTTTCGATCTGTGATTTGATCTGATTAACGCGCGCGTCGATTTCTTCTTTTTTGCCATCGCCATTCACGATCACCGTGTTGTCTTTGTCGATGTTCACTTTCTCGGCAGTACCCAGGTAGTCGAGGGTAGCATTTTCGAGTTTGTAGCCGCGCTCTTCAGAGATCACGGTTCCGCCGGTGAGTATGGCTATGTCTTCCAGCATCGCTTTTCTGCGGTCGCCGAAGCCTGGGGCTTTTACGGCAGCCACTTTCAGTGATCCGCGTATTTTGTTCACTACCAATGTGGCCAGTGCTTCACCGTCTACATCTTCAGCGATGATCACCAGGGGCTTACCGGTCTGAGCTACAGCTTCCAGTACAGGAAGCAATTCTTTCATGGCCGATACTTTCTTGTCATATATCAAGATGTACGGGCTTTCCAGCTCAGCTTCCATTTTCTCGGTATTGGTCACGAAGTAGGGCGACAGGTAGCCGCGGTCAAACTCCATACCTTCCACGGTTTTCACTTCTGTCTCAGTGCCTTTGGCCTCTTCTACAGTGATTACGCCGTCTTTACCAACTTTCTCCATAGCCTCGGCAATCATGTCACCGATTTCTTTGTCGTTGTTGGCAGAGATGGTGGCTACCTGTGCTATTTCGTTGGAGCTGGATATGGTCTTCGATTGCTCTCTCAGGTGCTGCACTATAGCGCTCACGCCTTTGTCGATGCCGCGCTTCAAATCCATTGGGTTGGCACCTGCTGCTACGTTTTTGATGCCGTAGTTGAAGATGGCCTGTGTAAGTACGGTGGCTGTGGTGGTGCCATCGCCTGCGTCGTCGGCGGTTTTGGAAGCCACTTCCTTCACCAACTGGGCGCCCATGTTTTCGATGGGGTCTTTCAATTCTACTTCTTTGGCTACGGTTACACCGTCTTTGGTAACGACCGGTGCGCCAAATTTTTTGTCGAGTATTACATTTCGACCTTTAGGTCCGAGGGTCACTTTCACAGCGTCAGCGATGATCTCTACGCCTCTTTTTAGCTTGTCCCTCGCTTCGGTATTGAAAAGAATATCTTTTGCCATTGTAATTCAGATTTTAATTTAGAATGATTGAAATGCTGATGATTAGATGATTGCAAAAATGTCTGATTCTCTCATGACGAGATAATCTTTTCCTTCTACGGTAAGCTCAGTGCCGGCATATTTGCCATAAAGCACCTGGTCGCCGACTTTTACGGTAAGTGGCTCGTCTTTCTTGCCCTCACCGATGGCGACGATGTGTCCTTTTTGCGGTTTTTCTTTGGCAGTGTCTGGAATAATAATTCCGGATGCGGTTTTCTCTTCTGCAGCAGCAGGCTCTACCAGAACCCTATCTGCAAGCGGTTTGATATTTACTTTCGACATTTTTGTAATAGATTTTAATTTTAGATAAGCATTAGTTTCTAATCTGTGGCATACATCATCACTTCCTGTGCCAATGCCTGATATGGGACGGATTGACAGACACGCCTGTCATATTTTCACGCAAACCCTACATGTCATGTCAGGTAATTAAGTACCAATCCTGCTGCCGTGCATTGACAGTCATTGTTGCATTGGCTATATTTTGCTTGGTTGGGTCTTAAAATACTGTGAAATGAATGCATTGAAAGAAAATTGGCTAACAGAAGGGCTTGTGGATTTTGAGTATAAGAAATACGTGCTCCTGGCTTATTTGCAGTATGTGCGAGAGAATTTCGACCACAAGAAGCTTTACCCGTTTATGTCTGACCTCATCTTTCATTTTCGCAACCTTCAGCATATAAAAAAGCACAAAGAGCTGCTGCACGAGCGATTTCCCAAAGTGATGACGAGTGCCGATCTGCATAACCTTCAGGTATCGTATGAGCGCATAGTGAAAGATGACGAGCTGATGCAGGAGATAGAAGCCATTGTAGCTTTTGGTTTGGCGAAAATGGAGCTGAGCATAGAAGCCGGTAAGGAAATTTATGAATCTATTGAGCACAACCTGGAGATAGAGCCCATTGGTGTGTGTCCGCTATACGCCAGGGAGGGTTTTGTGCTTATAGCCCAGGCCAGCAGCAGTGAGGTGCTCGTCTACCGGTTCGCCGTCAGGATGTTTGAAGAACCCAACGAAAACTACCGCGGCCTTGCCACGGAGTATATGGAGACGGCGGTGCGCAGTTTGGTGAACACATATGAAAATATAAAACTGGGACTCATCCGAAGGCACAGGCAGATGCCCAATCCTGCTACTTATGTGGTGTCGTCGCGGATAGCTCTGCCACTGGAAGAAACCCTGTTGCCAATTGCGAAGCGTATGCTTGTGCGCTATGTGAGCGATGCAGCCTGAGTACCGCCGATGCACCATCCCGGCCACGGGAGGTAATGTAGACAGGAAAAAAAAGATTAGAATATTAAGGCTGCTCAGCGTTTTCTGGTGCGAGGTTCAGCAGTTCGTCATCTTCGATGAGTGCTGAGTCGCCGGTGGTGCCTTCCAGGGGAAGCTGGTTGTTCATGCCGGGCAGTACATTTTGCTCCTGTGCACGCTCTATGGTCGGGCTGGTAAAGCCAGCTGCTTCGTCGGCACCGGTAAGCACAGGATTGGTAGCCAATACCAACACCATAATGGCAATGGCAAACACCCAGGTAAGCTTCTCCAGAATGTCACCTGTTTTCTTCACGCCCATCACCTGGCTGGCGCCGGAGCCTCCAAACTGGCTGGACAAACCACCGCCCTTAGAATTTTGTGCGAGCACAACCAAAACCAAAAGCAAGGCGAATATGACGATGAGGGTGACGAGAAAGGTGAACATTATATATTATTTTTTTAGCGCTTCAATTTGAGCCGCAAAGTAAGCCCTTTTTTGAGGAAATTTCCAAATCAATTTCTTGTATATGTCGATGGCTTTATCCGTCTTGCCCTGGGCCACAAAGATATTGGCAAGGTTTTCTGTTACCAGGTTGTCATTCAGATTGGTGCTGTGCTGAGCCAGGTCTTGAGGTGGCTTGGCTTCAACGGCCGCAGCGGCATTTTCCTGCTGCCGTATGCGCGGGCTTTTATTGATAAAGCGATCGATAAGTTCAATTTGGTATGAAGCATGCACGGGGCCATCGGCCGGTGGCAGATAATCTTCTATTTCTTTGGCTATGGCATCTTCCTGCTCGTCGGTGAGCTCGGAAGGATTGGGGTCATTTTGCGGCTCTTCTTTATATGTAGGTGGTGTGTGCTCAGCGTGTATTTCCCGCGTGTTGCCAGGGTCAGGCGTTTGTTGCTCATCCAAAAATTCGAATTGCTGCCTGAGTTTGCGCAGCTCTTGCAGGTTGTCCATCACCTCCTGAAAAATCACATCACTGTTCTCTTCATTATTTTCAGGAGCTTGCTGTTCATCGGGGCCAGGCTCTGGTTCGGCAGTGTTACTCTCAGGCGCATCAGCGGAATCCTCAACGATGTGTGTCGGCATTGCCTGGGCAGTCATGTAGTCTTCGGCAGACGTATATCGGCCTGAAGAGTCTAGCCGAAAATCGGCGTCTGTGAGGTACTGCTTCAACCGGCTACGATCCGACACATACAGCGCCGCCGTGTTAAGCAGGCTTTTTTGCTGCTCGTGGTGTAACACAGCAGCAATTTTCGCCATCAATACGCGCAGTGTCTGTGCATAGGGGTACTGTCGGCACATCGACTGCACCGCCTCAAAATCTTCGGCCCCGGCTGATTCCGGATTTAGTAGTAGCTGGTTAATTCTGTGTTGATCCACATCCGTTGTTTTTACCAATTGGCTATAGTCGCATTAAAAATATCGAGTATGATCTGTTCGAATATTTCATCGATAAGCTCATCTTCTATGCTGCTCAATGTTTGCAATTGCGGGTCGTAATCGGCGTAAAAGGAAAAGCGCTGTTCGAAGCTTTGCGATTCGTCTATAGTATTTACATATACCACATTCAGCCCAATGGTAAGCCGCTGCAGTCCGGCGATATCAGCATTTTCAAAGTTGAGATTGCCTGAGGCTGTGGGGGCTATGGGCGTAATCCGATATTCCACAATGCTGCCTTCCAGTTGCAAATCGCCCAGGCCATCGACCAGAGTAAGGCCGGTGTTGCGCTGGTAATATTCTTTAATTTGCTCAGTGAAATTGTTGCTGAGCGTGGGAGGGCCGGCGCCGACTTCATCGTAGAACACCTGAATAGAAATGGTTTCTATCTCTGGCGACAATGTAGCACCCGTAAATGAGTAAACACCGCAGCCTGACAGGGCCGCACACCACAGCAATATGCCGATTGCCTTACTCATCTATTTCGTATTGTTTTATTTTCCGGTACAGCGTGCGCTCTGAAATACCCAAATCGCTGGCTGCGTATTTTCTTTTATTATTGTTTTTGCGCAAAGCCTTTATGATCATTTCCTTTTCCTTTTCCTGAAGCGACAGCGATTCGTCGCGCTCCGTTTCGTGGGTTATGTCTTCTATCTTGTCCAGGTTGTAGGTGCTCATGGGCTTGCCTTGGGGCTTGTTGATCACGTATGCCTGCGGCTTGTACTCTTCGGGCAGTCCGTCGCCATCATCCTCGGGGTCGAACAGCGAGGAGTGCTTTTCCATTACGCTGCGGTCTATCACACCTTCGGAGATCAGCCCGTGCACCAGATTTTTCAAATCGTTCACATCTTTGCGCATATCGAAAAGCACTTTGTAGAGCAGCTCCCTTTCGTTCAGGCCGGACGAGCCGTTGCCTTTATCGTCTTGCTGGCGGTACAATGCTGGCAGATAGCTGCTTTCGGTAGGCAGGTATTTCAGCATTTTTTCTACGTTGATGTCCCGGTCTATTTCCAACACGGAGATCTGCTCCACCAAATTTTTCAGTTGTCTGATGTTGCCGGGAAACCGGTACTTCATCAAAGCCTGCTTGGCCTCCAAATCGAGGTTGAGTGGTTTCACCTTGTATTTTTCGGCAAAGTCTGTTGCAAACTTCCTAAACAGCAGTTCCACGTCATCGCCACGCTCGCGCAGCGGGGGCACGTATATGGGTACAGTGTTCAGGCGGTAGTACAGGTCCTGCCGGAATTCTCCCTTTTCTACCGATTGTAGCAGGTTTACGTTGGTGGCTGCCACCACCCGCACATTGGTTTTCTGCACCTTCGATGAACCTACCTTTATAAATTCGCCATACTCCAATACGCGCAGCAGCCTGGCTTGCGTGGCCAGGGGCATTTCGCCGATCTCATCCAAAAAGATGGTGCCGCCATTCGTGACTTCGAAGTATCCCTGGCGCGCTTCATGGGCGCCGGTAAATGACCCTTTCTCATGGCCAAACAGCTCGGAATCGATGGTGCCCTCCGGTATAGCGCCACAGTTGATGGCGATAAACTTACCATGTTTCCTGGGGCTCAGGTGGTGAATGATCTTCGAAAAAGATTCCTTACCGCTGCCACTCTCTCCGGAAATGAGCACCGTCATATCGGTCGGGGCTACCTGGCTGGCTACTTCTATGGCATGGTTGAGCAGAGGCGAGTTGCCAATTATACCAAACCTTTGCTTGATGCTTTGTATCTCTGAATGGGTCAAGGTGGCTTGCTATTTAAGAATATATATGTACTACCTCGCCCAGAAGTGTGGCCGCTGTGCATTCGAGGATATGCACATCCACATATTGGCTTTTCTTCAGGTCTCCGCGCGGAAACACCACTACTTTGTTTGCGCTGTTGCGCCCCTGAAGCTGATCAGTCGAGCGCTTGGAATAGCCTTCTATCAACACTTTGTGTGTTTTGTATAGATCAAGCTCATTGCGTTCGAGTGATAACTGCCGCTGTTTGTCTATGATCTGTTGCAGCCTGGCTTTTTTTACTTCGAGCGGCACATCATCATGTAGTTTTTTCTCTGCAAGCGTGCCCGGCCTTTCTGAGTAGTAGAACATATACGAAAAGTCGTATCGGGCATAATCCATCAGGCTCAGGGTATCCAGATGCTCTTCGTGGTTTTCAGTACAGAAACCGGCGATCATGTCGGAAGATATACCGCACTCTTCACCCAATATTGCTCTAATGGCATCGATACGGCCCATATACCATTCGCGGGTATAGGTGCGGTTCATGAGCTCCAACACCCGGGTGTTGCCGCTCTGAGCCGGCAAATGAATGTATTTACAGATGTTGTCGTGCTTTTTCATGGTGTACAGCACTTCATCGGTGATGTCTTTGGGATGCGACGTGGAAAACCGAATTCTCAAATCGGGATGTACGCGCGCCACCTTATCCAGCAGCTGGGCGAATGTGATCACAGCACTTTCTGTGTCGGCCTGCCACTTGTAGGAGTCTACATTCTGCCCTAGCAAAGTCACTTCCCGATAGCCCTGTTCATACAACTGCGCAGCCTCACGCACTATGGAGTGAGCATCCCTGCTGCGCTCGCGACCACGGGTGAATGGCACCACGCAGAAAGAACACATGTTGTCGCAGCCGCGCATGATGGAGATAAATGCCGTAACGCCGTTGGAGTTGAGCCGTACCGGATTGATGTCTGCGTAGGTCTCTTCGCGAGAAAGAAACACATTCACAGCCTTGCGCCCGTCTTGCACCTGCAGCACAAGGTTGGGCAAGTCGCGATAAGCATCGGGACCTACCACCATATCCACTATTTTTTCCTCTTCCAGTAGTTTGGCCTTTAGTCGCTCGGCCATACAGCCCAACACGCCGATCATGAGCTCGGGTTTGTTTTTTTTGAATGCGTTGAACTGAGCGAGCCGGTTGCGTACTGTTTGTTCTGCCTTGTCGCGTATAGAGCAGGTGTTAATCAAGATGACGTCGGCATCTTCTACTTGCCCCGTGGTGTCGTAGCCATGCTGCTGCATGATGGACGATACGATTTCGCTGTCAGAGAAATTCATCTGGCAACCATAGCTTTCTATATAAAGCCTGCGTGCGCTGCCGGCCTGTGTATTGGGTGTAGTATGCACCACCTGGCAGCCGCTATCTTTCTCTTCTTCCCGGCCCAAAATGGCTATGTCTTTTATCACTACAGTCATATCAATAAATCGATGTCTTGTTCTTTCTTAAAAGCAGTTGTTGAAAAGAGTTGCAAATATACAAATTGAAAAGTGAATGTGACAGAATGGCAGGAATTCCTTTGGTGACCCTCTGAGCCTGGTGTCTGCGCTATGGTGGTTGGCTTGATGGCTGGTAGCTTTTATGGCTCAACAGCGCCTTGTTCGTAGCTGTTGAGCACGTCGCGGATGGCCTGTGCTTTGAGCAGGCACTCTTCGTATTCACGCTCAGCCACAGAGTCGTAGGTGATGGCGCTGCCTACATGCAGGGAAAGCTGCTTTGCGGCTTTTGAATACATAAGGCTTCGTATCACCACATTGAAATCAAAATCCCCTTGCGGGTCAATAAAACCCATAGCGCCGGAATATAGCCCCCTTCCTGTGTCTTCCAGCTCTTCTATGGCCTGCATCACCCTTATCTTCGGGGCACCCGTCATGCTGCCCATCGGGAAGGTGTTTTTGATGATCTCGGAGAGCTCGATGCCTGGTGTCAGCTCTGCGGAAATGGTAGAAACAAGGTGATGGAGGTGCCTGTAGCTGTATATCGCATACAACTCGTCCACGTGTACCGTTCCGGTGCGGGCGCATCTGGCCAGGTCGTTGCGCACAAGGTCTACGATCATGAGATTTTCGGCTTGTTCTTTTTCGCTCGTCTGCAATTGATGTCTGAGTGCTTCATCTGCGAAAGCATCCTTACTTCTCTTCATAGTGCCTTTTATAGGCTGGCTCAGTATGCGGGTGCCGCGTTTGGAGAGAAAGCGCTCGGGCGAAGCAGACAAGATGTAGTGATCTGCACATTTCATCAATGCAGAAAACGGAGCAGGGGAGTGGCTATTCAGCGCCAGGTAGGTTTCCACCGGCTCTATTTCAATTTTTTCTGCCAGAAATTCTATGCAATAATTCATCTCATAAAACTCGCCATCCAAAATGCAGTCGCGTATGCGCGCTACATTTTCCAGATATCTGTCGCGCGAGGTCTGGCAGATCAGTTCCGCGGCTTTCGAAGCCTTTTTTGGCTGTATATCGACTCTTTCTATGTCGGCCAATGTTGCGTCGGGCGAACCAAATGAATGCACAGACACCCGATCATATTGAAAAATAAGCACAACCTCTGGCTGAACAAACTGAAGATGGGGTACGGCTATGCTGGTAGGATTATTGGATTGCAGCGCTTCCAGCTCATTTTTTAAGTCATACGCAAAGTAGCCTGTAAGCCAGTCCGGTGTATCGGACTGAAATCGGTACAGCGCTTCCAGCGACATTTGTGATGAATGCATTGAGCGCTTGCAGCCAACCGCCAACATATTGGGAAAAGTGCCAAAACGCTGGTGTATGCCGTTGTTGTTGAAAAATGAAAAATGGCTGTGTTGATTTGCCCAATGCAGCGCCTTTTGCTGAAATACCCGGCTATTGCTTAGATCAAATGTGGCGGATTGGCGATGGCCCATGGTGCATGTTTATTGAAATAATCGCCAAATATAAGCGAGGAGCGGGGTTAAGGCTACCTCTTAATCAGCCACTGACCATCTCTTTGTAAAGCGCTGTGGGTACAATCATAAGCATTACAGCGCACACTCGCTTTTTCCATTATTATACATAACTGAGGCCTGCTGATGTGCGTCATAGTATTTTCAAGAGCGGGTACCGTAGTTTTGCGTTTTCTAAAATAAAAAATACAATAAAGATGGCTTTAGTATTACCTGTGCGGGGCATCGTGCCCGTCTTTGGCGAGAATTGTTTTCTGGCTGATAATGCCACCGTGGTGGGCGAAGTAGTTATGGGCGATCATTGCAGCGTATGGTTCAATGCAGTGGTGCGGGGCGATGTGCATTCCATCACCATCGGTCATCATACCAACATACAGGATGGGGCCGTCATTCATTGCACCTACAAAAAGGCCAAGGTCACCATCGGCAATTATGTGTCGATAGCGCACAATGCCATCGTACACGGCTGCACCATCGAAGACAATGTGCTGATTGGCATGGGTGCTGTAGTGATGGACGATGCCGTGGTGCAAAGCAGGGCCATAGTGGCGGCAGGTGCCGTAGTGCTGGCAGGCACTGTGGTAGAAGGTGGATATATATATGCCGGTACACCGGCCAGGAAAATAAAACCGGTAGGAGAGGAGATGGGAGAAGTCTTTGCCCGCACAGCCAACAATTATGTGAAATATGCCCGGTGGTTCACCAACCCCGACAACCACGAATACTAAACTACCTATCGTTCATGCTTTGGCCGATCCTGAAATAGGTTCAGGATGACGGGGCTTTTTTGTCATGCAACTCAGCCATACCACACTGAAGCTGTGGCTCCTAATGCCCTCTTTTGCAAATCTCAGGGCAATTGCATTCATATTTTTTTCTACCTTTGCGCTCCGTTCGGGTGAACGGCCTCAAAGACGGATTTTTGAGGATTTTATTATAAAAAAATCGAAAGTGTGCCCCCGGCCTTTCGAGTAGTACAGGGGAAGTGATCTTATGAGCATAGAAGAAAACAAACAAGAGAATCAGGAGCAGGAATCTGCAGCCGGCACACAAGCCAATCAGCCTGAATCTTCAGCAGGCAGCGCCAACGCAGCTAAAGATTCGGAAGAGAAAAAGGCTAAGGAAAAGTCTGCTGAAAAAGCAAAAAAGGTGGATTCAAAACCAGAAGATGAAGCCAAGCCTTCCAAGAAAAAACCAAAAAAGATGGTAGAGGATGAGGGTGATATTGATGAGGAAATACTAGAACTCAAAAAATCACAGTACTCCGATGATGACGACGATTTTGAAGAAGAGGAAGACGATGACGACGTACCCGTTGTACGTTCGAGTGCATCCAAACTAGCGTTCGACTGGGAAGACGAAAGTGATAAAGCGTTTGGTCAGGATTATTCCAAAGAGCAGCGCGCCGAAATGGAGCGCATGTATGAGGAGACACTCACCACAGTCACGGAGCGCGAAGTAGTGTCGGGCACCGTAGTGGGCATCACCGACCGCGACGTAATTGTAAACATCGGCTTTAAATCTGACGGACTTGTGCCCTTGAATGAATTCCGGGATAAGCAAGACCTCAAGATCGGCGAGCAGGTGGAGGTATACCTGGAAGAGCAGGAAAATGCCCAGGGCCAACTGGTGCTTTCCAGACGGAAGGCAAAAATTGTGAAGGCCTGGGAAAACATACAGCATGCCTACGATCATGATGAAGTGATAGAAGGTTTCGTGAAGCGCCGCACCAAAGGTGGTCTCATCGTAGATATATACGGTGTAGAGGCCTTTTTGCCGGGCTCTCAGATCGACGTAAAGCCCATCCGCGACTTCGACGTATTTGTGAATAAGAAGATGGAAGTGAAGGTGGTGAAGATCAACTACGCCAACGACAACGTAGTGGTATCGCACAAAGTGCTGATTGAGAAAGATCTGGAAAAACAAAAGGCCGAAATACTCAACAACCTGGAAAAAGGTCAGGTACTGGAAGGCACCATCAAGAACATGACCAACTTCGGTGTGTTCATCGACCTTGGCGGTGTAGATGGCCTGTTGCACATCACCGATATATCCTGGGGCCGCATCAACCATCCGGAAGAGGTGCTCAACCTGGATGAGAAGGTGAACATAGTGGTACTCGACTTTGACGATGACAAAAAGCGGATCTCGTTGGGTATGAAGCAGCTCACCGCACATCCGTGGGATTCGCTGTCGGAAGACATTCAGGTCGGTTCCAAGGTAAAAGGCAAGATAGTGAACGTGGCCGATTACGGTGCGTTCCTGGAGATCATGCCTGGAGTCGAAGGCCTCATCCACGTTTCAGAAATGTCGTGGTCGCAGCACCTGAGAAACCCCGCAGACTTTGTGGTAATAGGCGATGAGGTAGAAGCCGTAGTGCTTACACTAGATCGTGACGACAGAAAGATGTCGCTGGGCATAAAGCAACTCACCGAAGATCCCTGGACCAAGCAGGATCTGCTGACCAAATATGCAGTGGGTACCAAGCATGAAGGCATCGTGCGTAACCTGACCAACTTCGGACTTTTCATAGAACTGGAAGAGGGCATCGACGGACTCGTGCATGTATCTGACCTGAGCTGGACCAAAAAGATCAAACATCCATCGGAGTTTGTGAAGGTAGGCGATGAGCTGGAAGTACAGGTACTGGAGTTGGATGTAGACAACCGGCGATTGGCCTTAGGGCATAAGCAGCTGGAAGAAAATCCCTGGGATACGTTCGAAACCATCTTCACGCGCGGTTCGGTGCATAAAGGCACGGTGCTCAGCAAAAATGACAAAGGTGCTGTGCTGGAGCTTCCTTATGGTATAGAAGGCTTCGCCACTATGAAAAACCTGATCAAAGAAGACGGATCGCAGATAGAAGCCGGCGAGACACTGGACTTTAAAGTGACGGAGTTTTCTAAGGAAGACAAACGCATAGTGCTGTCGCATACCGGTACGTACAAAGAGGACGAATTATTACCCGCTGCGAAAGGCAAGAAAAAGGCTGCCGCACCAAAGAGCAACGCGATCAACAAGATAAATAAAGAAGTAGAACGCGATACGCTTGGCGACCTTGAAGCACTGTCGGCATTGAAAGAGCAAATGGAAGAGGATAAAAAATCTGACGCCAAAAAGCCTGAAGCTGGCAAAAAGAGTAAACCAGCCGAGGCCAGCACCGACAAGGCAGAGGAGCCAAAAGCAGTTGCCGACAATGACGAAGAAGAAGACGAGGGCGAAGACGATAAGTAAGCCCACTGGAAACAGTTGAGATAAATTGAAAAAAAAGGCGTCTGACGGCGCCTTTTTTTATTGTCCTTTGTATACGACCGATGTAGTGGCTGCGAAAAATCAATGAATAAAATCCTGCGGAACTTTTTGTTTGAGCAGGTATACTGATTATTTTTGCGACCCTAAAATGGTCTCGTGGCCGAGTGGCTAGGCAGAGGTCTGCAAAACCTTTTACGGCGGTTCGAATCCGCCCGAGACCTCGGGATTTTTCCGAAGGCCGTTTTCATCGCTGAAAACGGCCTTCGTGCGTTCAGGACGGCATGCTGGTCTTGTGGAAATGTAAATATTGTTCCAACAATGTTTCAACAATTATATGGGCTATAGCTTCAAACTTCATTTTAATAAGGAGAGGGTCAAAAAAAATGGCGAAGTGAGCTTATACCTTCAGGTAATCGTGAACCGGAGGAAGAAGGATATTGCGCTTGATGTGAGTTGGTTGATGGACAAAATTGATTTGGATAAGGCAAAATTGAGACCTCAATTCTTTCTTGCAACTAAAGAATCGTTTACTCACTGCAACGATGCATTTGAGGCACTGACGTGAGGTTGTTATGATAATCAAGGCTGTCTGATTAGTTGGCCGAAGCATATAAAATTAATACATCGTTGGGCGTTCACTGGCCTATAGGTGACACTACTTCGATTATCTGATGGTGAGTTCTGACCGCCAACGGCTAATCTTCTTATACCGTTTGTGGGATGCTGCTGCCCAATGTGGGCGGGCTGCATCGGGGGCTTTCAGTCCCGAAGTTTCCTGACATAAGACGCCAGTAACAATAACTAGATTCCTTGTGCCACCTTGCATTTCATTATGCATAATTTAAAGTTTAGTCACTAACCTATCGAGCAACCACTCAAAAGCCTCCTCCTGGTTGTATTTCGTAGTTGGATTAAGAAGTCCTTTCATGTCCCCTGAGAACTGTGCTGACTTTTTCTTTTGCTCCATATTTAGCAAAAATTCTTTTTGAGTGGGGGGCTTGCCCACTACGAATTTCATGTATTCATTATAGCAGTAAATAATACTGTCATAATTAAGCTTTGTGTATTGATTGGCATAGTAGAGGTCGAACAGGTCTCTTCCTTTCTGGCGTTGGTACAATGCCCGAAGTTTAGTGCCCAAGAGTTCGTCTAAATAATAGGTAGTAATGTTGCATTGTCCTGTAAACCATTCGCTTTTCACCGAGAATGGAAATGAGTGCCATCCTAGTAGGTTGAAGTGCTCCCGACAATTGATCTCGATCTTTAATCTCAAGCGGGTAGCTGGAGAATATTCTGAGGTGAAGCGGTACAGCAGAGTATTATTATTGGCTTTGACTTTTACCACTCTTTCCTCCTCAAAAAAGGTGATTACTTCATCAATTCGTTGCAAAAGGGGTTTGATTGGCCCTTCTTTGATTTGTACCAGATCAATATCTTCTGAATATCGAGGTGCTGGGTTCAGGTAGAGTTTGTGCAATGCAGTACCTCCACGGAATGCAAAGTTTTTACTAAGATATTCATCCGAAAAAAGTGCTACCAGTGCTCTGGATATGATCAGGTCTTGTTCGACTTGTTCGTTGGTTGTCCATGAAGCCTGGTCTTTCCATTGGGCTATGTGTGGTTTGGGAATCACAAATCGCTTTCTATTTTAATATTTGCGTCTATTTTCCAGATATTGTTCGCTCCACCTGGCTTACTGTCTTTTTTAGGACTCAGTAAAACGGGAAAATAGTTTCGGTTTTTCAAGTGATCCTTCAAAGGACGCGTTAATGTATTTTCTTCTAAAAACTCTAAAAGAAACCCTAACCGTTGAATTGAACTGGTATGAGGATACCATTGGAGCAAGTCCTGAATATCTTCTGTCGACATGGACTCAGCTAATTCTTCCAGTACAGCTAGAATTCTATTTAACCCTCCCATTTTAGATTGATAATGGATGAGGTCAATAGCAGTAAGTGCGGGGGAAGAAATATTAAAAATGCCTGCATCAGATTTTCTTTGCTGAATGTTTTTCTTTGGCCATTTACTGGTGGCTGAGATGTTCAGATAGATATTTCCTTTTTTAATATCTCGAAGGTTAGGGATTTTTGTCATAAGGTAGCTCTGTTGAATTTGTTGATGACTTGCACCATGAAAAGCAGCTGCCGAAAAAAATGCTATGTAGTAAGGCTTTCCCAAAAACTTGAAGAGCTTTTCAGAGTAGAGCTCCAGAGGAAGCTTGCCAAATGATTTGTACCTGGGGGGGAGGATCAAATAAAATCCCTGGCGAAGAGTGAGCACCTCCTTTTTTCTGGAAAGACGTACCAGTTCATGCTTTAATGCTATATCCGATTTAGGCACCTCCAGCTTTAATTCATCCCAGGAAAATGCGTATTGTTCATAGGACAAACACTCATTCACATAATCAGCAACGCCTTGCATTTATAGTAAATTTATGCGAAAAGTAGTGAAAAGTGGCAATAGATGCATACAAATACTAAATGATTTGAAGATTACTCGAACAAGGCACTGTTCGGTTGAAATTGATTGGTCTCAATGGGTAGGATAAAAACAAAAAAGCCCCCAAATCGTAAGATTTAGAGGCTTTTACCGACATAAGTGTCAGTGATGTCGGGGTGGCAGGATTCGAACCTGCGACCTCCTGGTCCCAAACCAGGCGCGATACCGGGCTACGCTACACCCCGATCAATAAAATGCTCTTCGAAATACCTCCATTACCTGTGCACACTCAAAGGCTTTTTTGAAGCGGAGAGGGGGGGATTCGAACCCCCGGTGCGATTTCTCGCACGCATGTTTAGCAAACATGTGGTTTCAGCCACTCACCCACCTCTCCGAAAAGCGATGCAAATATAGAATAAGGATCGGAACAATTAAAAATATGCTGCGCTTTAATCGCCTATTATATGGAAGATTGTCCGGTATAAATGTAAGACCACATATGCATAACAATATTTTTCAGTATCTTTGCGGCTTATTTTAAAATTCATAATTTGAAAAATTTCCCTGAATTGGGCTTATCAAGCCCATTATTGAAAGTACTCCCCGAATTAGGCATTCAAAATCCAACTGAAATCCAGCTAAAAGCCATTCCGGCTCTCCTAGAAAAACCAACCGACTTCATCGGTTTGGCACAGACAGGTACCGGCAAAACGGCCGCCTTTGGACTTCCGTTGTTGCAATTGATCCAGCCTAATGAGCGCAATGCGCAGGCTTTGGTGATCACCCCAACCCGGGAGTTAGGACAGCAAGTGGCGACACAGTTGGAGGCCTTTTCCAAGTATCTTCCAAAAATCAGTGTTCAGGTGGTATATGGCGGCAAACCCATACACCAACAAATCAAAGGTTTGCAGCGCAAACCGCAGATCATAGTAGCCACACCGGGCCGGCTTATCGATTTACTCGACCGCCGCGCCTTATCGCTGAGCAGCATCCAGACCGTGGTGCTAGACGAAGCAGATGAAATGTTGAACATGGGCTTTCAGGAACCCATCGATAAAATCCTGAAAAAGACGCCTGCTGAAAAGAAGATTTGGCTCTTCAGCGCGACCATGCCGCCGGAAATCCGGCAGATCATCAGCAAGTATATGGCCGCACCGGTAGAGGTGGCCATCGACAGGCAGCAAGAAGTCAATGTGAACATTGATCATCAGTACATGCGCGTGAAAGGCTCTAAAAGAACTGAAGCCATTCAGCAAATTCTGGATGAATATCCCGATATGCGGGCGGTGATTTTCTGCCGCACTAAGATGGAAACGCGCAATCTGGCCAAGAGCCTGTTTCACCTGAAATATCCCGTAGATGCACTCCACGGAGATCTTACGCAAAAGCAGCGCGACAAGGTGATGCACAAGTTTAAGTCGGAGCGACTGCAGTTGCTCATTGCGACTGATGTAGCAGCGCGTGGCATAGATGTGAACAATCTCACACACGTGATCCATCACACGTTGCCCGATGATTTTCATTTTTACACCCACCGAAGCGGCCGTACCGCGCGGGCGGGCAAGAGCGGTATTTCTTTGGCTTTGGTATCCAACAGCGACTACTCCAAGGTAAAGCAGATAGAGAAAAAGCTGAAGATATCTTTTTCCGAGTCAGACGTGATCGACGAGACAGTGGCGGAGTTTACGGCGCCTAAGGCGTCTTTTGAACGTCCCGGACATCGAGGCGAGCGAAAAAGTGGCAACAGGCGGAAGGGTGCAGGTGCCCCAACCGATGGCAGCCGGCCCAGAAAGCGATTCAAACGCTTTCAGAAAAGCTCACGGTAATAAAAACAAAAAAGAGGCCGTCTCAGAATAACTTTTGAGACGGCCTCTTAACTTTTAAGAGACTGTGGAGACAGCCTCTTTTTTTTGCCTTACACCATAGTGGCCAGCACTCCCTTCACATAGCCCACCGACTCAGCCAGACCAGGCAGTGGCGCATCTTCATCTTTCTCATATTCAAACGCTACTACGCCGCCATATTTTTTGTCTGTAAGCACCTTCAAAAATGCCAGTATATCAATGATGCCTCGTCCTATTTCCACTGTTTTACCTTCAGCAGCTGCTGCATCCACATCTTTCATGTGTATATCGAAAAGCCGGTCGAAGTACTGGGCAGCGGCTTCATGTGGCTCTATGCCTATGCGCTTGGTGTGCCCGATGTCCAGACAAATGCCCAGACGCTTGTCACGGTCTTTTATTTTGTCATAAATACTCTCCGGGCTTGGGTATAGCTCATCTCCCGGCCCGTGATTGTGGATGGCCACCTTTATATCATATTCTTTTATCCTCTCTTCCGTATAGTCCAACAATTCGTGATTAGGCACACCCACGATCATAGGCGTGCCTGCGCGCCTGGCATAAGCAAAGGCAGCGTCCACATCTTCCTTCGTTTTCATGTAGATGACGCCCACAGCGTACACCGACTGGTCCTGCGCACGAGCCTCTGCCAGCACCCTGTCTATGGTTGCTTTATCTCCTTCTATAGGCAGGTGCATGCTTTTGAGGCATAGATGATCCAGCCCTACCTGCTTGGCCATATCCAGCGTTTGGTGCACGTCAAATTTTCGTAAGGAATAAGAGGCAAGTCCCAGTTGAAGTGCATGGCGCTTGGGTGTTGCGGCGACCGCGCCGGCCAGGGTAGGGGCCATGGCAAAACCGGCAAGTACGCCTCCCGATTTTTTCAGAAATTGACGTCTATAGTTGAATGTGCTCATACTGCTATGCGTTTGTTTTTTTATATTGTTCATTTCAGACAATGCCTAAATTTAGCGTAAGAATTAAGATAATGTTTGCGAGGCACTGTAATATTACGCTGCTACCGTAGTTTACAGAGCAATGAACGAACAGCCAATACATTATCAACTACAACAGTGATTGCATATGAAGTCGATTTTCATCCTCCTTTTCCTGTTTGTAAATGGTGCCACCTATGGCCAGGGTTCCGGGCAACTGGAGAATCTGGCAAGAGCCATACTCACCGATATGGAAGCAGGCAATACCGAAAAAGTATACGAGCGCTTTGAAGATAACATGAAATCGGGCATTTCGCCCAAGCACCTCAGCATACTTTGGAAAGGTATGGAAGACAGGTACGGCAAATATGAAAAGGCGGAGAAGCCGGTTCGCACTGTTGCCGGAGACGCTCAGTTCGTTTCTCAAACCTGCACTTTTGGCAATACAAAGGTCGATTTCCGGGTGAAGTTCAACAGTCAGTCTGAAATTGAAAGTCTCTTTTTTGCCCCGCCAAAGTAGGGCGTGGTTTATAAAGGGGGCAGGCAGCACGGCAGTTAACATCAATGGCCGACACCCCGATAAGCTCGCAAAGGCAACTGATTTTATTTAAAAAAAATCCCCAGGCTGCTTAGCCCGGGGATGGTGAGGCGGTTACATGGTATTGCAGGGTGGATGGTATTGATTTAAAAGATCATCTTCTATTTTTTCTCTTGTCTCAGTGCGCTCTTCCCAGTACACGCACAAGCAGTTGGCCCCTTCTTTTTCAAAACAGTCTTTCAGATCGTGGTGCTCAAATTCTTCTTGAAGATTCTGAGAAGAACCGATGTATATCAAATCGTGATCAACGGAGGTGTCCGCCTTTACGGTGCGTCGGGTGACCACATATACTGCCTCTTTGCCTTTTTGCGCACGCAGAAGCGGATATACATTGAAAGTGTAGCGATGTCCTGAAATTCCGGTGAAATCTAAGGTTCCTATCTTTGACATATGACGACTTATTTGAAGGTTTGAAAATGTGATATGCCCACCAATATGCCTTTTAAGCACGGCGGGCGTTGGATTTTAATTTAAAACATATTTCTATTTTTTGTTCTTTGCCATGGTATTTTTTGCGCTTTTACTGCTATCGGGCCCGGGTGGAAACTATCCAGTGAACGTAGCGGGAAATGCTGCCGGCACATGAACATTCTTCTCTTTGTGCAACAACCCAAATTTTTTGGCCACTTTTAAGAGTATCATTTCCAGATCGAAAGGATCAATGTTTTAAATCTTTTCAAGAGCTTTACGAATGACTTAAAACCCACACATTATGATGAAAATAGTAAAAGCTGTCATTCTGCTGATGGCGTGCTCGGCATATGCACACACCATCAAAAGTCAGCCATCCATTTCCGGCCAGGCCTTAGAAGCCGTCCGTGCACTGACGGCCACGCTTACAGAGGAGGAAAAGAAAGAGGTTTTTTACGACTTCCAGCACCAGGGGCGTACGGAATGGACTTACCTGCCCGTACAGCGCAAAGGGCTTATGTTTCGCAATATGTCGCCCCGGCAGCGCGAGCAGGTGAAGGACTTACTCCAAGTGGTGCTGAGCGCTCAGGGGTTGCAGAAGTTGCAGGATATCATGGCCCTGGAGGCCGTGCTAAAAAGGCTTGAAAACCGGGATGCCGGCGACGACTATCGCGATCCGGAGCGCTACTACCTATCCATTTTTGGCAATCCTTCGGCGGAAGAGCCCTGGTTTTTCCGGTTCGAAGGGCACCATATATCCATCAACGTGACGGTGACCAGCGACCAGGTTTCGGTGCTTCCCAACTTTTTTGGCGCCAATCCGGCTGTGGTGCCTTCCGGCGAAAAGAAGGGCCTTCAGGTATTGCGTGAAGAAGAGGAAATGGCACGTACGCTGCTGGCTGCTTTGGATGAGGAACAAGCCCGCACCGCAATTATTTCAGACCATGCCCCCGACGACATCGTGACGCGCACAGAATCGAAAATTACCCTTCAAGATGCAGAAGGCATAAGCATGAGCGCTTTGCGAAAAGGACAACAGGAGTTGCTGCAGCGCCTCATCCATCTTTACCTCGAGCGTATGGATGCGTCTATAGCTGAGCCGCGGAAGAAAGAGCTGCAGGAGGCTGGTTGGGAAAATATCCATTTTGCCTGGGCAGGTAGCACCGAAAAGGGTAAGCGGCATTATTATAAAATACAAGGCCCCACCATGCTCATAGAGTATGACAACACGCAGAACGACGCCAACCATGTACACACGGTCTGGCGTGATGCACACAACGATTTCGGCTACGACATACTGTCTGATCATTACAAAAACCACCAGCACGACGGCCATGGCCATTAGCGCTATCTATGCGTGGCCTAGTGTCTGTTTTTTGTCTATAAAAGCAACAACCAATTTGCCCTGATACTTGGACACAGTCGATCGCGAGCATTTTCAAATGAGCAGTATACTTTTTTGATGTAAACCCTTTTTGTTATGAACACCACAAGTTTTCCTTTTTTAAGATTTACCTCAGTGGCTATTTTTCTCGCGCTACTGGCGTGTCGACCAGAGCAGCCCGCAGAGAATCATCAAACGATCTTTCTGGCACAGGGCATTATGGCCGGGGAGGTCAGTGCTGCGTCGGCGATTGTGCAAGCCCGCCTCACCGCCAGCGACACCGTGTTGCACGGCGACGTGCCAGGCAGCAAAGGGCGAGGCAGGTTCATTTACGCCACATCTTCCGATTTTGCCGATGCAAAAATGACCGAGTGGTTGCAGGCGCAGCCCAATAGCGATTTCATTCTGAAAGCGATGTTGCAGCAGCTCAGCCCCGGCACGCAGTACTATTACCGGCTGGAGTATGGCACCGATCAGGAGGAAGACATGCATCTGAGCCAGACCTGCACATTTAACACTTTGCCTGGCGCCGACCGGTCAGATACGGTAGAGTTTGCTTTGGTCTCTTGTCTCAACTACTACCATTTTCACTTTGGCAATTACGATTCGGCAGATGCCTACCGCGGCCCCGACAAAGCGCTGGGCTACCCCGGCCTGGTTGCCATAGCAGAGCGCCAGCCCGACTTCCTGGTAGCCACCGGCGACAATGTATATTTCGACCATCCGGCGGCCCAGGGTATAGCACGTGCAAAGAAAGCCGGGAAAAACCCGCTGCCCGGTCTCTTCGACGGGCAGGAGGTGACCACCGAAGAAGGCATGCGGCGCAAATACCACTTGCAGTTTGTACAGCCCAGGTTCGTAGACTTGCTGTGCAAGGTGCCCGTGTATTGGATGAAAGATGACCACGACTACAGGGTCAACGATGCCGATCCTTCCTCCGATTTTCCCATAAGCCATGAGCTGGGCATAAAAAACTTCCGTGAGCAACTGCCGGTAGTGCCACCCGACGTAGATAGTGCCAAAACGTATCGCACGCACAAAGTGAGCGAAGATTTGCAGATATGGATGGTAGAAGGACGCGACTATCGCAGCCCGAATGACATGCCGCCAGGTCCGGACAAGTCGCTGTGGGGTGCAGAGCAGCGCGAGTGGCTCCAAAATAGCCTGCTGGCCAGCGATGCCACCTTCAAAATATTGATAACCCCTACACCTATGATCGGCCCCGACGATGCATACAAAAAAGACAACCATACCAATCCCGATGGCTTTCGCGATGAGGGGGAGGCGTTTTTTCTATGGCTGAAGGAGCACAATTTCCATGAAAAGAATTTCTTCATCGTATGTGGCGACAGGCATTGGCAGTACCACGCGGTGCATCCCAGTGGCATTGAAGAATTTTCTACCGGTACGTTGGTAGACCAGAATGCCCGTACAGGGCGCTTGCCGGGCGATCCGGAGAGCACCGATCCTGATGGACGAATCACCCAGTATTTTGTACAAGATGAGCCGGCAGAAGTCACCGGAGGTTTTTTAATGATCAGCGTAGTGCCGCTGGCTGATGAGGGTGCTCGTGCTGAGTTTGTTTTTTATGATGACCAGGGCGTGGAATTGTATAAAACCATCAAGCAATCCTCAGCAAACTAAAAAGCAATGTTGTACAAATTGCAGCAATTTGCCCCGATCACGGGGGCCGACGCCCGGTCTTTTGCGCATTTCACCATCAAAAACAGACTTCCTGAAATACTGCGAAAGGTGCGTGGAGAAAATGATCTGGATACTGACGGGCGCGCCGGTATAGCCAAGCTGGAAAACGACCTGCTCAGGGGCACCCTCTATCGCTTTGCCACAGGCCAGCCCGATGACGACCGATGGGATGCCTGGGTGCTGCCGCACGAAGGTTGTACCTTCTTTGAGGCTCCATTTTATTTTGTGGAGGCCTACTTTTACCGCAGGGTGGCGGCAGCCGTCTCCTACTTTTCTGCTGAGACTGCACCCAAGCGCGATCCATTTTTGTACACAAAGCTCAGCGACATACGCAAAAATCACGATTTCTTCTCAGAGCAGATGGCGCACCTCGCAAGCAGCAGCCAAAGGGAAATCGATAATTTCTTGCTAAACAGCCTTTGGGGCAATCGCGCCGACCTAAGCCAATTGCCAGCTTCAGCACGCAACGAAAGCCCATTAACGCACAAGGCACTATTGGTGAATGATGCACCGGAAGCTTCCGGGCTCATCCAGCAGGCAGGCATCATCGACATGGTGCTCGACAATGCCGGTGTGGAACTTTTTACTGACCTGCTGCTATGCCATCATCTGCTGAGGCAAGGCAGTGCACGGCGTATTCGCTTGCACGTAAAGCCATACCCAACTTTCGTGTCGGATGCGGTAGAGCACGATGTGCACCTGCTGCTGCAAGTACTTGTAGAGAACCACGATGGAGCCGTGCGCGATTGGGCGGCATCTGTACAAAAGATGGTGCACGAGGGCGCCGTACAAATTGTGAGCAGTGCCATCTGGAATTGGCCGCTGCACTTCTATGCCCTCACAGCCGAAATGAACACCCTGATGCCAGACAGCGATTTCATCATTTTCAAGGGCGATGCCAACTACCGCAGGTTGCTCGGCGACCGGCAAGTGCCGATGGATGCGCAGGCGAAGGCATTGATCAACTATCTGCCCGTGCCCGCACTGGCGCTGCGCACATTGAAGTCGGAAATAGCCTGTGGCCTGAGCGAGGATCTGGTGATGCAGTTGCACAGTCAGCAACCCGAATGGATGACCAACGGACGGTTTGGGATGATGCAAATGGTCAACTGATGCGGCCATGGCGCATGAATCCCCTGGCGCCATGATGGCGACAGGATTCGGCGGCGATTTTGGAAGCCTCGGTCAGGGCATGCGGAAAGCTTAAATTTTGAGAGAAAAAGTGGCAAAACGCCCCGTGAAACACATCGCCGGCACCCAAGGTGTCGGCCACATCTACTTGCGGTACCGCCAGTTCTTTGGTCTCACCGGCGCAGTGATATAGTATCGGAGAGGCGCCTCTGGTGATGGCCACGTGCTCCACACCGGCATCGCGCAGGTAGGCTATGGTGTCGATGTTTGTTTCTACCCCGGGTATATGAAAATGCTCTGAACAAATAGCCACATCCACCCATGGCAAAAGCGCCACCGTGGTGTCTTTCCAGCTTCCGCCATCGAACACCACCGGAATGTTCTTTTGCTTCGCTGCACGAACAAGCGGCATGGCTACGTCAGGATGAAATCCGTCGACAAGGATCATGGACGCGGTGTTCACCAGACTTGCCAGATGATCACCGCCAAAGACGAAAGGTGCCGGGAAATAGGAGAAAATAGTGCGAAGGCCATTTTGCGTGTTGCTGATGACGGATGCAAAGGTAGGC
>CAZQVB010000012.1:0-64570 GCA_964596645.1 uncultured Roseivirgaceae bacterium
AAAATCAACCTATTTCCATGGTCTGTGGTCCACAGAACATTTCGTGCGGCGGGCCTCACGCGCATGCACCAACCCATGCAGTCATCCTGAACTGGCCTGCCCGGAAGTTATTTCCAGGATTTCATCATCTTTTTACTCGTTGGACAGATCCTGAAACAAGTTCAGGATGACACAGAATTTGAGCCTTCGGCAATACCTTCCACCATTCACCAGTCTACTATCCCACCAATCAACCAGTCTACCATCCCACCAATCACCAATCTACGAGTCTACCTTCCCCCTGCCGGTCCCACTATCGTCTGACCTGGAGTTTGACACTTTTCAGGACGGCTCATCTTTCACTTCCTGCAAGGCCTGCACCAGCGTGCGAACACAAACATCGATGTCGCCATAGCCAATATTGAGTGGCGGCACGAAGCGTATTACCTGATTGGCTGTGCAGCTCACCAGTACGCCTTTCTGCAGCATTCGCTCTGCCAGCGCCCGGCACGCAAAGTTAAATGCCACTCCGATCATAAGCCCCCGGCCGCGTATCGCTTCTACGGTTTCCTCTTCAGCCAAAGACTCGCACAGCTTTTTCATAAAATATTCGCCTTTCTCTTGTGCGGCTTTGGTCAGATTTTCTTCAACCACAATGCTGAGGGTAGCCAGCGCTGCGGCGCATGCCAGAGGATTGCCGCCGAAGGTGCTGCCATGATCGCCGGCCTTCAATACTTGCGCCACCTCCTTTTTGGCCAATACTGCTCCGATAGGAAATCCGCCGCCCAAACCCTTGGCCAGCGTCACGATGTCGGGCTTTAGCCCGAAATGCTGAAAGGAAAACATGTTGCCGGTGCGGCCTATACCGGTCTGTATTTCGTCTGTCACCAGCAGTATGCCTTTGTCACGGCACAGCGTCTGTATTTTTTGCATAAACTCTGCGGAGGCAGGCACTACCCCGCCTTCTCCTTGAATGCACTCTACAAAAACTGCCTGTGCATTGTCGGGCACCTGATCGAGGGCCTCTACATCATTGTACGGCAGGTGCAGAAAACCCGCAGGCATAGGCCCGAAGCCCTGCTGATATTTTTCCTGCCCTAACGCCAGGGTGGCTATCGACCGGCCGTGGAAACAATTGGTGAAAGAAACAACCGGTCCGTGCCGGTCGTTGGCCGAAGCGTGCTTGCGGGCTAGTTTGAGTGCCCCTTCCGCAGCCTCCAGGCCAGAGTTGCAAAGAAAAGCCTTGTCCAACCCCGACAGGTTGGCGAGCAAACGGGTAAGTGTGCTCTGCGGCACGGTGTAGTATAGATTGGATACGTGCATAAGCTGCCCGGCCTGCTCTTGTATGGCGCCGACTACCCGGGGGTGGCAGTGGCCAACACTGTTCACGGCAATGCCTCCCAACGCGTCGATGTACGCTTTGCCCTGGTGGTCGTACACTTTGCTGCCCTGGCCGCTGATGATGGTGAGCGGAAAACGACGGTATGTATTGAAGTGGTGCTCTTCAAAAAGAGCAATGGTCTTTTCTGCGATCTGAGACATTATAAAAATATGGATGGTGAAATATGAATTTGACTAGAAATCGGTTGTGGCCGCCTCAATGCAAAAGTTGCATCAGGCAGTACGTCTTATTTCCCTGGCACGCCTGTAAAAGTTGTCGATGGTGCGGCTCAGCTTTTCAAATTCAATAAGAAAGCCATCGTGACCGTATATGGAATCGAGCTCGTCGTAGATGCCGTGTGGCACATGTTCGGCCAGGAATTTTTGCTCGGTGGTGGGGAAGAGAATGTCGTTGTCGATGCCGAGAAACAGGCTCTTGGCTTTTATGCCGCTGAGTGCTGCTACCAACCCGCCACGGCCCCGTCCCACATTTTGTGAGTCCATCGCTTTGGAGAGCGTCCAATAGGTAAATGCATTGAACCTATGCGTCAGCTTCTGACCCTGATACTGCTGATAGGAGGCCGACTTGAAATTATCAAATTTTTCCTCAGTCTCCTCGGCCTGCTTCAGTTCATAGCACACGTAGTTGCGATAAGAAAGCAGGCCTACAGCCCGCGCAGCTTTCATGCCATTGAGTCCGGCTTGTTCGTGCGACTCCTGCCAGCTGGGATCCGCCAAGATGGCCATCCGTTGTGTTTCATTGAAGGCCACCGCCCATGGCGAGTGGCGGGCGTTGGCGCCTATGGCGATGAGGTGTTCAAACACTCCGGGCTGATCTACCGCCCACTCGATGGCTTGCTGCCCGCCCATGGAGCAGCCAATGACCGTATGAATACGCGCTATGCCCAGATGCCGGCGCAGCGAATTGTAAGCCTGCACCATGTCCTTGTTGGTGAGCATCGGAAAATCGTGGAAATACTGCGACTGCGTACGCGGATTGATAGACAAAGGCCCGGTAGAGCCGTAGCAGCTACCGGGCATGTTGGCACAAATGATAAAATACTCCGAGGGATCGTACAGGCAGCCTGTGCCAAAGAGGCCCGGCCACCAGTCGGTAAAATCGGAGCTGCCCGAAAAGGCATGGCAAACCCATATTACGTTGCTCTTGTCTGCATTGAGCGTACCCAACGTACTGTAGTACAATTGGAACGCCGGCAGACTGGCCCCGCATTCCAGAGGATATTCATCATTATAATTATACACCTGGTGGGCCACCATTTTCAGTTGCGTTTATACAGTTACACTTTCAGGCTTGTATACTTTGTCAAATGCCTGTTGGAAGTCAGCTTTGATGTCGTCGATGTGTTCATAGCCTACCGACACTCGAAGCTGTGCCGGATCTACGCCTGCACTCAGTTGCTCCTCAGCGGTGAGCTGCTGATGCGTGGTAGTAGCCGGATGGATAATGAGTGTTTTAGCGTCACCCACGTTGGCCAGGTGGCTTACCAGCTTCAGGTTGTCTACCAGCTTGGCAGCATTATCGCGGCCGCCTTTCACGATGAATGAAAGTACACCTCCGAAGCCTCTTGTCAGATATTTCTTAGCCAGTGTGTGATAGCTGCTCGACTCCAACCCCGGGTAGTGCACACTTTCTACCAGGTCGTGACTCTCCAGCCATTTGGCCAGCTCCAGGGCATTGCTCGCCGTGCGCTCTACACGCAGCGACAGTGTTTCCAGTCCCTGAAGAAACAGAAAAGAGTTGAAGGGGCTCAGGGCGGGGCCAAAATCGCGCAAGCCTTCCACTCGTGCTCTTATAATAAAGGCCACATTGGGCAGACCGAGCGGATTGCCTTCGCCAAAAACATCCCAAAACTTCAGTCCGTGGTAGCCTTCTGAGGGCTCGGTAAATTGGGGGAATTTGCCGTTGGCCCAGTTGAAATTGCCACCGTCTACGATCACACCGCCTATGCTGGTGCCGTGACCGCCGATCCATTTGGTGGCAGACTCTACCACTATATTGGCCCCGTGCTCCAGGGGCCTGCACAAGTAGCCTGCCGCACCAAAAGTGTTGTCGACCACCAGCGGGATGTTGTGCTTGCGCGCGAGCCCGGCGATGGCTTCGAAGTCGGGAATGTTGAACTCCGGGTTGCCGATGGTTTCCAGATACAGGGCGCGGGTGTTGTCGTCTATCAATTGCTCAAATGCCTCTGTAGTATCTTCTTTGGCAAAGCGCACCTCCAGGCCTATGCGCTTGAACTGCACCTTGAACTGGTTGTACGTGCCGCCATACAGGTGGCTGGTGCTTACGATGTTCTGCCCGGCGTGTGCCAGTGTGGAGAGTGCCAGAAACTGAGCCGCCTGGCCTGAGGCTACCGCCAATGCCGACACGCCACCTTCCAGCGCTGCTATGCGCTTTTCGAACACGTCGGTGGTGGGGTTCATGATGCGGGTGTATATGTTGCCAAATTCTTTCAGTGCAAAGAGGTTGGCGCCGTGTTCTGAATTCTTGAACACGAAAGAAGTCGTTTGATAAATGGGAACAGCCCGTGAACCGGTGGTAGGGTCGGGCTCCTGGCCTGCATGCAGTTGCAGGGTTTCGAATTTCAATTGGTCAGCCATGGTTTTATATCAGTTTTGGTTTATGCGATTTATGCGTTAAGAAGACATGCCCTTGATGTGCTGCGCTCCTTGTGCGCGGTATTTACTGTATCAGGACTTGGGTACAACCCGAAGGGTACTATCCAATTTCCAATATACCGGGCCTACAACAATACGGCACAATGCGCCTTTGGCCGCTGTGAAGGATTGAGGGAAAATGCATTGTAATCATTGCGTTATCAATTTATATTTTTCCGGTGGCATCACCGGAAGCAGGAATTAGCACCTTGGCATAAGCCACCAGGTTGCTAGGGTTTCACAGAGCCTGTCTCTTCACCCTTCTGTATAAATCAATTGTTTTCTAATTGACTTGGGCTGCAAGTTTACGATTTGAACTAAAATTATCCAAACAGTAGGCGCGTCTGCAAGGCGACATCACTCAGCCAGGCAGTGCGCTTTATATTAATAATAGATAAAAAACCCGGCCTACCGCACCTTTGGGAGCGATAAGCCGGGCAGAGTTGTCTGCATTATTTGCCAATGCCGCTATGCTTTCAGCGCATGGGCACTTTCTTCCAACAGTTTTTTCGTGGCCATTATTCCTTTGCCGGGATCGTCCCAACCTTCGTACTCTATGCCTATGTAGCCGGTGTAGCCGGCATCCTGCACTATTTTCAGCATGCGCTGATAGTCTATTTTGTGCTCGGTGCCGTCGGCATTGAATGTATGCGCTTTGGCACTTACCCCTTTGGCATAGGGCATCAGCTCCTCCATACCCTGGTACGAATCATACTCTTTGAGGCACACAGTTTTGGCCCAGCCTTCCGGCGTATCGCTTTCCGGCTCAGTGCGATTGATGCAGAAGTTGCCAAAATCGGGCAAGGTGCCGCAGTTGCTGTGGTCTACGGCTTGCATCACTTCAGCCAGCCAGCGGCCATTGGAAGAGAGCCCGCCGTGGTTTTCTACAATGATGCCTATGCCGTAGGGTTCTGCAAACTCGCTGAGCCTGCGCAGGCCGTCTGTAGCGGCGCCTTTGGCACTTTCCCAATCGTCAGCGGTGGTCTGGGCATTTACACGTATGGAGTGGCAGCCCAGATACTTGGCGGCCTCCACCCATTTGTAATGGTTCTCTATGGCCCGTGTGCGCGCTGATTCGTCGTGGTGCCCCAGGGGGCCTTCGTTGTCTATCATGATGAGAACGTTGCGCACGCCGGCATCATCGCTTCTGCTTTTCAGTTCGCCCAGATATTTTGTATCATTTGCCTTATCGGCAAAAAAGGCATTGACATATTCCACGGCTTCTATACCGTAGTCATTTTTGGCCTTGGCAGGAAAGTCCAGGTTGGTCAGCTGACCGGCAAACAACGGGCGATGGAGTGACCATTCTGCAAGGGAAATCTTGAAAAACATGTCCTCAGCCCGGGCAGCCGTCGTGGTGCCCTCGCCACCGGCAGCTTCTCCCTTTTTTCTGCCACAGGAGGAGTGCCACATCGGTACAGCAATGGCGGCTGCTGATGCCAGGCTGAGCCCGCCAACCTTCAAAAAATTCCTTCTCGTATGTTTCATTGATGTGCTTTTATTAAAAGGTATGGAACACTTATATAATAACCCTCCGGCGCAGTGAGTGTGGCGGTGTGGCTTTTGGGCTAGTTTTAAAACAACATTTTAACCCGCTCACCCCTACGCGTGTGATGGTGTGATTTTACAATAATAGCATATCCTAACATGAGCAAAAATCAAGAAGGCGAAGGCATCGCCAAAGCAATGGATTGGCCTGCCTATATGTGTTTTTATCCTTTAATTTGCAGTGGATATTTTTTGAAAAAGTGAGCAGGCGCCGTGCGACATTAAGCGCCATCACGAGCTCATCCACCCATAACCTTCGATTATGACTTTGACAGAAGTAAAGGACAAGAAAACGGCCAGGGAGTTTCTTATGCTTCCTGTGCGGCTATACGCCAATGTAGAACCGTGGATACGCCCGCTCGACAAAGATGTAGAGGCGGTTTTTGATCCGGAGCGAAACAAGACCTTTCGCAACGGCGAACTGATACGCTGGATACTGCAGGACGAGCAGGGCAAGACCATAGGGCGCGTGGCAGCTTTTGTAAACAAAAAGACCACGCTGAAAGACAACGATCAGCCAACCGGCGGAATGGGCTTTTTTGAATGCATAGAAGATGAAAGCGCTGCTTTTATGTTGTTTGATGCCTGCAAGAACTGGCTGAAAGAAAAAGGCATGGAAGCCATGGATGGGCCGATCAATTTTGGCGATCGCGACAAATGGTGGGGCCTGCAGGTATATGGTTTCGACAAAGCGCCCAATTACAATTGCAACTACCACTTCCCCTATTACCAGCAGTTCTTCGAAAACTATGGCTTCGAAACGTATTTTGAGCAATTTACCTTTGCTCGCAAAACTATGGATCCGTTCAACCCACAGCTGAAAGAAAAAGCAGAACGAATCTTTAAAAACCCACGCTACAGCTTCCGGCACATGCGGCTAAAGGAGATTGAGAAATACACCGACGACTTCCGCGTAGTGTACAACAAGGCCTGGGGCGCGCACAAGGGTGTGCCACAGCTGAGTGAGCAAATGGCCAAACACCTGATGAAGCAGATGAAGCCCATTATTGATGAGAAGATCATGTGGTTTGGCTACTATGACGACGAGCCCATTGCCATGTTCATCACCCTGCCGGAGGTAAACCAGATTTTTAAACACGTAAACGGCAAGCTCGACCTGATCGGCAAGCTGAAGTTTGTATACCACAAGTGGCGAAAGACCTGCAATAAAATGTTTGGGGTGGTGTTTGGCATAGTGCCCGAGCATCAGGGCAAAGGCGTGGAGGGCGCGCTGATAGAGTCTACCAGGCAACTGGTGCAGGGCAACTACAGGGCGTATGAAAATTTTGAGATGAACTGGATCGGCGATTTCAACCCACGCATGATCCATGTGGTGAATCAGGTAGGCAGCGATAAGGCAAAGGTGCACAAGACCTACCGCTACCTCTTCGACCGCAGCAAGCCCTTCAAGCGGCACCCGATGATCAGTTGATGCTGTGCACCGCCGCTGCTACAGTCGTTGGGCCTTTTGCACAATATAAGTTTAGCGTGGTCTTCATTGAGGGCAGAAAGAAATGCTGTATAGAAATAAATTCCTTAGAAAAGCTGCAGATAACACGATATAACTTGCATGTAGTGCCAAAACGTGGAATTGTTTTTAAGGCTGATTTGGGATAGTTTGCGCTTCGTCAAAATCGGTAGGAGGGGTAAGAAATGCAAGACGTCGCCACATCAGATCTCATTTGTCGCATAGCGCAATACAACGATGAGAAGGCTTTGAGGCAATTATTTGAATTGTACTATCCTCGCCTTTTGCAACTGGCCCATCTGATCCTCAAAAATAACGAAGCCGCCGAGGATGCCGTACTTGAGATTTTTGCCCGTATATGGGAAATGAGAACCAGCCTGCGTGAAATAGAAAATCTGGACAGATACCTGTACGTGATGGTAAAAAATCATAGTCTCAAACACCTCCGCAAAGACAAAGATCTGATTCAGGCTTCTATAGACAAAGCGCCTTATAAGGAAGTGTTGCACACACAGCATCCGGAGCAGGCAATGCTGGATGATGAGCTCGGGCAAATAATTGATGAAGCAGTGCTCAATCTACCGGAAAAATGCAGGATAGTATTCCGGCTTGTAAAAGAAGAAGGTCACACCTATAAAGAAGCCGCAGAGCTGCTCAGTGTATCGTATAAAACCATCGATAACCACCTGAACCTAGCCATGAACCGCATCCGCGGCACCATAAACAGTTACAGGAACAATAATGACAGCGTAAAGTGGCGGGTGATAAAAGGCATCATCATGGCCTGCTTCCTCTAATCCTTCCGATCACTTCAATGCCATCTTTATACGCTAACCGTCAGGTATTACACTAAGGCACGTACAAGCACTAATTATCGGCTAAAAAAAAGCTAATGCTCCTAGGGAGTTCACTTCATATTTGACTCTATGTAGCTGAAGCCTATATTTTTCTATGCCGGATTTTGACAAAATAGACAGTGTAATTGTAACCTATTTGGCAGGCACGGCCAATATTGAGGAAGTGATTCTGTTGAGAAAATGGCTTGATGTATCCCCCGAGCATAGGGCGCAGTTCAGCACGATAAAATCATATTGGCAAACACGACAGCTAAAGGTAGAGGCTAACGAATGGCCTTCAGCATTTGAGCGGCTGCAGCACAAAATAAAATCGGAAGTAGTGGCTGGCTATCCTTTGGCTGCAAATAAACCTAAAAGTAGAGTTCGCTATTGGCGTATATCAGTCGGCATAGCAGCAGGCTTTATTCTGATTGCATTGGCTGTTGCCTGGCCTGATTTGAAAAAAAGCCCTGTAAATGATCCTCAGGCATCAACGGCAAGCAGTGTCATCAAGCAGAACCCGGCCGGCCAGAAATCACGGATTGCTCTGCCCGACGGTTCCGTCATTTATCTCAATTCTTTATCATCAGTGGAGTATCCCGAACGATTCAGCAATACACTCCGGCAAGTACGCCTGGTAGGGGAAGCATACTTCGAAATTGCAAGAGATACTGCCAGACCTTTTTATGTATATACCGATCATTTCGATGTGCAGGTAACGGGTACTAGTTTCAACCTCACTGCATATAAAACCGACAGTGAACCCAGCATTACGCTGGTGGAAGGCAGCGTAATGGTGCATGTAGCCGATCAATCAGACATATCACTATCGCCCGGACAGCAACTCAGCTATCACACAAAAACTAATGAGGTGAAGACGGCCGCAATCAATACCAGTATTGCCACCGCCTGGAAAGATGGCATTATGGTGTTTGAACAGACATCGTTCGCTGAATTGAAAGAGCGACTTGAGAATTGGTATGGGGTGAGAATATTGGTGGAAGGCAAGCCACCAGAAGATTTTGTAGTACGCGGCAAATTCAAAAATGAATCATTGGACAACGTGCTGACCACATTTCAGTTTGCACGCCCTTTTCAATATCAAATAAAAGACGATGACGTGATTATTTCATTTAAAAATGGACATGCCTATGAATAAGTGTAAAAGTAAACCCGGGGTGTGAAAACGCCCCGGGTAAGTCATTCCTACGATAGCAAACAGCCATTTGACTATCGCATGCGGAACTAAACAATGTAGAATTACAATTCTTGAAAATTATGAAAAAAAAACTACTCAGACTGTTTGCTATGGTCTCAAAATTCACATTATACGGCGCCCTGTTGCAGTGTATATTCCTCAACCTTGGGTTGGCCTATGAAAGCAATGCTCAGAATATTTCGAGCGTAAAGGAGGTAGAAGTTGAAGTTGAATTTCATCAGTCCAACCTCCATGAGGTGGTTGCTCAGATTGAATCCCAAACCGGGTTTGAGTTTATTTATTTTGTATCTGACTTCAATAAGAAAAGCGGGTTCAGCCTGAACCGTCAGAAGATCACTGTGGCTGATTTGCTCTTGAGGCTATCGGAAAATTACCAGGTAGCGTTCAGGCAGGTGAACAACAGCATCACCATCAAAAACCTCGACAACCGGGAGAAAGGCCGCGGCAATTCCCTGGAAATCATTATCGACGGCATTACCATCACCGGGCGCATTACATCTGCAGAAGACAACGATGGCCTGCCGGGTGTGAACGTAATAGTGCAGGGAACAAGCCAGGGCACAGTGACTGACCTTGATGGCATGTACAGCATAGATGTGCCCGACGAGCAAACGATATTGGTCTTTAGTTCAGTCGGCTTTGTATCAGAAGAGGTAGCGGTAGGCAACAGGACGGTCATCGACCTGGTACTGATGCCAGACCTGAAAGCCCTGGAAGAAATAGTAGTGGTGGGCTACGGCACACAAAAGAAGATAGACCTTACCGGTGCTGTAGTATCTGTAAAAGCTGAGGACCTTGAAAATCAGGGGCCAAAGATGAACGTGCTGGAAACAGTGCTCGGCCTCACACCTGGCCTCAATCTATCCCTGAACAGCAATACGGCAGATCAGGAATCCGTGAACATTCAGATCAGAGGCCGTAACTCCATCACCGCCAGCAATACGCCGCTCATTGTGCTGGATGGCGTGCCTTATGTGGGTGGACTCAACGAGCTGAATCAAAACGATATAGCCTCCATCGATGTACTGAAAGATGCCTCATCCATAGCTATTTACGGAGCCAGAGGCTCAAATGGCGTCATCCTAATCACCACCAAAAAAGGAAAAGCCGGCAGGCCACGCGTGAGCTACGACGGCAGCGTTGGGTTTAAAGAAATATACAATGTGCCCGACCTGATGAACGGCCAGGAACACTGGGACTACACCGTGGAGCGGTATGGTGAAGCAACTGCCGCCGCCTACCCTACCCGGCTGGAAAACTACGAAGCAGGCAATAGCACCGACTGGATAGACCTGGCCACCCGCCGTGGCACCCAGATGAGGCACAATGTGAAACTGGACGGAGGCAGCGAACGCATGACCTACTTTGTATCCGGCACCTATACCGATGTGGAAGGCATAGCCGAAGGCGACGACTTCGAACAATATACATTTAGAACAAACCTTACTTTCGATGTGGCCGACTGGCTCACCATTGGTACCAATTCGCAGTATTCAGATCAAGATCTGTCGGGACTGGCGGCCAATTTCAATCAGGCTTTTTTCCTCATTCCACTGATCAACGCGTACGAAGAGGACGGATCTATCGCGCTTTATCCCTGGCCTGAAGAGCCCGTATTTCAAAATCCGCTTTCCAATCTCAACGTACTCGACGAGCATTATAAACGTACCTTGTTTTCTAACAACTATCTGCAGATTGACTTCCCATTCGTGCCTGGTCTTTCTTACAAGCTGAATACCGGCTTCACTTTTACCGATACAAATATTGGGCGATACTGGGGGCCCACCACCGTAGTTGGGTTTGAAAACAATGGTCAGTCGTATACAGAGAACTCCAGTGTGCAAGACCGGCTGATTGAAAACCTGCTGATCTATAATAAGAGCTGGGGCAAGCATAACCTGAACGTGACAGCGCTGTACAGCACGCAATCATACTCTTTTGAAGAGCGCACACTTACAGCCCGCGATTTTCCTACCAACGTGCTCACGTGGTATCAGCCCAATGTGGCCGCGGTGTCTGAACCCAACAACAGTTTCTTGGAGCAGAAGTACCAAAGCCAGATGGGCCGGGTCAACTATAACTATAATAGTCGCTACCTCATCACCCTTACCGCGCGCAGAGATGGATACTCTGCATTTGGCAAGGACAGAAAGTACGGCACATTCCCCTCTGTGGCTGTAGGTTGGAACATGGGTGACGAGCCGTTTATGTCTGGCCTCACATGGCTCGACCAATTGAAGGTGCGTGGCTCAATCGGGCAAAATGGCAACCAGGCAGTGAGCCCTTACCTCACGCTGGCCGGCCTGGGGCAGAGCAACTACCTCATGGGCCCCAACGGCGACCAGACTGCTCCTGGCTATGCACCCGATCGGCTGGCATCTCCAGAGTTGGGCTGGGAGACATCCACCTCCTGGAATGCCGGTATAGACATGGTCATGTTCAATGGCCGACTGCAGTCATCCATTGATTACTACAATACTAATACCACCGACCTGTTGCTTTTCCGGCGCATATCGCCTGTTCACGGTATCCCCAATGTGACCCAAAATATAGGAGAAACTAAGAATGAGGGTTTGGAATTCAACATTACCTCCATAAACGTGGCTCAGGACGATTTTCAATGGACCACCAACTTCAACTTTGCCTACAACAGAAACGAGATATTGGATCTTTATGGCAATGGTCAGGATGATGTTGCCAGTGGTTGGTTTATAGGCAAATCGATAGATGCCAACTTCGGTTATGTATTCGACGGTGTATGGCAGGAAGGCGATGATATCGACAATTCCACTCAGCCCAATGCACTGCCCGGCGATGTGAAGGTACGCGATGTGAACGGTGACGGCGTTATTGGCCCCGATGATCGCGACTTTATGGGCCACTCCAACCCTAGATATACCGCCGGCCTCACCAATACGCTGAGCTACAAAAATTTCACCCTGAGCTTTATATTCTTCACCCAGCAAGGGGCTACCCGCGTGAATCCTCTCTGGGATACCGACCTGGTATGGTCAGATGTGCGGAGAAACAGCATAAACCTCAACAATTGGAGTGAAAGCAACCCGACCAATGAGTACCCTGCCAACAGGGATGGCACCAATCCGTTTGAGCTGCGATTCTATCAAGATGCCAGCTTTGTGCGCCTTCGCGATATAACCCTCGGGTACAGCTTCGACAATGCGCTGAGCGAAAATATAGGCTTGAGCCAGCTAAGATTATACGCCAACGTGCGCAATGCGCTCACCTTCACCAGCTGGGAAGGCCTTGACCCTGAACTGTCGGAACAACGTGGAATACCCATCGACAGAACCTTCTCATTGGGCCTCAACTTTTCATTTTAACCCGTTACGAATATGAAATCAATATATATAGCATTTAGCCTTTCGCTCTTCATGATGTTTTCATGCAACGAGAGCGATTTCCTGGAGGAAGTTCCCCGCGACCAGTTAACCCCGGAAAATTTGTACAGTGAGCCTGAGGGTTTTGAAAATGGCCTGAACGGGCTATACGCATTAGTTCGTCAGGAGCGCGATGAAACCGGTGGCAGACAGCCTGGTATGCTTTGGTGGTCGAGCACCGACAACAGTTACAATCCTGTCTTCAACTCGCCTGACCTGCCCTACCTTCAATGGGGCGAATTCAATAACTCTACCGTGGGCTTGTACTCCGACGTGTGGGCCTGGCTGTACAGTACCATCAACGCCGCCAATACCATCATTACCCGTGCAGACAACCCGGAAATCGATTGGGAAAGCGAGGATCAGAAGAATGCCGTGCTGGCACAGGCCCGGCTGATCAGGTCCTGGGCATATCGTCACCTGATCAACCTGTGGGGCGATGTGCCCCTGGTAGAAATAGAGTCGACCGGTAGCAACATACGCACCGACTGGGATCGTGCCCCAATAGAAGACGTAATGGCATTTATGGAAGCAGACTGGCTTTTTGCAGAGCAGCACCTGCCTGCACTGCACACCACCCCTGGCCGGCTCAACAAGACCGTGGCTCAGCATTACCTGGCCGAGTTGTATCTGATGATGGATGAACCCGCAAAAGCGGAACAAAAAGCACAAGCGGCCATCGATAATCCCAACTTTAGGCTCATTACCGAGCGGTATGGTGTAAATGCCAACAAGCCCGGTGTGCCGTTTATGGATCAGTTTTACAATGGCAACGTCTTTTATAACCAGGGCAATACAGAAGCACTGTGGACTCTCCTGAACGAACGCAACGTAATAGGAGGCTCAGACTTCAATCATATGCGACGTACATGGCTGCTGTGGTATTGGAGAAATAGCGGCATAGACCTGAGCCCCGAAAGAGGCAGGGGCATAGGCTGGTTGGGCTTCACCAAGTTTGCGCTCGACCTCTACGAAGAGGGCGACGACAGGGGATCTGCACATGCCATACACCGCTACCTGATCAAAAACAATGGCGATACGCTCTTTACCACCACAGACCCAGCCAAATTTTTGGGTGTCGGGCCGGCTGGCCTGGAACCCAACAGGCCCAACAACTGGCCCGCTACACGCAAATGGGACGATGGTATAGAAGAAATACTCAACGACGCGGCCGGTTATAAAGACCAGCCCTACCTGAGGCTGGCAGAAACCTACCTGCTTCTGGCTGAGGCGCAGTACAAACAAGATAAAGTAGACGAAGCAGCCGAAACGCTCAACGTATTGAGGAGACGGGCCAATGCCTCAGAAATAACCGCTGCTGACGTAAGCATAGATTTTATACTCGATGAGCGCTCTCGGGAGTTGTTTTCCGAGGAAAACAGGCGTTACACGCTGCTGCGCTTAGGCAAATGGATAGAACGCACTCAGGCCCACAACCATCAGACGGGCGAGTACATTACAGAGAGGGACAGATTGTATCCCATACCACAACCTGTAATCGATGCCAACCTCGATCTGGTATTTCCACAAAATCCCGGATACTAGAGATTGGTTTTATAAATGCCAAAGAGCCACAGTGCAATCTGCGCTGTGGCTCAATTGGTTTTTTCAGTCGTTTAGAAACTTAAACTAATTTACGGACTGCCCCTTCCCTTCCGTCAAAGTCTGACAGATCGTGTCGCAAGGGAAAGTTTGTGGATAATGCCTCTGAAATGAATGTCAAATATTAGATTGTAAGCAGAATGTTTCGATCAAATACCTACAATAAAGTTTTACACATGAGTAGCTCGAATAGCATCATCAATAAAATCACCATCATCCTTTTCGTCTTCATCTGCGGGCTGGCCGGCTGCCAAAACGCCCAAGAAAAAAGCCCCCCGGAAAATATCCCCAACCTCATCAGCTTCTGGGATTTTCAAGAGCACGATGGCGGTGACCTCACCAGCAAAGGGGCACATCAGTATACACTACAAGAAATGAACGGGCCCATTGCTCGTGCTGATGAGGGTGTGTTTGGCGATCAGGCACTGAAAATTGATCGCGGGCAATGGCTGCGCATCAAGCGAGAAGAATGCCCGGCGCTCATACTTCAGGGCCGGCAGGAAGTGACCATGGTGGCCTGGATTCAGCGGGGTGTGGATGTGCACTGGCAGTATATAGCCGGTGTGTGGAATGAACGGGACTCGGCCCGGCAGTATGCCTTATTTACGAGTGGTCATAAACAAACCGACTACACCACCCTGACGCGTACCGATGCCGAGCACCAGCCACACGGCTATGTGTCTGATGTGGGTGGCGCTACAGAAGACAGGCCGTGGTGCTTTTCCTATGCTACAGGAGGCACTACCCTGCAAAAAGGCCAATGGTACATGATCGCCTACACCTACGACCACGAGGCGATACGCGTGTACACCAATGGTGAATTGGATGAGAATAGCAACTACAACCCCTTCTATTGGGATAAACCCATCTTTGATGGTGCCGACCGGGGTGCCGACTTTACGGTAGCGCAGCGTGGAGTGCATTCATGGCCCGACTACCCTGAAGGAACACCCGGCAACAAAGTAGGCTTTGGCGGTATATTGGGCGGATTGGCTGTGTATGACCGTGCACTCACCGCACAAGAAATTAGTGATCTGTATACGGCCACCCGTGCTCAGTAGGCAGGTTAATGAGCAATTTTTATTTTATAAACTTCTTACTAAACATCCCTCATGAAGAAGATTTTTGCCCTTGTTGTTTTTTTAGCGGCTTTGCAAGCCTGCAATGAAAAAGTGCCGGAAGAAATTGGAGTGCCGGGCCTGGTATGCTTTTGGGATTTCCAGGGCGACAATGACGAGCATCTTGTGAGCAAGGGGCCTTATCGCTACACGCTGCAGGAAATGAACGGCCCTATACAGCTCAATGAAGATGGCATATTCGGTCCGGCAGCCTTGCAGATAAACAGGGGCCAGTGGTTGCGAATAAAGCGCGAAGACTGCCCTGCACTCAACATACATGGGCAGCAGCAAGTGACCGTGCTGGCCTGGATAAGCCGCCAAACAAAAAATCACTGGCAGTACATAGCGGGTATGTGGAATGAGCGCGATTCCTTAAGGCAATACGCATTATTTACATGCGGCCACAGACAAACCGACTACACCACCCTCACCCGCATTGAGGCCAACTACCAGCCCCATGGCTACGTCTCTGACGTAGGTGGCGCCACAGCCGACAGGCCATTTTGTTTCTCCTACGCCACTGGCGGCACTACCCTCGACTTGAATGCCTGGTACATGATCGCCTACACCTACGACCAGGAGGCCATACGCGTATATACCAATGGCGAGCTCGATGAAAATGGCAACTACAACCCCTTCTATTGGAACAAACCCATCTTCGATGGTGGCATGGGAGGGTCTGACTTTACGGTAGCTCAGCGCGCGTTGCCCAAGTGGCCCGGCTATCCGGAGGTAGAGGAGCCAACCCATCCGGAAGGTTTCGGCGGTATATTGGGCGGCTTGGCCGTATACGACCGCGCCCTTTCTGCTGAAGAGATCAGCGCCATATACGATGTCACCATGGGTGGTGATTTACAGTAGATAGCCAGAAACCGTGGTATTGCGGAGGCTCCCTGCCGCACACGCACAAAAGAATAGTCTGAGGTAGAGCCATCACTTATGTTCATGTAAGTTATTGCGCAAAATAAAATTTTGCTGTACCGGCCTGAGCAAATCCTTTCGCTATTTTTGCCGATTCATTACTATCCAGACAATTCATCATTTCAGTGAGCAAAATCCTTATAACCGGAGCGGCCGGCTTCATAGGCTATCATGTAGCGCAGCGAATGTTGCAGGATGGCTGGCAAGTAGTCGGGCTGGACAATCTCAACGATTACTACGATGTATCATTGAAAAAGTCCCGGCTCCAGCTGCTCCAAAGCAATGCGCATTTTTCTTTTCACCAATGTGATCTGGAGGATAAGGCAGCCGTCGATGGGATCTTTCAAAACAACAACATTGAATACGTCATCAACCTGGCGGCCCAGGCCGGGGTACGGTATTCCATTCAAAATCCATACGCCTACACTTCCAGCAATGTTATCGGGTTTCTAAACATACTGGAGGCAGTGAGGCACAGAGATGTAAAACATCTGATCTATGCCTCGTCGAGCTCGGTGTATGGCGCCAATACCAAAATGCCTTTTTCTGTTCACGACAACGTAGACCATCCGATCTCGCTGTACGCCGCCACCAAAAAGGCCAATGAGCTCATGGCCCACACCTACTCCACTCTGTATGGCATACCCACTACGGGCTTGCGGTTTTTTACAGTATACGGCCCCTGGGGGCGCCCCGATATGGCATTATTTCTATTTACCAAAGCCATACTCGAAGGTAAGCCAATCGACGTTTACAACCATGGCCGCATGAAAAGGGACTTTACTTATGTCGATGACATAGTGGAGGGCGTAGTGCGCCTTGTGACCCACGTGCCGGAGGCGCAGCCCGACTGGGATGGTGCCAAACCAGACCCTTCTTTCAGCTTTGCGCCTTACAGGGTATACAATATTGGCAACAATGCACCGGTGGAGCTCATGCACTTTATAGAGGTATTAGAAAAAAAATTGGGTAAATCGGCCACCAAAAATATGATGCCTTTGCAGGATGGCGACGTACCCGAAACCTATGCCGATGTAGCAGCACTGGAAAAGGCCGTTGGTTTCAAACCTGCCACCACCGTCGATACAGGCATTGGCCGATTTGTAGATTGGTACAAGCAATATTATTCCGTTTGATCTTAAATTCTGCCTCACGTTGAATATCCGTTTTGTTGAAGTTTTACTTCTCATCTTCCTCAGCCTCACATTCGTTTCACTATGCCATGCCCAGTTGCCTTCGGGCAGTGGCGCTGATACGCGCGCTCTGGAGCAGCAGCTTCAAAATATGGACGCCGCACAGCTCAGCCGCATCAACATCGACGATATATCCGACGCTCAATTGCAGGCCATGCTGCTGCGCATGCAGGATGCTGGCTATACCCTATCTGACGTAGAGCTGGCCATGCGCGCACGTGGCATGTCGGAGGTACAGGTACAAAAGCTGAAAACACGCCTGCAAAAGCTGGGTACCAACCCGGCAAAACGTGGCGCTAAAGCTGGTGTTGACAGAATGCGATACGACAATAGCGCCCCTGAAAGAAATGACGATTGGCTGATCACTGGTAAAGATTTGGAGATACAGGAAGAAGACAATGACAACATTGCCCTGCGAAGACAAATATTTGGCTACCATATCTTCAACTCCGAAGCGCTCACCTTTGAACCAAACCTGAACATACCCACACCCGCCAACTACCAACTTGGCCCCGGCGATGAGATAATCATCGACGTGTGGGGCGCCTCCGAGCAGACGTACATGGAGAGCATTTCGCCCGATGGATATATTAAAATACCCGCCCTGGGCATGATCTATCTCAATGGTATGACCATGGAACAGGCGTCGGAAAGGGTGATCAGCCGCTTGTCTGAAATATACTCGGGGCTGCGCGGCAGCAGTCCCAACACCTATGCCCAGGTATCTCTCGGGCAGGTGCGCACCATCAAAGTGCACGTGATCGGCGAGGCGGTGCGGCCCGGCTCTTTCGATGTGAGTTCGCTCTCGAAAGTGAGCCATGTGTTGTACCTCAGCAATGGCCCCAATGTGAATGGCTCCCTGAGGGCCATAGACGTAATACGCGACGACTCCGTGTTGGCCACCATCGACATTTATAACTTCCTTATCGGCGGCAAGCTCAATAATAACATTACGCTGCGCGACAACGACATTGTACGCATACGGCCTTACATCGGGCGTGTAGAGGTAAATGGTGAAGTGAAACGCACAGGAATTTATGAAGTGAAAGAGGGTGAAACATTTGCTGACCTGCTCACCTTTGCCGGGGGTTTTACTGAAAACGCCTATAAAGCCCGCATCAAAGTGAGGCGCAACACGGGCAGCCAGAAAGAATTTCTGGATGTGTCGGAAGAAAACTATGGCGATAGGCCCGTGCTGAACGGCGACGAGATACTGGTAGAAGGCATACTGGACCGGTACGCCAACAGGGTGCAGATCAAAGGAGCGGTATTCAGAGAGGGTGAATACGAACTAACCGATGGACTCACCGTAGCCGGCTTAATAGAAAAGGCCCAGGGCCTGCGTGGCGATGCCTTCATGGAGCGCGCTACCGTATACCGCTCAGAGCCCGACTATACCTACAGCGTGCAATCCTTTAACCTGCGCGACATCCTTAAAAACACGGAGAACGACGTGGCTTTGCAGCGGGAAGACATCGTGCACATATCGTCCATATACGACCTGTCGGATGAGCTGTATGTGAAAATCTACGGAGAGGTGAAGTCGGCAGGCTCCTACCCATTCTACGAAAGTATGACCGTAGAAGACCTGATCATACAGGCGCAGGGGCTGCGGGAATCGGCATCGGGCTCACAGATAGAGATCGCCAGGAGAAATGACGCCGGGGAGAAATCGCCGAATAACATTGCTGAAATATTTGTGATCAGCATAGACAAAAACCTGGGCATGAGCCCTACCGACCAGCGCTTTGTGCTGCAACCATTTGACTATGTATTTGTGCGCAAGGCGCCCGGCTATCAGCCACAGGTGACGGTGAAGGTGGAGGGCGAGGCGCGCTATCCCGGCGAATACGCACTGGAGAAAAAAGACGAGCGCATTTCCAACCTGTTGAAAAGATCGGGTGGCCTTACCGAAGAGGCCTTTCCCAGTGGGGCTACGTTGATCCGGCGCACAGAGTTCAACCTGCCCGTCGCCGATGAAAAGCAACGCATGCAAAACCTGGTGTCTATTCTGGAGGATATGGAAAAAGAGCAGGAGAAAAATTTGTACGTAACCGGCTCGGAGGCGCAGATACTGCAGGAACAACGCCTGCGGGAGATTCGCGAAGCCCTGGCCTCTTACTCGGAGGCTATGGGCAACGCCGACATTGGCCGCGAAGGCCTCCGCATACGTCGCCAACGGCTGGAGCAACTCATACAACGCAATTCGCTGAGCCAGGAAACCAATCCGGAACAGTATCAATATGAAACCATCGGTATAGAGCTGGACAAGATCATTGCCAGCCCGGGCTCCAAATTCGATCTGATACTGCAAGACGGTGACATACTGTCGATACCTCGCGAGCTGGAAACAGTGCGGCTAAGGGGGGAATTTTTGTACCCCATCACGGTGCGGTACGACGGCAGCCTCACCTTCAAAAACTATGTATCGCGTGCCGGAGGGTTTACCGATGAAGCGCGCAGGCGAAAGTCGTATGTGCTCTACGCCAACGGGTCGGTAGACCGCACCACCAAATTCTTGTTTTGGAACGACTACCCGCCGATAGAGCCCGGCGCTGAGATCATAGCGCCCCCAAAGCCGGAGCGCCGCGGGCTCAGCACCGGCGAAGTAGTAGCGCTCACCTCCGCCCTGGCCACTTTGGCCCTCACCATTGCTAACATTATGAGGTAGAAGATGGGAGAACAACCACATACCGGTAAACCGCCCATTGCGGAAGTAGATTTTCGCAAATTGGCCGGTGCCGTTTATCGCGACCGCCAGATCATATTTGTTTCAGTAGCTGTTTTCTTATTTTTTGGACTGCTTTTTCTGCTGATTCAGCGAAAAGAATATGAAGCCAACAGCAAGTTTCTTCCATATCAAGAAGGGGGCTTGGCGGGCAGCTTGGGCAGCCTGGGCTCACTCAGCGGGTTGGCTGGCCTTGCAGGTTTAAACCTTGACTTGTCTGGAAGCTCTGAAACGCTTAGCCCTGAACTCTACCCGCAACTCGTGCAAAGCCTGCCATATCTATTGGAAGCTTTGGAGAGCCCTGTATACAGCGCCAAATACGATACAGTGGTATCATGTTCGTATTATTTGACGGAAATAGTGAGTCCTACTTTGCCCGGCATGCTGTATGATGCCGTGATGGAAATGAGTGGAGGAAGCAAAAAAGATCCAGACTCTATGGTAAAGCCTGATAGTCTGATTGTTTCGCTCAGCAAGTCGGAGTACAAGCTGATCAAAAAATTTCGCAAGCGCGTCACCATTAATGTGGACAAGAAAACCGGCATGGTGGAGTTGATCTGCAGTCTGCCCGAAAAAAGGGCGGCAGCGGACCTCACCTCTAATTGTGTGAAAATTCTGCAAGAATACCTGACCAATTTTAAGAACAAGAAGGCGAAAGAAACCTATGCATTTCTGGAACAGCGCTATCAAGAAGCACTGCTTGATTATGAAAATGCACGGCAAGCCCGGGCCGCCTTCTACGATCGCAACTATAACACCGTAAGCGCCAGGGCCAACATACAGAAAGAACAGCTGGACAATGAGTATAACCTGCGTTTTGAACTGTATACCAATCTCTCCACTCAACTGGAAAAGGCGCGTTTTCAAGTCAAAGACCAAACACCGGTGTTTTCACTCGTAGAGCCGGTGCGGGTGCCAATCGAATCGAGCAATTTGCCTTGGGCACTAACTCTATTGATCGCGTTGCTGTCTGGTCTTATCATGGGCCTGATGGCCATGGCGTTTTACCGACTATTTTTACACCTGCGATCGGAAATAGCGTCGCAATGATCGCCCCATTGTTACAGCGCATTTTGGGAAATGATTATAAGGTGTTGGCCAAAAATCTGGCGCTGATTCTGTTGGGCGCATTTTTTCTTAAAGGCATTGCTTTTTTTTTAGTCCCGGTTTATACCCGCGTTCTTTCTCCATCGGCCTACGGTGTACTGGAGTACATCAATACTTATGTGATGATCTTTAGCATCACACTTACCTTCGGCCTCGATCAAATCCTTTTTATAGAATATCACAAGACGGGTAGAAGTGGCCTCAAAGCTTTGGTCGACCGACTGACGATGACCTACGTGCTGGTATCCACACCGTTGTTCCTGCTTTTTGGGTGCGGCATATATTTTTTTACTGATCTGATGCGCAACTATGGAATTTCCCTGTTGCTGTACGCCATCGCTATGACCGGTAGCTACCTGTTGTTTTTTCAGAACATGCTCTTCTCCTTTCTGAGGATCTCTCAAAAAATCACTCAACTTACCATGCTCAATGTCGGCATTGGCCTGGGCGTATTGCTGCTCAACGTTTGGCTTGTGCTTTATCTGCGTATGGGCATTACGGGCATTTTGCTTTCCATTTTATTGGTGATGTGTTGCAGTACAATGGTGTGGTGGGCAGGTTATGCCAAAATGGCCCGTACGCCGCCGGCCTTGCCAGACATGCGGCAGATCAAGCCACTACTGCTCGATAGCAGCCCCTTTATGCTCACATCCCTTGGGTATTGGTCGCTGAGCGGCCTGGACCGCTGGATCATCATAAGCCAGGCAGGAGAAGATGCCCTTGGGCTATACTCTGTGGCCTACAAATTTTCTATGGTTTTTGAGGCCATTCTCATCAATCCGGTGTGGCAAGTGCTTAGCCCCTATTGGTTCAGGCAGTACAGCCAAAAGCGTTTCAACCAGCCCATCCTGAAAATAGCCCTCGTCACCATTATTCTTTTTTTATGTTTAGGCCTCCTCATGCAATGGGTGGCCGGCATGCTTATCGATGCTCAATTTTATGCATCTCTTCCGCTTATACCTGTCCTCGTATCGAGTGTGGGCTTTTTTTTCATTGCGCAGATGGGAAGTAACCTGCTCAATTACCGAAAGAAAAAGCTATTGCTGCTCATTAATATTTTGTGCGTCGTTTTGATCAATATTGTGTTGAACCTTGTGCTGATTCCTCAGTGGGGTGTGATGGGAGCTGCAGTGGCATTTTTAATCAGCAACATGATATGGGCAGCACTTTCTATAGCACAAGAGCGGCGACTTAGGGTGGTACATTTGGATGATCGATGAACAAAGACCCGGGAACAAGTAAATATAGAACAGCCATCGTGCTCGTGAACTGGCGTCAATACGCCCTTACGGAGCAGTGCCTGCAATCTTTGGCAGGTATAGAACACAAGGCGTATGACCTATATGTGGTGGATAATGAATATGATGCAAAGCAATGGAAGTACATATGCGAGAAATTTCCTCACGTATATTGGTTTAATAGTAGCGAGAACCTAGGCTTTACCGGCGGCAACAACCTGGCGCTGAAAAAGCTGCTTGATAAAGATTATGATTTCGTGCTTCTGCTCAACAACGACACCCTGGTCACTCCGGATTTTTTAACTCAAATGCTACGTGCTGCTCGTGAAAACCCAGAAGCCGGCGCTGTTGCGGCCAAGATTGTATATACTGCAGACCCGGCGAAGATATGGGCCGCAGGTGGCAGCATGAACAGGGTGACGGGTAAAATTGGTAACCGTGGCTTTGGGCATGTCGACAAAGCACAATTCGATCATTCTGGAACGGTTGATTACATACCGGGCTGTTGCTTCCTTATCCGTATGCCACTACTCAGGCAAATAGGACTAATGGATGAAAGTCTGTTCGCCTATTTTGAAGATTTTGACTGGTCTATGAAGATCAAAATGGCGGGTTATACCAATTGGTATTGTCATAAGGCCTTGATCTATCACAGCGTAGGTGCTTCAAGTCGAGAAGGGGGGCGCAAAGGCACCATGAACCCTGTAGTTTGGTATCTGAACACGCGCAATAAAGTCATCATGCTCCGTCGCTACTACAAGGGTATTTACCTGCTGACGTCGAGCTGCACGTTTTTCATGTTTTTATGTGTATTGGCCATTGCCTTCGTATTGCGAGGGAGGGCGTATAAATCACTTTATTTATGGAGAGGTCTGCGAGATGGCCTGAAGCATCGATCAACACAATAGCCCGTTGACTGTAGCTATTGCCATATTGACACTATTGCTGCTGGCCCTGATGACCATGAGCTTACTGGCCAACAGGGGCGGCTATGTACTGTGGGGAATCGTACTATTGCTGCCATTTTATGTGGTAGGGCTTTCAGTGATTTATCAACTCACAGCATCGTATGCCATTATTAAGGTTCTACAGTCGATCAAGGATGTTGTCATCATTATCATACCTGTTTTGTTCTTACTCTACAAGATGCTTACAGGTGAGCTACAAATTAAGCTCAACACCCTTGACAAAGCATTTCTTCTTTTTTTTCTATACACGCTCTTGTTCCTGGCTTTGCCTGTGGGCGAAGGGCTTGCAGTGAAGTTGGCTGGTTTTAGAAGCGTAGCGTTCTTCACGGCTATATACTTTTGCGGCAGGAACATACCCTTGCTTACACGCGACATACGCCGGGTGCTTTATACATTGGTAGCACTCGGTATATTGTCCGGTTTAGTAGCTTCCATTGAGTTTATATTGTATAGGAGCCTTCAGGAATTTACCGGATACGCCACATTCAATGAAGTGTTTTACAACCTGCCCCCGTCAGGTAATTACGGACTTACCTGGACGTATGAAATTGCCGAAGGAACAAGGCGCTTTGCGTCTTTTTTTGCCGATCCGTTGGAGCATAGCTCCTCTTTTTTGCTGATCATTCCAGCGATCGTTTTGCTGTATAAAAAATGGCAAATGAGCTGGCGCAACCTTCTTCTTATTCTGGCTTTTGTGCTTTCGGTGCTTTCGCTTCTTACATCGGTGAGCCGGGCATCCACTGCTGTGGTGCTTGCCTTGCTGCTGCTTATAGCCCTATGGGAACGTCAATATTGGCTGTTGCAATTGGCTGCATTTGCTGTGGTCATATTTCTGCTCATTGTGCTGCCTCAGCTCGACGGTATGCAAGACTTCATCCTATCAACCATTAATTTTGAAAACCCCTCCAGCCTGGGGCATCTCCTGGAGTGGATTGAGGCCATTGAAACCATACGCACGCATCCATTGGGCATAGGGCTGGGTAGTAGTGGCAACATTGCATCGCAGCTCGATATAGAAAAAACCGGTGGTGAAAACCAGTATCTCGTAGTTGCTGTACAGATCGGCATTCCCGGCCTACTGCTTTATCTTTTTGTGCTGATACAATCGATTCGCTATTGCTTTAGAGCTTACGAGCTATTGCCATCTCAGAGCTATGAAGCCATTGCAGCCCGCTTAGGAGGTATCGCTAAAATAGGCATATTGGTAGTGGGCATTACGGCCAACATTGAATTGTATGCATTTCTTTCCTACACCAGCTGGTGGTTGGTGGGGTATTCCAGTCAACTTATGAGCAGGCACTATGAAAATCGCCATCGATACGCTTGATCTGCAAATTGCCAAAACCGGCCAGCGCACATATCTCGAGATGTTGATTGAGGGTTTGAATGCACGAATAGATCCTGCAGATGATCTGACTCTATTCGTTCCGCCTACCCGACGCAAGTTGAGTGGCAAGCTGGATATCCTGTACAATCATCTTTTTCATTTCTATTGGAAACAAATTAGGCTGCCCTGGCTGGCAGCACAGAAGCGATGCGACTATCTTATTTGTACTGATTACTTTGTTCCACTTGTTCGGTGGAAGACGAAATACATCGTCGTTTTTCACGACGCCTTTTTCTTCGAAAGTCCTGAACATTATAATAGGCTCTGGCTGCTTTACTTTAAATTATTTGCCGTGCCGGCGGCCAAAAAAAGCTATCGTATAGTCACCACGAGCCACTATGCGAAGGGACAGCTGGTGGAAAAGGCGGAGATACCCAGGTCAATGATAGAAGTGATATATCAGGGAGGAAAAAGTATTCAGAAGGCCGCTGCATCTGCTTTGCGGGCAGAGATACAGGCGGTTACTGAAACTCCATATATTTTACATGTGGGCGTACTGGAAAAACGAAAAAATCTGGTATTGCTCATTCAGGCTTTTCATGAATCACTCTCTGAGCTGCCCAACACGAGGCTCGTGTTTGTTGGCCAAGCCGGCCCCAAATCAAGCTTAAATGATGCGCCGGCCATAGTGAAGTACATAGATGAGCACAGTCTGCATGACCGTGTACTACTAACCGGCTACGTAGATTCCGGTGAGTTATTGTTTCTTTATCGTCATGCATTGATGTACGTTTTCCCATCGACCAATGAAGGATTTGGCATACCCATTATTGAATCGTGGAATTACAATGTGCCAGTACTGTGTGCCAGGGCCACAGCCTTGCCTGAAATAGGTGGGGAAGCGGCGGCATACTTTGAAGTAAACGACAAAGAGAGCCTTGCAAAAGAGATGGTGTCGCTGGCAAAGAATGAAGAACAAAGAGAAAAATTGATAGAGGCCGGTGCAAAACGCAGGAAAAATTTTGATTGGCACAAGGCAGCAAACGAATATTTAACACTGATGAAAAAAGGCCTTAAAACATAATTCATTCATTTCATTCCGACGACGCCACTCCAGCATCCAATACTCTATAAATGATCGAAATCATTGATGAAAAAACTTATTGAAAAGCTCATTCAACGCATGGTAAAAGATTTCTCTTTCGACGCTGCCGTAGGTGGGTCGGATGCCATGTCTATTCTTTTTTCTCTTGTCATCAGGTGGCTGAGAGGCTCATGGCTCAGGCTGTTTTTGGCTGAGGCAGGCGGCAGTATATTGGTGGGTAAAGGTGTAAAGATGAGCCATGCTCAGCATATCAAAGCCAAAGGCAATCTGATTGTGGAAGACTACGCAGAAGTTCAGGGGATGAGCCTTCACGGTTTGCAATTTGGACATCGGGTATCGGTTGGCAAATTTGCCAGCATTCGGCCTGGCGATTATTATGGCAAGCACTTAGGTGAGGGCCTGGCTATAGGCGACAACTCCAATATTGGTGCATATTCTTATGTAGGGTGTTCCGGGTTTATTTCTATTGGCCGCAACGTTATGATTTCTCCCAGAGTGAGTTTGTATGCTGAGAATCATGTATTTGAAGATACTGACCGGCCTATGAAAGAACAAGGTGTACGCAGGGGAAAAATTGTGATAGAAGATGATTGTTGGATTGCAGCCAATGCCATCATACTATCCAACGTGACTGTAGGCAGGGGCTCCATAGTAGCAGCAGGCAGTGTGGTGACAAAGGATGTACCCCCTTACAGTATAGTTGCCGGCTCACCGGCGCAGGTGATAAAAAGTCGCCTCGGTTAGTAATAATTTCGCATGGCTTTTTCAGATGTTGCTCAGCATAGCACCTGCCTTAAATAAATGGAAAACACAGTATGAATTACTTATTTCTTCACAGTTCATCGGATCTGTACGGCGCCAGCAAAATCATGCTCTTCACCATCGAGGCATTACAGGCTCGAGGCCATCGATGTGTTGTTTGTCTGTCGGAAGAGGGTTCACTCTGCGATCATTTGAAATCGAGAAATGTATCACATTATATTATTCCCCTTGGTATTCTGCGCAAAAAGTATCTTTCCGTTTGGGGCATACTCGATCGCCTGGCCACCCTGGTCCTGGCGCTGCCCCGTCTGTACCGCGTACTGCGCAAGGAGTCTGTAGATGTAATTTATGCCAATACCACCGGCGTGCTTGTCGGCATATTGTTAGCCGGCCTGTCTGGGAAGCCACATATTTGGCACATTCATGAAATTATACAGAAGCCGCAGTATCTCGCAGGTTTTATAGCAGCCTGCATGCGTTGGGGCTCTCAGCTCAATATAGCCGTTTCTGATGCGGTGAAGTGGCATTGGCAACAGGTTGATACAAAGGTGCAAATACAGGTGGTTCACAACGGCATTGACGCGGCGCCTTATGAAAATCCGTCGCAAAGCGATGTGAGCAAGACGCTCGGGCTGCCTGATGATGCCCTGCTGATAGGCATGATCGGGCGGGTGCATTACTGGAAGGGGCAAAGTTATTTTTTAGATTTGGCCTCCATCATTGCCCGGCAAATGCCTGAAGCGTATTTTATCATTGCCGGTGATGCATACCCTGGCTATGAATACCTATATGACGAAATCGATGAAAAAATAAAGAGCTTGCAACTGGCTCATCGCGCTTTCTATATTGGATACAGAAGTGACGTAGCCAGTCTTCTGCAATCTCTGGACGTGATCATAGTGCCATCTCAGCTGCCCGATCCTTTCCCTACGGTAATACTTGAAGCGATGGCCTCCGGCACTGCGGTGGTGGCTACTGCACACGGTGGAGCGTGCGAAATGATATCAGACGGTAGTACCGGAGTGCTTATACCGCACGATGATCCATCACACGCTTGCGAAAAAATATTGCCAATGCTTCTCAATGAAGACCTGCGAAAAGCAATGGGTCGGTCGGGCAATGAGCGGCTTAAGAAAATTTTTTCGCTTACCCAATTCAACAATAATATTGTAACCGCAGTGGAACAACTCAACGCAATATAACCGATGAAAGTAGCTATAATAGGCAGCAGGGGGTATCCGTATGTGTACAGCGGCTATGAAACTTTGGTGCGGGAGCTGGCCGAGCGGCTTGTTGGCAGCGGCGTGCAGGTAAGGGTGTATTGTCATCACCATCTTTTCGAGGAGCATCCGGATCAGGTCAATGGTGTAAAATTGACCTATCTGCGAACTACTAAAGGTAAAAATACCGCACAGCTTATTCATTCATTGCAATCTATGCTACACGCCTGTTTCAGCAGTGCGGATTGTATACTGGTAGTGAATGCGGCCAACGGACCTTTTGGCATAATCTCCAGGCTTTTTGGTAAAAAGACTGCAATAAATGTGGATGGACTGGAGTGGTTACGGCCTAAGTGGAAAGGGCTTGGGGCCAGGTACTTTTATTGGGCCGCCAAAGCAGCCACCAAATTGTACGATGTAGTAGTGACGGACGCCGAAGCCATGCGCCAATATTATTTAGAAGAATTTTCTGCAGACTCCACGGTGATCGCCTATGGTGCCTACATTCAGCATGCACGGCAGCACAACAGGCTTCAGCGCTTTCACTTAAGGCCCAATGAATATTTTTTAATCGTTGGCCGCCTTATTCCCGACAACAATGCTGCTTTTATTTGTGAAGAATTTTTAAAAACCCGTACGCACAAAAAACTGGTGATCATAGGAGACGTACCCTACGCCGACTCCTATGCATCTGCCATAAAAAAACTGGGTGAAAAAGATCAACGATTAGTTTTTACAGGATATGTGAGAGATCAGGATGAGCTTGCAGAACTGTACTGTAACGCCTTCGCCTATCTTCACGGCCACGAATATGGCGGTACCAATCCCACGCTTCTCAAAGCACTTGGCTTTGGCTGCATGGTACTGGCACTTGACACGGTCTTTAGCCGCGAAGTGCTGGAAGATGGACAATACGGGCTGTTTTTTGATAAATCGCCTGGCACACTTTCGTCTTTGCTGGATGCTCTCTCAGAAGATGAAAAATTGTTGGAGCAGTACCGCAGCAGAGCACAGGATAGAATAGCATTGGAGTACTCCTGGGAGAAAATAGCGAACCAGTATTTAGCACTTTTTCAGTCATTAATTCAGTAGCATAAGCATTTGGAACGAAGCAACCCCTTTAAAAACATACTGCTCATAGGCGATTTGATCTTTCTCAATGCCGCATATGCAGCCACACTTTTCTGGTCTTTTCATCATTCTTTTTCGTCAGCCGGAGGAAGGTATATTGAAATGCTCTTGGTGCAGAATATCGCGTGGATCATCTCGGGTTATCTGATCAACCTGTACTCATTGGATTTGCTGCCATCTCTCGAAAATGTATTCAAGAAGCTGCTCAATGCCTTAGCCTTATATCTGATCATCATCTTTGCTTACCTGGGTGTGCGTGACTATCCATACGACAAGCTGTTTGTGTTTCAAAGCTACTGCGCCACATCACTCGGCATTGGGTTCTTCTACATCAGCATGCATTGGTTGCTGATCCACAATAACCAATTTTTTAAAACCCAAAGGCGAGTAATTATCGTGGGCTATGGTGAGCTGGCTACGGAGTTGGAGCAATTCTTTTTACGAGATCCGCATTCCCCCTTCCTTTTTTTGCGTCATTTCAGTGCCGATGGCTACGAAAACCAGCCTCACGCTCTTGCCCAACAGGTAATTCAATATGCCCGAACACATCAGGTAAGTGAGATTTATTGCATTCTACCCTACTTAGAGCCGGGTGGTGTGCAGCATATTATTGACATGGCCGAAGACGATTTTATAGAAGTACGGCTGATTCCAGATTACCGCGGTTTTCCGTACAAAGGGGTGGAGGTACAGTTTTATGAACATATACCCATACTCGACTTACGGCCCATACCGCTAGACGACTCTTTCAACAGGTTTTTGAAAAGATGTTTTGATATCGTTTTTACTGTTGTGATACTTCTCATCTTTTGGTGGTTGATTCCCTTAATTGCCATCTTCATAAAAATGAATTCTAAAGGTCCGGTTTTTTACCGTCAACGCCGATCGGGAAAAAACAACAGGGTTTTCACATGTTATAAATTCCGCACCATGTACCAACACTCTGAACCCGAACACAAGCAGGCTGTAGCCGGCGATCCGAGGATTACTTCAGTAGGGCGATTTTTGCGCAAAAGCAGTCTTGACGAACTGCCACAGTTTCTGAACGTGATGCGAGGCGAAATGTCGATCGTTGGACCAAGACCACATCCTGTGAAGCTCAACGAACAGTACCGGGGCCATATCAGCAAGTTTATGCTGAGGCATTCGGTAAAGCCCGGCATCACCGGACTGGCCCAGGTGAAAGGCTTTCGTGGAGAAACACAGACGATTTTTAGAATGAAAAACCGTGTAAAGCTCGACCGGTTTTATGTAGAAAATTGGTCGCTGCTGTTCGATATCAAGATATTGCTGCTTACCATTGCCTCTATAGTAAGAGGCGACGAAAATGCGTACTGATTATACATGCAAGCCTGTGACAGGTAGGCAGTGGTACCTGAAAATTTTTATGCCATAGCGTGATTAAAAAAAAGGTTTATTGGTCGCTACAGATCGCCGGCTGGAGTGTCTTTGCACTTTTGCACCTGGTGCTGGTGTACTTTGGCGGTGAGCTTGCCGGCAATTTCATTGCGTATGTATTGCTCATCGCTTTTTGGTATTTGCTCAGCAGCCACCTTCTCCGGGAGGTGATCGTAAGGCGCGGCTGGCTTCAGATCAAAATACCGCACTTAATCCCTAAAATTCTGCTCAGCACGCTGGGGCTCAGTCTTATCAACTACATCGTGCATATTATTCTCGCCTCTTCGCTGGGCTTACTCGATGAAGACGATTTCAGGCCCGGCGTTGTTGGCCCCTATCTACTCTCCACCATGATCTTCTACCTGCTGTGGGCCATGGTATACTTTCTCTACCACTACATAGAAAAGTACAACACTTCACTAAAATACGAAGCCATAAAAAATGAAATAGAGCTGAACCGCCTCAAGTCACAACTCAACCCGCATTTTATATTCAACGCCCTGAACAGCATACGTGCGCTGGTAGATGAAAACCCGGTGAAGGCCAAAGATGCCATCACCCAGCTTTCCAGCATTTTGCGCAATTCGCTGGTGATGAACAAGGAAAGGCTTACAACGCTGGAAGAAGAAATGCGTGCAGTAAAAGATTATCTTGACCTGGAGAGCATCCGCTATGAAGAGCGCCTGCAGACGCATATCGAAACCGACACCTCCGCCCAGCAGGTACGCATACCTCCACTAATGATACAAACACTGGTAGAGAATGGGATAAAACACGGTATAGCCAAATTGAAAGAAGGTGGTAAAATTGAGCTTAGGGCAGAAAAAAGCAATGGATTACTTGTAGTACAGATACGCAACAGCGGTACGTATCACCCGCATGCGCAGGAAAATCCCAAAGGCTTTGGCATAGAAAATACACGACAACGCCTTACCTTGATCTACGGCGACCGCGCCTCGTTTCTCATCAAAAATGAAACAGACCACGTAGTACTGACGGAAATAAAACTACCCATAACCCTATGAAAGCAATAATAGTAGATGACGAAAGGCTTGCCCGCAAAGAGTTGCTATCCCTGCTGGCCGACTATCCTGAAATAGAAATTGCCGGTGAAGCGGCCAATGCCGACGAAGCGCTGGAGCTCATTAAGCAAACAGACCCTGCATTGCTTTTTCTGGACATACAGATGCCTGGGAAGAATGGCTTTGAGCTGCTGGAATCACTCGATGCTGTGCCTCGTGTGGTCTTCACCACAGCCTACGACGAATATGCGCTGAAGGCTTTTGAAGTGAGCGCCCTGGACTACCTGCTGAAGCCGATCCGTCGCGAGCGACTGGAAGACTGTATGAAAAAAATAATAAAAACCATGGAGGTGACCCCTGCTGCCCCTGCTCATACCGAGCAACAAGAAAGGAAGCTGGGGCTGCAAGACCAGGTATTTGTAAAAGATGGTGATAAATGCTGGTTTGTGAAGCTGTCCGATGTGCGCCTTTTCGAATCGGACGGGAATTATATCAAAGTGTTTTTCGATCAGCAGAAACCTATGATCCATAAATCTCTCAATGCGTTGGACAAGAAATTGGACGATCACTCCTTCTTCCGCGCCAGCCGAAAGCACATTGTAAACCTGAGCTGGGTAGAAAATATAGAATCATGGTTCAACGGAGGGCTGCTTGTAAAGCTAAAGGGGGGCGATAAAATCGAAGTCAGTAGAAGGCAGGCGTCCAAATTTAAGGATATGATGAGTCTGTAAGGCCGCTTACTTCTTCACCATGTCGATCAGTTCATTCTCAATTTCCCAATCTTTGGCCAGTTTTAGCATGGCGGTAGCTTCCATTTCTGTGATGTAGCCTTTCTTATTGTTGGCCCGCCACACCATGTCTAAGTAACTCAGTCGCGTTTCTTTATCGAGGCGGCCGATCACTGAATTAAGATATTCACGAGCCCTTTCAAATGCCGAAATATAGTCGTTGGCAATAAATTCGTTTGCCCATTTCAACTCTTCTTCTGCGTTGTATTTTTTGGCTGTGTCGTCAAGAATACGCTGCTCATCCTCATCAAGGCCGTGATAGTGAAAAATTACGGACTTGAGTAACAGGAAAGCTTTTTTTTCCTCACTCGTCATTAGACCAAATATTTGCGTCTTTGCAAATATATAAGAATTTGAACTTGCAACTTGCTTTTGGTATAAGTTCTTGGTGGGGACATCTCGTGTATTCAGCCTGGCTTTGGCGCCAGCTACCTATAGAAAAAGGCCGCTCTTAGTGGCGGCCTCTTTCATCAGGTGCTATATGTTATTTTTAAAACTCCCACAGATTGTGCTCGTATTCAATGAGTTCATGCTCTATCTGCTGCGACTTGATCAGCGCCGCCTTGGGATCTACGTATATGTCCTGAATCCATTCATCGCGCGGATTCGACACTTTTACCACACGGGCGCTGAACAGGCGCAGTACAAAGGCATCGGCCATGTTCAGATGGCTGGCGGTATTTTGCCTGTTATACCATATGGCCCTATCGGGCATACTGCGAAAGAGTTGCTCCAGATCCTTGTACCTGAACACACCCACCGTCTTTTCCAATCCGGTGGCAGTCTGGTCGGCTGGTATGAGCAGCTCTATCGATTGCAGATCCCAATACAGCCTTGAGCGTACTTTGTCGAAGATCATGTCTTCCTTCAGCCTCATCACGGTCAGTTGCGAAGCGTCGTAATACTCCGGACCACTGTCCTGCGCTTCTCCTTCTGCACCCCAGGCATCATTGCCCCAGCCGCTGTCGGCAAAGCCTTGATCGGCGGCACCAAACTGATCTTCTTCCGAAGTAGGCAGCTTCAGATTGTCGAGAAATGTTTCTTTCGACATTCTGTTTTTCAAAGAGTCGGTTTGATAAGGATAGAGGGTGCCATTGTTTACAGCTTCTATGATGATGCGTGTGATCTCATTGGCTGTAGAAAAAAACGGCCGGTTCTGCTTCTCCTTCAAATCCATGCGGCGCCATAGTGTACGCTTGTACATCTGGTTGGCCTCCGGTATCGGGTATACCGAATTTGGATTTTGTACCAGGCTTTCTTCCTGGGCCATGGCAGGCACGGCACCGCAGAAGATCAACCCAATTACAATTAAATTCCTCAATACATTTTTCATAACACCTGATTAATTAATAGCGTATTCGATTATAAATTCAACGGTACGTTTTTATACTTCGCTGATGTACCTACAGTCACCGACTCCCGCTCACCTTGAAAATTCATTCGCTGCACTTCCTTTATTTCAATCACCAAACGGTCGTTGGCCCTGGCCTTGGCAACAAACTGCTGCAGGCTTGTTGAGGGTCCGCTCACGTTGATCTGGTCTACCGGCCGTGCTCCGCGAGCCAGCGTTACCTGCCATTGTGTTACCCGGTATCGGGCATCATCCGGCAGAAACTGTGCAAAGTCTTCATCAGGTATAGCGTCGATCTGCATCTGACGTGGTATTTGTGCCAATCCGCTTCTTTCATCCACCTGCTTGCCATCTACCTTCACCACAATGTCGGGCTTGGGTATAGGCTTCACGCGAAACTTCTGAGAACCGATAAAGTTCTGACTGCTGTACACCTTTACTTCGCAAGTAGGGGCGGTGGGAACGATAGTAACCTGACCACCACGGCCTCCGATGGGCGAACCACCAGATACCTGGAAAGTGGGATTGTAATTGGCGCCCAAAGCCGGTACCTGTATGTCGAGCTTATTGCCACAGTTGCGATAGAGCGCCTGCACAGAGGCCGACTGAATCTGAATAACCGGCTTGGCTACTATATATTCGATTTTTTCCGAATACGTAGAGTCGCCCAGTTCTATTTCGGCCAGGAACGATTTGGTGATGCGGCCGTCTTTGTCAAAGCTGCCACCGGTAGCGGTAAACTCAACCATACCCATACCATCGGGCCCTACAGGCAGTGGCTTACCATCCAATCGCATGGTGGGCGTAATGCCAGAAGCCGAGGCGGAGATAAACATTTTAGCCTGATACTTCGCACCAGCTGCCACCATTTTCGATTCTGGCAGCACCATGGGCACGATACGGTCAAACGCTATATCTTTAGCACCTACTCTGTTGGCCAGGTTGTCCAGGGCACGGGTTTCATAGTCCAGCACTTTATTCATCAACTGGCTGATAGATGCCAGACCACCTGCAGTAGGGGTGCTTTCAAACATCAACTCCTTAAAGTCCTTGCCACGTTGATTGGGCTTGGTGCTGAAGTAAGGATCTTCCTTACCACTCAGTGCCAGAGGTTCAAATTCCTGACCGGTCAGCTGCTGCAGATATTGCGCATAATTGTTCAGTTTCTGCTTCAGGCTGTCGCCACGATGCTGCTGTATCATCAGCGTGGCAATTTGGTCCATATCAGAGGCGCCTTTCAAGTTGCCCTCTTCATCGAGTCCGCCAGATGCTTCTACAATTTTGTGCTTTAGCCCGGTAGCGTACTGGATGATTTCGTTGGTGCGTTGCCTCACGTCTTTGGCTGTTTCAAGCACTTTTACGTCATCAGCTCTTCCGCCCTTTTCTTCTACAATGCTCGAAATATTGGACACCGTACGTGCGTTTCGCTTGCTGTTTTCAGCCGCCTGGCTTTCCAGGGTCTGGTTGATAAATACGAAGCGATCGAGTACCGCGGAGTCAACATTGAGCGCTAGCATGGCCGTGAGTACTAGGTACATCAGGCCTATCATTTTCTGTCTTGGTGATTCTTTTGCGCCAGCCATCTATTTTAGCTTTTAATGGTTTTTAAAACTACTACTGACTCACTCCACCTTTCATGGCGTTGATCATGCCGCCATAGATGTTGTTGAGTTTACTCAGATTGCCAGTGAGGCGGTTGATTTCGTTCTTGAACTGATCCGCATCATTAGCTGCTGCCGTCATGCTCTCCATAGACCGGGTAAGGCCGGAGTAGAAACCATTCATGGCTTTGATGTGCTTGTTGGCATCTTGCAACTCCATCTCATACACTGCATTCAGTTGTCCGAGATTTTTAGTGACGCCCTGCACCTGCGCGTGGTACTCTTTGGCATCTTTAGAGGCATTGGCCATTTCGGCTGTTGCACTTCGCGATACCGATGCCATTTCTACCATTGATGACACGCTTTCGGCGTAGGATCGGTTCATTTTGCCGATATTTTCCGCTGCTGCTTTCACAGAGTGAGAATATTCGTTGGTGGCTACGGCTGCATCGCCAAGCTGACCCAGTTTGTTGGTGGTTTCTGCCAATCGGTGCATTCCACGACCGAGGCTTTCGACCAACTCAGGACCCATTTTGGCGCTTTCCAGCACGTGGTCGAGTTGCTTGCTTACAGAATCTGATTTCACACTTTTACGTGCTGCTGCCGGTCCGTGATAGTCTTCCGCCAGTTCAGGATATACTTTGGTCCAATCTGGTTCGTGTCTTCTGGGCTCAAATGCGCTCAGGAAAAATATGATGGCTTCAGTGGTAAGACCAACACCCAACATAATACTTGCACCTGGCCAATGAAGAAGTTTAAACATTGCTCCGGTGATTACTATGGCAGCACCTATACCGTATACTTTCGGCATAATGGTGGCAAACAATAACTCTTGAAATCCGCCTTTCTTGCTCATTTTTATGCTTGTTTAAAAGTTATAAATTCTTTGTATGATTAAAATTCGGCTCCAGTGGATCGGCCCAGGTAGGTCATAGCACAACGGAAGCCAATAAATGCTTTGGTAGAATCTTTATGGGCCCAGTTACGTGTACCTGTTTCCAAAAAATAAGCGACGTCTTTCCAGGATCCTCCACGCACTACTTTGCGCGGCTCGTCATCTTCATTGTAGGTAGGGTTCAAGTCCCAAACCAGCGGGTAGGCTGCTGGGTGGTAGCTGTCTTCGCACCACTCGGCCACGTTGCCCGCCATATCAAAAAGTCCGTAGTCATTAGAAAAGAAAGAGTACGCAGGGGCAGTGTAGGCATAGCCATCATCGAAATAGTTGCCACGGCCAGGCTTAAAGTTGGCCAACATACAGCCTTTCGCATTTCTGATGTACGGGTTGCCCCAGGGGTACTTCGCCATATCGCGGCCACCCCGTGCAGCGTATTCCCACTCGGCCTCTGAAGGCAGGCGGAAGCCCGGCATGGGCCATTCGCCCACACTGGCGCGGTAGTCATTCAGGTAGGCTGTGCGCCAGTCGCAGAAGTAGCGCGCGGCTTCCCAGTCTACGCCCACCACAGGGAAATTGTCGAAAGCCGGATGTGACCAGTAGTACACCAGCAGCGGATCACCCATGTGGTGCGCGAAGTCTTTCACCCACACTGTGGTGTCGGGGTAGAGCTCGTTCATCACATAATCTTCACCGAGTATCGACAGCGAGTCCATCATGATAGACTCCATGAACTGGCGATATTCATTGTTGGTGATTTCCGAATCGTCCATAAAAAACGATCCGATGGTAATTTGCTTATTGAGGTTGATTTGCGAATGGGCGATGTTTTCGTCGGCCTGACCCATGTGAAAGGTTCCGGCGGGTATGGGCACCATACCGTAGGGAATTACCATGCCTGTCCATTCCCGGCCCGGTACGCCAACGAGCTCACCCTGGTCGCTCCCGCCTCCGCCCAGCAAGCCGCACGACTGCGCGACGAAGGCCAGTATTGGCAGGATCAGAGCACGTTTGCTCATAGTGGTAACATTCAACTTATTCATAACACCTGATTTAAACATATAACACGTACTAGAAAGAACTTCGAATCTGTTGCTGTATTTCACCCGGCAATAATTTTTTAAAAACCGGTTCTGCGAAATACAGGATAATTATCATTTTGTATTGGATAAATCCTACGGAAAACTCTGTACTGTAAGAAAATATCCGGTTTTCACACCCTAAAAAATGACTAGTGCCTGAATCTCGGCGTTCTAATCACTTTTTTCCCGCCACCTGTCAAAGCGGGTAATGTATAGCTAAGTAAAAATTCATGCGATGTTTTCTGTTTTGCTTCCTGGGCATGCAACACGTAGTCGAATGAGTAGCCAACATACAGCGACTTTTCTTTCAACAAACTGTAACCCAGCAAAGCCACGGCCGCTTCTCCCTGCCTGTACGATACGCCGCCCTGCAAACGCTCTCGATAAACGCCTATCAACGATATATCAAAAGAGTAAGTATTAAAATCACTCTGCACCAGTACCGATGGCCGTAGTACCACGTCATAATTCAGCTCATATACGTACCCGCCCATAAAGACCAGGTTCTGTGCCAGCGCGTTTCGCAAGGAGTCGGAAGAAATACCAAAGTCAAACTCCGTTTCCAACAGGTGGTTCATGCTGAGCCCCCCCCAATATTTTTCTGCTTTATAATATATACCAAAACCAAGATCGGGTCTGAACTGTGTCTCCTTGCCGGTAAGCAGAATGGGATCGCCGGTTTGTACTGGTCTGTACTTATTGAAATCGATGGACTGTGAAATGACTCCTGCTCGCAAACCAAAACTCAGCTTACCATCGAACACGGCTAAATGATAGGCATAGGAGCCCATAACATGTAAATTGTTCACAGGGCCGAGGTTGTCGTTTACCACATTGATACCGGCCCCGCTTCTAAACTTAAGTATGGGTGTAGTGAGGTTGAGCACTTGTGTGGTAGGTGCACCGCCGTCGTCGAAGGTGGGGGTATAGCCCAACCACTGCGATCGATGGAGAAATGTCATCTTAGTGTTTCCTTCCACGCCGGCAAAGGCCGGGTTATAGAAAAGCTGGTTGTGCATGTACTGCGAAAAGACCGGATCTTGCTGACCGTAGGCCGGCACCAAGCCTGAAAGCAATACTATAAGTATGAGTATATTTCTCCCTGATTTCAACATGGTTACAACAATAAGGATTATCAATAAGGGAAAAATAGCATAATTCCCCATTTTATTACAGCCTGTAATATTTAAAAATTTGTGGGACTAAAACGCGGGAGCTCCCGACAAATTACGGATCCTATTTGTTGGCTTGTTTGATATACTCTTCCAATGCTCCCGTCATAGAAGGTGCATTGGGCATGGGCGCCTGTATATCGAGGATGAGTCCCGCATCGCGTACGGCTTTGGCAGTGGTGGGTCCAAAAGCTGCTATGCGGGTATTTTTTTGGTCGAACTCCGGGAAGTTGACAAACAGGGAATTGATACCGGAAGGACTGAAAAAGGCAATTACATCATAATTCACTTCGGCCAGGTCGGAAAGGTCGCTGGCTACGGTGTGGTAAATGACCGCCTCTACAAAATTGTAGTTGTTGTCTTCAAGGAAGGTGGGTATGTCTTCTTTACGGATGTTGGAGCAGGGAAAAATGTATTTCTCGTTCTTGTGCTTTTTTAGAATTTCGATGAGGTCTTGCGCCGTTTTGGAGCCGGTAAATATCTTGCGCTTGCGAATGACAATGTATTTCTGAAGATAATTTGCCGTCTGCTCCGAAATGCAAAAATACTTCATATCTGCGGGCACCTCTACCTTCAGCTCCTGGCAGAGCCGAAAAAAGTGATCTACCGCATTGCGACTGGTAAAGATGATGGCTGTGTGCTTCAGCACGTCAATCTTTTGCTTCCTAAACTCCTTGGACGTGATTGGATCTACCTTGATGAATGGCCTGAAGTCGATCTTAAGGTTATATTTTTTCGCGAGTTTATAATAGGGGGAATTGTCGTCTTTAGGCTTAGGCTGTGAAACTAATATATTCTTTACCGCGCGCAATCTATCCTTATCTGTCACTAACATATCCTTTGATCTGCTCTTTTTGGTCACTGATGCTCAGGGTTGAAAAAATTTGGCCCCCAACAAAACAGGGAGCAATTCTGTGGTGCAAAGGTAAGAAAATAAATGTAGATAATGCACTGGCACTTTGCTTATGAGCTTGAAATACAACACAGCAAATCGCAGCAGGCTAAACCCTAGAGCGAGAAAATAGAGAAGTTGGGCCATGTGCGGAGGCCACGGCCGGCCCGTGAGCACCATCACGACTACTAACAGAAACAGGAGCCCATAAAAGAAAAAGGAGAGCTTGATGAAGTCGAAGAAGTACACATTGACAACCTCACGAAAATCAAACAACTCGCTGATGAGGGAGATCAAAACCAGCTTTAAAATGATCAGTATGAAAACTGCTGCACTGAGCAGCAGCCAGGTGAGCAGCGTATCGCCAATGTGCATGAAGTTGATCGGTAGCGCTGTACCCGTCTGTTGAAAAAATACCATGACGATGAAGGCGATCATGGTGGCGTGCGCGAGCAAAAACAGCAACTGACTGGTGGTGAGAAACCGTGATTTGTACAAGTCTTCATCGAACAGCCTACTCAGAAATACGGAAGACACATTGAAAAACTCACGGAAATCTTTTGGATAAGCATTCAGTAGCAGCGCAAAAAATGTGAATACCACCAGGAAAAGGATGATAATGGATGAGGTGCCGAACAAGCCGACACGCCTGAACACCGGACTGGCCTCAGATACCCGCTCTACAACAGCCCCCCGCCTGCCCACGTACAGCACGAGGTCGTCAACCTGGCTCTGTGGCTGGTATACAGTGAGGTGTAGTTGGCCCTGATGCCGCTTAAGGCTGTCGATGGGCAATATAAATGCCGACGAATCGGCCGAGCTGCTACGCAGGAGCTGGCCATTAGCAAAAAGCGATAGCGGCACAGGCGCATGCACCACCAGATACGCATTGGTAAATTGCCTGAAATCGAGCTTTAAATGAATAATGTTGGTGGCTATGTCGTTGCCAGCTATGTATGGCACCAGTGTATTCTCTGATTCATCGTAGTAAAGCCATTCAGCACTCAGGTCTTTCAGAACCTGATACTCCACCTTCGCACCGGCATTTGGTTGGGCAAGTAAGCTGCCACAAAGCATACTCAGTGCTATAAAAAAAATGAATGGCTTATTCATGCTCTCAAAACAAGGAAATATTTTTCAACTACTGCCCTGCAAAACATGATAATAATTACAACCAACGCCTGCCTGCCCATTTCCAAATTTTTTCTGTCACCCATCAAAACCTGCCCGTATAGCCCAGATGTATTTTGGCAAAATCAAACGCAAAAGCCTGCTCCTTTGACTTGCCCAGAGCGAAGATGATCTGGAACAGACCGGCCGCACTTTCCAATTGCAGGCCTGCGCCCACACCCAGTGGAAAATCAGTATAGGTACTGCTTTGCCTGCGGGCGATCATGGCCTGGTCGTAAAACAGCAGCATATAGCTTTGTTCGGCGAAAAGCGCCCGCATCTCCAGCCGGGCAAGGGCATACTCCGTCACAAAGAAGAAGTCTTCGTTGAATCCGCGGATGGATTGCAAACCACCCAAACGCATCATTTCATTGAAGAATAGCTGCTCCCCAAACAGGCCTCCTGCGCGCACCTCAGCCATAGCAAACAGTGGCCCGCCAAGTGGAGTGTAGTACAGTCCTTGCGCGTATGCCTGATATTGGGTGCTGTTTTGCTCAATGCCTTCATACAGCCCTGCGTCGAGCGAGGCATTTTTTTTAATGCTCTTGCTGCCCACGGCAGCGGAAGCACTCCAGGCATAGCCCCTTGTGGGAAATAGCGGATCATTTAGCCGATCGCTGCGCAGGTACATACCGTAGTAGCGTACGTTCATGTCGAGCACGTTGGGCAGTGAAGATTCTTCCGCTCCGATACGGGTCGATAGCAGGTTGGATTGTGCCAGGGTGGTTTTCACGCCCAAGAGCAAACCCCGCCCCGCACGATAGTAGCCGGCAATTTCCAGATCGCGGTTCAGGAAGGTGCTGTCTTGCTTCAACAGGCGAAAACCTGCCGACAAGCCTATGGGAGAGCGCAATAGGTTGGGGTGATCGTAAGCGGACGTCAACTTTTGGGAATCAACATTGAACCGTTGCCAATGAAAAAAAAGCTGCTTGCCACTGGCAAACAGGTTGTGCAGATCGAGGGTGGCCTGTCCGGTAAGCAGCAGGCCGTCACCATTCTCATTGGGCAATAGCCCCAATATGCCATCGAGCCTGTTCGCTTTTTGCTTTTGCAATACCAGATGAACCTGAGCCTTTCCATCTTCAAATACAACTTCAGGTGCGCCGGCCAAGTTGGTAAATGCCAAATTTGCCAGTCGGGCCGGCAGCTCATCGATCAGCGCTTGTTGAAATGGCTTACCCGCATATATGCCGAGATACGCTGCAAGAAAACGATCATCGATCGTAAAGTCTGACTGCACATGCAGGCTGTCGAATGTGAAATAAGGCCCTGGCTCGAAAATGAGCTTTGCTCCAATGCGCTCTTCCCTTATCTCTATAGAATCAAGAAAAGCCATAGCAAATGGATGCCCGTGATTGTCGGCATAGTCGATGAGCTTTTCTATAAGTGTGGCCAGCGCAGTGTAGCGAAAGATTGCCTGCCGGAAGTCGTGGGTGTCGTAGCCTATGGCGCGCAGTACATCCGGCTCTATACCTGCCGTTGTCAATTCTGCCCATTGATACATGTCGCCAGTAAAGAAATGAATGGATTGACTGCTGTCTGAAAGCATCTGAAACCAAGCCGTGAGATAGCCGCGGCTGTACAATTCATGAAGCATGGCCTGTAGTTGAGCGTCCAGATCGGTTGGCGTGCCGCTGATCGAAAGCGACGGCTTCACTTCCTCTGCCCGCTCCGGCGTACGGTAGAAATGCAGCCGGAGTGTATCGATGGGTGGTGCGGCCGTACAGGTGCCACCGGCTGCCATTGCCAACATAAAGCCATACATTAATGCCCGGATTGCTTTACTTCGCACCGTATAAAAGATAGACATCATTGGCCGGAATTTATCTCCATATTCCATTTTGCCGACAGGCATGTTACTACTGCGACTTTCACTTCAGCACATCGCTGCAATATAAAGCCGACATGGTATATGCCCTTGCTTCGGAACTGGAATTGCAAAAGCACTACTTGTCAGGGGCGCCCATCCGTACGTTATACCTGGGCGGGGGCACGCCTTCCTTGCTCGATGCACAGGAGCTGGAGCTTTTGCTCAATGCGCTGCATGAACACTACGACCTCACCGGGCTCAAAGAGTTTACGCTTGAGGCCAATCCGGACGATCTAACCGCTGATAAACTGGCCCTCCTGCGCTCCTTCGGCGTAGACCGTCTCAGCATTGGCATTCAGTCATTTCAAGATAGTACGCTGAAATACCTGCACCGCCTGCACGATGCCCGGCAAGCCTTAGAAGCGTATGCACTGGCCCGCAAGGCAGGATTTGAAAATATATCCATCGATTTGATGTTTGGCATTCCCGACAGTGCGAACCAGGCTTGGCTCGATGATATTGAACAGGCTTTGCAGCTACGGCCGGAGCACATTTCGGCCTACTGCCTCACCATAGAATCGCGCACTGTATTTGGGCACTGGTGGCAAAAAAACAAGCTGACACCGGTAAGCGAGGATAAGGCCGCCAGTCAATTTGAGCTGTTGATGGAGAGGCTGTCCGGGGCTGGCTACGAACAATACGAAATTTCCAACTTTGCAAGAGGGCAGCGCTTCGCGATGCACAACAGCAGCTATTGGCAGCACATCCCCTATCTCGGCATCGGCCCGGGCGCCCATTCCTTCGACGGAAAAAGCAGGCAATTCAACATCCGACAAAACCACCATTATATAAAGCGTATACAAGCCACTGAGGTGCCCGCCGGGCGTGAAGAGCTCAGCACACTAGACCTGGCCAACGAATACATGATGATGTCCATCCGCACCAGCCAAGGGCTTGATTTGGGAAAATTGGAGAAACGCTATGGTGTGGACAGCGCGCTGATATTGCCGGTAGTGGCCGGGCACCTGGCAGAAGGCACGATGATACAATCGGGTAACTTATTGTGGCTTACGCCCAGAGGCCGGTTGCTGGCTGATGAGATTACGGCTCAGCTTTTTCTTGATCGTCTTTGAAGCCCCCGGCTATCGGCACCCGAAAGCCAAAATGTACGCCTATGATGCGCTGCTGTGAAAGCTCTTGCTCTCTGAATTCCACCTTCTGTACGTTGGCAAAACCAAACGTATAGCGCGCCTCGGCCATGAAAGTGCCAAATGACAGCTCATACTCAAACCCGGCGCCTGCCTTCAATCCAAAATCAACGCGGTTGTCGTCGTCGGAGAAAACATATTCTCCTTCGGTCACCACGCCCGTCTTCACATCCGTCACTGTGCTTTGCGCGCTCCATGCAAATGCGATATAGGGCCCCAGGTCCATGATGATTTTGAAATTGCCTGCCCCAAACTGGCCATGCGACAGCAGTGGCACTTCCAGATAATTGATCAGCCGGTTTTCCAAAATATCAGGAAGTCGCTCGGGTGCAATTACGGCACCGGCCGTATCCAGGCTTTCTTTCCAGCCACGCTGTGCGTAGTTCAGCTCCAGTTGCATGCCGAAATGTTTCCCCGACATATAGGTAAGAAAAATACCGGCGTGCAATCCCTGCCTATAATCCGTGTTTTTTACATCATACTCATCGATATAGCGGAAATCGACAGTGCTAAAATTTACACCGCTTTGAATGCCCACCTGCAACTGTCCCTGAGCGCTGGCGATGCAGGGAAGCCATGAAAGGAAGAGTAGTGCCGGCAGTGTTTTCATTGTGTGCAAAATTCAAAAATAAGCATATACCGTACAAATAGCTGCGCGGCAGAGCGTTTATTGCAGCAAGATTGCGTGCAAAATATTTTTGGGGAGGCAAAATTGTTTTACATTTGCACCTCATTTGTAAAAAGTGTACTGTTATGGCTGTTACTACCCTTAAAAGGAAAAAGCAAAAGAACCGTCTGAAATCAAGAATTCGTCAGGTACAGATAAAGAGGCTGACGGCAAAGCCTGTGATAAAAAAGGTAGACGTAGAAGCGCTGAAGGCTGAGTTTGAAAACACACCTAAGACAGCCGAGAAGAAAGAAGATACAAAAGCCGAGGCCAAAAAAGAGAGTCAGGCTGAAGCAAAGGTGAAAGAGGGCAACGAAAAGCCAAAAGCAGAAAAAGAGGAACAATCTTCCGAATCGCCCAAAGCAGAAGCCAAGGCGCCTAAAGCCGAGAAGGCTGCCGAAGAGACACCGGAGAAGGAAGAAGACAAAGCTTAGTTCTATACAATATTTTTTTTCCCTGTTTGTGTTTTTTAATGCAGACAGGGTTTTTTTATTCTATCGCATCCCGTTCGTGGTACAATAGCTCTGGGCCTTCGCACTCTTTTCAGGCAACTACTGCCTGCCTCGCCTGCCCAATTCTATCACTTCCAGATTGGCCAATTTTCCGTCAGCAATTTCAAAGCGCAGCATAGTACGCATGGTATGAAAGCCCTGTTGACCGGCAGCACCGGGATTCATAAACAGCATTTTTCCCATCGACTTGTCTGGCATCACCTTCAGTATGTGCGAGTGGCCGCATATAAATAAGTCTGGCGCATACTCCTTCAGCCTGGCCCGAACACCAGGCGCATACCGAGCCGGAGTGCCGCCAATGTGTGTCATATACACCTTCAGACCGTGCAGGTGAAAGAGCAACTCCTCCGGATATCGTTCTCTCATTGGCCCGTCGTCGATGTTGCCATACACTGCACGCACAGGCTTGAACTGCTCCAATCGCTCGGCCACAGGCAGGCTGCCGATATCACCCGCATGCCACAGCTCGTCTACTTCAGCGAAGTGCACGAAAATGCGCTCATCCAGATGACCATGCGTGTCGGATATCAAGCCAATTTTCATTGATATAAAATAGGTGAATGTCTGACTAAAACCAGGCCACTGCCTGCCAGCGAAAAGCCCACTTCCAATTGATCTGCCAATGTGGTATCTGTGCTGATTGAAAGAGCTGCTCTAAATCGTGTCTTGAGAAGGCTCGCAGTACAGAGAGCGGCGCATCATGTACTACCATGGGCGATTTTGAAAATGCTCTTGTGATGTGCTTGATGCTGTAATAGGCAAAAGGATGTCTGTGTATGTCGTTGATAATAATGCCCATGCCCGCCTGTTGGCTATATCGTTTTAATATATCCCGAAGCTCCCCAAAAGTGAAATGGTGTAGAAACAACGTATTGACCACGACATCGAAGGACAGCCTGCTGAACTCCTCAGAGAAGATGTTGATGGCCATAAATTCTGCATTGGGCATATCTGCACAATTCTTCCGCGCATAGTCTATGATATTGGGGTTGGCATCGATGCCAATGAGATGCACGGCAATGCCGCGGCGACTGGCCCACTTATCGATCAGCTTCAACATATCACCGCCGCCGCAGCCTACGTCTGCCACCACGAGGGGCCGGTCGGCAGGCACTTCTACTTTGCTCAGCAGCAGCTGCAGCCCTTGTATCGTTACCTGGTTGCCACCGAGCAGCCGGTTGATGATCTCCAACTCGCGCAAGGCGGCATTCACCACCGGACCGTTGCATTCAAGGTCGTCCATTACCTCTATTTGCGAAGCTCGTTTGGTAAAGTCAGGCGCCATCTACACAACTTCTAAAAGCATGGATTCTAACGTAAGGCCAGGCCCAAAGGCAAAGCTCAGCACCTTCTTTCCCCGATCATCGGCCGATAGCTTTTCCAATATTTCCCTGAGCACAAAAAGCACCGTCGGCGACGACATATTGCCATACTGCCGCAGTACATGATACGCTGGCGCGTTGTGATCTGCCGACATCTTCAGCGCCTTCTCTATGGACTCCAATATTTTTTTTCCCCCCGGGTGTATGGCAAAGAAGTCGATATCTTCCACACGCAACCCAAGCCTTTGCAGCAGCCGCTCTGTTAGTGTGCCTATACCGGCCTCTATCAGCTCGGGCACGTAAGACGACAGCCGCATCTCAAAACCATGATCACCCACATGCCAGGCCATGTCGTCGTGCCCTTGCCGGGCCAGGTCGCTAAAGAAACGCACCGGCTTCAGGCCGCTTGCCGCACCACCCTGCATCAGCATGGCTGCCGCCCCATCGCCAAACAGTGCTGCGGAGAGCAGGTGATCGTCTTCACTGTTTTTCTGAAAATGAATGGAGCAAAGCTCCACCGCCACAATCAGTACCCGGGCATCTGCATCACTCTCTGCAATGGCATGGCCCACCTTTATGGCATTGAAGGCCGCATAGCAGCCCATGAAATTGATGGCGGTCCGTTGCACATGCGTAGGCAGACCCAGCGCATCTACGAGCAGTATGTCAATACCCGGTGCATACATACCCGTGCAACTGACTACGATCAGGTGCGTGATGCTATCGGCAGAAACCGCTTGTTGACTTTGCAGGCATTTGAGGGCTGCACTTGTCGCAAGCGGCACGGCTTCCCGCTCATACAGCTTCATGCGATCGGCAGTAGATGGGAACGGGCTGAGATCTTCGTTGGGCGGGAAGAATGTGTAGTTGGAGGGTTCCTGTGTGAAATCGCCAATGACAGAGTGGCGATGGTCGATGCCCGAAGCCCTGTACAACGCCCGCAGCCGGCGGGCCGCATTATCGTCGAGCTTCAGGGCGCTTGCCATAAATCCGGCTACCTGCGCTTGTGGCATTTTGTGCGGCGGTACAGCCGTAGCAATGGCAGTAATTACACTCATGTTTTATAATAATTGAAATAATAATAACTTGTTCGAAAACCTCAATATATGCTGGCAAGGTCTACCTGGCTTCATCTTCGCGTACCTTTTTCCTTTTTTCTACTGCCGGTATTTCTTTTTGCGCTGGCGGTAAGTCCACAACCTGACTGGATTTTGGCTGTGATTGTTTTCGTGAGCGTTCATTTTTTTCTATACCCTGCCAGCAATGCCTACAACAGCTACTATGACAAGGACGAAAAAAGCATAGGCGGCCTCGAAAATCCACCGCCCGTCAGCAGGCAACTCTATTTTGCTGCGCTTACATTCGATCTGGTGGCGCTGCTGCTCGGCTGCTTCATAGGCTGGCAGTACGTGCTCATGCTGTTTATATATGGTATCGTGTCCAAAGCCTACAGCCATCCGTCGGTAAGGCTCAAACGATTTGCCGTCACCGGGTGGCTTATCGCAGGTTTCTTTCAGGGTTTTTTCACTTTTCTGCTGTGCTACCTGGGCATCAACGACGTCGGGATAGAAGCGCTCGCACATCCGCAGGTGATGATACCGGCCGGCCTCACCTCATTGCTGCTTTGGGGGTCGTACCCCATGACGCAGGTATACCAGCACGAAGAAGATGAGAAACGCGGGGACCGCACCATCAGTTTGAGGCTGGGCATCATGGGCACTTTTCATTTTACAGCGGTGATGTTCACCATTGCCAATGCAGCATTTGTGGTTTATCTGGGTGTTTTTCATTCTTGGCACATGGCGCTTTTGTTTGAGCTGCTTCTGCTGCCGGTACTGGTATTTTTTGGCTGGTGGTACATGAAGGTGAAAAAGAATAACAAGGAGGCCAATTTTCGCAATACCATGCGCCTCAACCTTATATCGGCTGTGTGTATGAACGCTTACTTCATTTTCCTTGCCGTTCTATAAAGCTTCAGTGGCCATTTCTGCCGCCTGTGGCATTTCAGCAGATGTTGGCTGTGGCAGGCACATAGTCGGGGCGAAACGTTGAAATTTGTAGAGAATTGCCTTTTATTGTAAGCGCACGACATTAGACAATTGGCTTTATCAGGAGGATCCGGGGTGCATAATTTTTTTGGTATCACAAGGCATATGTAAGCCGGCAAATAGGTGAAGCATTGGCCATTCCGCATAATTCATGCTTATGCATTTTCTTTACGGACTATTAGGCAGCTACATCGGCGGCGTCATGTTTGGTCCGATCAATCTATCGGTAGTAGAGGTCACGCTGAAGCACAACTTAAAAAGCGGCCTGCGCTTCGCGGCGGCGGCAGCATTGGTGGAAATAGCCCAGGCCGGTGTGGCCGTTTTCTTTGGCAAGTTTATAGGCCAACAGTTGGCGCAGCATCCCAGCCTTCAGTGGCTTATAGTTGTATTTTTTGCGGGACTGGGTATGTATTTTATTTTAAAGAGGCAAGCGCCACCCGTCCATAAAGTATCAACCAAAAGCCCTTCCAACACTTCTCACTTCGTCAACGGCGGCATCATCGCGGCCATCAACCCTCAGGCTATTCCTTATTGGATATTCGTATTGGCATTTCTGAATTCTTCCAACGTGCTGGCGTTCGACACGCTGAACCTGTTCATTTTTTTAGCCGGAGTATCCATAGGCAAATTCATCATATTAAGCACCTTTGGCTTCTTCAGCGAGCGTATAGGCAGAAGGATAAAGCATCTGGATGAGTACGTGAGCAAAGGAGTCGGCATACTTTTACTGGCCATAGGGGTGATTCAGATGTTTCGGATTTTGCTCCTATAAAGAAAGGGCCCGAAGGCCCTTTACTCTTGAACACTTGACTAAACCAAAAAGTTGACTACTAATGTTACTAACTCGCTAGTGTTAGCAATACATTTCTGTATACCGGAATAATGAAATAAAGTAACCGATAAGTACAATTTCTGCTTTTAATATTTATCTTGCTTTTATTAAGAAATCATCGTCAATGTCACGATTTTAATATCATTGGGCTCACCGTCCAATTTGTACAGTTAATGCGCTCATAAAAACTAACCGCCTTTTTTTATGGCCGAAAAAAGATCCATTTGGCCGATACCTACAGATGTGTTTGAAGACAAAGTACTGAAGGTGACTTTGTTGGCTGTGATATTCATAGCCGGATTCTTTTTGATCACCGATGCCATAGCAAACGACTTCACCAGTGTGGCCATTGAGTCTGCCGCCATTGTGTTCACCTTCATCATTCTGCAATCGTACAAGTCAGGAGTACAACGTGAACTGGTAGCGCTCTACGCAGCCATTATTATGCTGGTTACCATCAACTTGTCGTGGTATTTCACGGGTTCTTTCGGTATGACCAACACGGCTTTGTATCTGCTCGTAGTGCAGGTGCTCATCATCATACTGCCGCGCAGGTTGTTGCTGCCCATGCTCATCATCATTTTTGCCACACTTACGGCTTATTTCCTTATAGAGTTGAACACGAAGATGGATTTCGGAAGAAAAATTTCCATTACCCCGTCGATGCTTGTCACCATGTACATCAACAGCCTTATCATTTTTGCTGCGGGTGTGTACCTCATGCATTTGCTCATTCGCGGTTTTGAGCAGGAGCGCACCACCCGAGAGGCTGCCCTCGGCGACCTCTACGATAGCAATCAGGCGATCATGGCGCAAAATGAGGAGTTGCTACAACAGAAAGAAGAGATAACCACACAGCGGGAGTACATAGAGCAGAAGAATAAGGAGCTGGAAAAAAAATCGGATGCGCTGGAGCTGGCCAACTGGCAGATACGGGAAATAAACAGCAATCTGGAAGAGAAGGTAGAAGCCCGCACCCGCGCGTTGCAACTGCTCAACAAAGAGCTTGATCAACTCTTCTACAGGTCGTCGCACGATTTTCGAAGGCCCATCACCAGCCTTACCGGCCTGGTGACCATTGCCAACATGACGCTCACAGACTCGGCCGCCCTGGAGCTGTTCAACAAAGTGTCTGACACGGCCGGCAGCATGTATCGACTTATAGAGAAGATGCAAATGCTGTATGAAATAAGTCTTTTCGACCCTGAACTTTCGCCCCGGCATGATTGGAAGAGCATGCAAAAAAATCTGCTGAACAAATTTCTTGAAGGGCAGCCATCCAATGGTCTTTCCATCAACTTCAACGTGCAATTGCAAAAGTACGCCGGTGATGATCCCCGCAATCTACTCATTGAGCTTATCCTGGTGAACCTGATAGAAAACGCATTGGCATACAACATCAAAAATACCAAGGAGGTACTCATTTCGGTGTCGGAGCAACACAATGAGCTGCTTCTCATAGTAAAAGACAACGGCCAGGGTATACCAGAGCAATTTCTGGAGCGGGTGTATGAAATGTATTTCCGAGGCAATCTCGCCTCCAGCGGAAACGGGCTCGGTCTTTATGTGGTACGCAAGGCGGTGAATAAGATGCAGGGAAGCATTCGCATACAAAGCAAGGCCAACGAGTTTACCGAGTTGTCTATAAAAATGCCTATGTACCTCTAGTTAAACTACTGCTCGCGCCATTTGATGCCACAGCCGATGGCTTTGGTCGTTGACGGATTGATTGTTTGTCCGCCTTTTAAAGCTTCTACGGCACTCTCTACGTACCTTTCATTTGCCTGCTGTGCATCTTTATAATTATTGTCGATAGCGCCAATATATTGCACACGCAAATCGCCATCGAGCACATAAACATGTGGGGTGCGTGTGGCGCCGTAAAAAGTGGCAATCTGCTGCGTATCGTCCAGCAGGTATGGGTAAGGCAGCGCTTTTTCCTGAGCACGTTGCTGCATCGCCTCGTATGAGTCGCCGGGTTGAATGGCAGCATCGTTGGGATTGATGGCCACCACAGGATAGCCCTGGGGTGCATATTTTTTATGCAAGGCAACTATTCTGTCTTCATAAGCCTTGGCATAGGGGCAGGTGTTGCAGGTGAACACGATAATATATCCCTTTGCATCGTCAAAATCGGCCAGCGACACCATCTTGCCATCCACATTTTTCAATTCGAAATCGCGCGCCTGATCTCCGACCTTCAAGCCGGCATCGTCTGTACTGCCCGTAATGACCAGCGCCAGTGTGAATACGACCAATAAAATTGCTCTCAGTACCATAGTGAAACATTTTGGTTTATTGCTTATTTAGAATATCCTCCACCACATCGATCAAATCTGTCCCTTTGAACTCGCGCTCTAAAAAGTAGCGAAGGCCTTGCCGACAGTCTATAACAAGCGTAGCCGGCACAGCGCCGCTCCACGCATCATCTACACGACTGATAAAATCATTGAAGTCTGTTTCATTGAGCAGCACTACCGGAGCGCGTACATTATTACTATGAAGAAAAGAGGTAACGCGAGTGGACAGATCATCCACATCATCCAGGCTCACCAGCGTCACCGACACATCGGCATACTGCTGGTGCACCTGCTCGAAGAGCGGCAACTCGGCAACACATGGCTTGCACCAGGTGGCCCAAAAGTTATAAACCTTCAGCCGATCTTCCCCACAGCTATCCATCATGGCAAAAAGCTCTGAAAACTGGACTACTTCTATTTGCTGAGCGCGGGCATTATTGTTGGTGCTGAAAAAAATAGCCGCAAGCATTAAGCTCCATAACACAATATAATCGCGCGGGTTTTTCAGCATAAAGTGGCACATAACCTGGGTGAAAAATAAAGGCGTAGCCGGAGAAGTTAATGCATGAGCAAGTAGCATCAAAATGCCAAAGCTCCGGAGCTTCCGGCCGATCATGAGGATTAAAAATATTGGAGGTACAAATTCACAAATTGGCAACGCAGCGCCGCCTTATTTGGATGTCGACAACTCATCTCAAACAAAGATTTACAAAGATAATATTTGTGATTTTTGCAGGTAAAACACCCCGCTTGAGCCTTCGCCTCACTTATCCACATTTATCCACACTTATCCACAAAAAATAAAAGGCTAATTTTAATGTGCTCTAAATCAACGCGTTGCAAGACTGGTGCAACTCTAAACCCTTGTGGATAACCCCTTGTGGCTGACGTATTTACTATTTTCCAAACGATTTGACGGAAAGTTTCCCACAAATTTTCTGATCGGCCGAAAACAAAAAAATCGCGCTCAGGCTGGTCTGTGCTCCCGTGTTATCACTCCATCCTGTCTTGCATCAATTTCGATCGATAGGTATTGAAAATACGCGACTTCGACACAAAGCCTTGGTATTGACCGTCGTCTATAACAGGCAAATTCCAAGCGCCTGTTTTCTCAAATTTATTCATGACTGAAAGCATTGAATCTGCAGACGACACACTCTCTGGCGGGTCGTTCATGATGCTCGATATAAGCGTATGCTCGCGCTTCTCTTCGTCGAACATAATGTCGCGTATGTCGTCGAGGGTGATGATGCCTACCAGTTGCTGATCCTCATCTACCACCGGAAAAATATTGCGCCTCGATCGGCGCACCAGCTTTACCAGGTCTACCAGTTTTTGATTGGGCCGTATTTTCAGCAGATCATGCTCTATCAGCTTTTTCACGCTCATCGTGCTGAGCAGTTGCAGGTCTTTGTCGTGGGGTATGTACTCACCGCGTTCTATAAGCTCTTTGGTATATATGGAGTACTTTTCCATATAGCTGATGGTGCTGAAAGATATCGCCGACACCAACATGAGCGGTACGAACAAGGTGTACCCACCGGTGATTTCAGCGATCAGGAATATCGCCGTAAGTGGTGCATGAAGCACACCGCTCATCACGCCGCACATACCTACCAGCGTGAAGTTGCTCAGGCTTACTACGGTATTATTCGATACGGTATTGATCACAAATGCAAAGAAAAAGCCGGTGACGCCGCCCAAAAAGAGCGATGGCGCAAAAATACCCCCGCTGCCCCCCGATCCGATGGTGACACTTGAAGCCAGTGGTTTGAACAGTATGATGCCAAACAAAAAGGCAATGAAAATGAGGGAATTGTCGTAGTTGAGCGAAAAGAACGACTGGTATATAATGTCGGATTCCGAGTCGGTGAGCAGGTGCAATATCGTGTTGTAGCCCTCACCATATATCGGGGGGAAAATGAAAATGATGGCGGCAAGTATAAGTCCGCCCATTATGGCCCGGGCGATGTCGCTACTCACCTTGTGCAGGCGTGCCTCTACCATGTAGGTCACTTTGGTGAAATAAATAGAGACAATGCCACAAAAGATGCCGAGGAAGACGTAAGTGGGCGTATCCTGAGCAAAGAAGGGATCCTTCAAGTCGAAAGAAAACAACACATCGTCGCCGAGAAGTGCCAGCGAAACGAGCGACCCGGAAACGGCCGCTATGAGCAGAGGAATGAAAGAGGCGAAGGCGATACCGGCCAGTATCACCTCACTGCTAAAAATGACCCCCGCAATGGGCGAATTGAATATACCCGCTATGGCCCCTGCCGCGCCACAGCCGATGAGCACAGTGCGGCTTTTATAGTCCATATGCATAAGGCGCGACATATTGGAGCCGATGGCAGAGCCCGTCACTACGATGGGAGCCTCCAAACCAACACTACCTCCAAAACCTACCGTTATGGCGCTCGTGAGCATGCGCGAATACATACGGGTGCCTTTTACTATGCTCGATTTTTTGGAAATGGCATAAAGAATATCCGTGACACCGTGGCCCAACTTCTCTCTGAAAATATACTTGGCCACAAACACCGTAAGCAGAATGCCCAGCAAAGGATAGAAGTACAAAAGGTAAGCGCGCCAACCCTCCTCTATACCATCGCGCAGCAGGTGCTGTATGAAGTGCACAGTCTGCTTCAGTGTGACAGCCGCCAAACCTGCCAGCGCACCGATCACAGCGCTCATGATGGCCGTGAAATTTTTAGTGCCTACATGACGTATGCGCCACTTCAGAAAATTGTGCAGTATCTGGTTGACTTTCATGCAGAGAGTAGAGGCAGTTGCTGACCGTTACAGCACCATACAGGCGCAAATTTAACAGAAACATCCGGTAAGCCAACGACAGCATCAATGACCTTGGGCCAACTGTAGCCCCACCACTTTTGTATAAAGAAATAGGAAAATATCCCGCACAACTATACCACGCTAAAATTGCTTTTTGGCTGCATCATGTCGAATTTCGCCTTTCAGAAACACCGATGATTCATTTAAAATTATGAAACACAGTACTTTTTTCTTTCTGCTGGCCATGTCGGCCATTTTTTGTCAATGCCAAACTGGTAAGTCTGAAACCGTAGAAAAAAAGCCGCTCAATGTATTGTTCATAGCTGTAGACGACCTGCGCCCCGAGCTCAATACCTATGGCGCCAGCCACATACAGTCGCCCAACATCGACCGGCTGGCAGCAGGCGGGTTGCAGTTCAACCGGGCTTATTGCAATGTGCCGGTCTGTGGCGCCTCCCGCGCCAGCCTGATGACGGGCATCTATCCCACACACACACGCTTTGTGGGTTACAGCACCAAGATCGACGAAGATGCGCCTGCTGCGCTTACGCTTCATCAACATTTCAAAAACAATGGCTACCACACCATTTCCAATGGTAAGGTGCTGCACCACCAGAACGATGCCGCCGAAGGCTGGAACGAAAACTGGCGGCCGGCAGCGCTCAACATCACCGACTGGCGCGACTACCAAAGCCAGCACAACATCACGCAGGAGCAAGTGTCAGGAAAACAAGGCTACCCCTACGAAGTGGCCGACGTGCACGACACGGCTTATTTCGACGGCCGTATTGCACAAAAGTCGATTGACGACTTGAAAAAGCTGAAGGATAAAAACGAGCCTTTCTTCCTGGCGGTTGGCTTTTTAAAGCCTCATCTGCCCTTCAATGCCCCCAAAAAATATTGGGACATGTATCCTGCCGAAAACATTGCCTTACCAGATGACTACTATTGGCCAGAAAATGCCCCGGATGCTGCCAGCCACAATTTTGGCGAGCTGAGGGCCTACTCCGGCATCCCGAAAAAAGGTGCCGTTTCCGACTCTATGGCCCTTGCCATGATACGCGGCTACTACGCCTGCGTAAGCTATACCGATGCACAAATAGGCAAACTACTTCAGAGCCTTAATGACCTCGGAATGGCCGACAATACTATAGTCATTCTCTGGGGCGACCACGGCTGGTCTTTGGGCAATCATACCTTGTGGTGCAAGCACAGCAACTTTCATGTGGCCATGCACACCCCGATGATTGTGACCGCTCCTGGTTACGAGGCCGACTTAGAAACAAATGCGCTGGTGGAGTATGTCGATATATATCCTTCGCTCTGTGAGCTCACGGGCCTTCCGGTACCCGATCACCTGCAGGGCCGCAGCTTTGTGCCACTCATGCGCGATCCCGCACAACCGTGGAAGGAAGCTGTTTTTGTACGCTACCAACCCGGCAACTCCGTAGTGACCGATCAATACGCATATACCGAATACATTAACAAAGACGGCCAATATGCAGAAATGCTCTACGATCTCACGAGCGATCCTGCGGAAACCAACAACCTGGCCGGACAGCCCGCCAAGCAGGAAACCCAAGAAAAACTCTCGAAAATGTTGCACGAGAAAATAGCAAAAGCCCATGAGGCCGACGATATGGTAAACAAAGACATGGAGCAAGGCCAATGATGGAATGGACAAGCATATTTGTTGCTGCATGTGCAGGCGCTGTAGCCTCGGGACTTTTTTTGTGGATGTACTTCAAGGCTCAACTGCGAAGATTTAGCGATGACCTCAAGTGCAGCGAAGATGAGCACCGGCAGGCGCAGATAGACCTGCAACTGGCGCGTGAGAAGTCGGCCGGCCAATCGGAAGAGCTGAACGGCCTGCGTACAGAACTGTCGGATGAGCGGGAGAAGGTGATCCATCTGAATCGGCAATTGTCTGGCGTGGAGTCTGACCATCGGAACCTGAAGCAGCGGCTGGATGAACAAAAAGCCGAAGTCGAAAAGCTTCAGGAACGGTTCACGCTGGAGTTTAAAAACCTGGCCAACGAGATACTGGAAGAAAAAAGCCGGAAGTTCACCGATCAAAACAAAACCAATCTGGGGGAACTGCTGAACCCGCTTAAAGAAAAAATCGCTGAGTTTGAGAAAAAGGTAGAACAGACCAATAAAGAAAGTCTGGAGCGCAACACAGCCCTGCGGGAGCAAATAACCAACCTGCGCGACCTGAACCTGCTTATAACCAAAGAGGCCGAAAACCTGACAAAGGCGCTGAAAGGGGAAAGCAAAACGCAAGGCAACTGGGGCGAAATGCAGCTGGAAACTATTCTGAACAGAGTAGGACTTGAAAAGGGGCTGCACTACGAAAAGGAAAAAGTTTACCAAAATGAAGAGGGGCACAATCAGCGCCTCGACTACATCATACGGCTCCCCGATGATAAATTTTTGATCCTCGACTCAAAAGTTTCGCTCACCGCCTATGCCAACTACTTCAATGCCGAAGACGACATACAGCGCGCGCGGTTTTTAAAAATGCACCTCGATAGTGTGCAGTCGCACATAAAGCTGCTCAGCGAAAAAAACTACCACAGCCTGTACGAAATACAGCAGCCGGACTACGTGCTGATGTTTGTGGCCAATGAGCCCGCCCTCACCATAGCTCTAAAAGAAGACATGAGTCTCTACGAAAAAGCGCTGGACAAGAGCATCGTGTTGGTGTCGACCAGCACCCTGCTCGCTACGTTGCGCACCATCAGCTATATATGGAAACAAGACATGCAGGGAAAAAATGCGCTGGAGATAGCCCGCCAGGCCGGTGCCCTCTACGACAAGTTTACCGCATTTACCGACGACCTGATAAAAGTGGGCAAAAATCTGGATGCCACACAGTCGTGCTACAAAGAAGCCGTGAAAAAGCTGTACGACGGCAAGGATAACCTGATCCGCAAAACGGAGCGGCTGCGTGAGCTGGGTGCAAAAACCACCAAAAGCATTGATACCCGCCTGCTCGACCGGGCAGCACAGGAAGAATAAAGTGATGCCCTCGCGCTCCCGCCAAATAAAGCCTCCTGCCCGTATTGAAGAAGAATATCGTCTTTCTTTTTAAAACAAAATCCGTACTTCCTATCTTGACGCAAAATATTATTCTGTTTGCGATATGCCCCAACAATTTAAATTAGACACCATCGACCGCAAAATATTGGAGATCCTGCAAAGCCGGGCAAAGATCACCAATGCGCGTCTTTCAGAAGAAATCGGCCTGTCACCAGCACCCACACTGGAAAGGGTAAAAAAGCTGGAACAGCTCGGCATCATCACCAGCTACCACGCCAAGCTGGACCCCGACAAAATTGGCCTTGGCGTGAGCACCTTTGTACTGGCTACGCTCATTGGGCACAACAAAACCAATATTGAGAACTTCATAGCCGAAATACAGAAAATACCGGAAGTGGTAGAATGCCATCACATCACAGGGGCTGGCGATTTTATACTGAAAATCATTTCGAAGGATATTTCCTCGTATCAGAAGCTGATGCTTGAAAAGGTAAGCGAGATCAAAGAAGTTGATAATATGCAATCGATGGTGGTACTTTCGACCTTTAAAGACAGCAAAGTATTGCCGGTACCCGAATAGCCCACCCCACCAATGACTGTAAAGGAAGACAACCAAATCCTGAACAAGAAACAGGTACTTCAGAAGATACGCCGCATGGCCTACGAGATTTACGAAAACAACCATCTCGAAGAAAGATTATTTATTGCCGGAGTGCCACCTACCGGCTATACCCTGGCCGGGCTATTGGTGAAGGAGCTAAAAAGAATATCGGAGATCGATGTGCGGCTTCTCAAGATCGACATCAACAAAGAAGACCCTGCCAAAAGTGCCATTGAAGTAAACTATGAGGTGGAGCGGCTCCGCGGTCAGTGCCTTATATTGGTAGACGACGTGTTGTACACCGGTCGCACCTTTTTGCACAGCCTGAAGCCCTTTCTCAATATCGACATCAAAAGAATAGAAACTGCGGTGCTGGTAAACCGCAGCCATCGCCAGTTCCCGGTTTCCTCCAACTACACAGGCTACGAACTATCCACCACCCTGAACGATCATGTGCAGGTGTCGTTGGAAAAAGGCAAATTTGGCGTATTTCTGTTCTAGCAATCGCAGAATAGAGCGCGGTATCGTACTATTGAGGCAACAGACTACAGGGCTTGCTTCAAAATAGCTGCTGCTTTTATCCTTACATTAGCCGGTATAGTCGCCCATGCGAATGCGGCATTCTTTCCGCATCTTGTTTACCCTGTCTTTCCAGAAAGGTCCGTTTTTTAGCAGTATAACTGTCTTCACGCCCAGGTTGTGCCACCACCGGCTCAGGTCGTTCTTGTTGGGCGGCAACCCTTTTGGCACGGCCAGATATAAAAAGCCCATTTTTCGTGTCTCTTCTTCAAAGCAATAGTTGCCCGCCAGTGTGTTCTTGGTGTCGTTGGTGATGATGTAGCGCACACGCGGCTCTTTCGGCCCCTGCTTTCTGGGATCGGGCCGTGCATCTTTCGTAGTGTTTTGTGTAGGAAAATAATCGCTATTATCCTGCGCCAGCACCAGCGTAGCCACCAACAGCGGCAGTGCAAGCAGTATGGCTGTTTTTTTCATTCTCCTCATGCACCGTATTGGCTTCATGCTATCTCTATAGGTGTTACGCAGCCCCGCGTCCATCAATGTCGGGTATGGCATGCTGTTGCCTGTGCCGTATTCAATTGTATGGAACATTAAACGACCCGGTAACCGCGCTGTTGTCGCGAATATCCATACTTTTGCGGCAATTTTAGTATTGTCGATAATGTATAGATACCAAGACCTCTATCAGCTCACGTGTGCTGTTTTCGAGAAGATGGGCTGTAGCCCGCAAGACGCCGGCACCGCCACCCAAGCTTTGCTGGCGGCCGATTTGCGCGGTGTAGATTCGCACGGCGTAGCGCGCCTGTCGGGTTATGTACGGCTTTGGGAAGCCGGCCGCATCAATGCCCAACCGCAAATAAAAATTGTGCATGAAACACCCAGTACAGCCGTAGTGGATGGCGATGGTGGGTTGGGCCTTGTAGTGGCACCCTACGCCATGCAGGTAGCCATCGACAAAGCCCGGCAGGCTGGCACAGGTTGGGTATCGGTAAAAAACAGTAACCACTACGGCATCGCCGGCCATCATGCCATGATGGCGCTGCAGCACGACATGATCGGCCTCAGCATGACCAACGCCAGTCCGCTGGTGGCACCTACTTTTTCCAAAGAGCGCCTGCTCGGCACCAACCCCATAGCAGTGGCCATACCAGCCAATGAAGAGCCACCCTACGTGGCCGACTTCGCCACCACCACTGCGGCCAATGGCAAATTGGAAATTCTGCAGCGCAAGCAGCAGGAAGCACCCAGCGGATGGATACAAGATAAAAATGGCAAAGGCTCTATCAACCCCCATGAACTGAAAGAAGGTGGTGCATTGCTGCCACTCGGCGGCGATCGCGAGCATGGCAGCCACAAGGGCTACTGCCTGGGCAGCATTGTCGACATTTTCAGTGCTGTACTTTCAGGCGCCAACTACGGGCCGTGGGTACCGCCATTTGTAAGTTTCCTGCCGCTGGCCCCCGACATGCCCGGCGAGGGCATTGGTCATTTCTTCGGCGCCATGCGCATAGATGCCTTCCGCCCCGCCCAAGAATTCAAGTTTCACATGGATCAGTGGATAAAACGGTTCAGGGCCGCAGAGCCAGTGCAGGGAATAGCCGAGGTGCAAATTCCGGGCGATGCCGAGCGCATTACCGAACAATTACGACGCGACAATGGCATACCACTTTTACCGCCGGTAGTCAATGACTTGAAGAAACTGGCTGACAAGTTTGAGGTGGAATTTAACATAACGGTTGAATAGTATCACAAAGAAAGGCTCGGTGAACGGCGACAGGCCAAAGATCCGTTGGCGAAAAAAGAAATGGATTCAATTTCTATTGCCTGTTTGTGTTATTGATAGTCTGAACTTTTATATAGTTTCGTATTGGTGTACCAAAAGATTTGATCTATGTACAAGGTTTTGATTGTGTTTACATTGCTCCACCTCTCCAACCTTTGCCTGGCAGAGCAATCAATATCTTCAGAAAGTGCGACGGAGTATCAGGTAGAAGTGATTGATAACAAGCCCGATTCTGTGACCACAGAAGAGAAGGAGCCGCCTTTGAAGCGGAAATCAGTCGAAAAAGAAGAAGTGATACCGAAACAAAATTCAGCGTTGTACTACAACCTGATCACCTATGTTTTTTACAAGGTGCTAAAATACAGTCCATTCACACACTAGCGCACATCCTTGTGCTCTGCGATAAATTTCTCTACTTCTTCAAGCTTTATCTTGTCTTCATACAATGCCCTGCCGATGATCACGGCATAAATGCCCATATCTTTCAGTTTCTTTATGTCGTCCATTGAGCGCACGCCACCACCCGCCGCTATGTAGGCATCGGGGTAGTGCTGCTGCAGCTCCTGGTACAGCTCAAAGTTTGGTCCTTCCAGCAGGCCATCGCGGGCTGTATCGGTCACTTTCAAATATTTAAGGCCGCGCTCATAGAAAAAATCGATATGCTCATACATATCAATGTCCGCCTTTTTTTGCCAGGCTTTGTACAAAACCTTTTTGTTCAGCGTATCAACCAACAGCGATATCTTTTCTCTGCCATAAGACATGAGCCAGGAAGCAAACAAGTCTGGATCATTGATGGCTGCGGTAGAAGCGGTAAAAAATGTGGCGCCATATTCAAGTACTTTATTGATGTCGCCATCGGTTCGTATGCCCCCCGAATAATCGATTTTTAGATCGGTGTGGCCGCAGAGCGTTTCGAGCGTATTCAGATTTTCAGGGCCTTCTTTTTTGGCTCCATCTAGGTCGGCAAAGTGCAGCACTTCTATGCCGTGATTTTCAAACAGTTTGGCGATATCCAGCGGCGAATAGTCGTAGCGCAGCAGCTTAGAAAAATCTCCCTGTTTCAGTCGCACCACCTGGCCTTCGACCAACGATAAAGAAGGAACTATTTTGAACATAAAGCACAAGTTTGAAGGTCTTCAAATATGAGAAAAAATATGTAAGTCATAAAACGAAATGCCCGGGCCCTCGTCCAAAAAGGTTTGCAAACCTTAGGATCAAGACCCGGGCATTGTGCCTCATTGGCGCTATACGCTGTTTTTATATGCTCCAGCCCTCGCGATATTGGCGTTGTACAAAGGCGTTGGCATCATCATAATTGGTAATTTTCATATTCTTTGCATCCCACAGCAGGCGCTTTCTGCCCAAATGGTCTTTGCCGGTCTGGTAAGCACGTATGGCCAATGAACCCAACAGTATGGCCTCAGTCATTGGCCCGGCATATTCGAACGGTGAGCTCAGCTCCGCTTTTCCATATCCGGCTTTGCAGGCATTCACCCATTGCACATAGTGACCTTCGGGCACTCTTGGAATCGTCTCTTTCACGTCCACGCTGTCCATTCTGGCGGTGGGTATCAATCGTGGATTGGCTCCGTAGCAATCGGCCATGATCTTGCCTTTGCTGCCTTCGAAGATGATGCCGCCGCTCCAGTCGCCCAGAGCCTCTTCCGGGCCCAGTTCTTCTGGCCGCTCCGGCTCAATGCCGCCGTCCAGCCAGGTGAAATCAATCTCACGATCGCTGCCTTTCACCGGAAATTTCATATAAACGGCTGAAGCCGAAGGATAGCTGTCGTTCAGCGGGATCTCATTGAATTTATTGCCCCACTGGCTTACGGCCGAGCACTCTACCTCCGATGGATAGTCGATGGGCAGTATACGAAACGCGGGATCGAGTATGTGGCAGGCCATATCGCCCAAGGCGCCGGTGCCGAACTCAAACCACCCACGCCAGCCAAATGGCACATATACCGGCTGATAGTCGGTGTATGCCGCAGGCCCCAGCCAAAGGTCCCAATCCAGATCACTGGGGATGGGGTGATTGCCGGTGGGCTTTTGTATGCCCTGTGGCCATATCGGACGGTTGGTCCACGACACTATTTTGTGCACATCGCCTACCAGGCCAGCGTCTACCATTTCCTTCATTCGGCGCACGCCATCGCCCGATCCGCCCTGGTTGCCCATCTGGGTGACGACCTTATATTTTTTGGCAGCCTCTGTGAGCATCCGTGCCTCTTCTATGCTCCACGTGAGTGGCTTCTGCACATACACATGCTTGCCTCTTTTCATGGCATCCAGTGCTGCCACAGCGTGGGTATGATCGGGGGTAGACACGGTGACGGCATCAATGTTTTTGCCTTCTTTGTCGAGCATCTCCCGGAAATCGCGGTAGTATTTGGCGTCTGGAAAATTCTCTCTTGACTTTGCCGCACGGCTGTCATCTACATCGCAGAGGTATGCGATCTTGGCATATTTGCTCTCGGCACACGAGGTGAGGTCACTGGTACCTTTACCTCCCACACCAATACCGGCAATGTATACGGTATCGCTGGGGGCCACATAGCCTTTGCCCAATACAAAGCGTGGCACCAGCGTAAAGGCCGCTCCACCCACACCAATGTTTTTAATAAAATTTCTGCGGGACTGCAAACCCTTTTTTGATTGTTTTGATTCTGATCTTTTCATCTTTTCGAACGATTCTGGTTTTTAAGAGGTAAAAAATACGCGGTGATACATCGTGAAATGAAACGAAGCCACTCTTATAATAATTATGCATAATAATAGCAGAATCGGGCTTACAATTCCAAATAGAACACAGGATAAGCTGAACGCATAAAGTACAGGCCCCCGGCAAATTATTTGGCTGGCTGGTACAGCAAGGCGAACCCTTCACCATGCCTGGTCATTATCTCCACGGCAGGTTCGGGCTTCAGCAGCTTGCGCAGCTTGGCTATGTACACATCCATGCTGCGGGCGTTGAAATAGCTGTCGTCGCCCCACACCTCTTTCAGCGCTATAGAGCGCTGCAAGGTGGTATTTTGGTGCTGGCACAGGAGGCGCAGCAAATCTGCCTCCTTGGTGGTGAGGCGGGTTTGAGTAGCGCCGTCGTCAAGCATTTGCTTTTGTGCATCAAAGGTGAATCGGCCCAACGAAAAAATCATTTGCTTCGGCTCTGGCGGGCTGTCGTGCTGCATACGGCGCAACACAGCTTCTATGCGCAGCAGCAATTCTTCCATGCTGAAGGGCTTCGTTACGTAATCGTCGGCCCCCAGCTTCAGGCCGGCTATGGTGTCTTCCTTCATCGACTTGGCGGTGAGGAAGATGATCGGCATCTTTTCGTCGGTCGCGCGAATATCGCGTGCCAGAGTAAACCCGTCTTTCTTAGGCATCATGATGTCGAGTATGCACAGGTGATATGTCCCGGTTTGGAATGCCCGCAAGCCTGCTTCGCCATCTTGCCGAAGGTCGGCAGCGTAGCCTTTGAGGGCGAGATATTCCGATAGAATCTGGCCCAGATTGGGATCGTCTTCTACTATGAGCAGTTTAGCTTTTTCCATTTTGTGGCAGGTAAAGTTCAAAGGTGCTGCCCCTTCCCGGCGCGCTGTGCACCGATATGCTACCGCCTTGGGCTTGCAGCATAGTTTTCACATATGCCAGGCCCAGTCCGAAGCCTTTCACATTGTGGATGTTGCCGGTGGGCACGCGGTAAAATTTATCAAATATTTTGGCGGTGGCCTCTTTGGTCATACCAATTCCCTCATCGGAAATCCGCACTTTGATGCCCTGCCGGTCATTTTCAGTTTCAATGACTACCCGGGGCGGCTCGGGTGAGTACTTGTTGGCGTTGTCGAGCAGGTTGTAAATGATATTCGTGAGGTGCAGCTCGTCGGCCACTACATCACTTCTACTGGCGCTGAGGCGCTTGGTGATCTGTCCCTGGCGCTTTTCTATTTGTAAAGTCACATTGTGCAGTGCCCGCTCTATCACCTCGTGTACATCCAGTTGCTCTGGCTTCAGTTTAAACTCCTTCCGCTCCAGTGTCGCCATTTGCAATACTTTTTCCACCTGCATGGCCAGCCGGTTATTTTCAGCTTGAATGATAGAAAGATAACGCTTCAGGAAATGCTCATTCTTTTTTACATCCTCGTCTTGCAGCGCTTCACAGGCCAGCGATACGGTGGAGATGGGCGTTTTAAATTCATGCGTCATGTTGTTGATGAAGTCATTCTTTACCTCCGAAAGCTTCTTCTGCCGCACTATGGTGTGTATGGCGTAGGCAAATGAAAGCACAATGATGGCCACTAGCAAGGCTGACGAAGCCAATGTAAACCACACCTTGCTCATAAGAAAAGAACGCTGATTGGGAAAATACACCGCCAACACGTTGGCATGGCTGATGACGTCGCGCGTGAAGAGGCGCGTGCGAAATTCTGACTGCTTCAATGCGCCGGCCGCATCCGGATGGTTGCTCAGTACCAGGCTATCTGCCGATGCATCAATGACGGCATAACTCGCCTCTGTGTCGATGCCCCGATCGAGCAGGGCGGTATGCAGCAATGTATCGAGCTGCACCTGACTGATGCGGTTGCGGATGCTGCGATCTTTCGACAGCAATTCGTTCAGCACTACAGTCACCATTTCAGTTTTCTCCCGCACCTTTTCAATGCCTTCCTGGTATGCCGGGTCACTCTCTGCTATTGAGTCGATTTCGGTTTTTATTCGCTTTATCTCCACCACCACATCGCGATCGACCAATACTCCCCGATCGTGCAGACCGGGTCGCTCCAACGGGTCGAAAGCCATATTACCCGAATCCACCGGCTCCTGCAGGTACCATCGCACCA
>CAZQVB010000012.1:64580-122722 GCA_964596645.1 uncultured Roseivirgaceae bacterium
TTGAGCAAGACCTTGCCGGCGCCTTCATTCACCCTATTTCTCGAGAGCAGACGTATGCTGTCCATACCGATCACGGCCTGTCCGTTGTGATGAATTTGAAGTTTTTTGGCTGCGGTAAAGAGAATTTCTTGTTTTTCCAGCTTATCGGAAACCTCCTTCAGTACTTCGTGTACATTTTGCCGAAATTGAGCTTCACTCACATCTATGGCATTTTTGATCCAATACGCCTGAAAGCATACCAGGCCAGCCAATGCCAGCGCCATCAGCAGGATTACCCACTTGAGCTTCTTTTTATTCATCGCACAAAACTACGGCTTACGCTGCGCAAGGATGGGTTTTTAACGAATTTTAACACATGGCGCTGTGTCGGCTATTTGATGCCGGTGTGTGCGATGGCTGCTGCCGGGCGGCTATTGTGTGCCTACTGCTGTCTGTGACAAGAAAAACCCGCCCTATTGTGCAGAGTGTAGAAAATTATAAATGGATAGTGATACCTTTGCAGGCCAAAATCAGCACCGCCAAGCGAAGCTGAACTATTGATAACTGAACAAATTAAAGTATTCATGGAATTGGTCAACAACCGCTACACCATACAGGGCCTTGATGTGCTCGAGGTGGCAGAGCAATTTGGAACTCCGCTTTATCTCTACGATGCGGATAAAATAAAGGCGCAGATTGCTCATGTGAAATCAGCGTTTCCAAACCTGAATATGAAGATAAAATTTGCCTGCAAAGCGCTGACTAACCTTTCGGTGCTGAAGCTCATGCGGCACGAAGGTGTAGAGCTGGATGCTGTGTCGGTGGAAGAAGTGCACATCGGGCTGAAGGCTGGCTTTGAGCCAAACCAGATTTTGTATTCGCCCAATTGTGTGTCTTACTCAGAAATAAAAGCCGCCATAGAGTTGGGCGTGATGATCAACATAGACAACATCTCCATTCTTGAGCAGTTTGGGCATGAGTTTCACAACAGCGTGCCCGTGTGCATACGTCTGAACCCGCACATAATGGCCGGCGGCAACAAGAAGATATCCGTTGGCCATGTCGACTCCAAGTTTGGCATTAGCATCTTTCAAATGCGCCATTTGCTGCGTGTGGTGCACAATTATAAGCTCAATGTGATCGGCCTGCACATGCACACCGGCTCCGACATATTGGATTCTGAGGTATTTCTGCGCGCAGCCGATGTGTTGTTTGAGGCCGCTCAAGACTTCCCCGATTTGCAATTCATTGACTTTGGCAGTGGATTTAAAGTAGCCTACCGAGATGGCGACGTCACCACGGATCTGGTCGATCTTGGTCAGAAACTGGAGACTGCTTTTAGTGAATTTTGTACCCGGTATGGCCGTGAACTTGAGATCTGGTTTGAGCCTGGTAAATACCTGGTAAGCGAGGCGGGATTTCTATTGGTGAAAACCAACGTGATAAAAACCACACCGGCTACCGTTTTTGTAGGCGTTAACTCCGGCCTGAACCACCTGATCCGGCCAATGATGTACGATGCCTATCATGATATGATCAACATATCCAACGTGAACGGCACCCATCGCATTTATACCGTAGTGGGCTACATCTGCGAAACGGATACTTTCGGTCTGGACCGCAAGCTGAATGAGGTGCATGAAGGCGATATTATTGCCATAAAAAATGCAGGGGCATACGGCATCATGATGTCTTCCAACTACAACAGCCGCTTCAGGCCGGCCGAGGCCATGATCGTAAATGGCCAGGCTAAGCTGATCAGAAAAGCAGAAACCATAGAAGACCTGTTGCGCAACCAGGTAGAGATCGATTTTTAAATAGCTTAAAGCAAAGGATTAAAGAGCGAAAGACCGCCGGACCTTTGCTTTCAAAGCGCCATTATTGCGCGCGTACACGCGCGTAGTTTGGCTACAAGGCGCAGCACACGGGAAGTGTTATTTCTTGAACAGCGAATCGACAAACTCTTTACTATTGAAAATCTGAAGGTCTTCCGGGCGCTCGCCTACCCCGATGTATTTCACAGGTATTTTAAAGGCGTCGCTGATGCCAAGCACCACACCGCCACGGGCCGTGCCATCGAGCTTGGTAATGGCTAGAGAATTCACTTCTGTTGCTTTGGTAAATTCACGCGCCTGCACCAGGGCATTCTGACCTGTACTGCCATCGAGCACGAGCAATACCTCGTGCGGCGCCTCCTCTCTAAATTTCTTGATGACACGGCGTATTTTGGTCAGCTCGTTCATCAGGTTGGTTTTGGTATGTAAGCGACCTGCTGTATCGATGATCACTAGGTCGGCCTCTGTCTCTACTGCTTGTTTTACGGCATCATAAGCCACCGAAGCCGGATCGGTATTCATGCCATGCGACACCACAGGCACGCCGGTGCGCTCTCCCCACAGCTTGAGCTGGTCTACCGCTGCAGCGCGGAAAGTGTCGGCTGCACCCAGCACCACAGATTTGCCTTTTTGCCGGAAGTGCCATGCAAGCTTGCCAATGGTGGTAGTTTTGCCCACGCCGTTTACGCCCACCACCAGTAGCACGTAGGGCTTTACATTGGCCGGCAAGTCAAAATCCTGCTGATCCTGCCTATCGCTGGCCGACAACAGTGCTGCTATTTCTTCTTTCAGTATCTGATCGAGCTCCTGGGCATTGAGGTACTTGTCGCGGGCTACGCGCTCTTCTATACGCTCTATTATTTTAATGGTGGTTTCCACGCCTACATCCGAGCTTACCAATATCTCTTCCAGCTCATCGAGCACCTCATCGTCTACCTTTGACTTGCCCGCTACGGCTTTGCTGAGTTTGGTGAAAAAACTGCTTTTTGTTTTCTCCAGGCCTTTGTCCAGCGTTTCCTTATTTTTTTTATTAAAAAAGTTGAACATATGCGATGCGTTAGTGCGTATGGATGATGAAGCAGCAGTACCAAACCTGCAAAATACAAAAAAAGTCCCGCCAGGCGGGACTTCAAATATCATTTAGACTAAAAGAACGAAAGGACTTATTTTTTCTCCAACACGTCCTTTACCATATCCACCGGCACCATTTCTTCCTTAAAAGTATAGGCGCCAGATTTTTCGGATTTCACTGCGCGGATCACCCGGGCGTATTCCTTGCCGGTGGTGGTCCTGAGGGTAGCTACTGCCTTCTTTGCCATGGTTATTTAATTTCTTTGTGAACAGTATATTTTTTCAACACAGCATTGTACTTCTTCAGTTCAAGCCGCTCCGTGGTATTCTTTCGGTTCTTGGTGGTCACGTAGCGTGACGTGCCTTGCTGGCCGGAGTTCTTGTGCTCCGTGCACTCCAAGATTACCTGTACCCTATTTCCTTTTTTTGCCATTGCTGATAATGCTTTTTTAAATCTTCGTGGTGATCAGGCCGTTTTCTTTTGCGCGCTTCAAGGCGGCATTGATACCAATCTTGTTGATGGTACGCAATCCGGAAGTGGAAACCTTCAGGGTGACCCATCGATCTTCATCCGGCAGGTAAAATCTCTTCTTCTGTAAATTTGGGTAAAATTTACGCTTGGTCTTATTGTTGGCGTGGGAAACATTGTTTCCTACCCGAGGGCGCTTTCCCGTTACCTGACAAATTCTAGCCATTTTTTTATTATTCTAATGCTTATTTCAAAAACAGGAGTGCAAAGTTGATAAAAATTATCTGAAGTTCAAAACCACTATTCAACAGTTTTTATTGCCTTTCGCGATGCCTCTGTACGTGCCTCCCTTTAAAACTTACCACTGATCGTAATATAAAACGTACGGCCATCGGAGGGAATAATACCCGGACCGGGATAGCCCGTAGCGCGGCGGGTAAAGTACATATTATCGGTCAGATTGTTGATGCTGCCTTCGGCTTTGAGCCAGTCGTTGATCACGTAGCTGGCCGTGAGGTCGGCCACATAATACGCCGGAATGGCCCCTTCTACTGCACCAGGCACCGGCGGATCGTTGGGCGCATTGGTGGCGTCGGTGTATTGTTGCGAGAGGTAAGAAACCTGAGCCGACACACCGAGCCTTTCCCACTTCCACGACACACCGCTGCGCAGGTTAATGGCAGGAGAAAATTCTACCCGGTTTCCTTCTATGTCCGACGGGGCGTCTACATACTCAGTATGCAGCACGGTAAAATTGGAAAACCACGTGAGGGACGAGCGGGCGGCTGCACCCTGAAGCCAGCGCAGCACGTCCAATTCGGCAAACGTTTCCAGGCCCACATTGCGCGCGTCGCCTACGTTGGTTTGAAATCGGTATACACGGGAGGTGTTGTCGCGCATGAGCAAAGAGCCAATGCGGCTGTTGTATTTCAGCAGAAAGCCGGTAAGCTCATAGCTGAGCAATTGCGACACGGTGCCGCGCATGCCCAGGTCTACGCTATATCCACTCTCGTCTGTTATGTCTTCATCCACCACCAGCGTTGGGGTGGTCACCCGTATGTCGGTATAGCTCACCGATTTGTAATTCTGTGAAATGTTGCCATAAAATTCCAGGCTTTCGCTCTGCTTATAGCTGATGCCGATACCGCCCAATACAAACTGGCGCGGGCCACTCACCTGGTTGCTGTAGACGATGGCATCTGCATCATCGCCATAGATGGGGTTGCCGGCAAGATCGACGGGTGTAGGCGGCCGAAAATACCCGTCGGAAGAGGTAACGATATGTTCAAAACGCAAGCCCGGCGTGATGCTAAGGCGTGGTGTGAGGCTGAATATATTTTCTGCAAAAAAGGCCACATTGCTGCCCTTATTGTCATAGTCGTAGCCCAGAGAGTCGTTGTTGACGTAAGCGAAATCGGCATCGCTGCCGGCTGAGGCGTCGCCACTAAGGTTGCGTGCATTGCCCTGGTAGAGGCGGAACCCACCCAGGAATGAGGAGAGGTTGCCCAGAAAATTGTATCGGTGCAGTATTCGTGTTTCATTGCCAATATTGCCAAATGTGCCATCGATGAGTTCGCGCGGCATAGCCGGATCGTCGGCCCTGTCGATTCGCGCCAGATTGCCCAGTGCCTGCCGCTGTGCCACCAATCCAAAAAGCCGGGAATCTATGCTGGTATTGGCAGAAAGTTTATATTCCATCTGCACGGCCGGCAGGTGCCAGTTGACCTGAAACCAATTGCGGTCGCGATATGAAGCCCGGGGATCGTCGGCAAACTGCAGATCGGTGAGTCCGCCGGCCTGCCTTGCCAGATAATGCATGGTGGTATACTCCGCCGACAACTTGAGCCTGGGAGAAAAGCGATAACCTATTTTGAGGTAGCCTGTGGTGGCGTCAAATTCGGAGTTGCAGCGCCAGCAGTCGCCTGTGCGGTATTGTACAAACCCAAAATAGCTAAACCTGCCAAGGGTGCCGCCGATGCTGTTGTAGCTGTTGAAATAGCCATAAGAGCCCATGGTCTGAGCAGATTCTACAGCCAATCGCTTATTTTCCGGGGCGTCGTTGAGCACAAAATTGATGAGGCCGCCAAACTGAGTACCGTACTGGAGTGATGCCGCTCCCCGCACGATCTCGATGCGCTTTACCGCCTGCAGAGGCGGCGAATAGTAACTCTCTGGATAGCCCAGGGCATCGGCGCTCATTTCTATACCATTTTGCCGTGTGTTGAAATTGGACGATCGGTTGGGGCTGAGGCCACGCCCTCCTACACCCAATTGTATACCGGCGCAGTCGCTCTCCCAAATGTTGAGCCCTGTAATACGAGAGAACACCTGGCGGGCATTGTTCGTGGCTGTGTTGGCGATGATGTCTTTCATCACTAACACTTCTGTTTTTCTCCCCTCATATATGCCCATGCCGTCCACGGCGTTCAGACGGGTGAGACCAAACCGCTCTTCGGGCTCCGCCCGCACCACCACATCGCTGAGCATGCCCTCTATTTCGTGCAGGTGAAAATTGACCTCCAGATTTTGATTTACGATCAATTCCTTCTTTTGCGTGCCGTGCTCAAAAGCAAAAGCGACCAGCGTATAGTGCCCGGCTTGCACGTCTTTCAGCGTGTAGTGGCCTTCCATGTCTATCACTGCCGACACGGCCGTATTCTCAAAAAACACCTGCGCCACGCCGGCAATATCCATATCGTCGCATATTACCTTACCCCGCACGGTGTACTTCTGCTCCGGCTGGGCCAGTATGCCTGCTGCGGGCAGCAAAGCCAAAAGAAAAGTTGCTATGTACAGTCTAGTTTTCAAAGGGCAATATCCATTTTTTGTGATTCCAGCCTGGTGCCTCCCGGGCCAGGTCTGTGTCAGGGTCGATCAGTGGCCTGCTGCGCGCGCCTTGCAGACTTGCCACGCATTGCGCATACACCTGCGGCTGCTTCTCACCCGCTGACGCAAAACGATCGCGCAGATAATGGGCAAATTGCAGGATCATGTCGGGCTGTGTGGCCATCATGTGCTCCTGTATGCGTGTGAGGTACTGTGCATTGTCGACCACTACGGCAGGCGCGTCATCATTTTCTTTTAAATAAAATGTGCACATACCGGCTTTCTCCATCAGCATTACCCGCCATGAAAACCGGTAGCCCTGTTCCGTCCAGAAAAGCCTGCCCGGGTACAACACATGGCGGAAAGGCAACGCCAACTGCACGGCAAAGTGCAGCAGAAACAGACCCAGAAGCAACTGACCCGCCACGCGCTGTGGTCGCCAGGAGGTAATACTGCTTTGGCCACTGCTACCAAAGAGCCACCGAAGCCTGGCCAGCAACTGCTCTTGAAAGTGCTCAGAGAAAAAGATAAGGGTGAGCCCGATCATGATAAAAGGAAACATACCAATGGGAAAGAGCAGACGGGTAAGCACATGAAAAATGACAACTGCCAGGTAGGCCCACTTTCGTGTAGACTTCTGCATCAGAAAAAAAACAATGCTGACATCGTAGAGCATGCCGGCCCAGCTGAAAGCATAGGCCACCCACAGCTCGCTGAAAAGCGGCCCCACTACAGGCCAGTGCCCCCGGGCAGGCAGCCATATTTTGAGTGGTAGTGCTTCGAGCAGCCAATCGGGATTGATCTTGGCCAGCCCGGCAAAAATATACACCAAGGCCAGTTGAAGCTTAAATACATTGATCGTCCAGGCGGGGACGAGGCGTATGCTGCCGGCTTGCTTTCGAAAGCTATCGAGCGAAAAAGCCCGATGAGCCGGCACCCAGATCAGCATAAAAGCAATGATACTGATGAAGTAGTAATGATTGAGATAGTAGGTTTTGTCGAGCAACTCTACATAGGTGAAGGTGGTAAAAAATACCACCGCAGAGATGCGATAGAAAGCGCCCAGCATTATGCCGAAGGCTGCCAGGGCCATCAAGGCAAAAATAACGTACATGCCCATGCCGGGCAGCGGCTCCAGGCCCGGGATGAAAGAAAAGAAAAACTGTGGACTGATGTAAAAATCGGCGATCCACCCATTATACGCGAAGCGAATGATGCTTGCGAGCATTACTCCGCCAAACACGATGCGCAGCACTACCAATGGTGCAATGGAGCTGGGCTTTGAGAAAAGCCGATATATTACATTGCCATTGCCCGCATCAGTCGCCGTCATTGTCAGCATAGGTGATGGTAATACTCAGGGCTGAAACTACATCGACTTTCAGCAATGCCACCAGCGTTTTAATGGCCACAAAAACATCGGTCACTTCGGCTCCCTGTGTTTCTATGGCATCGATCAGGCTGTCGTCCAACACCTGCAGCGCCTGCTCTGTGGCTGTGAACTGGTTGAGAAAGTCATCTGCCAAAGTGCCATTTTGTGCTTCCAGCAGCTCCAGATAGTCGTAAATGCCCACACCATCGGTACCATTGTGGGCCAGCCCGAGGTAGAAATTTTTCATTGCCTCTACGCTGGTTTCTGCCAACTGCTTGGAATAGCCCTCACTGTAATAGGCCTCTGCCTTTTCTGGAAAAGGTCCGATGCGCTGATTATTGATCACATTGTTGCCATTGGGTATACCGATTTTTCCATTGCGCAGGTGCAGCTCGAGGTACTGACTCCAGGCATTGATCAGCTGGCTAAGGCTGCTGCCCACGCTGGTGCCCTGGTTGTTTTTGAAGGTAGTCACATAATTGCCACCGGCCGGTGACCATGCCGTGTGTACAGCATGGGCAAGCTCCTGTATGTTTGCCGTCACATCGGTAAGAAAAGTAAGCGCAGCAGGTGTGTTCGTAAATTTTTCGATGGCTGCCACACGTGAGTCCGCATAGCCGTAGAGCAGATAGTCGAGTGCCGGAAAACCCTTTGCATCGATAGCGCCGGCCGAGTTTAGATTATAAGTGCCCGAACGTATGAAGCTATTTATCTCGGCCGTATCCGTGGGATAAATGTTCAGGCCGATGATGCCGGCATTGGCCGCGGGACCGAAATTATAAAAACCTACCTTCTGCCATGCCTGATAGGCATCGCGCCAGGCTTCTTCCAGATCGATGAGCGTGGCTGTGGTGGGATCGCTGGCAAAGGCTTCTGCACGCTGGTGCAATACATCGGCTTCGTCTGCCAACAGTTCATATCCGGCCAGTATCAGGTTGTCACCTATATTTTGTAACAAAGCAGACTGATCGGGCTTTTGCGTTTCCGGATTGTCTTTGCTTTCACAGGATGCAAACAAAAGAATGGCTGTACAAGCACTTAGAAACAGAAATTGTTGAAATCTCATTTTTTCTCGACGTTTTGTTTCTGAAGAGGGCGGCAAAACTAGTTTAAATTAATTCTAAATAAAAACCCGCTGACGACCCTTTGGGATGTGGCCGTCAGCGGGGATAATTCCCTTAAAGTGTATCCTTCATACTACCAAAGCCATAGTGACTTGCGATGAGGTCGCGGGCAGCTTGCAGATCAGCCACTGTCACATCGTACAGGTTGTATACATCGTTCTCGTTTTGCAGCAGGGCAAGTACCTGATCTATTTCGGCGGCATCCATTACTGCGGTAGAAGGATGGGTGAAATAGAGCGCTTCTATAAAGCCGAGTGCCTCAGAGAGTTGGTGATTGCGCAGCATGTCGTCAGAAAAATTGGTGACGGATGTATTTAAATAATGAATGGCGGTGGCTGCTGCTACTTTTTCCAGCTCAGTGCGAATGATTTCCACCTGCTCATCGCGGGTATCGTAGTCGTCATTAGAAATGGCGGCTCTGCCTTTGATGAAGGCCTCCATCAGCGTGCTATTGGTGCTGAGCGCAGGATCGACCACATTGGAGTATTTACCCCAAAACCTTTTGTTGTCGTTGGCAGGAAAATCTGTGGCCGTGGTGAAATAGCCGAAGGCTTCGTCCCAGTGATGCTCCATGGTGGTGTAGTATTTACCAGCCGCGGCATCCACAGGGCCGCTGTTGTCTACATCCAGCTTGCTCTCACCCAGGTATACATTCTGAATTTGGTCATAAAAAACCGCACCCATCAGCCCTTTTTCTACCAGCTCGGCATATTCCAGGCCAATAGCATTGAACAATTTCGAACGCGTGCCTGACTGCGCCACGCCTGGCGAACCGTTGGCAGCACTGTATTCACCGGTGGTGGTATTGGCACTGATGGCTGCAACCGATTTCAGATAATTTTCATATATGGCTTGTATGGTGGCATCGCCACGGGCTGTCTTATCCTTAAGCTGCTTGCCAGGTGCTGCGGCTTCCTGACTGAAATATTCGCTTCCCACGCCATTGTTGTTGGAGTACATCTCCAGAAGTTTGGCCTCATCAAGCGCTACTCCGGGAGTATTGGCTGTTTCGATGTAGGCCACCAACTCATCTAGTTGGGCTAGCCGGGCAGCCTGCCCGCTGTAGTTGACCGTGCTGTTACCAGCTTCATCTTGAAAGCTGTAGGTGTCCGGCACACTATATTGAGGATTTTCGTCGTCGCTGTCGCATGATGAAAGGAAACATGCGGCTATCAGGGCCATTATTACCAGATAGGTATTCAAACGTATCATTGTTAAGCTATTTAGATTGGTTATAAATAATGGCGAAGGTACAATGCTATTTAGAATAATTACAAATACGGCCACCATAAATTTGGCTTAAAATTATGAACGGCTCTGGAACAGCATTTTGGCTGCTTATAACATTGGTTCAATTTATTGCCCGGTTCACATCGCGTTGTTTTAGCTTTGCCGCTTCATGCGCAGCGCACTTTCTATCATACTGCTCACCTTGTATATGGTGGTGGCCTTTAGGGCGCACATCACCATGGTTAACTTTTACTTGCAACGGGATGCTATCGCCGATGCCTACTGTATAAACCTGGATAGCGAAATCACCACCTGCCGGGGTGCATGCTACCTGCAGTCGGAGCTTCGAGAAGCACTTCAGGCTCCGCAGCCCGAGCAGGCACTCAGCCCTCAACCGAACAATTTTTCCCTTCTGCACCTTTTTGCAGAGGTGGTGTATGCACATTTTACCAAGGCCGTATACCGGCATGTTTTTTTCGTAAAAAGCTCCTGTCCGGCAGACTTCCGTGCCGAAATTTTTCGCCCTCCCATTCCTGTCGTTTCATTCTGCTCATAATGCTGTGAGCACGCTGTACTGAATTTTACGACAACCCCTATCAGATAATATTGACATGAAAAATTTATTCAATATGGGCGCCTATGCGCTCGTATGGCTCTGTGCTGCGCTTATAAGTACCGACGGGCTGGCGCAAACCCAACATTATATTCAGGGCACTATTGTAGACGCCACCAATGGAAAAGGCATAGCCAATGCTACTGTGTACAGTGCCGACGAAGACAGGATTTACCTGACCAATGAGTTAGGGGAGTTTGCTATACCCACCTCTCAAGAGTACGTCCGGCTGCACGTGCAGCATATAGGCTATTTGCCCGATACGCTGCTTCTTTCCAAAGCGCATTCAAGTTTGGCACTGCGGCCATCTTTGCGCCTGCTGGAAGAGATCACCATTCGCGGGCTGAAACACAGCCCCAGCATTGATCGCACGATCGATATGGGTTCCCCGGAAAACCAACATGCCGTAGGTGTGGCCGACATATTTCGCGATGTTCCCGGCTTCGGCCTGATCAAGCGTGGCGGCTATGCGGTAGACCCTGTCTTCCGCTCATTCAAATACCAGCAGCTCAATCTGATATTCGATGGCGGTACCACCATTGCCAACGCCTGCCCCAATCGTATGGATCCTGCATCTACCCATATATCGGCGGCAGAAGTAGAGCAGGTGCAGGTGATCAAGGGTCCATACACGGTGCGTTACGGCCAATCCATGGGTGCTACCATCAATATGATCACACGCAGGCCAAAGGCGAGTGATGTGTTGGCAATATCGGGCCAGCTGGAAGGTGGCTATGTGTGGAATGGCAACGGCGTATCGGGCCGGGGGCTGCTGAACGTAGCAGATAAGCACTATCAGCTCAGTCTGCACGGCAGCGCCACCGACTATGGCGACTACCACAACGGCGAAGACAACACCGTGCCGAGCGCCTTCCGCGTGTATGACTATGCGGCAAAACTGGGTGTTTCACCGGCGGCCAATCAATATGTGCAATTCACATGGCGCCAATCATTTGGTCGCGACATAAGGCATGCCTCCCTGCCAATGGATACCGAAGAAGACAACAGCACTGTGGTATCGGTAGATTATGAAATAAAAAACCTGTCGCCGGTATGGGCAGCTCTGAGCACCAAAATTTACTATTCTTCTGTAGACCATCTGATGACCAACACCTCGCGGCCCAACTTTGCCATGGTAGAAGCGCGATCGCCGGTGACCTCGGCCAATACGGGTGGAAGGGTAGAACTTACCCTGCAACCCAGTGGCCAACTCATCATATTTGCAGGAAGCGACCTGCGCATGACGGCCAATGACGGCCAGCGCAACCGGCTGGTGAAAATGATGAACGGCATCATGCTGCCAGAGCCTCGTGCCTTTACCGACCTGATCTGGCAGGATAGCTGGATTCGCAATCTGGGGCTGTTTGGCGAGATCAACTACACATTCAGCCCCCGCTGGGAATGGGCGGCCGGGATGCGCATGGATGCTACCCGCTCTGGTATCGACAATCCCGCACCCGACTTTGCAGCGCTTTATGAAGGCTTGGGTACGGATAATAATCTGGGCTTCAACTTCAACACCACACTGAACCGCAATATCCCCAACGGTGTGCTGCAGCTGGCGATAGGCAGAGGACGCCGTCCGGCAGAGCTGCTGGAGCGATATATCAATCACTTTCAGGTAGGGATAGATGGCTATGAATATGTAGGGAATCCAAACCTGAGCCCGGAGGTTAACAATCAGGTCGATATCATGTGGCAACGGGAATATGGCCGGTTCAACACTTCCATTAATGTCTTTTATTCCTTTATCGAAGACTATATTTCAGCAGAAGTAGATTCGACTTTGCCCCGGAAATTTATGCCGCAGCTGGAGCCCAGGTATGCCCGGCGATTTATCAACGTGGAGCGTGCCAATCAATTGGGCTTTGAGCTGGAGGCCGGCTACCAACTCAACCCACGATGGCATATGCGCGGCGTGCTGTTCTACACCCGCGCGCAAAATGAAGTGTTGAACGAGCCCCTGCCGGAAATACCACCACTCACTGGAATGCTCTCTGCCCGCTATGCTCAGGACCTGTGGTGGGCATCTTTCTCCGGAAAAATGGTGTCCCGGCAAAATCGTGTGTCACAGGTTTTTGCCGAAAGCGTCACGCCGGGCTATTCGGTGTTCGATGTGGAAGCCGGTGTGCAGGTGTCGGAGTTGCTCACGCTGACGGGTGCCATCAGGAATATGTTCGATGCCAACTACTTCGATCATCTCAACCGTCCTTTTCAAAATTATTCTGAAAACGGCATGTTTTACGAATCAGGCAGGCAGGTACAGGTCTCCGCCAAGCTGTCTTTTTAGCGATCTTTATACCAGGGTAAAGAAGGTGCCATGGTAGTGTGGCACCTTCTCCTTAATCTTGTATTGTGGCAATATTAATCACATGATTGCTGACATTTCCAGGCATCATGCCCCAGGTCATCCAACAGTTGATTGTTGAAATAAGATCGCAGCCCCAATGAGCATGAAACTCGCATCTTTCGATTCGCCACTGGTTAGCGTCATTTGCCTGTGTCACAATCATAGCGCCTATGTGGCTGAGGCTATCGAAAGTGTGCTTGCGCAAAATTATGCGCCGATAGAGCTGATTGCTATAGACGACGCAAGCATCGATGGCAGCCAGGCCGTGATAAAGGAATTGGCACGCAGACATGGCTTTCAAACTATTTTTCAAGAGAAAAACACAGGTAACTGCAAGGCGTTCAACAATGCCTTTTGGCGGTGTCAGGGGCAGTTTGTGATTGATCTTGCGGCAGACGACGTGCTCATGCCTGAGCGCATAGCGCGCGGTGTGGCTGCATTTGCGCTGGCCGAAGCCGAAGCGGGCGTACACTTTTGCGATGTGCTGCACATAAGCCCTACCGGCAAAGCCCTTGGCACACACCACAGGCGCGATGCAGGCGGAAAGCTCCTGTACACTGTACCCACCGGCGATGTGTATGCCGCACTACTGGCCAGGCATGTGGTATCTGCACCCTCTATGATGATACGGCGCGGTGTGCTGGAGGCATTGGGAGGATATGATGAAGCCTTAACCTACGAGGATTTCGACTTTTGGGTACGTTCATCCAGACGATATCATTACCTATTCACTGACGAAGTACTCGTGAAAAAGCGCATTGTGCCAGGCTCACACACGCAGCGACAATATCAGCGAAAAAACACAGCTACGTACTCCACAGCCCTTGTCTGCGAAAAAGCACTTGCACTCAATGAATCGCAGGCCGACCACGACGCCCTGCAGCAGCGCATTCGGTATGAGCTGAAATGGGCATTGCTCACCGAGAACTGGAAAGCCACGAAAAAATTGATCGATGTATATAAAGCCATTCCCCATGCTGGCGGTGGCATTTATTTATTCATCATGCGGTTGCTGCTTACTTTGCGGTTGCCTTATCATAAGTTGGCCATACTGATAAAGGGCCAAAAATGATGTTCTGAACTACAACTGCGGCTATCGGTGTGTTTCTTCTTCATACACCATGCTGAGGTAGCTTTCGTAGCGGCTCAGCGCTATTTCGCCCTTCTCTACAGCGGCCACTACAGCACAGCCCGGCTCATGGGTATGGGTACAGTTGTGAAATCTGCACTCCCCAAACATATCGCGCATCTCAGGAAAAAAGTGGCTGATCTCTTCTTCATAAATATCCATCAGGCCCAGCTCCTTGATGCCCGGGGTATCAATCACGAAAGTTTGTGGACTTATTTCAAACATCTCGGCAAAGGTGGTGGTGTGGGTACCCTTGTTGGCAAACGTGCTCACTTCGCTTGTCTTCTGCGCCACCCCGGGGGCTATGCGGTTCAGTATGGTCGATTTTCCCACTCCGGAGTGGCCTGCCAACAGTGAAATTTTATCTTTCAACAGCGCGGTAAATGCCTCAACGCCCAGCCCTGTTTCTGCTGAAAGCGCTACAAATTGAACTCCGAGCGGTTCATATATCTGTTGTATATCGTTCACTACTTCCTGTGTCTCCTGGTTCCACAGGTCAGACTTGTTGTAGGCCAGCACCTGGCCGATGCGGAAAGACTCTGCCGCTACCAGAAAGCGATCAATAAAGCCCAGACTGGTACGCGGAAAGGCGGGCGTTGCAATCAACACGGCCTGATCAATATTGGCCGCCAGTATATGGCCATGCTTACTTTTCTTAATGCTCCGCCTGATCAGGTAATTTTCGCGAGGCAGTACTTCGGCAATATTTCCCTCGCCGGGGCTCTCAGGCTCTACACGCACACGGTCGCCCACAGCCACCGGGTTAGTCACCTTCAAGTCTTTCATCCTTAGCTTGCCGCGTACGCGACACTGCCAATAGTCGCCGTTGTGCATGCGCACGGCGTACCAGCTACCTGTCGATTTGGTGACCAGGCCTTCCACTATGGCGTAAACAAAGGTTGTAGGTGCTGCATAATTTTTTGTGTGGCTCCTGCACTTTGGCGCACATATTCACCCGCTTTGTTGCCGGCTTTTTCCAATGCGGCGGGGCTATCTAACAGATTTATGAGCTTTTTACGAAAATCGTTGGCATCGGTCACGTCATACGCGCCCCCATTGGCGACGAGGTCTATCGCCTCCTGGTACTTCACATTGGTTTTTCCTTTGCCAAAAAACACGGGCACGCCATAGGTAGCGGCCTCCAATATGTTGTGTACACCCGAGCCAAAAGCGCCACCAATGTAGGCAAACTCTCCATATTGATAAATAGAAGAAAGCATGCCTATGTTGTCGATAATGAGCACCCGGCTCTCCGCTACAGAGGCATCGGCGGCAGAGTATCGTTTGAATTTTACATGCAGTTTGCGCTCCAATACTTGCAACTTATCCGGGTCAATTTCATGAGGGGCTATTACAAATTTTAGTGGCACGGTAAGGTCATTGATCACCGGAGCCAGCACGTCGATATCGGCCGGCCAGCTGCTGCCGACCACCATAAGCCTATGCCCTGCCTTGAAGCTTTCGACAACCGGTATAGATTTGGGTTTACTGCATATTTCGATGACACGGTCGAAGCGTGTATCGCCGGTGGTGGTCACATTTTGCAAGCCGATTTGGCGCAGGAGCTTCTCTGATTGAGCGTTCTGCACAAAAAAATGATCGAACATCTGCAACCATGACCGATAAAATCCGCCCCACGGTTTAAAAAATATTTGAGACTGACGAAAAATAGAAGACACGGAATAGGTGGGAATGCCTTGGTTTTTTAATGTGCTGAGGTAGTAGTACCAAAATTCATACTTGATGAACACAGCAGCCATCGGCCGGGTCAGCTCCAAAAACTCGCTGGCCTGCCGCCTGCTATCGAGCGGCAGGTACATGACCAGATCTGCCGCCGGATAGGCTTTGTGTACATTATAGCCAGAAGGGGAAAAAAATGTGACTAGAAGCGCCACCTGCGGATGCTGCCGCTTGATATGCTCCATCAGTGGGCGGCCCTGCTCAAACTCACCCAAAGAAGCGCAATGAAACCAAACAACCTTCTTCCTGTGCAAAGAAGCGTCTTTGAGCTTCTTCATTTGCCCCACACGGCCTTCTCGCATTTGCGCCGCCTTGCTACGAAAAGGCGACGCTGCCAGTAGGGCTGCTTTATACAGGGTAAGAAATGAATCGTATATTATTTTGCTCATAGAAACAAGACGGGCGGTACCAGAAATATGCCCCTGGGCAACGAAGATAATTCAGTTTTTCTATTTCAAAATGAAAAGGCTGACTTCTGCGGAGCTTGGAGAGCATCTGCCTTCAATAGCAGCCAAATTTACAGTTCATTGCAAGAGATCAATGTGTGCGAACGGCACGGCTCAGCCTTGCCTGCGCTTTCAGGTATTGCGCTAAGCATGACCAATGATCTTGCAACCATTCACAGCTGAAAATGCTTGCGCTCTTATCACCGCTCTGCGCCAGTTTGATGATTACCGCTTGGCTCAAGTTGAGCTACATTCAATTGGTTTTAGAGGTACTGAGCGGCCGCTGCTTGTCGTGTTGAGCGCTTTAGTTAATCCAAAAAGGATGCTCGATCTTTTCTATTTGCCAAAGGCAGGTGCCGCTTTTACATAAAAATTTTCTCATTCCTTACACATGCCCCCTCACGTGCCCCAGCCGGTGTTACCAGCTTTGGAAAGGCAGGTATATAACGGCGTTGATCATCTACAGTCGGAACAAGCTGAAAAGAGACTTTAAATAGAAGTAGGCAGATACTAAAATTTTTAAAAGATGATTGTTTGGTCAGGTAAAGGCATTCTTTCGGCGCTCGTGCTGTTGGTCACCCTCGTATTACTCTTCATAATTTTGCCCGCCACTCAGGGCAATTTGGCTTTTATTCTCGCCTTATTTACAGCAGCCATCTTTAGCTGGACGATGGGAAAGAAATGGAATGGAGCAGAAGGCACAGTGGTGATTGACAAGGCCACTGGTCGTGAAATGGTGATTAAATCAAATCACACCCTGTTCTGGATCAAGATGGAATATTGGGGTGTGGTCTTTGGTCTCATGGGCTTGGTGATTCTTATTCAGCAATTTGTGTAGGGCCCGGTTTATTTTGCTCATTAATTTTTTCAGAAAATCCAGCAATGAATTACAATTTTTTAAGAGCGATTTGTGCCGCATCGTCCATGGCCTGCGTATTTTTTGCGAACAGCCAGGCACAGGATTTTGATCAATTTCTGCGTGCTGGTGAGGCAGAGGCTGCCATGCTCACGCGCAGCTATATGGAACCCCTGGTGGTTGGCTTCTCGTATGGCATGTCCAATGGCTGGTACAACACGGCCAAAACGCATCAAGCGCTTGGTTTTGACCTCACCATATCGGCCAATATGGCTATGGTGCCTGCCAGCCGGGAGCTATTTCTTTTTGATCAGTCGCAATTTCAGCATGTATATGTGCAGGGGGAAGAAAAACGCGTGGCCACCGTCATGGGCCCGGATGAAGGATTTGCTCAGCTGCTGTTTGAATATACCGATGAAAATACCGGCAACACCGTAACGGGCGCTTATACGCCAGCCGGTCTTGGCCTACAAGAGGAGGTGGGAATCAATGCCGTACCCGCCCCCGTAGTGCAATTTTCCATGGGCACATTCAAAAATACTGACATCATCATACGATATATGCCAAAAGTGACCATAGGAGAGTATGAAACGCAAATGTTTGGCCTAGGCATAAAGCACGACATAAAACAGTGGATGCCGTTCATCAGGCGGCTGCCAATCGACATTTCGGTGCTCGCCGCCTGCAGCGGCTTCGACAACACGTACGATATGACAGCGCTGGCCTTTGAAGGCGACAATCAAGAAGCCATATTCGACGTGAACAACTGGACAGCCCAGGCGCTGGTTTCCAAGAAGATTTCTGTGCTCACTCTTTACGCCGGTGTCGGTATTACGGGCATATCATCAGACCTAAGCATGTATGGCACTTACGTGATCGATGATGAAATCAATCCTGAAAACAGCTTTGTGGCTACCGACCCGATCAGCTTGCGATATAAGGAAAGCTCTTTTGTGGCTACCGCAGGATTGAGACTTAAATTTGCCTTTTTTACTCTCCACGGCTCTTACACGCATCAGGAGTACAGCGTGCTGGCGGCAGGCTTCGGATTTAGCTTTAGATAAAAAAGGGCCTAAAAAAACCCGACTGGTGTCAGTCAGGTTTTTTTTCTCCAGGCTATATTCTTTCGGCTAAGCCACTTGCAGCTTTCTTTCCATATTGTTTCCGATAGCAGCATCAAGGGCTTCTTTGGTCAGCGCATCCTTGAGCAGGTAGTCATCTACTTGCTGAATGGTGGTGTAATTCCAGTTGGTGCTTTTGAGCATGATCACCGGAATACGCGATGTTTTACCCACAGATTTGATTTGCTGCACCAGCTTAATGGCCTCTGCCAGATTTAATGTGTCGTCCAGTAAAATGATTTCAGGGTGTGATTTTGCAATCTTTGCGTGGCAGTCACGCAGATCGAAGCAGACATCTACTATGTAATTTTTTTGACGGATATTACCCAAATGGTCATAAATGGTGGCCAGTTCGATTGGGTTGTTACCGACCAACAAGACCTTTACGATTTGCTTCCTGTAGCCCAATACTTCTATAAATACTTCATTGCCTGGTGTTGATGCTTTCTGTATCATGACGAACAATATTAGATAAGTACAAATTTATATTGGTTGTTTTATACAAATATAGCTTTTATTCCATATAACTATTAAAAACGTAGACTTTAATACTGCCTATGGACGGTGCTAGTAGGAGTGTTTTAAAACCCAAAGGACTAGCACAGCTAAAAGCCTGAGCCGTCAGGGCAAATTTTGAGCCATAAAAAGTTACACGTAAGTTTCACCTGCCTGTTTGGCCATTATTCAGCAATAAATCAATGAAAACATGCAAAAGGCGCGGAATTATTGCTTCGTCTCCAGCGCGGCCTTGAGCCGGTAGAGGAAGTTTTGCATGGCAGTAGGCCAATTTGGGCTGGCATCCCAATGGGTACCCAAATACACATCGCCTGTGTAAATATGCTTCACATAGTACTTATATACGGGCATGTCGGGAGCAACAGGCTTCATGTCCAAAGCCCCCTCATCATCTACACCCGACAATATAATATTGCCACCGGAGGGGTCGACCTCGTAGCCCAGCAACAGACGCAACTGATAGGCGGTGGTGTGCAGCCGCATCAGTACATACTGATGTCCCGCTTTGCGCATTTGCTCCTCGTCATAATTGTAATCAACAAATCCATACTGGTATGGATAGTCGCTCATGAGCGACTCAATAATTACATTCTCTGATCCGGCTACATGTCTGCCATTGTTGGCCTCCACCATGGCAATAGGTATGGGTCTTTCCACGGTAGCCTTGGGCACTGCCAACTTGTCGATGCGCAGATCATTAACGAACTCTTCGTGCCTACGACCCTTGATCACCTGAATGTTGCTGAAAATTTCTGGGTGCTCTGTGATCAATAAATTTTCCATTTCCAGGTCCTTCTGATCAATGACGCGGGCCAACCTCCTGAACAGACGATCTATTGAAGAATCTGTTATTTTAAAAGCCTGCCCGCCCGGCTCTGCCAAACGGTAGTCTCCGCTAAAAGGTATTACGTACAAAGCATATTGCCTTGTACCGGTGTTGCTTAGGGAAGCATCAATTTCTGAAAGAATAATAATGTTTCGCACACCCCTGCTTGTCCACTGCTCGACGAGCGCTTTTGTCACATCGGGACCTGCCACTACATCGTCCAAGTAAAAATACATGACCGGATCTACACCCACGGCTTTCATAAATGGTTGCGCAGCGCCTGCGAGTTCCTGCCATGCCGGCCTGGGCTGGCCAGCAGGCGTTTGGGCAATATGAATGAATGCTACGGCGCTGGTGTTCAGCAAATCGTCGGGCAGAAAACTTTCACTATACTGAAGCTGCCCACTTGTCGACTGGCCTGGCTGCTGTGCATATGATGAACCCGTCAAAATCAAGCACAAAAAGACGAAGGGAAAAATTTTTTTCATTTCAAAAAAAGAATTCATGAAAAGGTGCTATCGGCTACCAACGGCAGCATTGGCCAGCTATTGTACGGTTTATTGTTGTGCAAACTTCTGCTTCAAGTAAAGAGAAGTGTGATTGTTCTCCAGTTTGATCATGTCTTCAGGCCTACCCTCAAATACCACTTCACCGCCATTCACTCCACCTTCAGGACCCAAATCGATGATCCAGTCGGCACATTTAATCACTTCCACATTGTGCTCTATTATAATGACAGAATTGCCCTGATCGATCAGTGCATTGATGGCAGTAAGCAACTTACCAATATCGTGAAAATGCAGGCCTGTGGTGGGTTCATCAAATATAAAAAGAACATTGTCTGACCGGTCGCTCTTGCCCTTGCCCAGGAAGGAGGCCAGCTTTACGCGCTGGGCCTCTCCACCGCTGAGGGTATTGGACGACTGGCCCAGCCGGATGTAACCAAGCCCCACCTCCTGCAGGGGAAGCAACTTGTTGTACACCGCCTTATTATTCTTGAAAAATTCTAAGGCTTCATCCACGGTGAGGTCGAGCACCTCAAAAATGTTTTTGTTTTTATACTGCACTTCCAGTATTTCTGACTTGAAGCGCCGGCCTTTACAATTTTCACAGGTCAGATAGATATCCGCCATAAATTGCATTTCAATACGCACCGCGCCTTCTCCCTGGCACACCTCGCACCGGCCACCATCTACATTGAAAGAAAAAAAAGCGGGTTTATATCCCCGGCTTTTTGCCACAGACTGCTCCGAAAAGAGCTGCCGGATGGCGTCATAGGCTTTTACATAGGTGACAGGGTTGGAGCGCGAGGACTTGCCTATAGGATTTTGGTCTACATACTCTACACCTTTTATTTTATCCATATCACCTGCAAGCTGATCCATCTTACCCATGGGCTCCGACATCATATCAAGCTTTCTGCTAAGGGCCGGATACAGCAATTTTTTTATCAAGGTAGATTTGCCCGATCCGCTTACACCTGTGATCACCGTAAGCACGCCCAATGGAAACCGCACTTTGATGTTTTTCAGATTATTCTCTCTCGCACCTTCTACAGACACTGCATATTTCCACTCCCGTCGTCTGGTCGGGAGTTTTATCACATCTTCGCCGCTGAGAAAACGCGTGGTGTGGGTGGGCTTCGCATTGGCGATATCGGATATCCCACCCTGAAAGACCAATAACCCACCATGTGCCCCGGCATCCGGGCCTATGTCTATTATTTCATCGGAAGCGCGCATAATCTCTTCATCGTGCTCTACTACTATCACGCTATTGCCCAGGTTGCGCAGCTTTTTCAGTACGCCAATGAGCTGCTGCGTATCGCGCGGATGCAGCCCGATGCTTGGCTCATCGAGTATATACATCGATCCGACCAGGGCGCTGCCCAGCGATGTGGCCAACTTAATGCGTTGATGCTCTCCGCCGGAGAGGCTGGCGGTGAGTCTATTGAGGGTGATATAGTCGAGCCCAACCTGCTGCAGAAACTCAAGCCTGTTGGTAATTTCAGTAAGAATGCGGCGGCCAACGGTTTTCTGATGCCCGGTAAGGTTTATGGAAGAAAAATAAGCAGCGAGCCGGTCGATCGGCATCAATACAAGGTCTACAATCGATTTGCCATCGATCTTTACATATTGAGCATCCTTTCTCAACCGCGTACCTTTGCAATCGGGGCAAACGGTGCGTCCGCGATACCTCGATAGCAGTACCCGGTATTGTATTTTATGGGTTTTTGATTCGAGGTGTTCAAAGAATGCATTGAGCCCATCAAAATATTTATTGCCTTGCCACAGCAGGTCCCATTCCTTTTCAGTAAGGTCTTTCACTGCACGGTGCACGGGAAAATCAAAACGAATGGCATTGGTCAATAGCGGTTTTTGCCACTTGCCCATCGTTTCCGACCGCCAGGGGGCTATGGCGCCTTCATAAATCGACAAGTCCTTATCGGGAATCACCAGGTCGGGGTCGATGCCGAGAATGCGGCCGAAACCTTCACAGCGCCGGCATGCCCCGTATGGATTGTTGAAACTGAAAAAGTTTACGCTGGGCTCTTCAAACTTTATTCCGTCAGCTTCAAAGCGGTCGGAAAACAAACGGCGGTCACCGTCTTCGAACTGTATGAGGCAGTCGCCATGACCCTCAAAAAACGCTGTTTGTACGGAGTCGGAAATGCGAAAGGCCGTCTCGTCGTCGTGCACCACCTCGGCCCTGTCGATCACAACGTATACCTGGCCATGCGGTAGCGTGCGATCTTCAAGCACATCTTCAATCAGCCTGATGTCGTCGCCTGCCATAATTCGGCTAAAACCTTTACCCATCAGTACGCCCAACTCGTCATGCAAGCTGCGCTGCTCATTGAGTACATTCAGTGGGCACATGATCATAAATCGCCGTCCGGCATCTTTGTCTAAAATATAATCCACCACACGGCTCACAGAATCTTTTGTAACCTTCTGGCCACTCACGGGCGAATAGGTTTCGCCAATGCGGGCAAAAAGCAACTTGAGATAATCATAAATTTCAGTACTGGTGCCCACCGTAGAGCGCGGATTGCGAGTGCTTACCTTTTGCTCTATGGCGATGGCCGGAGACACACCCTTTATGTAATCAACCTCCGGCTTTTCCATGCGCCCGAGAAACTGCCTTGCGTAAGAACTTAGACTTTCCACATACATGCGCTGGCCCTCTGCAAACAGTGTATCGAAGGCCAGCGAGGATTTTCCCGATCCCGACAAGCCGGTGATCACGACCAATCGATTGCGCGGTATGGCCACCGACAGGTTCTTGAGATTATTGACTTTGGCACCTTTGATTATGATAAACTTTTTAGGATCGAGCTCATCGACCGGCCTTTCTGAAACTTGGGTTTCCACCATTGACGGTTTCAATAAATTTGTAATGTTAATATTTGTTAAAAAAAGCCTTCAAAATGTGCTGAATAATGTTTTGGTTGTTTTTTTGTTGGCTACAAGACAATGCATTAGAAAACTAAATTTTAACTAAAATATTTTTTGCATGTTTTTTGAGGCATACATAAATTAGAAGATTATTTGAACCAATGTTGGGTCTAAACAGCGACAATATGAAGTAAAGCTCTACGTTAACCAAACGGGAATTGAAATGAAGAAGTACAAAATAAGTGATAGTGGGTTGGTTTCACTCTATGTTCAAGGTGACGAAGATGCATTTGCGGAGCTGGTTCAGAGACACAAAAATAAAATTTTTACCACAATCAATCTGATTGTGAAAGATCGATATGTAGCGGAAGATTTGCTGCAGGAAACTTTTGTAAAAGTCGTGAAAACGGTAAAATCTGGCCGTTACAATGAGGAAGGCAAATTTTTGCCGTGGGTTTTGCGGATAGCGCACAACCTGGCCATTGACAATTTTCGCAAAGCCAAACGTTATCCTACTGTGGTGATGGAAGATGGCTCCAATATCTTTGAGAGCATGGAGTTTTCTGAAAGCCCATTTGAGGATCTTCAGGTGAAACAGGACACCGTGAAACGGCTGAAGCAATTGATTCAGGAACTGCCCGAATCACAGAAAGAAGTATTGATTATGCGAAGCTATCTTGAGATGAGCTTTAAAGAGATAGCCGAAGCAACCGGAGTAAGTATAAATACTGCCTTGGGCCGTATGCGCTATGCGCTGATCAACCTGAGGAAAAAACTAAAACAGAGCAACATAGCCTATGATCAAAACATTTACCCACGATGATGTGATCAGATACATTTTCGACGAAACCACTTCGGAAGAGAAACGTGGCATTGAACGGCAATTTTTGTTCGATGCCCAACTCCTTGACTATTATAAGGAAGTACGCGCGCTGGTGCAGGATATGGACAAGGTTGATGATGCCCCGTCCGACCACTCAGTTCAAAAAATACTTTCATATTCTCAGTTTGCAGGTATTCCTTCTTTGAGTTAGCTACTCGTATCTGTTTTGCTGCACTGCCGCCAGGCTGAAGGTTTTGCCTTACTTTTGGCATCGCTCTTAGTCTGGCTATACTTTTTATGTGTGGTATAAGTTTTCTTTCGTCCGGCCCCTCTCCAGAATTTGCCCTGGCATTTGGCAAAATGATGCAGGCAATACGGCATCGCGGGCCCGATGGCATTGGCCAATACTCCTTTTCCTGTCAGTCAAACACCGTACACATCGGCAGCCATCGATTGGCTGTACGCGATCTCAACGCACGCGCAGATCAGCCCTTTCGTTCTTCACAGAACAAGCATTTCTTAAGCTTAAACGGAGAAATCTATAATTTCCGTCCGTTGCGTGCTGCGCTGAAAAGCAATCAAGCGTCTTTTGTCACCGAAGGCGATACTGAGGTGGTCTTCGAAATGCTGCGCCACAAAGGATTTGCCTCCATTCACGAGCTTCAAGGTATGTATGCCCTGGTGTTCGTCGACAGGGAGAGAGATGAGCTTTTGTTAGCCAGAGACCCGAGCGGTATCAAAAATCTTTATTACCATCAAAATGGCTCTTTGCTGCTGGCGAGCTCCGAGATCAAAGGCATATTAGCTTCAGGTCTGGTGAGCAAAAAGTTGAACACGACACAAGTTCCGCAATATTTCTTGTATAAAGCAGCCGCAGAGCCTGCTACTTTATTTCAGGATATATATTGTCTCAAACCCGGGGAGATCAGACGCTACCGGTTGTCTACCAGCCAACTGATCAGTGTTCATCAGGTGAGAAGACCGCTACTGCCTGAAGGCGAAATGCCGAACCAGGCTGACATAGTGATACATACGCATGACTTAATTGCTCAAGCACTGACCTTGCATTGTGAGGCTGATGTACCAGCAGGTTTGTTACTCAGCGGTGGAGTGGATTCGAGCTTATTGTTGGCCATAAGCCACCATCGTGGCCTACAGCTTCCGGCATATTCGGTTGTTTGTGAGGGCGCCGCTGGTTTAGATGCTGATTATGCCCGTGCCACAGCCAAAAAATTTGGGGTCGATCATGAAGAGCTTTATGTGAACAGCAGCTTACTTCAGCGCTTTCCGGAATACATCAACCAACTGGACCAGCCTATTGCCGATGGTGGCGTTCTGCTCAATTTTGCTCTCGCTGGCAGGGTAGCCAACAATCACAAAACGGTGCTCTCGGGGGCTGGGGCAGATGAGCTATTTGGAGGATATCGCAGGCACACCGCCTTTCGGCGTTACTTGCACTGGCGGTGGGCCGTACGGGCATTGCCACCATCGCTTCCAGGCAAACTGGCAACCATTTTTCATAGCTACTACTTGCGAAAAGGCTTGCAAAGCCTGCAGGCCGATGCCGACACATGCTTCCGCCACATGAACAGCCAACAGGGCTTTCTGAATATTTTCAACCCAATGGCGAGCAAAGAGACACCTCGCGATTGGCTCACCTGGGCGCTTGACCATGACTTAAGCCAATATCTGGTGAAAGATGTGCTCGCCATGACCGACGCTACTTTTATGCATAGTGGTGTAGAAGTACGGCTGCCGTACCTTCACCATCCTTTACAAGCTTATGTGCGCTCTTTACCAGGCCAGGTGCGTATGCAACACGGCAGCAAGTGGGTGCTCAAGAATATGCTTCGGCAGTATGATCTTGACGCTATAGCCACGCGCCCCAAAGAAGGCTTTGGCATGCCGCTAGCCCAGTGGCTGGGTGACAAGGAACATCATCACCTGTTTGATGTTTTGGCACGCAAAGAATGTTTTGTTCATGATTTTCTGCCGCATAATATGCTGAAGGATTGGATAAAGGAAGTGAAAGCCGGGAAGGCAAGGCACGTACAGGAGTTGTGGTCTGTACTTCTTTTTGAACATTGGGCCAGACAAATGTTCTAGTGTATGCGGGTGCTTTATCTTCATCAATATTTCAAAACCCCTTCAGAAGGTGGCGCTATTCGCTCTTACTATATAGCGAGAAGCATGGTAGAGGCAGGGCACGATGTGACAGTGTTCACCACGCATAATGCAAAAGGCTACAGCCGGCAGCAGATTGAAGGAATTTGTGTTCATTATTTTCCCATCGCATATGCCAATCACTTCAGCTTTTTTAGCCGCCTGTGGGCTTTCACGGTGTATGCGGCAAAAAGCATTGGTCGGGCATCAAGTTTGAAAAAATTTGACCTGTGCTACGCCACATCTACACCGCTCACCGTGGGCATACCTGCGCTCTGGCTGAAATGGGTGCTGGGCATCCCTTACATTTTCGAAGTACGCGATCTGTGGCCCGCCGCACCTATCGCCTTAAAGATCATCCGAAACCCGATAGCCAAATGGCTCGCACTACAATTGGAGCTTCTGGTGTATCGTCATGCGCACAAGCTGGTGGCACTTTCGCCCGGCATACAGCAGCATGTACAGAACAAAGCCGGAGATAAACCCGTGTTAATGGCGCCCAATATGTCGGATTGTGACTTTTTTACATCGAGCCTTTCGTCACAGCCCTTGCCCTTTCACATAGTATATATCGGTACGGCGGGGTACGCCAATCACCTGGATTATCTGCTCGAAGCAGCCTTATTTACTCAAAATTCACGTCGCCCAGTGCGCTTTACTATCGCCGGTGAGGGTGCAGAAATCAGCCGTCTGCGGCACATGACTTCGGCTTATCAGCTGAAAAATGTAGCCTTTGTAGGCATGGTCAATAAATACGCCGTACGCGATCTGCTGCACTCCGCCCATGCCGTCTATATCAGTTTCAGAAAAGAGCCCGTGTTGCAAAGTGGCAGCCCAAACAAGTTTTTTGACGCATTGGCGGCAGGCAAAATGGTGATCACCAACACTCCCGGTTGGATCAGCGACTACGTGGAGAGATACGGATTGGGATTTTATTATGATCCTGAGCATCCGCAGCAATTCGACCATAAACTGAGCGAATATTTAGCTTTACCAAAAAAAATAGCACAGGCACAAAAAGCCGCCCGTTCACTGGCTCAAGCACATTTCGACACGAAAATCATTACTGGAAAACTCCTGGAGTTTATTGGTATGTGAAGCATTAATTGTGCGCATAGTAGGGTAATTAAAGTAAGTAGATCCCAAAAAGCCCAAATTGACTATATGCCCTGTAGTGTTCAGTTGGCATATTTTTTTGCAAATCTTAATATACTGTCAGAATAGAGTGACAGCTAGCAATCAATTGAATTCTTTAGATGGAAGACGGTTATCATCGAATTTCAAAGCCAAAGATGCGATAATCAACCGAGTCAGGGGTTTGCTTTATCAACTGAAAGCCGTTGTGAGTCATCATCGTTATCAGCTCGTCAACACTGTAGAGCCGTTTTGCACATTTTTTATCTGAACAAAACTGGTCAAGCCCATGATCTCGCCGAAAACCATCCCGCACAAATAGTTTTCCGGTGGGTTTTAGCTTCTGCCTAAGATCCCTTAACATATCTTCGGGATGATCGAATACGTGCAGCGTGGCATTGGAATAAATAATGTCGAAGGCCCGGTTGGGCAGGTTAGAATTGGTAACGCTGCCATAAACCAAGTGGAATTGGTTACGTCCGCCTAAGTCATACTCGAATTGATTGGAATAGTGAGCAATCATTTTATCAACGTTTTGCTGCTCTAGTACCTTACGGTCGATATCTTGTATATAAATAATGCAACTGTCTAATTGAGTGGCCATACTGACCGTAAGAGCGCCGGATCCTGCCCCTACATCGGCTATGGTCATACCAGGTTGAATGTCCATAAACTTCACTACTGGCTGAAATACCTGCTGTGCACGTTCCTTTGTAAATACCGGCCCCTTTGCATAGGGAGCACAAGCAGAAGATAAAAATAAGAGCGCGTATATTTTAAGTAGGTGGTTCATATGGCAAAGCGCTCAGATTTCATTATTCATTATTTAAACAAAGCCAAGCACATTCGCCACCTGCACCTTAGCAATTATCAGTAAGCGATTGGCTTATAATGTGAGGCCCTGAACATTTCTTTGGCGTCGCTCATTTGCATGATATCTGCCAAATCGGCCTCTGGATTCTCTTCGGCATATTCCTCTACTATCTGCCAGCCAACCCAGCGGCCAATACGGCCGGGGCATCGCTCGCCTATTTCCAGTGTGAGCGGGCGCTCGCTCAAAAATTTATCTTTTATAAACTGGCTGGTCTCGTACAGCACTTCGTTTTCAAGCAAGCTGGCCCATATCACCTGCTCGTGTGTATTGATGTCGTCTGTTTCCAGGCTTGTGTAGCCGGTGAACAAGCTATCTGCTGCGCACGGTACCACCTGACGGGCAAAATAATACGCCTTGCCATAAAAGATCATTTCGGCCAGGGCTGTCTCGTCCCGAAAATCGGTCGCATTGAACTGATTGGAAAAAAGAATCATGCTTTGTGGTACGAGGTAGTCTTTCTGAAACCGCTTCATGATGTACTCCGGTATACCTACCGGCCGGTATTTGGCTTCATTGCCCAGATAGTAGTCCAGGCCAATGATGATCTCGTCGTCACTTACATACATATCGTGCGCCATGCCTGTTACCACCGTTTTGATGGTGGGCGGCTCAAAGGAAGGGTAGTAATATTTTATGATCTTGAATGCCGTTCTGAACTGCTCTGCCATTTCATCAAAATCGCCAAATACCCGCTCGGCTTCCATGAAAAGCGAATCCATACTGGGCTCCTGCAACAGGCCGGCTATACGGTGCACCAGTACAGAATCGTGCGGATACTGATCGGAAAGCAGAAAATGCTGCTTAAAGGCCGGATGCGCATCCAGCAGGGCTTCAATATCGGCCCTGGTACGCGCCTCTCGCAGTTGCCGGTCCAGCCGCTCCACCGTTACATCAATCTCTACATCAGAAGTATCTGGCGTGGGAATGCAACTGCTGCGGCCACAGCCGGAAAGGATAGCCAGGCAGACTATGAGTACGCATGCGGCCCGGGTCATTGAAAATATTTTGCTGAATTCAGCTTTGGTCTTTTTTCGCACAAATTTTGTTTCTTTCCCGTTCATGTCTCCAAATAACCAATCAATGTTTCAATTGAAAAAATATTTTACAGCGGCACACATAATGTGTCTATGTTTTCTTTTAATCCTGCTGAACGCATGCCAGCCGGCAAGGGCGCAGACAAAGGTAGGGATAAAACTTTCGCCTGTGCTGGTGACGAGCCGGACGGATGGCGTGCAGGAGGGCATCAGCGTGTCCAGCAACACTGCCGGCATACGCATTATTCCCAGCATTATACTGGAGCGCACCATTGGCAGCCACTACACGTTCAATACCGGGCTTGGCTACATCTCAAAACCCCTGAAAATTGATTTTTCTGAAAGTATTGGGGCTGAGCCACGCTCCATTGAAAAAGATTATACCCTGCAGTATTTGCAGATACCGCTTACGCTGAAAATGTTGACCAATGAATTCTCCATCGATAAACGATTCTATTTTGAAGCAGGCACATTGGCCCAGGTGCTGTTGAACAAAAAAGAAAATGAGCAGCCGGAGGTGATTCGTTCCTTTCATTTCATGGATTTTTCACTATACGCAGGTGCAGGCATTGAATACCGCCTGGGCGTAAGCACGGTTTTTTCAGTCGGCCTTGCCTACAACCGCGGCCTGGTGAACCTGGTGAACAAAAGCATACTCGGATCATCCTTTTCTGCCAAAAGCGACAACATCGGCATAGAAGCCCTGTTGAAATTTTAAATTGTCTCTCTAAATAAAACCGCGCCCATGAAGGCTTCAGCACCAATTCAAAAAATCAGTTCGAGCATATTTATTCTTATCGTTCTTCTACTGCTCACGCTGAGTGCACCGGCACAGACACAGCCCGCATACGACCTCAACGCACCAATACCCACCGATACAGCCATACGCAAAGGTGTGTTGGACAACGGCCTCACGTACTACATCAAACACAATGAAAAGCCTGAAGACAGGCTAGAGCTAAGGTTAGTGGTAAAGGCCGGCTCTGTATTGGAGAATGAGGATCAACTGGGTTTAGCGCACTTCCTGGAGCACATGGCCTTCAATGGTACTGCCAAATATGAAAAGAACGAACTGGTGAGCTATCTGCAATCGTTGGGTATAAAATTTGGCGCCGACCTCAATGCCTACACCAGCTTCGACGAAACAGTGTATATACTGCCCGTGCCTACCGACACGCCGGGCACGGTAAACAAAGCCCTGGAAATACTACGGCAGTGGGCCACTGAAATAAGCTTTGACTCCACAGAGATAGAGAAAGAGCGGGGCATAGTGATAGAAGAGTGGCGCCGTGGGCGCGGTGCCGGCCAGCGGCTTCGCGACGAATACCTCCCTTTGCTATTGAAAGATTCCCGCTATGCCGACCGCTTGCCCATTGGCACCCTGGAATCGCTGCAGACTTTTGAGCACGAAGACCTTATCGCCTTTTACAACACGTGGTACAGGCCGGAACTAATGGCCGTGGTGGCCGTCGGTGACATGGATGTGGATGTGCTGGAAGATATGATTAAGCGACATTTCTCATCGATAAAGCCTGCTGACAGTGCCCCGGAGCGACCACAATTCGATGTGCCTGCGCACGACTCTACGTTTATCAAAATATTGAGCGATGCCGAAGCCACCCACACCAATATCAGCATTTATCATAAAATGGATGCTAAAGAGGAAAAGACCCTTCGCGACTATCGTCGCTCGTTGAAGTACGCCATGTTTACCGGCATGCTGAACAAGCGGCTGCGCGAGCTTACCGAGCAGGCGGTGCCTCCATTTCTCTACGCTGGCACCGGCTATGGCCCCCTCTTCGGCACTACAGATGCCTACGTAGCTCAGGCGTATGTGAACGACTACGCCATAAAAACCGGCCTGCGTACGCTCATTGAAGAGCAACAGCGTGTGCTTCAATATGGATTTACCGAACCCGAACTGGAGCGGTTTAAAAAGGAGATCATAAGGAGCTATGAGAAAGCCTACAATGAGCGCGACAAATCATCGTCAGCTGGCTATGCCGCTGAGTATATTCGAAATTTCCTGCAAAATGAGCCCATACCTGGTATAGCCTTCGAGTACAACTTTGTGCAAACTCAATTGGACGACATCCACCTGGAAGAAGTGAATGAACTGAGTGAGGAAATATTTACGCCAAGCAATCGCGTGGTGGTGATCACGGCTCCAGAAAAAGAAGACATCACCCTGCCCTCCGGGGAAGTGGTACGCCAGGTAATGAAAGAGGCACATACTACTGAACTCCTGCCTTATCAGGAAGAAAATACCGCATCGCAACTGATGGCCCCTCCGGCTGATACCGGCAATATTGCCAGCACGAAGTATCTGGAAGAGATCGATGTGACGGAATACCTGCTCTCCAATGGCGTGCGCGTACTGGTGAAATCCACCGATTTCAAAAACGATGAAGTACTGCTGAGTGCTTATAGCTTTGGTGGCCAGTCGCTATACCCCGATTCGGTATATGCCTCCGCAGCCCACGCCGACGGTGTGATCAACGAAAGCGGTTATGGCGATTTTAGTCCTTCACTGCGATCAAAAATACTGGCTGGCAAAAGTGCCTATGTGCGGCCCTTTATCGGGCAACTCACCGAAGGCATCAGCGCCGGGGCCAGCCCCAAAGATCTGGAAGCCATGTTTCAGCTCATATACCTGGCATTTACACAACCAAGGCGCGATACGGCCCTGTTTCAGGCCTATGTGAACAAGATGATGAGCCTGAACAGCAACCTGCTGGCACAACCGAACTACTACTTCTCCGACAAGGTGACGGAAATAATGACTCAAAATCACCCGCGTGGTGGCGGCATACCAAAGCCGGAATTCTTCCAGCAAATAGAGCTGGAAGAGGCGCTGGAGATATACAGGGAGCGCTTTGCCAATGCGGCAGATTTCACCTTTTTCATTGTAGGCAATGTAGATGCCGACTCACTAAAGCCTTATCTCAATGCATACCTGGCCACATTGCCGGCGCAAGGCAGCAGGGAGACGTACAGGGATTTGGGCATCCGTCCACCGGATGGAGTCACGCAAAAGGAATTTTACAAAGGCAACGACCCCAAAAGCCTGGTGACCATTCGCTTTTATGGTGCGCATAATTTTAGCCGGGAAAACAACTATTTGCTGTCGTCGCTGTCCGATTATCTGGATATACGATTGAAGGAGGTGATACGTGAAGAGTACAGCGGGGTGTATTCCATCAGTGCTCGCGCCAATACGAGCAAGCATCCGTACGAGCACTATCAGCTCACGGTGAGCTTTCCCTGCAGCCCCGACAATGTGGATACCTTGTTGTATGCCACACTAGCTGAAATCAAAAGCAGCTTCACGAACACTATTTCAGAAGAATATGTGCAAAAGGTGCGGGAGGCCCAGCGGCGTACGCACGAAGTAAATGTGAAAGAAAACGCATATTGGCTTGGTGCACTGCAAAGCAGCGACATGTATGGCTTTGACCCATTGAGCATAGGCTCGTTTTACGATGATCGAATAGCACGGCTCACTGCGGAAGATTTGCAGAAGGCCGCGACAAAATTTCTCGATTTCAGCCAGTATGCCACCTTTATTTTAAAACCCAGTCAGGAACCGTCTGCGGAAGCGGAAGGTGATGGCAACTAAACGTCGCATTCAAGATTGCCCAACGAGTCGAAGCGCTCTTTGAAGTTGGGCAGCACCACCGTAAAGGTGGTGCCTTTTCGGAGTTCAGACCGCACGGAGATTTTTCCTGAAAGTTTTTCTACCGTGTCTTTCACTATATACAGCCCGAGGCCGGAGCCGGAGTCGTCGTGGGAAGCCCTGAAGAACATTTTAAAAATTTTGCCAATATGCTCGGGTGCTATACCCACGCCATTGTCTGTTACTTCTATGATGGCGCATTCTTCGTTCAGGGTGATGTGAACATCCAGCTCGCTCTGGTCTTTGCTGTAGTTGGCATATTTCACACTGTTAGAGATGAGGTTGCTCAGAATAACCGACACACGCTGCAAATCGCTATAAAAAGGGGCTTTGCCTTTTATGTGCACCGTTTTCACTATCTGCGCAGCATTCTCGGTATACTTATGATTTTCGAAAAGCGACTGTACCAGGCTTCGAAATTTAATCTGCTCTATGGCTACGCCCAGCCGGCTGTTGCGCGAGAGATTGATGATATCGCGGATAAAGCGGTCCAGCTTTTTCACGCTTTTTTCCTGCATATCAATATAGCTCTCAAACCTGGACTGATCGGTCTCCAGCTTCATGAGTGATATAAGCCCAAGTATAGAGGTAAGTGGTGCCCGCAAGTCGTGCGAAACCCGGTACACAAAGCTGTCCAGCTCCTGATTCACTTTTTCCAGATCGCGGTTTTTGTTCACCAGGTCCATCTCCGAGCGCTTAATGTCGGTGATGTCTTTCACAAAAATGGAAACCCCTTTAATGTTGCCCACCTCATTGATGGGAAAAGTCTTCACTTCATACGTGCGCTCTTCCTCTCCTTCCAGTATCTGATCCAGGTATATGCCCGGCCTGCCGTTGAGTGCCCTAGAGTAGCGGGTTTTCCACTCTGTCCTTACCACACCGTCGGTGATCATGTCCAGCACGTTCTGTCGAAGCTTTGGCTGAAGACCATATTGCTTTTGTGCCCAATCGGCAAAGCCGATGTTGAAATCGATGAGTTCGAAACGTGAATTGATCAGCCAGGTCACGCTGTCGGAGTTGTCCAGGATAGAGCGCAGGTTCGACTCCGTATCTATGATGTCGACGATGCGTTCGGCTACTTTCAGCTCAAGGTTTTGATTCAGATCTTGCAGATCCATGATCATCTCCAGGGCATCGTGCTGAATGAGTGAGATGGCGTTGAATAGCTCGAAAAACGGGTCATTCTCCTCGGTTTTTATCTGTACGGGCCTAAAGGTGCCGTTCCAGGAAATATGGCCAATGGCGCCCAGCAGTTCGTTCACGCGCTGCTTGTGCACATCGCGCATGTTGCCTACCAGCTCTACCAAATCTGCCTTGGACAGTGCCTCCAGTTCGGTGGTGGAAAAGTTGAAGCCTGAAGAAGTGCTGCCTTTTGGCTGTGGCCATTGCCGGCTACAGATGCTTTCGAGGGCATCCAGCGGCGAGGAAACCAGAAATAGATTGGTAGGCTTGGGGCTGTCTGTGAGATTGTAGATGGAAAAAATAGTTTTTATAAAGGCGTTGGCAACAATGTACTTGGCACTGAACAGGCGCTCAAATAGCCCGTGGTTGAAGCTGAGCAGCTTCCTTATTTTCACCGATACAGCCGTTATCTCAGAGGTATCCCAAATGAGCACATACTGAGATCCGCCCAGGCTCTCCAGCTTCTGAGTGAGTTCGCTCAGGGCCAAAGAGAAATCTGACTCTTGCGGCGCCCCTTTCGATTTGATGTAGATGATGCTGTTGTTCAGCAGAAAATAGTGGCTCTGATAGTCGCTGGTGTCCGATAAAAATGACCCGTCAAGCTTGCGCACAGGCAGGTCCACGCCGTTTACAGTGACCGTCGATTTGCCTGCCAACCAATGCGGAAAAGTATGATTCTGGTCAATGCCTGTTTGCAATGCCTGCGCTCTTTAAATCATTTGATGTATCACAGCTCAATGAATACCGGTGAATTTTGCCCGTACCGTTTGCCATTGGCTGTGTAAAAAAGTCACTGAAAAAATTTGACACAATTTACTCAAATCGCCCTATCAATATGAGGCTTGTTTGCCTTAAACTTACCTCTTTCGCTGCCACAGCAATTTTCGTATTCTGCCCTAGCCGGCAGTGCCACCGCCAGCAGGAGACAAAAAAAGGCGTCGTCCGACACCCTTTCTTTTCCAGTCGATGTATGCCTTATCAGGCGCTTATCTTGAATTGCTTTAGCTCGTTGACCGGCCCAAACTGACGGCGGTCCACCACCTTTTTCCTGCCGCGCACGAGGTGTATCTCCGCAGGGGCAAGGCGTGTTTCCATTGTTTTGTGCACCACTTTATTATAAAATTCTGTTGCTTCTTTTATTGAGCCTTTGCCGAATTTGTGCAACTGTGATTTTCTCTTTACCGGTATGCCGGGTATCACGTGATACATGGTGAATACCACAGAATAAGATGGCTTAAATGTTACCATCATCTTGTTGTAGGAGTTGACGAAGCCGTTGAAAAAGTTTTTCATAGTGAAGAAAATTAAGGTTTCGTCAAAAATATCGGCTACCCGGGCTACTCCCCAAATGCACTTGAATGAAAACCTTACGATAGCGCAGCCCTGCCTTTGGCGCAATTCCGGCCATTATCCTACATCAGTGAAGATCTACATTGCCCGATTGAATGTAGTAAGGACTGCCCATGGCGCAGTGCGGCAAAAAGATGGTGAGACCGGAGGCCAGGGCTGAAATTCACCTCAGATGGTGAAGGCTCTGTTATTGAACTTTCCCAAGAAAATATTATACTTTATGCGAATTGTTTACATCGCTCTACCCTGTGTCTTTCTCGGTAAAAGCAGCATTCTTTACACAGCCACATGAAAAAAGGTATCCGCCAATCAGTTCATTTTCTGCATTTCAACGAATGAAATGCTCACTATTGCCCTTTAATCAGTCGGCTATGGCAGCCCAAAGTATTTCTACAGGATGTTGGGCAATGGTGCCGGTACCGTCTTTGATCTGGTGACGGCAGCTTGTGCCCGGTGCGGCGATGGCGGCCTCTGGTTGCCGCCTTATAGCCGGAAACAAAACCAATTCGCCTATTTTCATCGACACGTCAAAATGTTCTTTTTCATAACCAAACGATCCTGCCATGCCACAGCAGCCCGACGGTATCACTTGTACGGTGAAGTTTTTTGGAAAAGAAAGCATTCGCTTCGTAAACACCACGGATGATAGAGCCTTCTGGTGGCAGTGGCCGTGCAGCAGTATATGCTTCTTTTCGTCCGAAAATGCTGTCTTAGAAATTTCTCCCCGCTCAAATTCACGGTCCAGAAATTCATCGATGATGTACACATGGGTAGAAAGCGCCAGTGCCTTGTCGCGCATGGTGTCGGGCATCAGGTCGATGTATTCATCGCGAAAGCCCAGTATAGCAGATGGCTCCAGGCCAATGAGCGGTGCGTCGGCAGACACCAGACCACTAAAAGCCTGAACATTGTTCATCGCCACTTTTTTGGCTTTATCGAGCAAGCCCTTGGATAGGTAGGTACGCCCACTCTCGTCGTGCTCGATCATTTCTACGCGCCAGCCAAGCTTGGTAAGCAGGCGCAAGGCCGCCTGCCCGGCAGGCACATCGTTGTAGTTGGTAAATTCGTCGCAAAAGAAATAGACCTTCCCCCGGGGAGGTGCCGGATTTTTTACTTCAAAGTTGGCCGACTTGTACTTTTTGTACCATTGCCTCAGCGTAGTACTGTGCAGCGGCGGCATCGACCTGTTCTTGGCAAAACCAATGATGTTTTTCACGAAAGGCGCCACCACGGGAGTGTTGAAGGTAAAGGAATATGCCGCAGGAAGTGCACTTGCCAGACCATTGAGTCGTGAGAAATTTGCCACCAGCCTGGTGCGCAGGGGTATGCCATTGCTTTTGTAGTACTGATGTTGAAATTCTGCCTTCATCTTACCTACATCTACATTGCTGGGGCACTCGGCCTTGCAGCCTTTGCACGAGAGGCACAACTCCATCACTTCCTTTATTTCGTGCGAGTCGAAGGGATTCTTTTTGGTAGAATGGGTAAGCACCTCGCGCAATATATTTGCCCTGGCGCGGGTGGTATCTTTCTCATTTTTGGTGGCCATATAGCTGGGGCACATGGTGCCGCCAGATATGTGCGTCTTGCGGCAATCGCCCGATCCGTTGCAAAGCTCCGCAGCGCGCAGTATGCCGTGATAGGTATCGAAACTGAGCGCGGTGTCGAACTGCCTGGTTTTTTGGCCGGCCTGGTAGCGCAGCGACGTATCCATCGGCGGAGCCTGCACAATCTTACCGGGGTTGAAGATATTTTGTGGGTCCCAGCTCCGCTTCACATCTTCCAACAACGTGTAGTTTTCATCTCCCAACATATAGCGGATGAACTCGCCTCTGAGGCGTCCGTCGCCGTGCTCACCACTGAGTGAGCCCTGGTATTTTTTCACCAATACTGCTATTTCTTCCGCTATAGTTCGAAAAAGCCTGGCCCCTTCGATGGTCTTCAGGTCTATGATCGGTCGCAAGTGCAGCTCGCCCGAGCCGGCATGGGCATAGTGCACACAGAACAAGCCGTGCTTTTTCAAAATGATATTGAACTCGCGGATGTAGGCTGGTAAGTCCTGCACATCTACAGCGGTATCCTCGATCACCGGCACCGGCTTGGCGTCGCCGGGTATATTCGACAACAGGCCCAGCCCTGCCTTGCGCAGCGACCACACACGCCCGCTGTCGGCATCTTCCAACACAGGGAAATGATAGCCCAGGCCTGCCGCTTGAAGTTGCTCAATCAGTGCAGTGGCGGTGGCTCTGGCTTCTTCCTTGGTGTGGCTCGACAGATCTACGGCCAATATGGCCCCGGGATCGCCCTGCACGAAAAACCTGTTTTTGCTTTGTTCAATGTTGTTTTTGGTGCACTCCAGAATGTAGTGGTCCATCAGCTCGCTGGCCAATGGCTGATGCTGTATGGCCAGGAGATTGGCTTCCAGGGCGTCGTCTATGGTGTGAAAGTGTGCACAGAGCACCAGCTTCTCCTTTGGCGGTGGCGGTACCAGATGCAGCTTCAGCTCTGTAATAAACGCCAGTGTACCCTCTGAGCCTGCCAACAATGTGCCGAAGTTGAAAGGCCGGTCGCTCTCGGCATTGAAAGGGGCGCTGTCGATCAGCAGATCGATGGCATAGCCAGTGTTTCTTCTGTTGATCGACGGCTTTGGAAATCCGTCGCGTATAGTCTTTTGGCGTCGCTTATCGGAAAGCATGGCCTGAATGGATGTGTAAATCTGCTGCTCCAGCATCCCGGAAATGTTTTTACCGGCACATTTTTGATCAAAGGCTGTGCGGGAGAGCGGGCCAAACTCCACCTCAGAGCCGTCGCTGAGTATACACTTAGCCGAAAGCAAGTGGTCGCGTGTGCTGCCATAGGCAATGGAATTGGAGCCGCAGGAGTTGTTGCCCACCATACCGCCTACCATGGCTCTATTGGCCGTAGAGGTTTCAGGGCCAAAGTACAGGTTGTGCGCGCTCAGGTACACGTTCAGATCGTCGCGGATGACGCCGGGCTGAAGTCGTACCCACTTTTGTTTTTCATTCACCTCCAGTATCTGGTTGAAATACACAGACACATCGACCACAATGCCGCCACCTACCACCTGGCCGGCCAGAGAAGTGCCTGCAGCACGCGGGATAAGCGATGTTTCATAATCGCGTGCAAAACGCACCAGCTCTTTTATGTCGTTTGTGTCTTTGGGTACGGCCACGGCCAGCGGAAGCTCGCGATAGGCCGAAGCATCGGTGGCATACAGCTTTCTATGCGTGTCGTCGAGATATAAATGGCCGCTCAGGGTGTGCCTGAGTTCTTTAAGCGCAGCATGCAATTGAGCGTGTTCTGACATTGCGGAGTATATGAAAGGGCAAAATTAAAACTTTATGTCAGACGAGCCTTATGGTTTTGCTGGCGAGCAAATGCCCGTCAAAAGCTACTTCCATTGTCCAATCACCCTTTTTGTCTTCTACCGGAGCCCATATGGTATCGCCCAGGAAAAACCGGAACGGATTGCTTTTTACCTGATAGGTGCCTTCAAAGGGTGGCGCTATATCACCTGAGCCGTCGGTAAATGGCGGATGATGGATCACAAACTCGAGCACGCGACCTTTCCCTTGTTTTATTTCCACCACCATGCCAAACTCTACACCTATGCTGGCTTCCACCGTATTCGTCAGCTGAACAAGTTGTGGTAGATTTTTGCTTTCTCTATCCCAGGCTGAGTATTCACCATAGCTGATGATCTCTACTGAAGGAAGTGGTTTTTTCGCTTTTTTCATTGCCTGTGGTAGTGGCTATAGCTGCCGAGTGGTGCTGGTGCCCATATATTTTTTCCACCACCACTGAAAGACAATGAGCGCCCACACCTGGGCCACTGCATCGCCGGGATCGAGCGAAAAAAGTTTCTTCTTCAACTCACGCATGGCAGACACATCAAATATGCCCTGCTCCTCCACAAAGTTGTCGGCCAGCAGGTCGTCTTGTATGAGAGAGCGCAGCGAGGTACGGAACCATTTGAGCAGAGGCACCTCAAAGCCGCTTTTGCTCCTGTAATATATCTGTGGCGGCAGCATGTCAGAAAAGGCATCGCGCAGCAATCGCTTGCGCTCCTTGCCCAATATCTTCGACTCTTCCGGAAGCTGAAAAACATAATCCACCACGTGATGGTCTAGAAAAGGTACCCGCACCTCCAGTGCATGCGCCATAGACATGATGTCGACCTTCTTCAACATATCGTTGGGCAATACCAGGTGCATATCGGTAAGCAAAATTTCATTGAAATCCAGATCGTGCTCAATATGCTTTAAATAATGCTCCTTCAGCCTGCTGTATGCAGTAATATCCACACGCGCTCTGATCTCCGGCTTGAGCAGGGTGAGGGCTTCATTTTCGCCCTGCATGCCAGCCCAACGCCAATAGCGCTGCCTGGGGTCGAGCCTGAGGCCACTGGCATATCGGTGGAGCTGACGAATGCGGTTTGAGAAGGCATTGTCGCGCGACTTAGGCAATCGGCTCCAGAGGCCGTGCAGAGATTTTATAAAACTATTCAGCGTAGTGGGCTGCATGGCGCGGAGCAGTGCTTCGTGTTTGTCATAACCAGAAAAAAGTTCGTCGGCGCCGTCGCCAGAAAGAGCAACCTTTACGTGCTCTCTGGTCTTTTTGCTCAAAATATACGTCGGTATGGCCGACGAATCGGCAAAAGGCTGGTCCAGCCCGTCGAGTATGTCGTAGAGGTCATCGTACAGGTCATCGTTTTTGAGCCGGAACACGGTGTGAATGGTGCCAAAAGAGCGTGCGGCCAGCTCTGCGTAGCGTGTCTCGTCGAAGAATGGTTCGTCTTCATAGCCTACAGAAAACGAATGCAGGTCTTCTTTATACTTTTTGGCAATGCCGGTGATGATGGACGAATCTACGCCACCGCTTAAAAAAGTGCCCACGGGCACATCGGCGATCAGGCGCTTGCGCACGCTTTCTTCCAACAGTTCGCGCAGCGCTATCTGCTGCTGTTCATAGCTATAGTGTACATGCTCGGCCTCTTCGGGCACATAGTCTATCTGGTAGTAGCTGGTTATTTCGTGCCCGGCCATGCTCACCTTCATGCACTGGCCCGGCAGTAAAATATGCACCTGCTCAAAGATGGTGTTGGGCGCCGGTATGTAGTTGAGCTGCAGGTAAGTGTACAGTGACACCCAATTGATCTTTTTTTCCAGTCCATAGGCAATGATGGACTGTAGCTCTGAGGCAAAGAGAAACTTATCTTCATCGATGAAATAGTACAGGGGCTTTATGCCGAAGCGATCGCGGCACAGGCAGATTGTTTCCTCTTCTTTATCGTATATGGCAAAGGCAAAAAAGCCGCTGAGGCGTGCGAAACATTTTTCTTTTTCGTGAATGTAGGCCTGCAATAGCACCTCTGTATCTGACTCAGACTGAAATTGCACCCCTTCATCTTCCAGGTTCTGACGCAGTTCTTTATAATTATAAATCTCTCCGTTGAAGACAATGGTATAGCGGCCGCTGATGTCGGTCATGGGCTGATGGCCGTGATGGCTGAGATCGATGATGGAAAGCCTCTGATGACCCAGTGCGACGGAATCGTTGATGAAAGTACCCCGGGAGTCGGGGCCCCTGTGTCGCAGACAATCGGTGGCATTGGCCAGATTGATCATGTGTACCCGCCCCGCCAGATTGAAAGCAAATATGCCCGTAATACCGCACATTGAGTGTTTATTTAATTAAAAGGGCAATAATACGCTATTTTTGATAATTGATTGATTAGTGCGCGCAGCCCATCGGGGCACTTGCGCACGAAGCAAATTTTAAAAAATGACAAAGAAATCTCATCTCTTTTTGCGTTTAGAATCCCCTGCTGTGGCTATTCTGCTCATCGTACTGATGGCGTCGTGCGCCACAGGCCGCGTTTCGCGCAGCGACAAAATGGACAGGGTGGTAGACCGGGCCCGTTCGTATATAGGCGTGCCCTATAAGTATGGCGGCAGCACGTCCGTGGGTATGGACTGCTCCGGGCTGCTCATGCGCAGCTTCGAAGCGGTGGATGTGCACATACCACGTACGGCTAAGCAGCAAAGCAAAATGGGCAAACCTGTATCGCTGTGGGATGTGCAAAAGGGCGATCTTGTCTTTTTCTCTTTTAAGAAGGGAAAACGCAAAGTGACCCATGCCGGCCTGGTGACTGAGGCACGTGGCAATCGCACATTATTTATACATGCCAGCAGCAGCCGCGGGGTTATAGAGTCAGATCTGTCGTCGGACTACTACAAGCAAATTTTTGTAAAAGCACGGAGATTAAAACTTTGACGTATGCCGGGAAGTGCCTAGATTTGCGCTCCCAAAAAAAGTGCTCTTAGGGGGGCATTAGCTCAGCTGGCTAGAGCGCTACGCTGGCAGCGTAGAGGTCATCGGTTCGACTCCGATATGCTCCACAAGGTGAAGGAATGGCGATGGCCATTCCTTTTTTTATGCTCTGCCGGCTGCTGTATTTGAGGTATTACTTACCACAAGGAACACTAAGTTAAGCACAAAGGTCACAAGACTGCATTATGCACTTCGCGAATTCTTTGCGCCCTTTGCGGTTTAATAAATTTACAAAGCTCCATTAATCACCCGCTTCAATCCATTTTTAAGCAAGCATATTGACCTAATGACTTTACCACAAGGGACTAAGATGAGCACAAAGGTCACAAGACTGCATGGTGCACTTTGCGAATTCTTTGCGCCCTTTGCGGTTATATAATTTAGAAAGCTCCATTTATCACCCGCTTTACCCCACTTTGTTTACAGCCCCCTCAAAAAAGAAAAAACCCACGCCGCAAAGCATGGGTTTTTTCACATATAAAAAAGAGCGGATTACTTCTTGTCCTTGTCTGTATCTACTTCTTCGTATTCTACATCTGATACATCATCGCCTTGAGCCGATGCTTCCGGTCCGGCATTGGCCCCTGGCTGTGCACCTGCATTTGCGCCCGCCTGATCGCCTCCGGATGCGGCGTACATTTCTTGCGCTGCACCCTGCCATGCTTCATTCAGTGTGTTCATCGCACTGTCTATACCGTCCAGATCCTGCGCTTTGTGGGCTTCCTTCAGCTTATTGAGCGCCGACTCTATCTTCTCCTTATTTCCGGCCGACAGTTTTTCACCATATTCTTTCAGTTGCTTGTCCGTCTGAAAGATGAGTGAGTCAGCGGCATTCACTTTCTCTATCCTTTCTTTCTCTTTTTTATCCGACTCGGCGTTGGCTTCGGCCTCACGCTTCATTTTTTCTATCTCGTCGTCGGTAAGGCCAGAGGACGCTTCAATGCGTATTTTCTGCTCTTTGCCGGTGCCTTTATCTTTGGCCGACACATTGAGTATACCATTGGCATCGATGTCGAACGTAACCTCTACCTGAGGTACGCCACGTGGTGCCGGCGGAATGCCATCCAGGTGAAAGCGCCCGATGGTACGGTTGTCTTTCGCCATAGGCCGCTCGCCTTGCAGCACATGGATCTCTACCGAAGGCTGATTGTCGGCTGCCGTAGAGAAAGTTTCCGACTTGCGTGAGGGAATGGTTGTGTTCGACTCTATGAGCCTTGTGAACACGCCACCCAGGGTTTCAATACCCAACGACAGCGGGGTCACATCCAGCAGCAGTACGTCTTTTACCTCACCGGTAAGTACGCCGCCTTGTATAGCCGCACCAATCGCCACTACCTCGTCAGGGTTTACACCTTTCGACGGTTTTTTGCCGAAGAATTTTTCTACTTCTTCCTGTATTTTCGGTATACGTGTAGAACCACCTACCAATATCACTTCGCTGATGTCGCTGTTGCTCATATTGGCATCTTTGAGCGCCTGCCGGCAAGGTTCCAAAGTCCTTTGCACGAGGTCGTCTACCAACTGCTCAAACTTGGCGCGAGAGAGTGTTTTCACCAAGTGCTTCGGCACACCATCTACGGGCATAATGTAGGGCAGGTTGATCTCGGTAGAAGTGGAGCTCGACAATTCAATTTTTGCCTTTTCGGCGGCTTCTTTCAGGCGTTGCAGCGCCATTGGATCTTTTCTCAGATCTATGCCTTCATCTCTTTTGAACTCATCTGCCAACCAGTCGATGATGCGCGAGTCGAAGTCGTCGCCACCCAGGTGCACGTCACCATTGGTAGATTTCACTTCAAAAACCCCATCGCCCAGCTCCAGAATGGAAATATCGAAAGTACCGCCACCCAGGTCGAATACCGCTATTTTAAGATCTTGATTTTTCTTATCCAGTCCATACGCCAAAGAAGCTGCAGTAGGCTCGTTGATGATCCTCTTCACTTCAAGGCCGGCGATCTGACCGGCTTCTTTGGTGGCCTGACGCTCCGCATCGTTGAAGTAGGCGGGCACGGTGATCACCGCTTCCGTTACTGTGGTGCCCAGGTAGTCTTCGGCCGTCGACTTCATTTTCTGAAGAATGATGGCCGAAATTTCTTGTGGTGTGTACAGCCGGTCGCCGATGCGCACACGCACCGTATCGTTGTTGCCCTGCTCCACGCCATAGGTCATATTTCTTCTTTCCTCACTTACCTCACTGTGCTTTTTACCCATAAAGCGCTTAATGGAGTAAATGGTATTTCTAGGATTGGTGATGGCTTGTCGCTTGGCAGGGTCACCCACTTTGCGCTCGCCGTTTTCCAAAAATGCCACTATGGACGGTGTGGTTCGCCTTCCCTCGCTGTTGGGAATTACGACGGGTTCATTGCCCTCCATAACGGAAACGCAGGAGTTGGTGGTCCCTAAGTCTATTCCTATTATTTTTCCCATGATGATATTATTTTATAATGTTCAAATTTCTATTCGCATCCATTTTGTCCTATCCGTTCATCAATGCCTATGCCAACGGCCGGAGACATGCGATATAGTGCCAATATGTCAGTGATGCTCGGGGTTATGAAGTCGCTATGTCGGATTGGAAGTATCGGCGCAACAGCGTATTGGCAGCTTTGGTCGATGGAAGGCTGAGATTGCCCACGCGTGCCTCCATATCTGCCAGCGATTGTTGCACCTGTTGATTGGAATAGAAATTTGACTTGAGCGAGGCGGTGATGAGGTCGTGCATCCATTCTATATTCTGTCGCTGTCTCTTGGCCTCGAAGTGAGCGCCCGCTTTCATTTCCTGTACGAAGCGCAGAATGGTATCGGCTACGTCCTGCATGCCTTCATTGTACAGCGCCGAGCATGTAAGAACGGGTGGGTACCAACCGGTTTTCGAAGGCGGAAAGAGATGAAGTGCATTTTTATATTCCCGCTGTGCGAGCGCACATTTTGCCTTATTGTCGCCGTCGGCCTTGGTGATCACCAGGGCATCGGCCATTTCCATTATGCCCTTTTTTATTCCCTGCAGCTCATCGCCCGCACCGGCGAGCATGAGCAGTAGAAAAAAATCTACCATACCATGCACCGCTGTTTCCGATTGCCCCACACCTACTGTTTCTATAAAGATCACGTTGAAGCCGGCAGCCTCGCACAACAGCATGGTTTCCCGTGTTTTATTGGTGACACCCCCCAGGGAGTTGCCCGACGGCGACGGCCTGATGAACGCAAAAGGATCGGCTGAAAGCTCATGCATGCGCGTCTTATCGCCCAGTATGCTGCCTTTGCTCCGTTGGCTAGATGGGTCGATGGCCAGCACTGCAAGCTTTTTTTGCTGGCGTGTAAAGATTTTTCCGAAAGACTCTATGAACGAACTCTTGCCTACGCCCGGCACACCGGTGATGCCTATGCGCACCGCGTTGCCGGTAGATGGCAACACAATTTCCAGCACCGACTCGGCCAGTGTACGGTCGTCGGGCAGCGCACTTTCCACCAGGGTTATGGCCTTGCTGAGTATGACAAGATCGCCTGCCAATATGCCTTCTGCGTAGGCCTCTGCCGATAGCCTTTTCCTCTTTTTGTACATGGAAAATGGGGATTTTTGATGGATAGACGCCGCAAATAAGGTTTTTTAGTAAAAACGACGAAACAAGCCCTGTACTTTTTTTTGATTTACATTTCCTCAAAAACCCCTTAAAAAATTCCTCGCTTGTTACAGAAAAAGATACTCATCGATTCGCTTTTCGGCACGCTGTTCATTTTTGGCTTACTGCTGATCTTTGAACTGGTGCGCATGCTGGGACAATTTTCTGTGATCGACCCCATTGGAGATGCCATCGGCGATGTGGAATTTACCGACTTGGTCTTTTCCGAATTGCGACAAGACCCTCCCGTAGATACCAGCATTGTGTTGGTAAATATTGGCAACCTTGGCCGCAGGGATATTGCCAGGCAGCTCATGATCATCAATGAGTTGAAACCGGCGGTGGTAGGGATCGATGGATTTTTCTTCGAACCCAAGGCTGACTCACTCGGCGATATGCTGCTGGCTCATGCCCTGAGCAGTATACCCAGTCTGGTGATGGTGAGCAAGCTTACCTACCACGAGGGCCACCAGGCCTACGATTCGGTGCGATTTTCCCATCATATGTTTCGCTATGGCAGCACTGGCTTTGCCAATGTGGTGTCGGAGGCGCAGGAGCAGCATCAATTTAAGGTAACACGCACCTTTGCCCCCAAGGTGGATTTGGGCCCCTCGGAAGAAATAGCTTTTGCCGTGCGGCTTGCACAACAATACAACCCGGAGGCCGCAGAGGCCATGCTGGCCAGGAACAATGCCTACGAAACCATCAACTACCGCGGAAACATCTACGACTTCGGACAGTCGCAATACAGCGGGCGGTACTTCGCGCTCGATGTAGAGGATGTGCTGTCGCGCAATTTTGCCCCGGAGATCATCACCAATCGTATTGTCATTTTTGGCTACATGGGCGACTCCTTCAATGATCCGTCGTGGGAAGATAAATTTTACACCCCGCTCAATAAAAAATATGCCGGCCGCTCCAACCCCGACATGTTCGGTGTGGTAGTCCATGCCAATATAGTGTCTATGATTTTGAACCGGGATTTTATCAATTGCCAAAGCAAAGCCTCCGGCATCATCTGGGCCATCATTATTTGTTTTATCAATGTGTATGCCTTCACGGCCATATACCAGCGGCTGCCACAGTGGTACGATGGCATCACCAAAACAGTACAGCTTTTGGAAGTGCTCCTGATACTCACTTTCAATGTGCTTGTCTTTCATTTTTTCGGATACAAAACCAATCTGGTATTGGCCGCCATCGCCGTGGCCCTGGCGGGCGACTCGCTGGAAGTGTGCTACGGCCTGGTGAAAAATCTATTTTCCAAAGAAGGGCGCCAAAGCATATTTAAGGTGCATAGAGAAAAAAAACTTACCCTGTCGTGACAGGTCAATACGCACTTTACTTGCGCAACTTCAACACACCAGACAAAAAGATATATGAAAACGATTTGCATTGTATTGCTGACCACACTTTGTGCCATAGGCCTGCTTCACGCTCAAGGCGAGTCTTTTACCGTAATACTGAACAAGGGAGAAAATACCATACAGCAGGATGGCCAATGGTCTCGCGTACCGGTAGGAGTGGTCATATCTGGCCACGATGCGGTGAGAATAGTTAAAGATGGCTATATGGCCGTACTGCACAGCTCCGGCGTAAGTCTTGAGCTCTCCACTGAGGGTGAATATTCATTGGACAAGCTGAGCCAAAAACTGGCCGAACATGATCAGTCGCTGGCTGCCAAGTACGGCAAGTACCTGGCAAACCGCCTGAACAGCGACGAGCAAAACAACAAAAACATGCAAGTGACCGGTGCGGTGGAGCGCAGCGCCGGTGGCATCATTCAGTTGCTGTTGCCCAATTCGGGGAGCGTATTTGGAAATCATTTGCCACTCTCCTGGAGCACCACAGAGGGCAATGGCCCGTATCTGGTCACAGTGAAGAATGTGTACGACGAGGAAATAGCGCAAAAAGAAACCGCCGACGGGCAAATAGTGCTCGATCTGCAAGAGCCATCTTTACAAGATCAAAAGCTGCTCATTGTACATGTAAAAGCAAAAGGCAATGAACACCTACGCTCCGGCGACTATGGTATAAAGCCACTCACTCCGGAAGAAAAAAGTAATGTAACGAACGATTTGCAGCCCCTGATGCTACTGGCCAATGAGGAAACACTGATGGGCCAGCTGCTCCTGGCATCGTTTTTTGAAGAGCACAACCTGCTCATAGATGCCATCAACCACTATGAAAAGGCCCTGGCTAAAGCCCCTGACACCAACGGTGTAGACGTACTTTACAAAAACTTTCTGATGCGCAACGGGCTGAATAAATAAATCACTTCAGCCTGGTAAGGTCGATGCTTTCTGTGCAGAAAGCGTATTCCTCCTTGCGGTTGGATGCCACCAGCACCAAGCGCTCAGGCAACACCTGCTGTACATTTTCCAAATACCAGGAGAGGCCGCTCTCGTCGAGATTGGTGGCTGGCTCATCGAGCAGAAGGGCCCTGACATCAGAAAATATAGCCACCCCAAGCTTCAGTCGCTGCTTCATACCACTTGAAAAATTCTTGATGCGCTTGTCTGTCGCATGCTCCAGTTGCATTCTTTCAGCCAATTCGGCCTTGTCCAGATCACGCCGAACGGCTTTGAACTGGAAATGAAAGTGGAGAAATTCTTTAAGCGTGAAATCTTCGGGCAACTCGAGGTAGGGCGCCACAATGGCCATCTCTCTGAAAACCGACTCCGGCTCTATGTTTCCGCCTCCCGTTGCGTAATGCACCTCACCCACCGTAGGCAATGTAAAACCAGCCAACACTTGCAGCATGGTCGACTTGCCGCTGCCGTTGGGACCCACCAGCGCATAGCTGTTGCCTACAGAAAAGGTGTGGGAATAATTACGAAAGATCCAATCTTTTTGGTATCGCTTGCCGGCGTCGCTCAGCGATATCGTCATGGTTTGTAGTTGTAGCCCTTCATCACGCCCCTGTCGGAGGTGCGTATGAAATTAAGTATTTCATCGCGCTCTTTGGAGCTGGGCATCTCCAACTGGATCAGGTCCAGCGCCTTTGTGTTGTTCTTGCCGCGCAGATATATGCGGCGGTACACTTCCTGTATTTCGTTTATTTTTTCATTGGAGAAACCTTTGCGCCTCAGCCCTATGCTGTTGATGCCGGCATAGCTCAGGGGCTCGCGCGCAGCAGTGACGTAAGGGGGCACATCTTTGCGTACCAGCGAGCCTCCGGCGATCATCACATAGGCGCCAATTTTTACAAACTGGTGCACTGCCGTGGCGCCGCCAATGGTCGCAAAATCGCCAATATTTACATGGCCGGCGAGCTGTACGGTATTGGCCAGTATCACATTATTGCCTACGATGCAGTCATGTGCCACATGCACGTAGGCCATGATCAGGCAATTCCTTCCAATCACCGTTCTGTGCTGCTCTACCGTACCGCGACTGATGGTAACAAATTCGCGCACCACGGTATTGTCGCCAATTTCTACCGTTGTCTTTTCCCCTTTAAACTTCAGGTCCTGGGGCATGCCGGAGATGACGGCGCCCGGAAAGATCTTGCAGTTTTTTCCTATTCTGGCGCCTTCCATTATGGTGGCATTGGAGCCGATATAGGAGCCTTCACTTATTTCTACGTCTTTCTGAATGGTCACAAAGGGCTCGATCACCACATTGTCGGCGATCTTGGCTTCCGGATGGATGTAGGCTAGGGGCTGGTTCATCAACTTTTTTTAACAATACTTGCAATCATTACGCTTTCGGTCACAAGTTTATTTCCGACAAATGCCCTGCCGCGCATTTTGGCGATTCCTCGCTTTATGGGCTCCATCAGGTCGCATCGCATCACCAGTGTATCGCCGGGCATCACGGTGCGTCTAAACTTGCATTCTTCAATTTTAAGGAAGTAAGTCCAGTAGTTTTGCGGATCGGGCACTGTGGTAAGCACGAAAATGCCGCCGATCTGAGCCATCGCCTCTACGATCAACACGCCGGGCATGACCGGGTTGCCCGGAAAATGTCCTTGAAAAAAAGGCTCGTTGTAGGTCACATTTTTTACACCCGACACAGTAGACTCATCGATGTATATCACCTTATCGATGAGCAAAAAAGGGAAGCGGTGCGGAATGATGTCCTTGATCTGGTTTACATCAAATACGGGCGGCTGGTTGGGGTTGTAGTTGGGCACCCCGGCCTGCTCGTACTGCGTCATCATTTTCTTTATCTTTTTGGCAAAGGCCACATTGGCCTCGTGGCCGGGCCTTGCGGCCAGTATTTGAGCTTTTATGGGGCGTCCGGCCAGGGCCAGGTCGCCCATCACGTCCAGCAGCTTATGTCGTGCCGGTTCGTTTTTATGTCTTAGCTCTACGTTGTTCAGTATGCCTTCCTTCTTCACCTCTACCTTGGGCTTATTGAAGAGGTTGGCCAGGTAGTCCAGTTCACCATCTTCCACCACACGGTCTACCACTACTATGGCATTGTTGAGATCGCCCCCTTTTATCAGGTTGTTTTTATAGAGCATTTCCAGCTCGTGCAAAAAGCAAAAAGTGCGGGAAGATGATATTTCTTTAGAGAACTGTGTGATGTCGGTCAGGGATGCATGTTGGCTGCCCAGTACCGGCGATTTATAATCGATCATCACCGTTACGCGGTAGTCGTCCAGTGGCAGGGCGGCTATTTCCACATCGCGGCTGGCATCGCGATAGAAGATGCTTTCTGGTATTTCGAAAAAATTGCGCAGGGCATTCTGCTCTTCAAGCCCGACAGAATCGAGCGCTTCCACAAACATTCTGGAGCTGCCATCCATGATGGGCGGCTCGGGGCCGTCCAGCTGTATCAGTATATTGTCGATTTGCAAACCCACCAATGCCGCCATGGTGTGCTCTACTGTCGCTATACGCGCTCCGTTTTGCTCTATGGTGGTACCTCTGGAGAGGTCCACCACATTATCTACGTCGGCGTCTACAATGGGCTGGCCCTCCAGGTCTATCCGTTGGAATTTGATGCCGTGATTGGGTTTTGCCGGAAGGAAAGTCATGTGCGCTTCAACACCTGTATGCAAACCTACGCCGCTGAGCGTCACGGACTTTTTTATGGTATGTTGCTTAATAAACATGCACCAAATTTTATTCAGGGCGCAAATTTAGCATTTTTTCCTCAAGTTGTCTCACGCGCTTATTCAATTCGGGCAAATTTCTATAGACGGCATTGCACTTCAAAAACTCGCTGTGGTCTTGTGCGGGATAGCCCAATTTCACCGCGCCGGGCTCCTTTATTGATTTGGAAACCCCGGACTTTGCTGCCAATGTTACCTTGTCGGCGATCTCCAGGTGGCCAACCACGCCGACCTGTCCGGCAAGCACGCAGTTGCGCCCCAGCGTAGTGGAGCCGCTTATGCCCGACTGAGCAGCAATCACGGTGTTTTCGCCCACTTCTACATTATGGGCTATCTGTATCAGGTTGTCGAGCTTCACACCCTTCTTCACCAGCGTAGCGCCCAGCGTGGCCCTGTCTATCACGGTATTGGCACCTACGTCTACATTGTCTTCTATCACTACATTGCCCAACTGCGGTATCGTCTTGTACGTGCCGTCGCTTTGTGGCGCGAAGCCAAACCCGTCGCTGCCAATCACTGCACCGGCATGGATCACACAGTGATGACCGATGCGCGTATCGTGATAAATTTTCACCCCGGAATATAACACCGTGTTATCGCCGATCTGCACATTGTCGCCTATGTAGGTATGCGGGTATATTTTTACGCCGTCGCCTATGCGCACATTTTGCCCGATGTACGAGTAGGCTCCGCGGTATATGTTGCTGCCGGTGGTAGAGCCTTCACCGATAAAGCTGGGTTGCTCTATGCCCGACTTGCGGGCACGCACCATGGTGTAGTACGCCTGAAGAAGCTCTGTGAAGCTGGAGTATGGATCCTCTACCCGGATCAGGTGTGTGGCTACTTGTTTTTTTGGTTCAAACGTTTTGGCTACAATGGCCGCAGTTGCCTGGGTTTCGTACAAGAAATTTTCATATTTGGGGTTGGCCAGAAAGGTAATACTTCCCTCAGAAGCTTCTTGTATTTTGCTCAGTGTATGCACTTTTGCGTTGCCATCACCCACTACTTCTCCGTGCAGGATTTGAGCTATCTGATCAAGGGTAAATTCCATAATAATGGTTTAGAAAAGAGAAAGCACGAAAAGCTTCGGAAATGGCCTGTTTCGTGAACATGTTATCAGTCGCCGCTATTTTTTACCTGCTAAGGTGAAAAAATTGCACTTGGTCCGGCCAACATCGTGCTGACATGACTCCATACGGACGGGGGCTAAAATTCTATAATTTTATGCTTTTAGGCCAGCATACATAGTATTTTTTCACGATACGGCGCATCGCCTTTATATTGGGCAGATCGGAGGCAATAGCGATATCGACGATCTGGCCCGATTTGGTCAGCACATTGATCTTTTGTCCTCCGCCCATGTAGGCTGCATTGCTCTTGATGCCATGCACCAGCAGGTAGTTGGCCTCCTCCGCACACAGCGTCAGTTGCTTTTCTATGCTTTCCTGCAACATAGTGATCCATTCTGCAGCGGGTTGTGTGCTGCTGAGCACCACCTTGAACAGGCGCCTTTCTATGAGCATGGCGCACAGCAGGCTGAGCACCGGATCGCCGTGATGACGCCATATTTTGATGGCTGCGAGTATATCGTGGTCGTCCAGCGAGCAGAAAGCATCCATCGTTGCTCGATCGGCCAGCATGTGCTCCAACGACGGCGGCTGATTGATGAACAATGCCAAAGATTGGTTTTGACAGATATCGGCCAATTGCAGGTGGCGTGCCCTTTTCATGATTTGCACCAGCATGCTTTCTACCCCTACCACCGTTTTGTGCAGGTATATCTGCCAGTACATGAGCCTGCGGGTACTCAGGAAATTTTCTATGCTGTATATGCCTTTCTCCTCTACCACTATCTCGTCGTTTTTCACGTTGAGCAGCTTGATGATGCGGTCGGAGCCTATGCGCCCCTCTATGACGCCGGAGAAGAAGCTGTCGCGGTTTAAGTAATCGAGCCGGTCGATGTCGAGCTGGCTGGCCACCAGCTGATGTAGAAACTTGCGCGGGTACTGCTTTTCGTAGATGCGAATGGCCAAATCCAACGCATTGTTAAATTCCGTATTGAGCGATTGGATGATCACACCGGAAATGTCCTCGTGCATCACGCCGGGCATCAGTACATTTTCCAGCGCGTGCGAAAACGGCGCATGCCCTACGTCGTGAAGCAAAATGGCCAACAGGGCAGCATCGTACTCTTCCGGTGTTATTTCAACGCCTTTCTGCCGCAGGTTGTCCAGTGTTTCCTGCATCAGGTGCATAGCGCCCAGGGCATGGTGAAACCGCGTATGCAGTGCGCCGGGGTACACAAAATCGGTGAGCCCCAGCTGCTTTATTCTTCGTAACCTTTGAAAGTATGGGTGGTTAATGATGTCGTAAACAAGATCGTTGGGGATGGTAATGAACCCGTACAGCGGGTCATTGATGATTTTTTTCTTGTTCAACCGTATTAATATTTAACTTTAATCGACCATAGCACACAGTATGCAAAGATATAACATTTTATGGGCAGACGACGAGATCGAATTGCTCAAGCCACACATCCTCTTTCTCAACCAAAAGGGCTACGACATCACGCCGGTGACCAGTGGCGCAGAGGCGCTCGATGAGGTGGAAGGGCAAAATTTCGACGTCATTTTTTTAGATGAGAACATGCCCGGTATGTCGGGTCTGGAAACGCTCGGGCACATCAAGGACATGAAACCCAATGTGCCCGTGGTGATGATCACCAAAAGCGAGGAGGAACACATTATGGAAGAGGCCATTGCCTCCAAAATAGCCGACTACCTCATCAAACCCATCAACCCCAGCCAGATATTGCTCTCGGTAAAGAAGCTGCTGGACAACAAGCGGCTGGTGTCGGAACGCACCAACCTGAACTATCAGCAAGATTTCAGAAACATCAGCATGGCCTTCGGCGACCGTATGAACCATGCCGACTGGGCAGAGCTGTATAAAAAGCTCATCTTTTGGGAACTGGAAATAGCCAGCACCGGCAGCAATGAAATGGCCGAGGTGCTGGATATGCAGAAGAACGAAGCCAACCTCAATTTTGCCCGCTTTATTGACGACAACTACGAAAGCTGGCTCAATGACCCCGACACCGAGCGCCCACTGTTGTCGCACGAAGTGATGCGCAAAAAAGTGCTGCCGGAAATAAAGGAGGGTTCGCCGCTCTTTTTTATTGTGATCGACAATCTGCGCTACGATCAGTGGCGCATCATTCATCAAACCATCAACGAGTATTTCTCCATAGAAAAAGAGGAAAGCTACTACTCCATACTGCCCACCACGACGGCCTACGCCCGCAACGCCATCTTTTCGGGATTGATGCCGCTGGAGATGGACCGACAGCACTCCGACATTTGGGTACCGGAAGATGTGGACGAAGGAAAAAATAACTTTGAAGAAGAATTTTTGAAGCGTCAACTGAAGCGGCACAGGCTCAATATACGGTGGAGCTACCACAAGATAAAGAATACGGCCTCGGGTAAGGCGCTGTCGGACAACATCAACAACCTGATGAACAACGAGCTGAACGCCATCGTGTACAACTTTGTAGATATGCTGTCGCATGCACGCACCGAGATGGAGGTGATACGAGAACTGGCACCCGACGAGCGCGCCTACCGCTCGCTCACCCGATCATGGTTCCTGCATTCGCCGCTGCTCGATATGCTGCGAAAAATTTCTGAAAAAGACTGCAGGGTGATCCTCACCACCGACCACGGCACCATACGCGTACGCAGGCCGTTCCGCATTGTCGGCGACCGCAACACCAACACCAACCTGCGCTTTAAACTGGGCAAAAACCTGGGGTTTGAAGAAGACAAAGTGTACGTGGCGCGCAAGCCGGAAAACATCTTCCTGCCCAAGCTCAATGTCTCTTCCACCTATGTGTTTGCCGTAGAGGACTATTTCTTTGCCTATCCCAACAACTACAACTATTATGTGAAATACTACAACGATACCTTTCAGCACGGCGGCCTGTCTATGGAAGAAATGATAATTCCGATAATTTCGCTAAATTCAAAAAATCGCTAAAGCAAGGCTGGCCGTGCAAAACCTTCAACTGGACGTACCTGCTCTTGCCGACCTGCCAGAGGCGTCGCGCCAAATCATTCATTTTGCTCAGGGCTACGACGTCTGGCTATTTACCGGAGAAATGGGCACAGGAAAGACCACACTGATCAGGCATATAGGGCAGTCGCTCGGCGTAGAGGACAACATCTGCAGCCCCAGCTTTTCCATCGTCAATGAATACGCCGACCCGGAGGGCACCCTGCTGTATCATTTTGATTTTTACCGGATAAAAGATGAATCAGAGGCCTGGGACATAGGCGTAGAAGAATATTTTGACTCTGGCAACCGCTGTTTTGTAGAATGGCCCGAAAAAATTCCCAACCTTTGGCCCGAGCGATATGTAAAGGTGCAAATACACATGAGCGGTAACGGCCACAGAACCATTCACATCTCCCGGCATGGTAAGTAAAAAGACATCAGGATTTGAAGAACTCGCCAAGGAAAGTCAGCTCTATCCGCAGGAGGCATTGCTGGCTGTGCGAGAAGAAAAAAAATCACTTCTGCTGGGCATACCCGCCGAGGTAGCATTGCAGGAAAGGCGCATAGCCCTCACCCCGGCTTCCGTGGGGCTGCTCACCCAAAACGGCTACGAGATAATGATAGAAACCGGCGCCGGTAAGCCGTCTAAGTTTTCCGATAAGGAGTACAGCGATGCAGGTGCCAGCATTGTGTACAGCCATGAGGAAGTGATGCGGGCGCAGATCGTGCTAAAGGTAGAGCCTCCCACCGATGAGGAAATTGCCGGCATGAAGAGCGGGCACGTGCTGCTTTCGGCACTGCAAATGGCCAACATGAACAAGCACTACTTCGACCGGCTGAACCAGAAAAAGATCACTGCCATAGCCTTCGAGCTGATAGAAGATAAGGTAGGGGGCATGCCGGCCGTGCGGGCAATGAGTGAAATTGCCGGCAGCACCGTTATGCTGATAGCCGCCGAATACCTGAGCAGCGCACACAACGGACAGGGCATAGTGCTGGGGGGCATCACCGGTGTGCCGCCCACTAAAGTGGTGGTGCTCGGTGCCGGCACGGTGGCCGAATTTGCCGCACGCGCCGCGCTCGGCCTGGGTGTAGACATACAGGTGTTCGACAACCACCTGTACAAGCTGCGCCGGCTAAAGCATACGCTCGGTCATCAGGTGTTTACCTCCACACTGGAGCCCAACACGTTGCTGGAATCTTTTAAAAATGCCGATGTAGTGATCGGCGCCATGCGCACGGAAAAAGGTAAGCCGCGCTTTATGGTGACCGAAGAGATGGTGGCTCAGATGAAGCGCGGCTCCATCGTGATAGACGTGAGCATAGATCAGGGCGGATGCTTCGAAACCTCCAGCCTCACCACACACGACAACCCCGTCTTCACCAAATACGGCGTGATCCACTACTGCGTGCCCAACATTGCTTCGCGCGTGGCAAGAACGGCCTCCACCGCCCTTAGCAATATATTTACTCCCATACTGATGCAGATAGCCGATGCCGGCGGCCTCGACAACATGATATACACACACGAGTGGTTTATGCGTGGCGTATACGCGTACAAAGGCAGCCTCACCAATGCCATCATAGCGCGCAAGCTGGGTATGAAGTACAAAGACCTAAGCCTGCTGATGGCGGCGCGGTTCTAGCCTGCTGGCAAAATTGGCGCCACCGGTAGCTTGCCGGCCACAGCCGTGGCAGCTAAAATTCTATATTTGCGGTACACCAAAGCTTACTCGTTCATGCCGCAGTATTCTGTCATTATTCCCGTGTACAACCGGCCCGCAGAGCTGCAAAAGCTGCTGGATAGCTTGGCTGTGCAGCGTCAGGGCGATTTTGAGGTGATTGTGGTGGACGACGGCTCCCAATCAAAATCTGATGAGGTATCGGCTGCTTATCATCCCAGGCTCGATCTGCACTATTTTTATATTGCCAACGCGGGCCCGGGCCAGGCGCGCAACTACGGCTGCATGCAGGCCAACACTGATTTCTTCATTTTCTTTGATTCCGACTGCATCGTTCCTCCCGATTATTTTCAAGAGATGAAAAAGGCCATGGCAAATCGTCCTTTCGATGCCTATGGCGGCCCCGACCGCGAGCACGCCGATTTCACACCCATACAAAAGGCCATCAGCTACAGCATGACCTCGGCCATCACCACGGGCGGCATACGTGGCGGGAGGCAATCGTTGGAAAAGTTTCACCCCCGCAGCTTCAATATGGGCATCAGCCGGGCGGTGTTTGAGGCGACAGGCGGCTTTTCTACCATGCGCTTCGGTGAAGACATAGACCTGAGCATTCGCATCATGGCCGGCGGCTTCAAGGCCATATTGCTGCCCGAGTGCTTTGTTTATCACGAGCGACGGACTGATCTAAAGAAATTTTTCAAACAGGTGTTCAACTCCGGTATTGCGCGCATCAACCTGTACAAACGCCACCCGCAGAGTATGCGCCTGGTGCATGCCCTGCCGGCGCTACTTGTGCTCTACCTGCTCATGGCCACGCTTGCTGCGGTATGGATGAAGGAACTCGTCTTCCTTTTGCCTTTGGGCATTTTTCTTGGTTTCATTTTGTTGCAGTCGGCCATCAGGCTGCGCAGCCTGCGGGTGGCGCTGCTGGCTATGGTGGCTGCGCTGGTGCAAATGACCGGATACGGACTGGGCTTTATGCTGGGGGTTTGGCGTCGTATGATCTTAGGCAAAGATGAATTTCATGCCTTTGGTAAAAATTTCTACAAATAATACTGAGCACCTGATTGGAGTGTACAAAACTGCCGGGTATGAATTGCCGGCAAGTCTATATCGTGTGATGAAGCAATCAACTAATGCCGAAAAGGGTTCGATATGATTGCGTATGAAGTGTTGGAATCTGCCGTGGTGGTTTACCACGCCAAAGGATACAATTGAAAAATGACCCTCGCTGGCCTCGCTGGCGCAAGTGTTTTCCACTTGTGCCTTTGCACAATCTAAATAACATTCCTATCATAAAGCGAAATGATCTCTATTGAGCTTTCCATACCTGCATAGTTACGCGCTATTAAAGTAATACTCCGCTGGCTCCTTTACCCCTCCGCATTCCACAGGATTGCGATAAGATTTAGCCGCTGATCGATCATTGAGCCGTCCAATAATACTGGCAGGTTGGGCCCATGAACTTTACAGAATCGCTTTCGGGTTTGCCCGGCGGTTGCCCCCGCTGGCGCGAGCCTGTGGCTCGTGCTATTTGGAAATCACACGTAGTCAATATTGAGCAAGCCTTTCCCGCCACTATAATCCATTGTATTGCCGTATTTCCAATGCCACGGCTCTGCCGCAAATCCGCCTGCATTGCATTATCATGAATGGAAATCAACCTTTTGCTTAATTACTGCTGGATTCCATAATTCGATTGGCTTATTGTTCTGTTGCCAAAACAGCCCTTTCTTGACGTGGCTGTTTTTGCAGCTTGGCCTGATCACGAGCCACAGGCTCGCGCCAGCGGGTGGAGATTGCTAAACTGCTGGGCACCTTGCGCAACGTGAAGCACCGGGCTATGCTTACGCTGATTTATAGCTCCGGCCTTCGGATATCGGAGCTCATCAATATGAAGATAGAAGATGTGGACTCTCAAAATATGCGCCTATGGGTACGCAATGCCAAAGGCCGCAAGGACAGGATAACGCTGCTGGCCCGGCACACTTTACAGCTGCTGCGGCAATACTACAGGGCCTACAAGCCTGAGGTGTATTTATTTGAAGGCCAGAGCGGCGGCCGGTATTCGGCCACCAGCCTGAGAAAGGTATTTCAGCGTGCCAAGAAATGGGCCGGCATACACCAACCCGCTACGGTGCATACACTGCGCCACTCCTTTGCCACCCACCTGCTGGAGCAGGGGGTAAACCTGCGCTATTTACAGCAACTGCCGGGGCACAACAGCA
>CAZQVB010000013.1:0-65764 GCA_964596645.1 uncultured Roseivirgaceae bacterium
CAACATCCCTACACCGTAGCCCCACCACAGCTCGATCCCGAGCCTGAGGTGCAGCTATCCCACCAATACGGTCACTTTATCAGCGCTGATGTATCTATTGGCTGCCGTCAGCAGATCACTGGTTGTCACTTCATCGAGCTTGCTAAAAAGTTCATTGTAGAAATTATCCGGGAGCTGGTGAAAATGTAGTTTTCTAAATTTGTCCGCGTGTGCGAACGGGGAAGTGAAATCAGAAAGATAATTTCCTTTGAAATAATTCCTCACCTTGTCCAACTCGTTGTCATTCATCTTCACAGTTTGAAGGCGAAGTATTTCCCTATTTATTTCTTCAATGGCCATATCCCGATCCGACTTCTTCACATCGGTGCCTATTTGCCAATACGATGCATGCTTGAAGTGGACAAGGCTACTGTGAACACCATAGGTTATACCTTTATCTTCACGAAGATTTTGCATTAATCGACTGCCAAAGTAGCCACCCAACACTTCATTGAGCAGTAACACGGTATAATAATCTTCATGCCGTTCATTGATTGTACGCCAGCCAACACGCAGGGATGTTTGTACACTATCTTTTTTGTCTTCAACTATGTGCATCGGAGCGGTAAAGATTTTTTCGTTTTGCACACCTTCAGCCCCGTTTCTTGTTGCGCTGCATTCACCGAACAGCTCATTCATCTCTACTACCAATTGTTGGCTGACATTTCCTGTTACGATTACCTCATAGTTGCCGGCAATATGGGTTCGATAATGATTGACAACTTCTTCTCGATCTAGGTTAAGAAGTGACTCCTTATCTAATTTTTGGCCATAAGGATGGGCTGATCCAAAAAGCTGTAGCTTAAATAAATTGGAAGCTATGTAGGCATTTTTTTGTTCATTCACACTCACTTGCTGTGCTTGTCGCTTGGTAAGCAGCACGAGTTCATGCGTTGGGAAATTTGAATGGTGTATCATATCACCCACCATTTGCAATGCAGACAAAACCTGTTCATTTAAACAGTAAAGCGACAGCGTAGTGTAGTCTGCTGCAGATTGGATGTCGATAAAAGCCCCCAGCCTTTCTAGTTGCTTTGAAATTTCTTCGGAAGTGTGATGTATGGTGCCCTCACGCAGCATGTGCGCGGTGATGAGAGCACATCCGTTTTTGGCTTCAAACCATTTGCCTGCAGCAAACACAAAATCAATTTTGAGCAAGGGCAGACCTTCAAAGTGAAGCAGATGAAGAGGAATGCCATTACTTAAATACCTGGTTTCAGGTTTTTGAATCGGAAATGGCTTTGGAATTGTAAATTGTGGATTTTTCGCTCTATCCGGCATTATTGATTTTGATCGAGAATGGAAGCTTCTTGTGTTTGATCGTTGAAGTTGAAATGCAGCGTAAACCGGAGCGTTTCCGCCAGTGGGTGCTCGCGTTTTTGGGGCACCAGATAGGCGAAGTCTATACCAAAAACATTATAGCGCAATCCCAGACCCATGGTTAAGTATTTCCTATCGCCTTTATTGGCATTTTCATAGAAATACCCGGCGCGAAGTGCGAAAATATCCTTGTACCAATACTCCAGACCAGTGGAAATGGATATTTCCTGCATTTCTTCAGAAAAGCCATCGGGGGCATCTGTAAATGAACCAAATATGCCGCTGAGCAATGGTCGGTTGGGGTCTCTTCCATTGGCAATGACGAAACCACCGTTACCATCTTCCACATAGTTGCCGGTGCTGTCGGTGAGATATACCGGGGGAGTGGGCACCAGTAGTTTATTAAAATCCATGGCCAGGGTCAGGGTGTTGTAAGGATCCAGACTGATGGTATAGGCACCGCCCAAGCGTAAATTGGTGGGAATAAAATCCCTATTCTCATCATTCGTATAGGTGATTTTATTGCCTATGTTGGAAATAACTGCACCCAAAGCAAGGTTGGAATTGTCGGATATGAAGTTCATGTCCTTGTTCCAATACCAGCCGATATCTGCTGCTACACTCACTCCTGCCTGGCTGGGGTCGTTGCCGATATATACATTGCCCGTAAGGTTGGAGTATATGTATTTGAGCGTCACACCAAGGCTCATATCTTCCGTCAGCAGGCGCGAGTACGATCCGGCAAGTGTAAACTCTCTTGGATTAAAATCCTGTATCAGTTCGCCTATGTTGTCCCTGAATTCCATGTCGCCAAGGTCAAAATATTTCAGCGCAAGTCCCACACTCTGTTCTTTATTGATCTTGTAGTAGCCAGACAGATAAGAGATGGACATATCGTTGATGATTTTGGCCAGCCATGGAGTGTGCGATAGCGAAAAGCCAATGTCGTTTTGTATGAATGCCAAACGCGCCACATTCCAGTGAATGGCATTGGCATCTGCAGACAGGGCAACGCCGGCATCGCCCATTGCTCCAGACCGGGCATCAGGGGCGATCATCATAAAAGGTACAGCCGTAGTAATGGGCCGCTGGGTGGTGTCTTGCCCTAGTATCACCTGCTGTGCCTGCAGACTTTGGCTGGCAATAACCAACAAGGTAAAGGCTTTAATAATAAGTTTTAACCGCTGCATTGATCCTGAATTAGATGCTAAATATAGTTATTTCGAACAAATGACCGTTGCCAAGTTGTTGTGCATAGTTGCTGATTTTATAGTGCGGAATGGCCGTCCGTACATATTTTAACACTTTATAAGCCGGCAAATCTAACGTATATAAATCAATTTGGTGGTGGCAAAATTATAGGCACCATCCTTCAGCGAGGTCACTCGAAGTTTGGCCACATAAAGACCACTTTCTACATACGCTCCGCTCTCATTGGCACCGTCCCATGTCATCGGTTGAACATATTGCTCGTTGCGCTCCACAATGGCATGAAAGGTTTTTATTCTTTCACCACCCAGACTATAAAGTTCAACCAACACATCTAAATCCTCATTTTCCCTGTTCACATAGAAGGAGAGCCGGCTTTCCCATTCAAATGGATTAGGACTACCGGCAAAATCTGCAATGCTCAGCATACTCCCTTCGATCAGTGTAAAGTCGATGCTCCACTCCATCGGGTTGTTGTAGTTGTCGGCAGCAAGCAATGACAGGCTGTGTTCTCCTGGTTCCAAATCAAGTGGAAACCTTACCCAGCCTTGCTTAAAGTTGCCTGCATCTGCGGTATAGAAGGCGTTGAGTTGAAAGGTCTCTCCGGTACTTGTTAAGCGCGCGCGTATACCCGGGTTATTCTCGTGGGCAGATATGTTTATTCCACTCTCGTCCTGCAGGCGCGCCAACAATACAGGTCGGCCTTCTACCTTGCCTCCGCTCACAAATGTGGTGTCGTTGATGTATAAATGAATCATGGGCGGTGTAGTGTCTGCAGATTCTCCTTCACTTTGGCCACCAACCACCAGTTGCCTAGCTGCCCCTGAAGCGTCCGATTCTGTGCCACTGGCATACAAACTGATTTTGCCCAGCGCGTATTGCTTATCGATGGTAACAGGTAGTAGAAACTCCATTTCAAATTTCCCATCCTTCACCTCCGCATTACCCCGGAAAAGTACATTTTCGCGCGTTTGAAAAGTGGCCGGTGGATTTTCATCGCCAAAGGTCAATCGCTCCTGTTCTTTGTCGTAAACGGTAGCCGTGAGCAGGCCATGGAAATTGCTGAGAATTGACGCATCAGAATGATTGATCTGGCCATTCAATTTCACCAACTGAAGAGGCCGCAAGGTGTCTTGAGCGCTGTGCGCCAATGTATAACTTATTTCATTTTTTGGAAAAGCGAGGGTCATGGATGGATCGCCAATAAGCGCAAAGTTGCGATTTCTCACACCATCAATGCTCTCATTTTTTGTGGCCATGTACATCTCTCCGAGGGTGAGGGGGACGCCATTTTTCTTGTCAAAAACATTGCTATAAAATGCCTTGTTCAGCGCAAAGTTGGAGTTGGAATACACAGGTCTGGAAGAGGTGACCAGCGCTATGGCACCGCCGTATTTGTTTACAAGCAAATGCTCTGCCCCCGATATGACCGACGGATCATCGTGCCTGCCAAACTCACATGTGGCGGTCACAAATAGCGGAAGCCGGTCGTAATTTTCCATTTCCCTTATAGTGGTTATATCCAGAATGGTCTCTTCCATCCAGCGGGTTTCTGAGCCGTGCCCCGTAAAATTCACGATCAGTCCACCCCGCTCTATGGCCTGCCTGAAAGCTTCATTGGCCTGTGGGGAAGTTTTTTTTCCAGCGTGCATCGTCTGCGCGTAAGCATCGAGAAAGATTTTGTGAATGTTGATGCCGGAAGCCAGGGTGTCGACCATTTCTGTCAGGCGGTTGGCATCGCGCAGGTGCAGGTTGAGGTCGCCGTCATCGGCCACAAAATACACATCATTGCGCCAGGTGCCATATGTGGCACTATGTCTTCCGTAGTGGTGGAGCTTATTCACAATGGTACGCGCCTCGTCTGCCGACTGCACAGGCAGCCGGCCTATGCCGATGTCCAAATAGTGGCTGCCTGTATAATCTTCCTGCCATTCCCCTTCCCCATCGTCAAGAAAGCCAAAGTAATCGTCGGAACTGTAGCTCAGCACGGGGTTTAGGGAATTGCGCGCGCTATAGGAGGGCACGAATAGCGTGTTGTTGTTCCTGCTAAAGCGGATGCCCTTAAAGTCGTACGAACAACGGCCAAACAGCAGCAAATACTTGAACTTACCAGAGTCTCTGTCATAAAACATTTTAGCCAAATCGCGTATGGCGGTGGCGTCGCGACCACCAGAGGAGAATTCATTGTACACCTCCTCGGTCGTCACCACGGCCACATCCAGGCCTTGTTGTTGGCGAAGGCTTGCCAGGCGCCCGGCTTCATGGGCAAATGCCGGGTGGGTCACGATGAGCAAATTGGGCGTGGGCAAACTTCTTATATTCTGATTTAACACCTTTCTTTCGAAATGCGGTGCGGCGGCGTGTTTCGAGTCAAATACAATATATTTTGACGTAGAAAGAATAGAATCGCTAAAAAGGCATTGCTCACTATCGAACGTATGTTTCTGCCATATAGGAGCGCCTGGCTTGGTGACGTTCCAGATGGTGAAACCGGCAGGCTGAGTGGCGGTGCCAATTTGAAATGTGCCGATAGCCTGCTGCGAAGGAAGTGCATAAAAACATAATGGCTCACCCGAATAAACCAACTTTTGATCAGATTCTACAATGAAGTAGTTGAGATAGGCCCTTGATTTTTCTGCGCCGGTTGCCTGGCCAAATTGAAAGGTAAGCTGATGTTTCTCGGCTACAGGGGCACGGGCAGTCCATTGTGCAAGGTTGTTGGTGCCTTGCCATCCGTACACTGTTTTGCTCACGGGCGTCAGTAATTGCTGACCTATTTGCTGGCCGTTCAACGAGATGATCATTCTGGCTTCCGCGTAGGTTTGCGCCATCACCGAACTGCTAATTTTTACCTCACCAGCATCCAGTCCGGGCATATCCACGTCGAAATGATGCCGCTGGCCATTGACATCAAACCGCTCCCCATACCATTCCCTGCCCGAGCTCAAAATGTTGTATTCTTCATGCTCGTGAATATGAACAAATCGTCCGTTTTCAATTCTTTTATCAGTATTGTCTTCTACCTGTGCCTCAGCTAAGCGCAGCCCCTCTGCCATGTTCACATTAAGGAAATAAAAGGATGTGTCGGAGTAGAAATTCTTTTCGTATTGAAAATGCTGCCCATCGGCAGTGTAGTAATGGGTGTCTGCATCTTGCCCGTAAAACAGCACATAGTCATCCTTATCAAATCGGCCGTCGTCTTCACCATGTACATATATGGCATTTTGCTGCAGGTCGAGAGGGCGGAAATCATCATTTTTTTGTGGCAGCATTTTTCCGCCATTTCCAAAAATTCTGATCTGCATCGGATTGATCTCGTGAGGATCAATACCCATTTTTCGCAATAAATGATGATCTATTTTGTACACGCCTTCATCTACCACAGCCAACTTGTACCAGTCGCCACTTGCCAATACAGATTGATTTCCGGTTGAAGATGTTCTCAACGCACTTCTGGCTTTTCCCATTTTCTTTTTGAGTATCAGAGACAGATAGAGCACCTTTCTGAATGTAGCACTGGCGGAGTCGTAAGTGATGGGTACAAGTGTAATTTTTGTCTTTGGCATGCCCGCCATAGTCATCGTGCGCAGTTGGATGAACGACTGACTTTGAAGCTGTGTGGCCTGGAAAATAGCCATTTCGCCGGCACTGAATGGCACCGAATTTATTGAGTCAATTGTAAAATCTGTGAGATTGTACGCGCCATCACGTACATCGGTCATTATGGGTAAATAGTCAAAATAGGTGTGATTTTCGGCATTGGCTACCGATAGTACGGCGCGTATTTCCCCATCATAAAGTTCAATATTTTTGGTGCCTTTCCATTGTGCTTGAAACACAACACGGTCAGGAGCGGCCCGGGCGACAAATGCCGACGCAAAGAACAGAGTAAAAAACACAAAAAGGATCGTTCGCTTTGCCATACCAGCACACCGCCAGCACAGGCGTGTCTTTATTTGCTATATCCGTAACTGTAAAATTAAGTAAGTATGATGAATAGGCCACGCAAATATTATGAGCCTGAGTGGGTTGACGATGTAAGGTTTCTGAAAAGCGAAAGCGATACATATAAAACAATGACCAACGGTATGGATAAAAAACCTAAGGTGATGATGAGCACCACTGAAAGTATAAGGAATGTATATCGCAGTTTGTTGGCCTGCCAGGCAAAGGATTTGAATTTGAGCGAAAACATGTGAATCTCCGAAACCAAAAGCAGGGCGAGCGCCAGGGCCAAAGCGGCCAGCAACCAGGGCGAAAAGAACATAATGGCTACGTTGCCATGGCTATGCTGAATAAATGGCAGCGCACTCACAAACAAAGCGCATGCCGGTGTGGGCAGGCCAATGAAAGAATCTGTTTGGCGTTCGTCGATATTGAACTTTGCCAATCGCAGCGCAGAAAATAGAGCAATGACATAAGCAGCGTATGGTAGCAATTCGTAAGCAGATACCTGAGCGATCAATTGGTAAACAATGGTAGCCGGCAGCACGCCAAAGGTGACCATGTCGGCAAGGGAATCCAACTGCAGACCAAGGGCAGAAGGTTTTTTGAGCATACGCGCCGCAAAGCCATCGAAGAAATCGAACACCGCCCCGACCCAAATGAGCGCAGCCGCCCACATCAGTTCACCCTGAAAAGCCTGTACTATTCCAATACAACCGCAGGCCAGGTTGCTTAGTGTGAGGGTGTTGGGTATGTGGCGTGTCATGATATGTTGTGTTTATTTAGAAGCCAATCCGCAAAACGGATTATACTTTTTTTCATAGCCTACGGTAGTTTCCGGGCCATGGCCGGGGTGTACCACCACGTCATCAGCCAGTGCAAATACCTGCTGCTGAATGCTGTTGATCAATGTGTGAAAGTCGCCACCCGGCAGGTCGGTTCTCCCGATACTATCCTTGAAAAGCACATCGCCACCTATACAAAATTTCTGCGCCTTGTTCACCAGCGCAATATGCCCGGGTGCATGGCCAGGCACGAAGATCACGATAAGATCGTCTGCTCCCACCGCAATGCGATCGCCTTCTCGTAAAAACCGATCGGCGGTGGTGTTTTCAAAGGCAGGAAAGCCATACATCGGCGCTACCACATCATTCATTTTCAGCGTTGGCACATCCTTTTCATGTATATACAGCGGCACTTTATACCGTCTTTTCACAAAAGCGTTGCCCAGCACATGATCGATGTGGCAGTGGGTGTTTAAGAGCATGGCCACATCCAGTTCGTGTTCGGCAATATATTGCTCCAGAAGTTGTTCCTCAGCGCTGTTGCTGCAGCCCGGATCTATAATGATGCACTGCCCGTCATGGTGGGAGAGCACATATGTATTTTCCTGAAAAGGATTAAATGTGAATTCTTTAATGGAAATCATGCCAAATAAATAAATGCCGAAAATACACAATCTATGCTACAAGGTAGAATGACTATGCGAGGCAATTGTTCGATAAGATTCTTTCAACTGTCTGTCAAACAATATCACTCAGCGCTTTCCTGATAAGGAACTGTGAGAGATGCCGTGCAATAAGCGTTAACTCCGCCACGACATTGCCCGCAGAATGGACTATTGATTGGAAGTAAGAATAGTACAAGAAACGGCTGGCATCAAAGACAACTTTAGACTATAATTGATTTTTTCTCAAAACAACTTTTCCACATGCTTCGTCACCTTTTGGCAGCGGCCCTATGCCTTGCTTTTGCTACGCCCGCAGTTTTTGGTCAGCAGGGATGCCACAATGAAGATTTTGAAGAAGGGAATACTTCCAATTGGAAAGGCTATACCGGCAATATTTCCATCGGTGGCGTGGTCACCATAGACGAGCCGGGCATAGTCGATGAGCGCCACCGGGTTATCTCTGGAAACGAACGAGATGAGATTGCAGATGTTTGCGGCATCGACCTTACCAAAGTGGCTGAGGGTGGGCTATACTCCCTGAGGCTCGGCAATGTACAAACGGGTGCACAGGCAGAGCGCATCACCCACACATTTGTAGTAGAACCCGGCAAAGAATTTTTTCTGTACAAATATGCTGTGGTGTTGGAAGACCCAAAGCATGACCCCAAACACCAGCCGCGGTTTGAGGTAAGGGTTTTTGACAAAGACGGCAATCTGGCGCCATGTGGGGTATTTAAGGTACGGGCTGGCGACAATGCGGCCAACGAAGGTTTTAAGCTATGCAAAAACGGATACCGCCAGTATTGGGTAAAAGACTGGACAGTATCCGGCGCCGATCTTTCCAGCTTTGTAGGGCAGGAGGTCACCATAGAATTCCTCACCACCGATTGCGCCTTGCGCGCACATTCTGGATATGCCTATGTAGAGGCTTCATGCAAAAAGCTCGACATACAGCTTGAAGGCTTCTGCCCCACACAACCGGGCTACTCCAGCTTTACAGCCTCAGTCACAGAAGGTTTTAAAACATATAAATGGTCCAACGGCGCCACAGGCAACAGCGCAGTCTATCACAACATGCAATATGGAGATACAATTCGCCTGAATGTGACCACATTTACCGGTTGCACAAGCAGTTTCTTCCATGTATTGGAGGCACCCGAACCAGTCACTTTTGAACCTCTGCCCGACCAGACGGTCTGCAAAAACGATCCTTTTGTGCTTACGGCTACAGGCAAAAATGTAGGCCATTTCCGATGGGATCATATGAACAGCAACGAAGCCACACAGATACTAACCACCGACAGGGATACGACCTATTCTTACGAAGCGTACAACAGGAATGGCTGCCCAACCGGCCTGCGCGATACGGTTGCCATTACAGCCATAGGTTTTGACCTGTCTTACGTGAAAACAGACGTATCCTGCAAGGGCACTACCGATGGTGTCATCAACCTGCTGTCACAAAATGGCATAGCGCCTTATCAATATCGATGGGACGATGGCAATGAGGACCAAAACCGACAAGGGCTGGCGCCTGGCACATACAGGGTAACAGTAGAAGAAGCCATAGGCTGTAAGCAAAGTGCAGAGATAGTGCTTGCCGAGCCCAGTGGACTCCAGGTCGATACCAGTACGGTCATTTCGCGCTGCACGCTCTCCGACGGACAGGCGCAGGTGAAGGTGACGGGTGGCGTAGCACCTTATACGTACGATTGGAGCAATTTTCCTGCAGAGAAATCAGCCACCCTATCCAACATACCAGCAGGCAAATACAGCGTGCTGATCACCGACAATGGCGGCCTGGGCTGTACTAAAAAGGTAGATCTCGTGGTAGACGAGCCTGATATATTCTTAACGCTGGAAACAGTAAATCCCCATTGCTATCCCGATGATGGCGTGCTGAAGGCTGTACCGCAGGGCGGCTCCGGGAAATACTTTTATGCCTGGAGCAACGGCCGCAGTGAGCAAAGCATAGCCCGGTTGTCGCACGGTAGCTACTCGGTGGTGGTCACCGATGAATATGGCTGCACAGCTTCCGAGCAAGCAGTACTCGATCCACCACCACCACCCATACAGCTTACGCTTCAGGCCAGCGATGCAGTGTGCGCACCCGACGATGGCGGTATCAGGGCAAATATACTGGGCGGGCAGGCGCCATACAGCTTTCTATGGAGTACCGGCGATACCACCAGAATAGTGACAGGAATGTCGGCCGGCACATATTCCATAAAGGTGAAAGACGCCAATGAGTGCGAAAGAACAGCCCAGGCATATATAAACCCACCGCCGCCTTTGCTGCAGATAGAAGCCACATCGGAGGATGCTGTATGCAATGAACACGATGGCAAGCTGGCTGTGGCTATGGTTGGCGGCACTGCGCCATATCATATTTTGTGGAGCCCCTCCGGGGAAACCGCTGCTACGGTGGACAATGTGACCGTGGGGGAATATGCCGTGCGTGTGACCGACGACAATGGCTGCGTGCAAGATGATGTAGCCACCGTAAATGCCCCCGACAATTTGATGGCAGTATTGCTGGAGGCATCGGGTGAAAGCTATGGTCTGAAAAACGGGTGGGCTTCTGCACAGGTGCTCGGAGGTCTGCCGCCCTATAGCTACCAATGGGAACCCACCGGAGGAAGCGATGTGAGAGCCGAAGCCTTGAGTGCAGGATTATATACACTTGCTGTCATCGATGCCAATGCCTGCCTCGTCTCCGACACCATTTCTGTGATAGCACTGCCACCCGTCGATATCCCCAATGCATTCACGCCCAATGGCGACATGTACAATGAAAACTGGGAAATAAAACATGTACAGTATTACCCTGCCACTCATGTGAAAATATATGACCGCTGGGGCAATTTGATATTTGAGCGCAGAGGGTATGACGAGCCCTGGGATGGCGATCAGCTACCCGGCGACACTTATTACTACATCATCGATTTGAATATTGGAATAAAACCCTTCGTAGGCTATGTGGACATCATTCGCTAGGGCGTTTCTGGTCGTCTTGCTGTCGTGGTGCTGGGCGCAGCAGGCCATGGCGCAGCAGCGCCCACAGCAGTCGCTCTATGTGATCAACAGCTACTTGTACAACCCTGCAGTGGGTGGTATAGAACGGTTCATCGATGTGAGGGCCAGCCATCGTTGGCAATGGAGCCGCCTGCCGGGGGCGCCGGTCACCTCGTATATTTCTGCACATGCACCTTTGGGCAAGCTGAACAATGAACGAAACGCACAGGCCAACCCACTACGCAGTGCATACAACGAGCGCGATGACCACGTCACCAGCCAGGTGCCCAGGCACCACAGCCTCGGAGGGCTTGCCCTCCGCGACCAAACGGGCAATTACACGCGCTATCAATTCAATGTTTCCTATGGCTATCATTTGCCGTTGACCAAAACCTTCACCATGTCTATGGCGGTAAGCTCTGGTATCATCTATAATACCATAGACCTGAATCGCATAAAACTGAGCAATGACAATGATCCGGTGCTGGCAGGAACAGGCGCTGAAGTGACGCCCGACCTGAACCTTGGCATCTGGCTGTACGGAAAGAAATTCTTCGCCGGCTTATCGGGCCTGCAACTCATTCCTGCGCGCTACAGCTTCATCGACAACCCCGGCGTAGCCAATCGCGTCTCCTCTTCTTACTTTTTGATAGCTGGGTACCGGCTCACCCCGGTGAGTCAAAAAGCCCAAGTAGTGGCTTCATCGCTACTAAGGCACACATCAGCATTGCCACTGGAAATAGAGGGCAGCTTAAAGGCAGTGTACGACCAGCGGTTTTGGGCCGGCGTAGTGGGAAAATCCAATCAGTCGGTGGCATTGTTCTTTGGTATGGCCATCAACGCTAATTTCGATTTTAGCTATAGTTTCGACTATGGCGGCAACCGGCTCGATTACTTCGGCAATGGCTCTCATGAGTTCAATCTCGGCTTCCGGTTCAACAATAAGTTGAAGCTCCTTTGCCCCGAACAGCTCTGGTAGTGGCATTGTACAGCCGCATATTGTGATACATCGAGCGGTGAACGATACTTTTGCTTTTGATCATACGCCATCAATTAATGACATACGACTATATAATTATAGGGCAGGGCCTGGCGGGCACCGTGTTGGCGCTCACGCTGGCTGAGCGCGGCAAGAAGCTTTTGCTCATTGATGACGGCGCCACTCAGACCGCATCGCGCGCCGCTGCCGGTTTGTACAATCCGCTTACCGGGCCCAGAATGAACAAGACCTGGCAGGCAGAAGCTTTATTTCCTTTTTTACATAAATTTTACACGCACTGGCAAGAGCAGCTACAGGTGCAATTTATGTTTCCCAGGCCCATATACCGGCCGTTTGGCAGTATAGCCGAGCAAAATGATTTTGCTGGCAAAAGCGCCAGTTCAGCATATTCCCCTTATGTACACACCATACATCATCAAAGCAGTTTTCCCGTAGTGGTATACGACGCCTTTGGCGGAGCATTGCTGCGGCAAACCGGTCATGTGCATGTGTCGCTTTTTCTCGACGCCGCTGCCACACATCTGGAAAAATATGCCGATCGGCACATGGTAAAGTTTGATGTGGACAAGCTTCAAGTGAAAACCCATGGCTGCCAGTATGAACACTTCAAGGCCGACCGGGTGGTGTTTTGCCAAGGCTATCGCGATGCGCAAAACCCTTTCTTTTCCTGGCTTCCTTTTGCGCCAGTAAAGGGAGAGGTTTTAACTGTAAACCTAGACGAGCCCATACAAACTATTTTCAATCGCAACGGGTTTATCATTCCTCAGGAAGATAACACCTGCCTGGCGGGCAGCACATATACCCACGCTGTGCTGGATGAACAACCAACGGAAAATGGCAGAAAAGAAATAATTGAAAAGTTGAATGCGTTAATCAGCATAAAGTACACAATAACTGCGCAAAGGGCAGGCGTGCGACCAGGAACAAAGTCCCGCAGACCGTTTGTGGGTTTCCATCCGGAATATAAAGCAATGAGCATATTCAATGGCCTTGGCACCAAAGGCGTATCTGTGGCACCATGGTTGGCAAGTGTTTTTGCAAATCATCTGGAAGGCAGTGGCCATCTACCGGCAGAAGCCGATGTTAGTCGCTATTATTCTTTATATTTCATGTCACAATCATTTTAGCAGGCAGTTCAATGAAGCGAGTTCTTAGGGGGATTATTCCGTTGGTTTTTTTGGGGATGGCGGCTTTACAACCGGCGGGTGCACAGGTGGCCATGGAGAAGTTTGGTAAAAACCGTCTTCAGTTCAAGAACTTCAAGTGGCGCTACTACACCAGCGAAAATTTTGACATATACTTTTACGACGAAGGCAATGAGCTGGCGCGCATGGCTGCCAAATATCTCGAAGAAGAGTTCAACCGCATTACTGATGTACTCGGGTATGCACCGTACGCCAAAACGGAAATATACCTTTACAACTCTGTAAAGGATTTGCAGCAGAGCAACATCGGTGTGAATGACAACAGCTTTGATGTAGCGGGGCAAACGGATTTTGTAAAACCTCAGGTAGAAATTGCCTATCCGGGCACGGCCAGCGAGTTCAAAGAAGAGCTTGTGTTTCGCGTATCTACCATGCTCATCAACGACATGATGTTTGGTGGCAGCCTGTCAGATATGTTTCAGAGCTCGTATCTGCTGTCGCTCCCCGATTGGTTTATGGTGGGTGCCGCGCGGTATCTGGCGTATGGCTGGAGTGTAGAGATGGACGATTATATGCGAGAGTTTTTCAGAAATAACAATGTAAAAACCCTCAACAAATATCAGGATCAGGAGGCGGCATATGTGGGCCAAAGTATTTGGAATTTTATTGCGGAGCGCTATGGCCCCAGCTATATATCCAATATTTTAAACCTGACGAGGATCATCCGCAATGAGGAACGCAGCATATCCGGCACAATGGGCTTGTCGTTCAAGGGTTTTCTGAATGAATGGCAAAACTACTATCAGCAGCAAGCCGCCCAGGTAAGCGAAAACTATATAAGCGCCGACAAGAGCAATCAACTCAGCAACAACCGCAAGGGCGGTTTCCTCAATTCTGTGCGAATAAGCCCGGAGGGCAACTATGTGGCATATGCCACCAATTTCAAGGGCCGCTTTAAAGTGATCGTAGAGCGCACAGATAAAAACAAAGACAAAACAGCACTGAAGGGTGGCTACAAAGTGATCAATCAGGAATTTGATGAAGATATGCCACTGATAAGCTGGCAAGACGAAAACACCTTGGGCATAGTCGGTACCAGGTACGGCAAAAATTACCTGTGGATGTATACCGTATCTTCTGGCAAAAAGGTGAAAAAAGAGCTCACTCGCATCAATCAAATACGCGATTTCGACATAGCCGTCAATGCCAACGTGGCTGTGGTGAGTGCCGACAACAACGGCAACAACGACCTGTACCTGGTGAGCCTCAGGCGCAACTCCATCAAGCGGATCACCAACGACTTGTACGATGATATTGACCCGCGCTTCGTGCCCGGCACCAGCTCCATCGTTTTCAGCAGCAATCGCACCACCGACAGCATATTCACACGCGACGAAACCATTGAAGGAATAACAGACAACTACAACATCTTCATTTACAACATCGACACCACCAAGAACGAGGTACACCGGCTCACCAACAGCATCAGCAAAGACGTAAAACCTGTGGCGTTGAATGAAAACACCATCTATTATCTGAGCGATCAACAGGGTATATTCAACATCTACCGCTACGATCTCACCAAGGGCACGTTCAATCAAGTTACCAATTTTGATGTGAGCCTGAAAAGCTACGACATCAATTCTGAAAATGGCAGCCTGGCTTTTTCGATGATCGATGAAGATCGCGAGGAAATATATTATTATCCCGGCTTCGATCTGAATCAAAACATGTTTACCGCCGCCACCAAGCGCAAGCAATACCTGAATGCCAAGATGGTGGCCGAGCGACTGCGCAGGTCACAGGCCAATAAGGCGGTGGATAAAGCCAATGAGGAAGCGCCCTTGCCGGAGGCAGCACCAATAACCCAGGGGGAAGGCGCATCTTTTTTAGACTGGTACGTGGAGAACGAAGCAATAGCGGAGCAGCCCGATTACATCGACATAGACAACTACACCTTCGATAACCTCAACCAACAGCCTCAGGATAGCCCCTCCAGCCAGGTGGCGCAAGATTCGGCCCGGGTGACACAGGAAGACGACGCCTTGATCGATACCGACAATTACGTGTTCGACACCGATGTGGTAAAAGCGGAAGACAAATCACAGTCGTTCCTCAGCAACTACCGTCGATTACGCAAAACGAAAGATATCGTAGGACCGCTGCCCTATACCTCCCGATTCACAGCCGACAACGTGGTCACTTCATTTGTGATAGACCCTTTGATGGGATTTGGCATAAGGCTGGAAGCACAAATGAACGACGTGTTGGAAAACCATAAATTCTATGGGGGCTTTATGACCACCACCGATTTGCGCAGCGGTCAGTTTTATGGTGAATATCGCTACCTGAAGCACACCATCGATTTCCATGCGCGGTACGACAGAAAAACGCTGCATCGGTTCACTGAGTCGCAGTGGACTCAGAAGTATACGCTGAACATGTGGGAAATGGGTGCCTCTTTGCCCTTTAGTGTTACCAGCCGGTTTACGGTTTCCCCATTCTTTGCCACCACCAGCTATCGCGATTTCAATATAGGTTCTTACATATTCAACCAAGCCGGCCAGGAGCCGCGCGGATCAGAACAGTATGGTGGTGTGAAAGTGGAATTTATATACGACAACAGCAATGTGATCGATCTGAACCTGATAGAAGGTACACGGGGAAAAATAGGATTGCACCACTACGAGGGCATCAGCAATAGCGACCAATCTTTCAGCAATTTTTATCTCGACTTTCGCAATTATCAAAAAATTCACCGGGAACTCATCTTCGCTACCAGAGTGTTTTACGGGCGGTTTTTTGGGCGAAACAAACAAAACTATCTGCTCGGCGGTGTTGATAACTGGATACTGAACAAAACCAACGATAACGGCGACAATGACCCGCTACAGTCTATCTCCGGGGTCGACAATAGTAATATATTGTTCGTGGACTATGTCACCAGCTTGCGCGGCTTCAACTACAACACCTTTTACGGAGCCAATGCCTTGCTGTTCAACGCCGAATTGCGCCTTCCGGTGGTGCGCTATTTCTATCGTGGTACCATCGCCTCCAACTTCTTCCGAAACCTGCAGCTTATAGGCTTTTTCGACATTGGCTCATCATGGACAGGCGCCTCTCCTTTTGCTACGGAAAACGACCTCAACACAGAGTACATACGAAGAGATCAATCTCCTTTTACGGCCAAAATTCTGAACTTTAAAAATCCCTGGCTGAGTAGCTATGGTTTTGGTGTACGCACTGTGCTGCTGGGCTACTACGTGAAGCTGGATGTGGCTTATCCTATGGAAGACTACAATGTAGGCGATGCCCGTTTTTTTGTGACGCTGGGCTACGATTTCTAAGTCGCCTATTGAGGTAAAATGTAAACTGTAGTACTTTGCGCCTTCTTCAATAAAACCTGAAACACATTGAAATTGTACCATCAGCAGGTAGGCAGCGGCTTGCCTTTGCTTATTTTACACGGGCTGTTTGGCTCGTCCGACAACTGGATGAGTATAGCCAAAACCATGGCCGATGACTTCGACATTGTGCTGCCCGACCTTCGCAATCATGGCAACTCGCCCCACAGTTCCGATTGGACGTATGAGGCAATGGCCGCCGATGTGGTAGGGCTGCTGGACGCGTTGAACATAGAAAAAACCTCGGTAATCGGCCACTCCATGGGTGGCAAGGCAGCCATGACCCTCGTTGCCAAATATCCCGAACGGATAGAGAAGTTGGTGGTGGTGGATATTGCTCCGAAAAAATACCCAGTACATCACAGAGACATCCTCAATGCCTTGCGCAGCATAGACCTGAAAAAGATTACCAAAAGATCGGAGGCCGATGAGCAACTGGCAGAGCGGATCGGTGAGAAGGCCGTGCGACAGTTTCTCCTGAAAAACCTTACCCGCGACGATGACAACAACTACATATGGAAGTTGAACCTGAAGGTGATCGATGAAAAAATCGAGAACATAGGCGAAGCGTTGTCGGCACCGAATGAAATACCACACCCCGCACTTTTTATTCGTGGCGAGCACTCAGATTATATTTCAGCGGATGATAATGATGCCATTAAATCAACCTTTCCCAAGGCTACACTGGTGACTATAAAAGAGGCAGGACATTGGATACACGCCGAAAAGCCGGAGGAGTTCACCGACATTGCAGGCACCTTTCTGAAGAGCTAAGCACAAGAAACCAAAGCAAAGCTAGCGCAGCTTGGCAACGAGATAAAGCACCAGGGAAAGTATGATGCTGATGACAAGGCTGGTAGCCAGGGGAAAGTGAAAGGTAAAATTCTTGGTGCGATGGGTGATGTCGCCTGGTAGTTTGCCGAAAGGCAGATCAGAAAAAAAGTACAAGACTAAGCCGACTGCCAGTATTGTGGCTCCTGTCACTATAAGTATCACGGCCATCTGTTTTCGCATTTTATACACTGGAAATGTATGATTGAACAAAAAAAAGGCAAATTATATTTGATTCCAACCGCACTGGCAGATGGCGGCCATTCCGCATTTTTCAATCCATACCAGGCGAGCATCATCCGGCAGCTCAATTATTTTCTTGTGGAAAATGTACGCACGGCGCGCAGGTACATCAGCAGCCTGGAACTGGGCCTTGATATTGAGACGTTGCAGTTTGAATTGCTCGATAAGAATACAACAGAGCTACAGGCTGCTGCTTATATGCGGGAGGTAAGCAGTGGCCGCGATGCCGGCATCATGTCGGAGGCAGGCTGCCCCGGCATTGCCGATCCGGGCAGCGAGGCCGTGCGCCTTGCACATAGCATGGGCATCGATGTGGTGCCGTTGGTGGGGCCTTCTTCAATATTTCTAGCGCTGATGGCCTCCGGCTTCAATGGACAGCAATTTTCCTTTCATGGCTACCTGCCCATCGATAAGGGGGAGCGAAAGAGGGCCATTGCTGTGCTGGAAAATGCGGCTAGAACGCAAGGCTCAACCCAGATTTTTATGGAAACACCCTACCGAAATAATGCTCTGCTGGCCGATCTGCTGGCCATATGCCAGCCCCACACCAGGCTCTGCATAGCCAGCAACCTCACCGCATACAATGAGCGGGTTGTTGCAAGGCAGGTTGGAGAATGGAAGAAAAATGCGCCAGACCTGCACAAGCAGCCGGCTATTTTTTTAATTGGCGCATGATGTTGCGTCCACTTCGTTGGATGTCTGTTTAACAATAGAAAAACTTTTCCCTCCATCGGCAGGTGCGTAGAAGGCAGATGTTTATCATCTACGAATACAATCCAATCACCTTGCGCTCAATGAATTTTAGCAGATAATCGGCTTCCTTCTCACCGGGGTTCAGCAACAGGTCATTCAGCTTAATCAGTCTTTTATCGATCATGATTTCGTCCCAAACAGCAAGCCGCAGCAGGCGTATTTTATTATAGTGGGCATGTACGTCAATGATGAAATCCTTCAATGCGGTTAGTTTCCATCCGGAGGAGCCACGAATACCCAGGTCGCCGTTTTCCTGCGATTCACCAAAAAGCTCTTCGGCTTTCGTATTGGTCCATATGGGATTTTTCATTCCCGATTTCAGGCATTCTTTCTCATGCTTGCCACAGTACAGCTTGTATTTCTGAAGCGGAAAGGAGGCACTGTTTTCATAAAATGCCGACCTGAGTGTGGACAGCCTGTACCTGTTGAAGTGGAGCTGTTCGTCGAGCAGCACGCAGAATCGACCAAACTGATGGGAGTAGGCTTCAAAGCGCAAAGCGGGCTTATGATCCAGGGCGCTCAGCGATTCGCAGGTTTGTTCTATTTGCCTGCCCCAGCCTTTGTTGTACATATCTGTGGTGCTGATGGTGGTGGGCAATGCATCACTTGGCACATATTTTTGGCCGATGATGGCCATCAGGTTTCTTTGTTTCAGGGTCATAATAAAAATAAAAACCCGGTGCTCCGGAGATGTTTCCGAAGGCACCAGGCTTTTGAGCTATAAGTTAATTGGTCTGGTTTTCTTTAGCTTAAAAACGATATGAGCACACCCGCAGCTACCGCCGAGCCGATGACCCCGGATATGTTGGAAGCCATGGCGTATTGCAGCAGGTGGTTGCTCGGATCGTGTTTGAGTGCAATTTCATTGGCCACACGCGAAGCCATAGGCACGGCACTAAGGCCAGTGGCACCGATCAGCGGATTGATCTTCTTTTTTGCAAACAGATTGTAAATCTTTACCGCATATATGCCGCCGGCTACAGACAGGCAAAAGGCAATAAAGCCGCCGGCAATGATCATGAGCGTTTTTACATCCAGGAAAGTTTCGGCCGTCATGGTGGCACCCACGGTGAGTCCCAGAAATATGGTGGCTGTATTCAAAATACCTCCCGACGCGGCCTTATGCAGCCGTTCGGTAGGGGTGCCTATTTCTTTGATCAGATTACCAAACAAGAGCATGCCCACGAGCGGTACCGAGGAGGGCACCATCACCGATACCGCACCACCCAGCAACAGCGGGAACAAAATCTTGAGCGTTTTCAGGTTCTTGATTGGGCGCTGGCTTGGGTATAGCCTGTCCTGCTGCCGCATGTTGATCATCAGTTCTTTCTTGTTGGTGGTAAGCCGCACCACAAAGGGAATAATTACCGGCACCAGGGCCATATATGAATAGGCCGCTATGGCAATGGGCCCGAGCAGGTGTGGCGCCAGCAATATGGTGGTGTATATGGCCGTAGGCCCGTCAGCGCCACCGATTATGCCCAGGGATGCCGCCTCCTTCAGCGTGAATCCGGTGAGTAATGCGCCCAGCAATACAGTGAATATGCCGATCTGTGCTGCAGCGCCAAAGTAGGCCAGCCGCAGGTTGCGCAGCATGGGGCCAAAATCGGTAAGGGCACCTACACCCATGAAAATAAGTGGGGGCAAAAGCCCCGTCTTAATGAGTGAATAGTACAGCAGGTTCATAATGCCGTACTCCTTGGCGATCTCCAGCAGGGTCATATGCAGCAACTCGTCGGTGGCGGGCACTATGCCCATGCCGCCGCCCAGTGCATTGGCCAGTATGAGGCCAAAGCCTATCGGTACCAGCAGCAAAGGCTCGTATTCTTTCTTTATACCCAGGTATAGCAGGAACAACCCCACCAGTATCATGAAGATCGCCGCGGGATTTTCAATGAAATTCCCAAAGGCGGTCATTCTGTACAACTTCTCAAAAACATCCATAAAAAAATCAGTCTAGCGCCCGATCAAAAAAATCTACTGCATCCTTACCAACACATCGTCTTCATCTACCGACTCACCGTCGTTGAAGCATATCTCTGTGATCTTGCCGGCTTTGTCGGCCGTGATGGCGTTGTACACTTTCATCGATTCTATGTAGCCTACAATGTCGCCCACTTTTACAGTGTCGCCCACCTTTATGCCTTTCTCTGAGGCGCTTTTGGTTTTGAAGTACTTGCCCTCCAGCGGCGCTTCTATGAGATGTGCATCGCCATTGGCTGTGCTGCTTGCCGGGGCCTTGGTGTTTTCTTCTTTGGGTGCCGGTACTGCCGGCGCTGCGGTATTTCCATCATTTTCTCCGTACGACACCGACACCACGAAGCGCTCGCCATTCACATCCACATGCATGGTTTTAGGGGCGAAGCCCGGGGCCGCAGATGCGGCAGGTGCTGCAGGAGAACTTGATGAGGCTTTTTTATCCGATTCTTCTGCTCTCTTCTTGGCAAGGTCGGCTTCAAATTCTTCCTTGGCCTTACCCGATTTGTAGTTGCGGTACTGTGCCGGGTGCATGGCCAGCTCCATCAGTTCTTCATCGTCTTGGCCATAGTCCCAGCCGTTGTCATCCATTTCTTTTTTGAATGAGTCCAGGTTGTCTGGGTAGAGGTCTTGCGGGTGGCCTTCATAGAATTCGCGCCCTTGTTCTTTAGCCATTTCTACCAGCTCTGGTGCAAGCGGCCCGGGCACTTTGCCCTGTTTGCCGAGCAGCATGTCCCAGGTGTTGTCGTCGATCATGGAGAAGCGATCTTTGCCTTTTATCATCTGCACCACGTTCATCAGGGCCACATTTTTCACATACTGGCTGTAGGGTGTTACCAATGGCGGATAGCCCATTTTTGGCCATATGTGTTCTACTTCGTCAAAAAGCCGCACCAGCAGGTCGTCTTGGGTCATCTCGGGTTTGCCATTTTTTGTTAGCCATTTGTTCAGGCTGCTGAGGTTGTTGCCCAGATCGGCCATAAGGCTGCCCATCATGCCACCTGGCAGGCCCGGGCCTATCAGCAGCGAGTTGAGGAACCGGTTGCGGGCATCGATGTAGTAGCCCAGGAAGTCGTCGATAAATTCTTGTGTGAGCCGGCGTGCTTCCATGTAGGCTTTCATGTTCACCTTAGGCACGTTAAATCCTGCATCTTCGAGCATGGCCACGGCGGTAAGCATGTCGGCATGGCCGGTGCCCCACGCGAGTGGCTCCATGCCTACGTCAATGATTTCGGCGCCGGCCCTGGCCACTTCCAATATGGAGGCAGGCGTGAAGCCGGGGGCTGTCTGGCCATGGTACTGTATCAGCACATCGGGGTAGCTGGCTTTGATGCCCTGTACTATTTTGCCCAGGCTTACGGGCCGACCAATGCCGGCCATATCTTTCAGACAGATTTCGTCGGAGCCTGCCTGGATGAGCTTCTCTGCCAGATCCACATAATAATCTACCGTATGCAGTTTGGAGTGCGTGAGCGACAAGGTGCCCTGTGCGATCATTCCGCCTTCTTTGGCGTATTTTATGGAGTCTATGATGTTTCTGGGGTCGTTCAGTCCGTCGAAGCTGCGCGAAATATCTACGCCTTGTTTTTTCTTTACCTTAAACATAAGCTTGCGCACGTCGGCAGGTACCGGGCTCATGCGGATGCCGTTCAGCCCGCGCTCGAGCATGTGGGTTTTTATGCCTGCCTCGTTGAAGGGTTGCGTCCAGGCGCGCACCGCTTTGTTGGGGTTTTCACCAAACAACAAATTGATTTGCTCAAACCCGCCACCATTGGTCTCTACGCGCGAAAAGCAGCCCATGTCGATGATGACCGGAGCTATACGCACCAACTGGTCTTTGCGTGGCATGTACTTGCCCGACGACTGCCACATATCCCTATACACCAAGGAAAACTGAATATCCTTTGCCATTGCTTTAATTGTTAATGTTCAAAATAGTTTTTTTCAATATTGACTGCCTATTGCAGTCAGGGTATTTAATCTCTTCTTTCCATGAGTTTTTCTATACGAGTCACCTGGCCACGCCCCCCGGTGGCATCCTGCACGGCTGCTGCTATGGCGGCCAGTTTGGCTGGCGCTATGCCTGCCAATACAGGAGCAGCAGTATTGGGTACCTGCACCAGTTCATCGGCAGGGAAATACTTATTGACCAAACGAATGAGCAGATTGCCAAAAATGACCACTAAAACCAGTATGCAAACTACTGTGATCATGCCCACCAGAAGCAGGGTGAGGCCGGTGTTTATATCAGCATTCATAAATTTCAAGTATAGGTGGGCTTAAAGGTAAAGAATTAAAAAAAGGCGAAAAGTGACATTAATCATGGATTGGGCAAATTTTGCCAACCCGGGTTGGATTGAAAAAATGCAAATGCGACACGGTTCATACACCCCGTACAACATAACTCATCCTACGGCGTTTGGCAAAAAGGATTAATTTTTAAATTAGCACCTTGTAGGAGGTTCCAACACACTCTTGTTCAGTATAAAACACATAAATAACCATCATATGAAATACTTGAAAAAAATATTCTTATTGGAAGCAGCAGTTTTGTTCATTGTACTTGCTGCCCAGGCGCAGGCTGTGCAGGTAGAAAGCGCAGGGGCACCAGGCGAATTGGCAAAATTCAACTGGAATGAAACAACCCACAATTTTGAACAGATAGTGCAGGGCAAGCCGGTCTCTTTCGAGTTCAGCTTTACCAATACCGGAGGAGCCCCGCTGGTGATTTCCGACGTAAAAGGCTCATGTGGCTGCACAGTGACAGAATACACCAAAGAACCTGTATTGCCAGGCAAATCGGGGATTGTAAAAGCCACCTTTAATGCCGCTGCTATGGGCGCATTTAACAAAAGCATTCGCGTAACCGCCAATGTAGAGGGCGGTACCGAAACACTTTATATAAAAGGCGAAGTAGTAAAAGAGCCGAGCTGATAGACGGCCGGCAATGAAAAATAGCGATGAGGCCCCGGTTAGGGGCTTTTTTTTTGCCCTGATTCGTGCCTCTGCCTGTGAATTCCCCACACATCTGCCTCTTTTCTCATAGTCAACAATTTGCCTATTTTTGCACCTCAAAATTGGAATAAGATGCACCTAAGTGAACAGGAAATACGGAGAAGAGAAGAGCGCGCCGAGTTAGAAAAGCTGGGTGTGAACCCCTATCCATCAGAACTTTTTGAAGTGAATGTGACCACCAAAGACATTCATGAAAACTATGAGAAGCGCAAGACGGATTATAAAAATATAACCATCGCCGGCAGGATGATGAGCCAGCGCATTATGGGCTCGGCCTCATTTGCAGAAATACAGGATCAGGATGGGCGCATACAGGTGTATATCAATCGTGACGAAATATGCCCGACTGACGACAAAACACTGTACAACACGGTGTTCAAGAAACTGCTCGACATTGGCGACATCATAGGCATAAAGGGCTATGTGTTTACCACAAAAACTGGCGAAATATCCATATGGGCCAAAGAACTGAAGATATTGACTAAGTCGCTGCGGCCGCTGCCTATTGTAAAAGAAACCACCGATGAACAGGGCAATGTGGTGACACACGACGCATTCCGCGACCCGGAGTTGCGATACCGCCAGCGCTATGTAGACCTGATCGTGAACCAGAAGGTACGGGAGGTGTTCAAGCAGCGTACGCAGATGGTCACCTCTATCCGGCAGTTCCTGAATGACAAGGGCTATCTGGAGGTAGAGACACCTGTGCTGCAACCGCTGTATGGAGGCGCTGCTGCCCGGCCATTCAAGACGCACCACAACACGCTCGACATGCCCCTGTATCTGCGAATAGCCAATGAGCTGTATCTGAAGCGGCTGATTGTAGGCGGCTTTGAAGGTGTGTATGAGTTTGCCAAAGATTTTCGCAACGAAGGCATGTCGCGTTTTCACAATCCGGAATTTACGCAGGTAGAACTGTACGTGGCCTACAAAGATTACCTCTGGATGATGGACCTGGTAGAAGAAATGGTGGAAAAGGCCGCCCTGGACATGCACGGCACCACCAGCATACAAGTGGGCAAGCATACGATCGATTTCCAGCGGCCCTGGAAGCGCTTCACCATGTTCGAGGCCATAGCGCATTTTACAGGAATTGATATATCGGAAATGGACGAGGAGGCTCTGCGTGCCACCTGCCGCAAGCTGAAGGTGCCGGTGAGCGATGCCATGGGCAAGGGAAAACTCATCGATGAAATATTTGGCGAGACCTGTGAGCCGCACCTCATTCAGCCCACATTCATTACCGACTATCCTTTGGAGATGTCGCCACTGGCCAAGAAGCACCGCAGCAAGCCGGGGCTGGTAGAGCGGTTTGAGGCCATTTGCAACGGCAAAGAGATTTGCAATGCCTTCAGCGAGTTGAATGATCCGATCGATCAGCGCGAGCGGTTTGAGCTGCAACTGGAGCTTGGCAAGCGCGGCGACGAAGAGGCCATGGTGCTTGACGACGATTTTCTGCGTGCGCTGGAATACGGCATGCCGCCAACCGCAGGCCTGGGCATAGGCATTGACCGCCTTGCCATGATCATGACCAATTCTAACTCCATACAGGACGTGATCTTTTTCCCGCAAATGAAGCCCGAGAAGAAGAAAGCGGGATTTCCGGAGGAAGATTTTATAAACCTTGGTGTGCGCAAGGAGCTGTTGCCGATTTTTCAAAAGCTGGGCATCTTAACCGTAGAAGCGCTCAAAAATCAGAAACCGGGCAAACTCTTCAACGACGTATGCGGTATGCGCAAAAAACTAAAGTTGGAAAGCGTGCAAAATCCCACGCAAGAGGAAGTGGCCGGGTGGATTAGTGCCTGAAGGATAATCCTTTAAAAAGGATCATTCTTTTTCGAGCCACTCCGAAAGCGGCAGGCCATCTACAAACAAATCAGCAATGGCGGCATTGCCATTTTTTATATAGAGCTCAGCATATACAGGCTGGTTGGTGTCGCTCAGCAATTGTGCTACTCTTTTTTCTGCCTCCAGGGCTTTGCTTTCATCGATGTAGAACCGGTCGAAAGCGTAAGACAACCGAAGGGTGGTATTGGACATGGTGGTTGAGAGCCCCGATACCTGCGCTTTCACATACAGGCCATTGTCCGGCTCTGCCACCGATACGCCATCGATGATGGCATAGCCGGCAGTGTCGGTTTTGAACTGTACGTACAATTCCATGCCGCTGAGCTCATAGTTAGCGCTATCGATGGTGTACGTTGTTTCAGCAAAAGACAATTGGAGATAGCGGCCGCGCAAGGGGTCGATGGGGTCTACGGGCGCCAACTTCATTTTGATGGCAGTGCCCGCGTATAGCAGCCGCTCCATTTTCCAGATCATACCGATGGGCACATACCACTGCCCCAGTATGCCCAGGGCAAGTACGAATAGTCCGTATTTGGCCGTAAACTTCATGGGTTCAATATTTTTTCTCGGTTTTTCTTCATGACCATGCGGTAATTGCCCAGAAAAAAGCCTGCACCTACGATGATGAACAAAAGGCCTCTAACCACAAAACTGAGATTGGAGTCGAAGAAGCGGCACGTGGTCAGTATGGCAATGATGCCCATACCGGCGTTGAGCTGCCAAAGGCTATTGCTGCGGCTGCCCTGTACAATAATGGATATGCCCAAAACCAGTACATACACATTAATGAGTACTGCGCTAAGCCAGGGGAGCTGATGACCCACCACCAGGCTTACCATAAAAAGTACAAATCCATATAAAATGACATTGCTCAACAGTTGGCTGCGTTGCCGCGCCATATATAGTATAATGAGTATGACTACCACCGCAAGCAATATGGAGATGAACACATCGGCAGAAAACATCTGGAGCTGGTGATACCTTAGTTCATGCCAATACCATTTGAAACTCAATGCCATCAGTACCACGACAATGCCCAACCAGCCGACGGCAATCCATTGTTTGCCGCTGTGGGTTGTTTTATCATTCAAAAGCAGGCCGACCAGAATGAACAACGTGAACAGGCTGAGATAAGCCGATACCATAAGCTCTTCCTGCGTGCCGGCTAAAGTGCCAAGTGCTGTACAAATACTCAGTGGTATGCCTACAGAGTGAAATGCAACGAAATTTGTGCTGTGGCGCTGCTTCAACAGATGAAAATAGTACGGAAGTATGGCAAGCAGTAAAGGCCAGTACCAAAGCGCGCTACCGCCAGGATACTGCCAATACCCGGTTTGCGCAGCATACAGCGTGATGCCGACAATGTATAGCAAGGATGTGAACGAAGAAGACAAGGCGTATACCACAGGCAGCGCCAGAAGCATCCAGGTGAGAAGAAAGCTGCCCAGGTCGCCTTCTATTTGGTAGATTTGGCTGACGAGGGAAATGCACGAGCCGATGGCTAAAAACAAAAATATGCCGGCACCTTCGCGCCAGGCGCTTTTTTGGAAAGAACGGGTGAAGGTGAGTGCGGCCAGCACCTGGCCAAGAAGGAGTGGTGCAAAAGCAATGGCAACCCTGATCGGTTTGGCCAGTGAATCCCAGTTGTGCGCTATGAGGAGGATGATGCCTAAGCCGACCAGCAAGGCTCCAAGTATTCCAAAAACCAGGGTCTGGCGGTTGCCGGCTGAGTTTTCTTTATTGTGAAAATACTGCTGAATGCGCTCCGCCGTACCGGCATCGATTATATTGGCCTCTCGCAGTTCGTCCAGCGCATTGATCAGATTTTGGGCCATAGTGGGCAAATGTGATTTGGCGACAGCATTTGCGTGGCAATTACATAAAAAAAGGCGACGGGATTATATCTTTTCCCGTCGCCCACCTTACATCGTCAGAGGTAGTTTATTCCTCTACTATTTTTTCTACCAGCACATTTATGTTGTTGTCGAGCACCTCTACCACGCCGCCATCCACTGTCATTTCGTGTGTGCCGCCTTTTCCCACGTATTTCAGTTTGCCTTTGTCGAGCGTGCTGATGATGGGGGCGTGATTTTTAAGCACCTGAAAAGAACCCATACTTCCCGGGAAGGTGGCGGATTCTACTTCTCCTTTAAAGATGGTTTTGTCTGGGGTTATGATTTCAAGATGCATTGCGCTGCTTAACTTTTTGATTCTGCTATCAATCGTTCTCCTTTTTCTATGGCTTGGTCTATATCCCCCACCAGGTTGAAAGCCGCCTCGGGCAGGTGGTCAAGCTCGCCATCCATTATGGTGTTGAAGCCTTTGATGGTGTCTTTGATGTCGACCAGTACGCCGGGAATGTTGGTGAACTGCTCGGCCACGTGAAATGGCTGAGAAAGAAACCGCTGCACACGACGTGCCCGGTGTACCACCTGCTTGTCTTCATCAGACAATTCTTCCATTCCCAATATGGCAATGATATCCTGAAGTTCGGAGTATCGTTGCAGCAGCATTTTCACGCGTTGGGCCGTGTTGTAGTGCTCATCGCCCAGTATGTCTGGCGTCAATATCCTGGAGGTAGAGTCGAGCGGATCTACTGCTGGGTAAATACCCAGCTCAGATATTTTTCTTGAAAGCACCGTGGTGGCGTCGAGGTGGGCAAATGTGGTGGCAGGAGCGGGGTCGGTCAAGTCATCGGCCGGCACATATACCGCTTGTACAGAGGTAATGGAGCCGTGCTTGGTGGAGGTGATCCTTTCTTGCATCTCACCCATTTCTGATGCCAGCGTCGGCTGATAGCCCACAGCTGAAGGCATACGACCCAACAGCGCCGACACTTCAGAGCCTGCCTGTGTAAATCGGAAAATGTTATCGACAAAAAACAAGATATCTTTTCCCTGTCCGCTGCCGTCGCCATCGCGGAAGTACTCGGCAATGGTAAGCCCGGAGAGCGCTACACGGGCCCTGGCCCCCGGCGGTTCGTTCATTTGGCCAAACACAAAGGTGGCTTTCGAATTTTTGAGGCTTTCCTGATTGATTTTATCCAGCGGCCAGCCGCCTTTTTCCAATGCTTTGTGAAACTCTTCACCATAATCTACAATGCCTGCTTCGATCATTTCGCGCAGCAAGTCATTTCCTTCGCGCGTACGCTCACCCACACCGGCAAACACAGAAAGCCCGGAGTAGGCTTTGGCGATGTTGTTGATGAGCTCTTGGATCAAAACGGTTTTCCCCACGCCGGCACCACCGAAAAGACCGATTTTACCACCTTTGGAATAAGGCTCCAGCAAGTCGATCACTTTTATACCGGTATAAAGCACTTCCTGCGAAGTAGACAGATCTTCATAGGCCGGCGCTTCGCGGTGTATAGACAGGCTGCCGGTGGCTTCTGGCTGCTTGATGCCATCGATGGCTTCACCGATTACGTTGAAAAGCCGTCCTTTGATGGCCTCACCGGTGGGCATTTGAATGGCCTTGCCCAGGTCGCGCACTTCAGCACCGCGAACAAGTCCCTCGGTGGCATCCATGGCCACAGTTCTTACGCGGTCTTCGCCCAGGTGTTGCTGGCACTCCAGCACTACCACAGTACCATCGGGCCGGGTCACCTCCAATGCATCGTAAATGCTTGGTATTTTTCCCGATTCCTCAAAACTAACATCAACCACAGGGCCTATCACCTGTGACACTTTTCCAGTATTGGCCATTGCTTTTTTAGCTTAAAACAGAATCTGATTCGGGTTTAAAAATTGCAGCACAAAACTAGACCTAATATGCTTTTTTACCAAGGAAAGACTGGAGAAACCAAGGGCGTAGCGTTTAACAAATTTTGAAAAGTGAAGTTGCATATTTACCGCTTAGCCACTAATATTGCATTCCTTTTCCAAAAGGACGAAACATTCCTCAGTAGCTCAGTCGGTTAGAGCATCTGACTGTTAATCAGAGGGTCGCTGGTTCGAGCCCAGCCTGGGGAGCTTTTTCAAGAATGCCCCGGCCGCAAGGTCGGGGCATTCTTGCATATTGGGCAATGCGTGCGGCCAGCAAGAGCTGGTCTATTTGCCCGGCATTAACAAATCCATCTATATAAAATTTATTTGTGCGGTGAAGAGTAAGGACGCGGGACTATATTTTAGAATTATTCATCGGTATCTGGGATTTTTTCTCGCGGGCATTATGGCCGTGTATGCCATCAGCGGCGTGGTGCTGATATACCGCCAAACAGATTTTCTGAAACAGGAGGTCTGGGTAGAAAAATCACTGGAAGCGAACCTGCCTGCCGAAGAGGTCGGGAAAGCACTGAAAATTAAAGACCTGGAGGTGCAAAGAACAGAAGGCGATGTGCTCTACTTCGCCCAAGGCGAATACAACCTGCAAAGTGGTGTAGCCCATTACAAAAGCAAGCAGCTGCCGTTTTTTCTCGATAAAATGACCAAGCTGCACAAGGCCACCACCAATAGCCCGCTGTACTGGCTCAATATTTTCTTCGGTTTATCTCTGCTGTTTTTCGTGATTTCCGCCTTTTGGATGTTTATGCCAAAAACAAGAATATTCAAAAAAGGCCTCTACTTCACCATCGGTGGCATTTTGCTCACGCTGGTATTGCTTTTTGTGTAGGGTAAGCGTCAGGCCTGTTTATGCCTGAAGTATTTACACGCGCGCCAGTCTATACAAAATAATGTGCATTCACTTGCTCGAGTATTGAGCGCACACTTTGCACAAAAGCCAGAAGGCGTTCCTTCGGAAAACCCTGATTCTTTTTAATATCGCTCTCCATCTGTCTGGCTTCTTTTGCTGCATCCAGGGCCTTGAACTGGCCCAGCCGCGAGGAGAGCTTGTGCAGAATGCCAGCCGCCGTGGGCGGGTCGTTGTCCTGTACGGCTTGTTCCAGCTTATCGATATCGGCAGCACTCTCCCGCATAAAATCGCTCAATATTTCCATGGTGAGGGCAGGGTCGCCCATGGTAAACTGCTCTACCTCCGACAGGTCTACGGGCAGTGGGCCATTGCCATTGGCCATTGGCTGGGCAGGCACTACATCCTTTTCTTGTATTGATATGCCCAGGCAATCGATCAGTGTTTTCAGCAGGTCGTTCTCTTTTACAGGTTTAAACAAAAGCTCGTCGAAGCCTGCCTCCATCAGTTGTGCGCGGGTGTGCTCTATCAGGTTGGCGGTAGAGGCCACGCAAATGATCTTTTTGTTTTTGGCACTTTGCTTTACGGCTTGGCACACGTCTATGCCGCTCTCGTGGCCCAGGTGTATGTCGATGAGGCAGAGGTGCAGAAAGTGCTCTTTGGCACGTTCGGTGGCATTGGCGGCGTTGGCTTCAAAGTGCGTTTCGGCGCCATATTTTTCAAGGATGGTGCTGAAGAGTTTGAGAATGAAAGGATCATCATCGACGACCATAATCGCCTTGCCTTTCAACAGATCGGGCGGAAATGTGTACTTCATGGATTTTGGTTGAATGACGGGTTGTGCCTCCTCGAAGGGCAGCGTGAGGGTAACGCGGGTACCCTTGCCCTGTTCGCTTTCTATTCTGATGGTGCCACGCAAAAGCTGCACCAGGCGCTTCACAATGCTGAGGCCCAAGCCAAATCCCAAACGCTTAAATGCTGAGGAGCTGCCTTGCTTAAAGTCGCTAAAGATGTTTTTGAGATCTTGCGGCGCTATGCCCTCACCGGTGTCTTGAATTTCGAGCCGTGCTTTACACTTCTTTTTTCGCTCGTCGATCAGGGTCAGCTTCATCCGCACCTCGCCGGTACTGGTAAATTTCAGTGCATTGTTGAGCACATTGGTATAGATCTGGCTGAGCCGGTGAGGATCGGAATACACCCATTTTTCCGGTACACCGGCGGGCATTTCCACATGCATGGCCAATTTCTTCTGCCCGGCCTTCAGCCTGTACTCATCGGCGATCTCCCTCAAAAACTCAATCAGATCAAACGCTTCGTAATTGAGATCGACTACGCCACCATCTATTTTGGCCAGGTCAAGTATTTCATTGGCGGTTTTCAGCAATAGCTGCGATGACTTCTTAATGGATTTCAGATAGGTGGCATTGGCTTCTTTGTCCAGTAGCTCAGAGTAGCCCACGATGGAGGTAAGCGGAGTGCGTATTTCATGGCTCATTTTCGCCAGAAAATCCTGCTTGGCGCGCGCAGTTTCGTCCGATTTCTTTTTAGCCTCGAGCAATTGCTCCTGATAATACTGGCTTTTGCTCACATCGCTCATCAACAGTACCAGCGTGATGAAGCCGGATACGAGGAAAAAAGAAATGGTGATGAGAAGCAGGTATTTGAAATTGAGCGATATGCCGTAGGTTCTTTCTATCTCAGCGAAGGTTTTATTCCAGGCATCCTGATTTACGGTGAGCAGTATGGCGCGTGCTACCTGTATCACGCGTGCATGTTTGTTGGTCACCTCCATCTCCAGCCGGTTGATGGCGGCCTGATTTTGTTTTTGTTCCCGCGTCACGTCGCGCAGAATGCCTTGCAGAGAGCTGCCCAGGTCGGCATTGGTGTACATCACCACAGAGTCGGTACTTACCGTTTTTATAGTGTCTATCCTGGTATTGGGAATGATGGTGAGCGTGTCGACAACCGGGGCGGGCTGTTTCTTTGCAAACAGACCGGCTATTTTCTTGAGTATGCCCTGGTTATTGCTCTCCTGATTGTACTGTGCGAGGGAATCAATTTTTTGGTTCACGTAGCTGGATATGCGTATATCCGACACGGTCTTTTTCACCACAAAGGAGCTGTCTTGTGCGGTGTCTTCTTTCCTGATCTGACTGGTGAGCTCGTTCAGCAGACGGGTGGAGTAGGTGTTGATGTCGGCCTGTTGCCTGGCCTCGGCGAGTTGCTTGCTATCAGCCACTATACCTTCTATCAGGGCTTTCAGCGTATCAAGCTGGTTGCTGTGGGTGGGGAGGGTGTCTAAGTAATAAGACAACGTATCGAACTTCGTATAGAGCCCTTCGGCAAACGACTCGAATGTTTCCAGATCTTCTTCGGAGCCAGACACTATAAATTGCTGATGAAAATTGTTGAGCAGGCTGAGGTCGGCCAGTACCCCGTTCATCAGCTCTACGGTCTGGTTGGGTTCGGCAATTTTTTCTATACCGCTCACCACCCTGTCGAGGCTGTAGAATGCCAAAATTCCCGAAACGGTGAGTGTGAAAGCTGCCAGGAAAGCTCCCATCAGTACTTTCTTGTGTATGCCGGTCAGGTTGGAGAATTTCAACGTCTTCTGGTTGTGGTGTTGAAATGTAACGGAAATCTTCTCAAGGCCCGCTGATTATATCCAGAAATTTACCAGCACAGCACGGTAAAGTTTTCAGCAGGCCGGGCTATATATTCTATGCAATTGCGCTCAGTAATAATGTTCCTTTCGCTTGAGCTGCCACCGGATGTATTACCCTCTGGTGCAAAGCTAAATGTGCAAGGCCCTGTTTTCTGTTGCCGCCAGGCAAGCCTCTTTAAATGCTTCGGTATAGGTGGGGTGGGCATGCGACATGCGGCTGATGTCTTCTGCCGATGCCCGAAACTCCATGGCCACCACGGCCTCGGCGATCATATCGGCAGCCCGGGGGCCTATGATGTGCACACCCAGTATTTCATCTGTTTTTTCATCGGCCAGTACTTTTACCAGCCCGTCTGTATCCATGCTCGCACGCGCGCGGCCCGAAGCTTTAAATGGAAAAGAGCCTGATTTATAAGCTCTGCCGTCTTGCTGGAGCTCTTCTTCGGTAAAGCCTACAGAGGCTACTTCTGGCCAGGTATACACCACGCCGGGTATCAGCCGATAGTTGATGTGTGGTTTTTGGCCGGCAATGGTCTCTGCCACAAACATGCCCTCCTCTTCGGCCTTGTGGGCCAGCATGGCGCCTTTCACTACATCGCCAATGGCATATATATTTTTCGTATTGGTGCGAAGGTGATCATCCACCTCTACCTGCCCTTTGTCGTTGGTGCTGAGGCCGGCTTTGTCGAGCTGCAAACCTTCGGTGTAGGCTCTGCGACCAATGCTCACGAGGCAGTAGTCGCCTTCTATCTCCACGGTTTCTGCTTTCTTATTTTCTGCTTTTACCACCACGCCTTTTTCGGTCGCTTCTACGGCTGTCACTTTGTGGCTTAGGTAAAACTCAAACCCTAACTTTTTCAGCACTTTTTGCAACTCCTTGCCCATGGTTTTGTCCATAGTGGGTATGAGCCCGTCGAGGTACTCCACCACAGTCACCTTGGCGCCTAACCTGGCATACACCGATCCGATTTCTACGCCGATGATGCCGCCGCCAATCACGATCATGTGCTTGGGTATTTCTTTCATCACGAGCGCCTCGGTGCTGGTGATGATGCGCTTTTTGTCGAGCTTAATGAAAGGCAAAACAGCCGGCTTGCTGCCTGTAGCTATGATCACTTTTTCTGTGCTTATTTCTTCGTCGTCCCCATCTCCTTTCTGCACAAGTATGGTGTGTTCATCCTTAAAGCGCCCCAGCCCGTGAAACACGTCGATTTTGTTTTTCTTCATCAGAAAGTCGATGCCGTCGGTGGTTTGCTTCACCACTTTGCCCTTGCGTTCGATCATCTGCTTAAAGTTCACTTTGGGCTCCGGTATATCAATGCCGTGCTCTTTGAAGTGGGTCTTTGCATTGTAGAAATGTTCGGAAGAATCGAGCAACGCTTTGGAAGGAATACAGCCCACGTTGAGACAGGTGCCGCCGAGCGTGTCATATTTTTCTACCAGGGCGGTTTTCATGCCAAGTTGTGCGCAGCGAATGGCTGCTACATATCCACCAGGCCCTGAGCCGATTACGGTTACATCATATTTCATCACAATGGTTTTTTTTCTGACCGTATACTGCACTTGTATGCCAACATCTACCAGTAAAGCTGCTGCGGAGCGTCAGATGCAAGTGCTTTGATTGTTCATGTTTAAATACCCAACAGCAGTCGTGTTGGATCTTCCAGAAGCTCTTTCACTCGCACCAGAAAACTGACCGATTCCCGGCCGTCAACGATACGGTGATCATAGGACAGCGCTACATACATGATGGGCCGTACCACTATTTCACCATTTTCTACCACAGGCCTTTCTACTATGTTGTGCATACCGAGTATGGCAGATTGTGGCGCATTGATGATGGGCGTAGAAAGCATAGAGCCAAACACACCGCCATTGGTGATGGTGAACGTGCCGCCCTGCATTTCGTCAATGCTGAGCTTGCCATCGCGGGCGCGCGTGGCCAGCCTTATTATTTCCTTTTCTACAGCATCGAAGCTCATCTGATCCACGTTTTTCACCACGGGCACTACCAGGCCTTTGGGGGTAGATACGGCTATGGAAATGTCGCAGTATTCATGGAAGATCATTTCGTCGCCATCTATCTTGGCATTTACAGAGGGCCACTCGCTCAGGGCCATGCAGCATGCTTTGGCGAAAAATGACATAAAGCCCAGACCGATTTCATATTTTTCTTTGAAAGCGTCTTTGTACTTTTTGCGTATGTCCATGATCGGTTTCATGTTCACCTCATTGAATGTGGTGAGCATGGCCGTCTCATTTTTGACGGATACCAGGCGGCGCGAAATGGTTTTGCGCAAGGTGCTCATGCGCTCTCGGCGCTCGCCCCTGTCGGCTTCAGCACCGCTCTTCTGAAATACTTTTTGCGAACGCACCCCTTCCTTACCGTCTTCTTCAATCTGCTGCTTGCGCTCTGCGTCTTGTTTCTTTTTCTCGGCGGCATTCAGCGCATCTTCTTTCGTGATGCGCCCGTCTTTGCCGCTGCCTTTCAACTCTTCTGCTTTTATGCCTTTTTCAGCCAGTATCTTGGCAGCTGCCGGTGAGGCATGACCCTTTACACTGCTGTCCTCGGTGTTTTCTTCATCCTCGCTTTCCTCAGCCTCACCCTTGCTGTCATCGTTGTCGTTGCTTATTGGGGCGGCACCTTCTGCCTCTCCGTCGCCGGCTTTTATCTTGCAGAGCAACGCACCTATTTCAAGTGTTTCGCCTTCTTTGGCTACTATTTCCAATATGCCAGCAGCCTCTGCGCTGAGTTCAAATGTGGCCTTGTCCGATTCTATCTCAGCAATGGCTTCATCCATAGCTACCTGGTCTCCATCTTTTTTGAGCCACTGACCTATGGTGACTTCGGTGATGGACTCGCCCACTTCAGGCACGGTCATCTCCACCACTTCACCTTGATCCTTTTTCTTGCTCTTTTCTTTTGATGATGATTTAGATGCCGTCTCAGGTTCAGTCTTCTTCTCTTCCTTGTCCTTTTTTTCGGCTTTATCGTCCTCCTGTTCTTCAGCAGGTTCTTTCGTCTCTTTCTTGTCTTTCTTTTTGTCGTTGTCTGTCTCGCCCTCGCCGGCATCTGTATCGATTACCGCTATCAAGTCGCCCACCTGCAGTGTGTCGCCTTCTTTTACTTTGTGCGAAAGAATGCCCTCTGCCTCAGCATTTACCTCAAAAGAGGCCTTGTCTGATTCCAGCTCGCAGATTGGTTCATCCATGGACACGGAAGCGCCGTCTTCTTTTAGCCACTGGCCTAGGGTAACTTCACTCACTGACTCACCCACACTGGGTATTTTCACTTCGAGACTCATTGTGTTGGCTTGGTTTTGTTTAAGATTATTTTTTCTAAAAAATAATTTTTTGTTCTCCCCACTTCATGGGCATGCATTGACGAGAGTGCCTTTTATGAAAATGCTTTTTCTACAATTTCCTGCTGCTCTTGCTGGTGTACTTTGCTGTAGCCCGTAGCGGGGGAGGCACTTGGTTTTCTGAATATTCCCTCAGCTACTTCATTGCGATATTTTCTCAATATATACGTCCAGGCACCCATATTTTCCGGCTCTTCCTGTACCCACACCAGCTTGGCGTTCTTATCGTAAGTACCAAGTACTTTCTCCAATTGCTTCACCGGCCAGGGGAAAAGTTGCTCTATGCGGATAAGGGCTACGTCTTTTCGCTTTGTTTTCTGCTGCTCGGTGAGCAAATCGTAATACAGCTTGCCGGAGCACAGCAATATCTTTTTCACCTTTTTCGCATCGGCATACTCATCATTGTATACTTCCTGAAATCCACCTTCGGTGAAATGAGATACGGGCGACACCACCTCGGAGTGCCTGAGCAGCGACTTGGGCGCCATTACTACGCAGGGTTTGCGGAAGTTCCAGGCCAGTTGGCGCCTCAGCAAATGAAAGAAATTGGCCGGTTTGGTGATGTTGGCCACAATCATGTTGAAATCAGCGGCCAGCTCCAGAAACCGCTCCAGGCGTGCACTGGAATGCTCCGGCCCCTGACCTTCGTAGCCATGCGGCAGCAGCATCACGAGCCCGTTCATGCGCTGCCATTTGGTGCCTGCGCTGGTCACAAACTGGTCGATAAGTACCTGTGCGCCGTTGGCAAAATCACCAAATTGTGCTTCCCAAAGCACGAGGGCATTTGGGGTGGCCATGGCATAGCCGTATTCGAAACCCAGCACACCATACTCCGAAAGCAGGGAATTGTAGATCTGAAACTCCGGCAAGCCTTCCTCTATGTTGCAGAGAAAGCAGTAAGGCTCGTTCGTTTCGGTATCGAATACTACAGAATGCCGGTGTGAAAAGGTGCCGCGCTTCACGTCCTGCCCGGACATGCGCACAATTTTCATTTCCAGCAGCAGCGTGCCATAAGCCAGCAGCTCGGCATCGGCCCAGTTCAGCTCTTTCTTCTCGAAGAAATTGTTCTTCCGTTCCTTGAGCAGCTTATCTATTTGTTTGATGGCTTTAAAACCTTTGGGCAATCGGGTAAGTGCTTTGCCCACTTTTTCTACCATTTCGTCAGAAACACCTGTCTCCGGCGACTGGTCGAAATCTTCTGGTTTGGAGCGTTCAAGCTGCTGCCATTCTTCCTCTATCTTCTGTGGCTGGTAGGGTAGCGGCTTTTGCTTTACCTGGTTTAGGCGATCTTGCAGCAAGCTGCGAAACTCCTTGTCCATGTTTTTGGCCAGCTCTGCATCTACGTCGCCGCGCTCAATTAATCTTTTCGAATACACCTCGCGCGGGTTGGGGTGCTTGGCGATGACGTTGTACAGTTTCGGCTGGGTAAACTTCGGTTCGTCGCTTTCATTGTGCCCATGCCGCCTGTAGCACAGCAGGTCTATATAAATGTCTTTACCAAATTTCTGCCGGTACTCTATCGCCAGCAAGGAGCAGAAGTTCACCGCTTCGGCATCGTCGCCATTCACGTGCAGTATGGGTGCGTCTACTATTTTACCGATGTCGGTGCAGTAAATGCTTGAGCGGGCATCGTCGTAGTCGGTGGTGAAACCCATTTGATTGTTGATGACGAAGTGAATGGTGCCGCCTACGGTGTAGCCCTGCAGGTTGGCCATCTGCGTGATTTCATACACCACACCCTGGCCGGCAATGGCCGCATCGCCATGTATGAGTATCGGCAATGCCTTCCTTAAGTTACCTTGGTATTCATCATCTATTTGGGCTCTGGTGTAGCCCAGCACCACCGGGTCTACGGCCTCCAGGTGCGAAGGGTTTGGTGCGAGCTTGAGGTACATTTCGTGCCCGTCTTCATCTACAAATTTGCTCGAGTATCCCAAGTGGTATTTCACATCGCCATAGCCCATGGTCATGTCGGGTACGGCGGTTCCTTCAAATTCGCTGAAAATTTCTTCGTAGGTTTTGCCAATGATGTTGGCCAGCACATTCAACCTGCCCCTGTGTGCCATACCGATCACCACCTCATCGACACCACTTTTGGCGGCATTGCGTATGATCTTGTCGAGCGCGGGAATGGTGTTCTCTCCGCCTTCCAGCGAAAAGCGTTTCTGACCGATGTATTTAGTGTGCAGGAAATTTTCAAAAACCACCGCTTCATTCAGTTTGGACAGAATGCGCTGCTTTTCCTGCACTTCCGGGTTGAAATGCAGAAATTTCTTTTCGGCTTTGTCTTTAAACCAGTCGATCACCTCAGGGTCGCGGATGTGCATGTATTCAAAGCCAATGGGGCCCAGGTACACGTGATTCAGCGCATCAATGATGTTGCGCAATTTGGTTTTGCCCAGGCCTATGGTGTGGCCCACTTCATATTCATACTCTTTGTCCAGGTCGTCTTCCGACAGGTCGAAATCTTCTAGGCTGAGCTTTACGTTGTGCTTGCGCCGTGGCCGTACCGGGTTGGTATCCGATTTCAGGTGCCCACGGGTGCGGTAGGCGTGAATGATGTTGCGCACGCCCAGCTCTTTGAGCGATATGGAGTCTTCGCCTGCTCCGGTGCTTGCGCCGTTGGCGGAGCCATTGTGCTTGTTAGAAAATTCGAAGCCTTCGAAGAAATGTTGCCAGCTCGCATCGACGGAGTCAGGTGACTTTTTGTACTGCTGGTACAGGTCGTCTATGTAGCTTACCTCTGCATTGGCGATATATGAATATTTGTCCATTTGAAAATGCGGAATGTGTTTCGTCTGTCAAAAGTAATTATTATTTGCAGGGCCTGAAAACCTTAAATTCGTTTAAGCAAATATATGCTTTGAATTAACTCAGGCGAACAAAATCATATAAAGCAGAACGGATGTTGCGGCCTGCTCTATTATATATTCATAAGACTAACCGATATATGCACATACAGTTTGGAAACAACAGAGATGGGTATTGCCCGGCGTAGAGGAGCGAGGAGCAGCAGATCTGTGAAAAGCGGCATATTTTGTTAGATCAATGGATGTATAAAAGCTTCTCACGTGTAGTGATTACAAATTATCAGCACGAATATTTCCGAAGGATAAAGAATACCGTATCTTTGCACTCCTTTTTTGAGAGGATGGACGTGTTCCGCACATAAACTTTAAAATTAATCAATGGCAGTAAGAATCAGACTGACGCGTCGAGGACGCAAAAAGTTGGCATTATTCGACGTGATCGTAGCAGATGCCAGATCGAAAAGAGATGGTCGTTTTATTGAAAAGTTGGGCACATACAACCCGACCACCAATCCGGCCACCATTGACCTGAACGATGACAAGACACTGGACTGGTTGCTGAAAGGTGCACAGCCCAGCGATACAGCAAAGCGCATCCTTTCGTATCGGGGTCTTATGTTGAAGAAGCATTTGCAGGTGGGTGTCAATAAAGGCGCCATTACTCAGGAAGATGCAGATAAACGCTTCGACAACTGGCTGCAAGAAAAAGAGGCTAAAATAGCCGGCAAGGTTGATACCCTTGAGAAAAAGAAAGACGAGAAAGCACAGGCACGTCTGGAAGCCGAGCGCAAGAAGAAAGAAGAACGTGCAGAGGCTTTGCGCAAGAAGAACGTGGTGGAAGAAGAGCCTGCAGCAGTGGCAGAAGACGAAGCCGCCGCACAACCCGCTGAGCCTGTAGCGGCCCAAGCGGAAGAAGCAGCGAAAACGGAGGAAGCACCGAAGGCTGAGGAAGCGCCGAAAGCTGAAGCCAAGCCGGCTGAACAAGAAGAGCCGAAGGCAGAGGTGAAAGCGGAAGAAGCTCCTAAAGCCGAAGAACCCACTAAAGAGGCAGAAGCTGCCGGCAAAGCGGAAGAAGTAGCTGCGGCAGAGGAAACTCCGAAAGCTGAGCAAAAAGAAGAAGCCGGCAAACCTGCAGAAGAAGCAACTCAGACTGAGAAAAAATCAGATGAGGCTGAAGCTGCCGATGAGGCTTCCGAAGAAGAGAAGAAGTAATCGTTTGCTGACCTATGCGGCTAGATGAATGTTTCCAGTTGGGGCAAGTCATAAAACCGCACGGCAAAGACGGGGCGTTGGTCATTTATATTGATGCTGACGACCCCACAGAATACACTACATTGGAATCAGTGCTTGTCGATATCAACGGCAGCCTGGTTCCTTTTTTTATTGAGCATATTCAGCTGGTAAAAGAAAAAAGGGCCATTGCACGCTTCGATGGCGTGACCTCCATGCAGGAGGCCGAAAATCTCCGCTCAAAAGCACTCTACCTGCCACTGGCCAGCCTGCCGCCACTTCCCGAAGGCCAATTTTATTATCACGACATCATCGATTATCTGGTGGTTGATGAGCGCGAAGGCAGCCTTGGCCGCGTAAGCGCTGTATATACCGCCCCATCGCAAGACCTGCTCGTGATGCATTATCAGGAAAAAGAGGTGTTGATTCCTGTGCAAGATCATATTGTGATTCGCGCAGACCACGAACAAAAACAGCTTCTCGTAGCCCTGCCCGACGGGCTTCTGGACGTATATCTGAACCCATAGTCCATGCGCATCGACATCATTACCTGCCTACCGGCCTTACTGGAGGGCCCGTTTGACCATTCCATTGTAAAGCGCGCCAGAGATAAGGGCCTCGCCGAGGTGCATGTACACGATCTGCGCGAATATGCTGCCGGCAAGCACCGGCAAACCGACGACTATGCCTATGGCGGCGGTGCAGGCATGGTGATGATGATAGAGCCGATAGACCGCTGCATCACGGCGCTCAAGACCAAATCAGACTACGATGAAGTGATCTTTATGACGCCCGACGGGGAGACGCTGAATCAGAATATGGCCAATGCCCTGAGCCTTGCGAAAAACCTGATAGTGCTCTGCGGCCACTACAAGGGGGTGGATGAGCGGGCACGTGCCGCATTCGTGACCAGGGAGATCAGCATAGGCGATTATGTTCTTTCAGGGGGAGAGCTTGCCGCCGCCGTTCTCACAGACGCGGTCATACGTTTACTGCCCGGGGTGCTTTCTGACGAAACTTCGGCGCTGAGCGACTCCTTTCAGGACCACCTGCTGGCGCCCCCCGTGTATACCCGGCCGGCCGTGTACAAAGGCATGACAGTACCCGACGTGCTGCTGTCGGGCCACCAGTCGCACATTGAGCGCTGGCGCCACGAGCAGGCCGTAGCCCGCACCCAAGCACGCCGCCCCGATCTGTTGCAATAGCCCGACAGGGAGTGAGTAACGATGCTTTCCGGCAGCAGCGTCTTCATTATATTTTCAAATGCATGTTTCAATAAATATAATAATCGCTATATTTGCACTCCATTTTGCAAAGAAGCCTTAATCAAGCAGATCAGATGAGCAATTCCATCATAAAAGAATTAGAGAAAGAAGCGATAGAGACCCGAGGCAATTTCCCTGATTTCAAGCCGGGCGATACGGTTAATGTTGCCGTGAAAATTAAAGAAGGAAATAAAGAGCGTATTCAGAATTTCCAGGGTACGGTCATTCAGCGGCGCCATGTGGGCTCTAATGGCGAAACCTTCACCGTAAGAAAAATTTCAAGCGGCATTGGCGTGGAGCGTATTTTCCCCATCCTTTCGCCCAACATTGAAAGCGTGGCTGTCGTGAGGCGTGGTAAGGTAAGAAGAGCGCGACTTTTCTATCTCAGAAGTCTGCAAGGCAAAGCGGCCCGCATCAAAGAAAAACTGCGATAGGCTTCCGCTTATTGAAAATATTTAAAGCCGTCCTTTGCGATGGCTTTTTTTATGGGCAAATAGCTCCGGTGGCCGATCTTCAGTGCCAATTCCAATTTTTTAGATTTACACCATGCCCTCTACTGATTGGACTAGCGGTATAATGCTATTTCGTTGTAGATCTTTCTCAGTTAGTTTCCTTATTTGAACTGTAAAAAATGAACGGGCACAGATAGTTTGAACTCACCTGTCTATGCCTTTTTTGAAAGAAGCAACTATAGCAATGATTGTTCCGTTGATTTACAGATCTGCCGGTCTACCAGTCTACTGATCTACCAGTCTACTAATGTACTTCCCGGACTCATCGCAGCATCTAATCACTATGTCACGGATTCATTTCGGCCAACGGCTCGAATAACTATTTTTGATCAAACGTCGGGCCCTGGCAGCAGCAGAAGGCTGTTGGTGAGGCGCTGCTGTTGAAGATTTTCTTAAAATGATGGATACACTACAGTTTTTTAAGTTTCAGGCCACGGGCAATGATTTTGTGATGATCGACGATCGGGCGCAGCAGTTCGACACCCATAACCACGCGTTGATTGCCCGGCTGTGTCACCGCAGGTTTGGCATTGGCGCCGATGGACTCATCCTGATCAGGGAGCATAGTGAAGCAGACTTTGAGATGATCTACTTCAATGCGGACGGCCGCTTAACCAGCCTTTGTGGCAATGGCAGTCGTTGCGCCGTACAATTTGCGCGTATGCTGGGCATGGTAGAAAGCAAAGCACTGTTCATGACGGTGGAAGGGCTGCTGGAAGCGGAGGTGGAGCAGGATGTGGTGCGCCTGCACATGCCGTCGGTACGTGCAGTTGTGTCGGGACAAGGGAGCTTCTTCGTTCATACCGGCTCGCCGCACCATGTGCAGTACGTAGATGATATACATGCTTTTGATGTGGTCGGCACCGGACGGGCCATCCGCCATCAGCCACAATATGCACCGGGTGGGGTAAATGTGAATTTTATAAAGGAGCTGGCAGAAAACGAAATTTTTGTACGCACCTACGAGCGCGGCGTGGAAGATGAAACGCTCTCGTGCGGTACCGGGGTTACGGCCGCAGCCATCGTTTACGGACATCAGCACAATACCAGCGAGGTGTTGGTGATGACGCCCGGTGGCGAGCTACATGTACAATTTGAAAAGTTGGCGGAGGGCATCTTTGAACAGGTGCATCTGAAGGGTGCTGCAAAAATGGTGTTTTCAGGTCAGTTTGCCGTAGGGCTATGAGCCAGTCATCAGTTTTACTCCACGATACCTGGATATCTTGATGGCGTAGTATTGGGTGAGGAAATATTGCAGGCGCCTGGCTGCCAGCTCGGGCACGCGCTTGTTTTTATTGAAAACAACAATATCAAGCACAGCGCGAAGGAAAAAACGGTTTCGGCAAAAAGACTGTACGCTTTTAATAAAATATTCCTGCCATTCCTGTCCGTATTTATCCATATGTGTGCTTCCGTCAAAGAGCAGCTCCAACTGCACTTCGCCATGGTGGAAGCGGTAGATGATGGCCAGGTGCTCGTAAAACACATCAAAAGCATCTTTCGGAAAACGCCGGCTTTGCCTGATGGCCATGATGGTGTCGTCCACCAGGCCCAGAGGGTTGTGTTCTTTCTGGTAATAGTCTTTGCAAAAGTCGGCCAGGTACAACAAGAGCCGGGGCTTCAGCTTTTCCTGTATTTGCTGCAACAAATAATTTTTATCGGAGGGAAATAGTCTTCTCGATGTCACGATCAATGTTTTTCTTTATGGCCAAAGTTGCCCATCACATTTTTAGCTCATAGCGAATATCTGCCGGCCAATTTAATTATTTCTGCGTTTTGCATCAAGCCGATCTTGTTCTCTTCAATTGGCTTTCATCCTTTCGAGCTGCGCCAGCAGGGTTTCGAGCTTTTGTTCTGCATCGGCTTTTTTCTTTTTTTCTGTGGCCACCACCTGCTCAGGGGCATTTTGCATAAACCGTTCGTTACTTAATTTTTTGTCTACAGAGTTCAAGAAGCCCTGCAAATATTCAATTTCCTTCTCAGCAGCTTCCTGGGCCTGTCCGTCATCTGTTTCTGCGTCCAGCAGCAGCAGCCACTCTGTAGTGCCGGCCATAAAGGCAAAAGCATCTTCCGGGGTATTGTCGGTAAGCTGTATGGGTTCTGTATTGGCCAATTTTGATATGGCCTCATGAAACTGCGCTATGCTGGCCTCGTGCCTGGTGGTGAGCAGGGGCAGCGTCTTTTTCATGCCAATGTTTTTGCTTTGGCGGATGTTGCGCACCTGTGCCACTACTTCAAAGGCCACCTCGGCAGCACCCATCAGCGCCTCGTCAGCCTTGCCAATGGTGGGCCATGCAGACATCATCAGGCTTTCGCCCTCTTTTCTTTCCTGAAGGGCATGCCATATTTCTTCGGTGATGAAGGGCATGAAGGGATGCAGCATTTGCATCAGTCTTTCGAAAAAATCAAGCGTGCTGTTGTACGTGTTTTCATCTACGGGTTGTTCGAAACCAGGCTTTACGAGCTCCAGGTACCAGCTGCAGAAGTCGTTCCACACCAGCTTGTAGGCCGTGATGAGGGCATCGGAGATGCGGTACTTGCCAAAGTGGTCGTCTATCTCTGCCAGGGCGGCGTGCATCCTGGACTCGAACCATGCTATGGCTGTTTTTTCTTCCGGTTTTTGTAGGTCTTTTTCCGTTTTCCAGCCTTTCACCAGCCTGAGTGCATTCCATATTTTGTTGGAGAAATTACGGCCCTGCTCACAGAGCTTTTCATCGAAGAGCAGGTCGTTGCCGGCGGGCGAACTAAAAAGCATGCCGGTACGTACTCCATCAGCGCTGTAGCGCTTGATCAGCTCCAGCGGCTCTGGAGAGTTGCCTAAAGATTTAGACATCTTTCTGCGCTGTGCATCGCGCACTATGCCGGTGAGGTACACATCGCGGAATGGTTTCTTGCCGGTATACTCATAGCCGGCTATGATCATGCGGGCCACCCAGAAGAACAGTATTTCCGGGGCCGTCACCAGTACGGCGGTGGGGTAGAAGTAGTTCAGCTCGGCATTGGCTGCCATGTCTATCTTGCCATTTTCAGCATCGAAACTGCCCGCATCAAAGCCTCCAAACACTTGCAAAGGCCAAAGCCACGAGCTGGCCCATGTGTCGAGCACGTCTTCATCTTGCCTCAGGTCGCTCGCCGTCAGTGCCTCATTACCAGATTTTTTGCGGGCCATCGTCAGTGCCTCTTCTTCGGAGGCCGCTATCACATAGTCGTCGGCTTGTGTGCCGTAGTAATAGGCCGGTATGCGGTGGCCCCACCAGAGCTGGCGCGATATGCACCAATCCCGCACATTTTCCATCCAGTAGCGGTACGTGTTCTTAAATTTTGCGGGGATCAGTGCAATCTCATCATTTTCCACCGCCTCCAGTGCCTGCTGCGATATGGCTTTCATACGAATAAACCACTGCAGGCTCAGCTTGGGCTCCACCACCGTATTGGTGCGCTCAGATCGGCCAATGCGCGTAACGAAAGACTTTGTGCCAGCCAGCTGACCTGTCTGCTCCAGGTCTTTCACCACGAGTTTTCTCACCGCGAAGCGGTCTTTGCCCATGTAGGCTGCCATGCCGCATTTCTCATTCAGCGTGCCATCGTTGTTTATGGTGTCGATCACCTCCAGCTGATGCCGCTGGCCGATCTCGAAGTCGTTGGGATCGTGGGCGGGCGTTACCTTCAGGCAGCCGGTGCCAAAGTCTTTATCTACGTAGGCATCGGCTATCACCGGTATGGGGCGATTGATAAAAGGCACCAGTACCGTTTTGCCGATCAGGTGCTGATAGCGCGCGTCATCCGGGTTTACCGCTATGGCGGTGTCGCCAAAGATGGTTTCGGGGCGCACGGTAGCAATGGTGAGCCACTCGTCGTCGGCGCTTTCCACTTTATAGCGAATGGAATACATCGTAGCCTGCTCACCATCTTCATTGTAGATCACCTCTTCATTGGACAGTGCCGTCTGGGCTTCGCAATCCCAGTTGATCATGCGCAAGTCGCGGTATATATAGCCTTTGGCATGCAGGTCGATGAACACCTGGATCACCGCGCGGTAGTAGTCCTCATCCATGGTAAAGGCCGTGCGCTCCCAGTCGCAGGAGGCACCTAGTTTTTTGAGCTGCTCCAGTATGATGCCCCCGTATTTATCTTTCCACTCCCAGGCATATTTCAGGAATTCGTCGCGTGTCAGGTCTCTTTTCTTTATTCCCTTTTCGCGCAGCATACCCACTACTTTGGCCTCCGTGGCGATAGAGGCGTGGTCGGTGCCCGGCACCCAGCAGGCCTCGTAGCCCAGCATACGCGCCCGCCGTACCAATACATCCTGGATGGTGTTGTTCAGCATATGCCCCATATGCAGCACGCCCGTCACGTTGGGCGGAGGTATCACCACGGTATAGGCTTGCTTTTCCGGATTGACGCGGGCATGAAAAAAGCCATTTTTTTGCCAATAGGCATACCACTTATCTTCAGTAAGGCTTGGGTCGTACTTTTTTGAGATGTCCATGGGGTAATTATTGGGACTATTGAAATAAGGCGCAAAAATAGGCAGAATTGGGGGGAATGAACAGATGCAGGGAGAATTAATGGCCGTGTGTGCGTGGAGCGGCGTGGAGTCCGGCAAGTGTTGATAGAGCGCAGTGAGCTAAAGGCTTAATGTGCCCACCAATGTCTCATTTGCCATGAGTGGTAAAATTCGCGCAGTGTGTGCGGATTCGTAATCCGAAGCACCAGCAAGTATCAAGATGGTCTGGCGAGTGGCATGCACGAGATTAGTAGTATACTCTTTTATATTGACCAGATGGCGTGGATATGTATTTTGAATGAGGCACGATGGTGTTTGTTTAAACCGTTGAAACGGTTTTGTTAATGGTTGCAATTCCCATAGCCCACGGTTTAAACCGTGGGCTATGGGAATTATCCGTTGTATGTTTAATGTATTTATACATTTATAATAATTTCAGTTTTTGCTTCCGTAAAATCGTATAGCTGATAAACCAATTATTCGATTAGGATTTCTTCAATTTATGCTTTTTAAACATCCTGTTTTCAAATGGATTAGATTCATCAGCTGTTGGGATTTAAAAGAACACTAGTGATCCGATTAAGCGACAGTTGGGGCCAAGCATGTTCCTGGAGCAGAATGAGAATGGGACATGGGGCAGTAGGACATAGTCCGATGTTAGCTACAACTATAACGCCATCACAACTTCGAAAAAGGGGAAATAGAAGCAGGATGTTTTGATATGAAAATTCAGACCTCAAATTCAATAAACCGATCAGTACGAAACCCATACGCTGGGTGCTGTGAGAGGTGCACAAAGGTCTTGCGGATCACTCGTTTCTCTTTACATTCTTCTTAATCCATTGTTTGATCTGATCAAACTCGATTCGTCCAGATGCTATTGAAATCACAAATTCATATTTATCTTCTTCCTGAGCGATAATATCTAAACCATTGTTTAAAAGATGTAATCGCATCAATGTATAACCTGTTCGTTTATTTCCATCATTGAATGGATGGTTTTTTACAATGCTTTCAATAATTGCCCCTGCTTGATCAATTATAGAAGGATATAATAATTCGCTATCAAAAGTTTGAAAAGGTCGATTTAAAGCAGAATCCAATAATGAATGATCTCGTATTCCGGGTGTCCCACCAAATTTATCGATTAACAAATTGTGAATTTTGATAACAGTTATTAAATCGATCACTGTGCCAATCGATTAAGTAAGTTTCGGTCCTCCTCTAATATCTTTGAGAGATTGTTGGAAGTCCTAATTTGATCAGAAGATTTTTTAAGAATACTTTTTAAATAATCTAGAACATCTATCGAAATATCATCTGGTAACATATCAATGACTTTGTGAATTTCGCTTTTTACGTTTTGCTCTTTCATATCCTTTATTCAGTTGATTTGCAAATATACGAAATTGGTCAACCATTGGTTTATAACCTACGCAAATGAGGGCTAACGCAACAGTATGATTCCTGACGGTTTAATATCGTTATAGGTTCAAGTAAATACCAGTCAAATCAGATTTCCCCGGCCAAATTTGGTACGACACGGCCAATTCCCAGATTTTACGGACTCTCTAAATAGCCGATGAGTATCGCCAGGCACTCACCCGTCATTGCTTCGTACTATATGTGTGAGCCCAGTATGGGAATCTGATATCTAAAATATCAGAATTTTCCAGAGGTTAAAAGTCCCTGTGTGCGGATTCATAATCCGAAGCACCAGCAAGTATCAAGATGGTCTGTGGCGTGGCATGCATGGAGATTAGTAGTATGCTCTTTTATATTGACCAGATGGCGTGGATATGTATCTTGAATGAGGCATTGTGGTATGTTTTTAAACCGTTGAAACGGTTTTATTAATGGTTGGAATTTCCATAGCCCACGGTTTAAACCGTGGGCTATGGTTAACAATCGTTATCACTTATGCCAAAATATAGTTCGGCTATTGAAATAATATCGACTTGGTAATTCTTCAAAAAATTTATACTTGGAGCAGGTAAATTTTAATTTGCAAGAAATTTCATTAAGCAGAATTATTTCTAATATCCACAATAGTCCGTCTTTAACGCAGTCATTTATATATGCGAAAACGGCTTGAATGTCTTGTTTTTTTAAGTGAGGATAGGATTCGAGTATTTTCTCTTCGTTCCAACCGTCAGCCAGTTTTTCGAGGATAAATTCGACGGATATACGTGTTCCTTTGATCACGGGCTTACCGAGAAGCACGTTCTGATCCGAGACTATTCTTTCATTCCAATTCATGTCTTGAAAATATTTGCAGTATGTTCTTAGGCGGGCATATAGCACAATAACTTCAATAACCCGAATATCACCCACAGTACTTTTTAAGAGCATCATATCCGTCCGAATCTAAAAAAAATTCCTATGGTTTCTAAACTACTTTCCGCTATGGGTTTGTGAATTTTGATGGTGTGGCTCGGATTGCCTGTGCAGTGCTTATAACTATCGCAAATCCCTTACTTTACTCCATCATCTGGGCGGGAAAGATTGATGTAGGCGTCGGATTATTACAGGGCTGCACAGGTCTCGTATCTATGGACACGTGCGACGGAAAGGCCTTAATCACTTACCGATTTAAAAAACCTTATCGTAGCATCGGCAGCATGTTTCATGTGGGTCGGTAAATGATTTGGCTGCCAGGGGTGCGTACCTCCAAAGGTATGGTCGGCCCCTTCGATCAGCTCCAGGCGAACACTGGCATTCCATCTTGCCAACTGTTCGGTAACCTGTACAGGCACAGTCTGGTCGTCGGTGCCGTGTATGGCCAGCATGGGTATGGCCAGGTGGCTGATGGCGTTGGGCACATCATAGCGCTCGGCATGGCGCTCATAGTCCTCCACCAGTTGGTAGTCCATGGGCATCTGCTGTCCGGTACGGCTGTTGGGCAAATAAATGACACGCTGCTTTTGCCAGTAAGAAAGATCGTCTTTGGAGTACCAGGATGCCAGGTCGTTCACACCGGCCCAGGTGGCAATGGCCTTTACCCTGTTTTCCTCTCTTGCCTTCAGCACTACGTGGGCGCCACCGCGGCTATGGCCCATCATGTAGAGTTGGTGCAGGTTGAGTTCTTCTGAAGGCACCTCGAATTTTTTTGAAAAAAGGTGCTCTATCAGACACTGTGTATCGTCCAGCTCAATGCCAAAGTTGTTTTGAGCAAAAGCTTCCAGATCGTCAAAATCGAGTGGCTTTTCGGGGGTGGTGCCGTTGTGCGAAAAATTCATTTTCACCACTACAAAGTGATGCCGGGCAAAGTACTCGGCGAGCATATTGAAGGGCCCCCAGTCTTTAAAGCCTTTAAAGCCATGGTTGAATATGATCACCGGTTTGGGATTGCCATCGCTTACGTAATGCACATCGGCTAAAAACCTGCGGCCGCCGTGCCTGGAGGTGAGTGTAAATTCTTTAAATGTTGCCTTTTTGGTCATATTAGCCGCTAATATTTACGCGTGAATGAATTTGCGAACTTTGCAACTGCACAATTTGATCGTATAATTGTACCCACACGAAAAGCATGTCGCTAACGCTAAAGCAAATACAAGCACCGATCGGTCAGGAAATGGTAGAGTTCGAAAGGAAATTTCGAGACTCTATGAAAAGCAAAGTTCTGCTGCTCGACAAAATAATGACATATATCGTAAAGCGCAAAGGCAAGCAAATGCGACCTATGTTTGTGTTTTTGGCGGCAGGTGTCACGGGCAACATCAACGAATCGACCTACCGGGGTGCGGCGCTGATAGAGCTGTTGCACACCGCCACGCTGGTGCACGACGATGTGGTGGATGATGCGCATTTTCGTCGTGGTTTTTTTTCCATCAATGCGCTTTGGAAAAATAAAATTGCAGTATTGGTTGGCGACTACCTGCTCTCTCGCGGTCTGCTCTTATCCGTTGAGCATCAGGACTATGACCTGCTCAAGATCGTATCGGAGGCCGTGAAGGAGATGAGTGAAGGCGAGTTGCTCCAGATGGAAAAAGCGCGCAAGCTGGATATTGACGAGGAGGTATATTACAACATCATACGACAAAAGACTGCATCTTTAATCGCTTCCTGCTGCGCGGTAGGCGCCAGCTCATCCGGTGCCTCTCGCGATAATATTGAGCGGCTAAAGCTTTTTGGAGAAAAAATAGGTATGGCTTTTCAAATAAAAGACGACTTGTTTGACTATGGCAATGCGGAGATAGGCAAGCCCACCGGCATTGATATAAAAGAAAAGAAAATGACGCTGCCCCTGATCTACGCATTGAAGAAAGCCTCTGGCACCGATCGGCGGAGCATCATCAACATAGTGAAGAACAAGAGCCATAAAATGGACAAGGTGCGCGAGGTGGTCGACTTTGTAAAGCACGTGGGTGGCATTGAATATGCCACCGAGGTGATGGAGCGTTTTTACCTGGAGGCGCAGGAATTGTTGAATTGCTTTGAAGATACTACCTACAAAAACTCATTAATGCAGCTCGTGCGGTTTACTATTGAGCGTAACAAATGATTTATATAAAATCTTATTTTATTAATATTAAAACCCAATAAAATAATCGCAGCGGAAATCTATGAACCAGAAATCTTCCAAGCCTAATTTGAGTTCATATAAAGCTATTCCGCAGGAGTTGGAAGTGGTGGGCAAAAAGATTGTAGAGGCCGCCTTTACCGTACACCGCAACCTGGGCCCGGGCCTGTCAGAAAAAGTATATGAAGTATGCTTTTGCCACGAGCTCATGAAGCGCGGCCTTACCTACCAGCGGCACGTACATGTGCCGATCAACTACGACGGCATCACCTTCGAGCATGGCCTGAAGATCGATTTGCTCGTGGAAGGTCAGGTGATCTGCAAGGTAAAAGCTGCCGAATTCGTCAATCCTGTGCTCGAAGCACAGGTGGTAAGCCACCTGAAAATCACCGGCAACCGTATGGGTTTCGTCATCAATTTCTATGTTGTCAACATGAATCAGGGTATTCGACGTGTTATGATTTAGTACCCTGCCCAATCATTGCCAACCTGCGCAGGCTTCCTTTCTTTTACCCTTCTCTTTCACACAAGAATCATTCTTTATCCCCGGCGTTATGCACATATTTGCATGGTGCAGAATGATGACCTAACACTCCCGATAGCGTCGACGTATTTACGGCACATTCTCTTTTCAACAGAAAAAATGATCTAATGAAAGCTCTACTGCTCGAGGAATACAACAAACTGATATACACCGATGTGCCCAAGCCCGAGCCGGCGGCCGGTGAGGTGCTTGTGCGCGTGAAAGCCTGCGGAATATGCGGTAGCGATGTGCACGGCATGGATGGCAGCAGCGGGCGTCGCATACCGCCACTGGTGATGGGCCATGAAGCGTCGGGCCTGATCGAAGACGTGGGCGAGGAGGTGCACGACTGGCAACCCGGCGATCGGGTCACATTCGATAGCACCGTGTTTCCGCTAGACGATTGGTTTACAATCAACGGCATGTACAACCTGAGCGATAAGCGTGAAGTGCTGGGCGTTTCTCCCGGCGAATACCGCCGGCACGGCGCTTTTGCCGAGTTTGTAGTAGTGCCTCAGCATATTTTGTATCGCCTTCCTGACAATGTGAGTTTTGAGCAGGCCGCCATGGTGGAGCCGATCGCCGTCGCCTTGCATGCGCTATCGCTTACGCCGCTACAGCTCGGCGACACCGTGCTGCTGGTGGGTGCGGGCATGATCGGGCTTTTTCTCGTGCAGGTGCTGCGTCACTCCAACGCCGGCAACATAATAGTGACAGACCTGGACGAGGAGCGCCTCAAGCTGGCGCGGCAATTTGGCGCATCCGACACATTGCCGGCCAATGAAGGAAACCTGGTACAGCACATACGCACCATCAGCGGCGGACGCGGCGCCGACGTTGCCTTCGAAGCCGTGGGCATCAGCGACACCGTACAACTGGCTGTGGAGGCGGTGCGCAAAGGCGGCGCCGTCACACTCATTGGCAACCTTTCAAAAACAGTCAATTTTCCCTTACAGTCCGTAGTCACCCGGCAGATCAGGCTGCAGGGCAGTTGTGCGATACGTGGCGAATACGATGTGGCCCTGCGCATGCTGTCGGAAGGAAAAATAGACGTAAGCCCGCTGCTCAGCGTAGTAGCGCCGCTGAGTGAAGGAGCCGGGTGGTTCGACCAGCTGTACCGCAAAACTCCCGGCCTCAATAAAGTAATACTTACCCCCTGACGAAATGATGAACCCCATCCGATTTGCAATACTTGGCTGTGGCAAGGTAGCCCATCTGCACGCTAAAGCATTAAAAAATCTTCCCCTGGCCGATTTTCGCGCAGTATGGAGTCGTACCGCCACATCGGCCGACGACTTCGCCAGGCAATATGGGGTAACCGCCTACAGCGCCATAGGCGATATGGTGAGAAAAGAAAAGATAGACGCGGTGATTGTGTGCACGCCACACCCTTTTCACCTGGCCCCGGCCATTGAAGCTATGGAGGCAGGCGCTCATGTATTGATTGAAAAGCCCTTGGCTTCGAACCTGCAGGATTGTGATGGCATACTGGCTGTGGCCCGAAATACTGAACGCGTGGCAGGCGTGATCTCACAGCGCCGATGGAATGCCGCTTCTATGCGTGTGAAGGCGGCCATTGATGCAGGCAAGATTGGTGCGCCGGTACTCGGCACCGTGCAGGTGCTCGGCTGGCGCGATGAACAGTACTACGCCGCTGATCCCTGGCGAGGCACCTGGAAAGAGGAGGGAGGCGGCATTCTGGTGAATCAGTCGCCGCACCAGCTCGATATGCTGCTTTGGTATATGGGCGAAATTGAGTCGGTGTTTGGTGCCTGGGCCAATGTGAACCACCCTTACATAGAAGTGGACGATACCGCATTGGCCATCATTCGATTTAAAAATGGCGCATTGGGCAATGTGCTGGTGAGCAATGCCCAAAAACCTGGTTTGTTTGGCAAGGTGCACGTACATGGCAAAAATGGTGCTTCGGTGGGTGTGCAAACCGATGGCGGGGCCATGTTTGTAGCCGGTATGTCGGGCGTACAGGAGCCCCCGGTCAATGACCTGTGGACGGTGCCGGGAGAGGAAAACATGCTGGCGCAATGGAAGAATGAAGACACTGAGTTTTTCCAAACGATAGACCCAACCGTGCACTATATGCAACTACAGATCGAGGATTTTGCCCGCGCTCTACTGGAAGGTCGACAGCCGTTGGTGACCGGTGAGGACGGCCGCAGGGTGGTGGAGCTATTTACGGCCATATACCGTTCGAATCGCGATGGTCAACCAGTGCATTTCCCACTAGCGCCCGAATACGACAGGCGTGATTTCGATGGTAGACTCACCGGGGGTTAATCACCACCTGTCTGTATTTGATCTACGAGATCATAAAATTCAGCTACAAACTGTTGGTAATACTCCCCTGTGCCCGGCCCGGCAAAGCCAGTATGAACACTGACCACCCGGTGCGCCCGATCCAGAAAAATGGTGGTGGGAAATGAAACGATCTGTGTCAGCATGGGCAGCGTACGGGCGCGGTTCACAGAATCTTTGCTGCCGGCATACAGTATTTCGTATTCCACATTCAGCTGCTCTTTCACCTTTTCGATGCGCCTGATGCCATAGTCAAAATCGCTGTTGCGCTCAAAAGCCAATGCAATCACCTCGACTGACCTGTCGGCTTGGCGGGCATACCAGTCGGCCAGAAAGCGCGTCTCATCCATGCAGTTGGGGCACCAGGTGCCCATGATCTGTACGATCACCGGTTTGTCGGCATATCTGTCGTCGGTCAGGCTCACCGGCACGCTGTCGCTATTGGGGAGCACAAAGCGGAGTTTGTCGTGGCCTTTTTTCAACGTGGTTAGCATATATGGATCGGGCAGCGTGGCGGCCTCATTGCGCCTGGCCCACCAACGCTGATGCCAGTGGGCTCCCGACCAAAAGTCTCCCTCCAAAGTACCATCGCTTGTCACTTTGCCATGAAAGAGAAAAGCATGTGTTCCATCAAACGCGCTCATTTTCAGGATGCTGTCGCTTACTGTTCCTTCCAGATAACGATAGTCGCCGGTTGGGAATAGAAAGGTGCCGGTAATTTGATTGCCCTGTTGCTGAAACACCCCAACGCCATGTTCATCGCCTTCGGAGTGGGCAAATGCAGCCTCCCATTTTCCTGTGAGATCGGCGCTTGCCGGGCCGGAAGTTTCGAAGCGATGCCTGTATCCATAATTTGCCGTGAAGGGCAGCGTCTCGTACGGGTCGAAGTTCTTGCGATAAACACCGCGCATCACCGTGTCTTGTACCGCCAGCCTCAGTTCCGCATCGAAGATGTGCATCGGTATGATCATAGAATCCCCACGATGCTCCACCTCACCGATCGGCAGTCTCTCGTCGGCGTTCAGCAGCGTAAGTTGCCAGCCCGATGCAGCGCTGTCGAGGGAAAAATTGAAAGGTAAATATTGCCCTTGCATTTCCAGGGTTGCGCGCCACATCCCGGTTTTCGGTGTTGATTGGGCCCCGGCTTTGCCGGCGTGGTGTGGCCGGCAACAGGTACAGAGGCAGATGGCTGCACCGAGTAGAGTGGTTATTATGATTTTCCTCATGTCTGCTATTCTTTCTGCAAATATACACAGCCGACTCACCCAGTAAACCGGGCTACATCTGGCAAGTGCCGCCTTGCACCCCGTGTTTCAGGCATTTTGTCCCCACTTCTTCCCACGCTTTTTTGGCTTAAATATGAGCTTTTAGAAGGCTTTATAGACGGTTTTCTTGAGCTTCAACTCGAACCAAATTGTCACTCCGCAGTTCAATGTAGAGATGTGGAATAAAGTGGGAGAAAGTGGTTGAATATGTAGCTTTAATTAATACCTTTGTACAACTACCATTGGATATTGGGAATACATGTCACTGTTCACAGGAGAATATGAATGCAAGCTCGACGCGAAAGGCCGCCTCACTTTACCTGCGAAGGTAAAGTCGAAACTGCCTGAGGTCTCTGGCAATCAGCTGGTGCTGAGCCTGGGACTGGAGCCCTGCCTTGTGTTGTATCCACTGGTGGAATACCGGAAAATCTACAGCCGTGTTGCCGCGCTCAATGAGTTCAACAGCGAATACCGAAACCTTCAGCGCAACTTCTTCCGACGCATAGCCGATGTGGAGATCGACAATGCCAATCGCATATTGATTCCTAAAACCATGCTGAGATACGCCAACCTCGATCGTGATAGTGTGCTGGTGGGTATGGGCAATCGGGTAGAGATCTGGGATTTGAAGACCTACGATGAATTCATCATCAACGACAACCAGGAGTTTTCAAAACTGGCGCAAAAACATTTAACTGAATGATACCAAGGACCATGCTCTACCATAAGCCTGTACTGCTTCAGGAAACGATCGATGCTCTCAAGATTCGGCCGGATGGGCGCTATGTAGACCTCACCTTCGGTGGTGGTGGGCACGCCATGGCCATACTGGAGCATGTGACCGAAGGCAAGCTCTATGCCTTCGATCAGGATGCAGATGCCGAAGAAAAAGCCGCACGCATTGGCAGCAAGACTTTTCAGTTTGTTCGCGGCAACTTCAGGCATTTCGATAAGTACCTCAAAATGTTGGGTGTAGGGCAGGTAGATGGCATACTGGCCGACCTAGGCGTGTCGTCGCACCAGATCGATACACCCGAGCGTGGGTTTTCTACCCGCTACGATGCGCGGCTCGATATGCGTATGGATGCCACCACCGGTAAGTCGGCCCGCAGTATTCTCAACAAATCTACGGAGGCAGAGCTTCAGGAGATATTCAGCCGGTTTGGAGAGGTGCGCAATGCGCGCACACTGGCGCAGGCCATAGTAGAGGCACGCACCTCGGCGCCGGTCAATACCATTCAGGAACTGAAAAATATACTCGATCGCTACACCCAGCGCGGCAAAGAATTCCGGTACTACGCCCAGGTGTTTCAGGCGCTGCGCATTGCCGTGAACGATGAGATGGAAGCCTTAAAGGAAATGCTGGTGAAGGCAGAGCGCTTTCTGAAGCCGGGAGGCCGGCTGGCGGTGATCAGCTATCATTCACTGGAAGACCGCCTGGTAAAAAATTTTATTAACAAGGGCCAGTTTGAGGGCGAGCCGGAAAAAGATGTCTTTGGCAACGTCTTCAAGCCACTGGAGGCAGTGACCAGAAAGCCGGTGGTGCCTTCCGACGAAGAAATAGCAAATAACAACCGCGCCAGGAGTGCCAAGCTTAGGGTAGCGATAAAAGTCGCAGATCATGGCTAAGAATTCATACAAAATCAACAAAGGGTACTCCGACGGCAAGAATATCTTTTCTGTCCTGGGAGATGGTCTGCGACTTCGCTCTTTGTTCGACGACGGCCTGCCTGCCCGCTACATACCACACGTACTCTTCCTTACCCTGCTGGGCATTGTATACATCGGCAACAACCACTGGGCCGAGCGCATGATCAGGCGTGCCGATACCTTGGCGGAAGAAGTAGAAGAGTTGCGCGCCGACTACACGTCGCTGAAGGCTGAGTACATGTTTGCCAGCAAACAATCGGAAGTGGCCAAAAAAGTAAAAAGCATTGGACTGAAAGAAAGTCTCGATCCACCATACAAACTGGAAATTGATCTAAGTGAATATTAGAAAGTCGATCATATTGCGTGTGCGGATTGCCTTCTTGCTGATAGGCGTCTTTTCGGTAGCGGCAGTGGCGCGTATAGCCCATTTGCAGTATGCCGACGAGCGCAAGTATGTGAAAATGGCTGAGGAGATAGACCTGCAATATCGCACGGTGCCCGCCACCCGCGGCAACATCTACTCCGACAACGGCAGCCTGCTGGCTACCTCATTGCCCTTTTATCGTCTGGCCTTCGACCCCACCATTGCCAGCGATGAGGTATACCGGCGCGGCATAGACTCACTGGCGCAGAAGCTTTCGCGCCACTTCAATGATTACCCGGTCTCTTATTACAAAAGAAAAATAAACGATGCCAGAATACAGGGGCGGCAGTACCTGATACTGAATCGCCGGCTGGTGAAGTATCAGGAAAAAAAGACGATGTCGCGGTGGCCTATCTTTCGTGAGGGGCGGCTGCGCGGCGGTGTCATCTTCGAAAAGCAAGACAAACGGTTTCGTCCATTCAGCTACCTGGGTTTTCGTACCATAGGTTTTCTCAATGAAAACGACCAGGGGGCCGGTTTGGAGTACAGCTTCAACAGTGCCCTGGGCGGAAAGGACGGCAAAGCCTTATACCAAAAGATGGCAGGTGGCAAGTGGCGTCCGCTGTACGACGGCTCTGAGGTAAAGCCTGTGGATGGCTACGATATAGAAACTACTATAGACATCAACTTGCAGGACGTGACGGAATCGGCCCTGCTTTCTGCCTTATATGCCCACGATGCAGCCTACGGATGCGCCATAGTGATGGAAGTGGAAACCGGCGAGATAAAGGCCATTTCCAACTTAACCAAAAACGGCAGCACGGGCAGCTACCGCGAAATTTACAACTACGCCGTGCAGGGGCTCACCGACCCGGGCTCTACCTTTAAGCTCGCCTCCATGATCGCCCTGCTGGAAGACACCAATGTAAAACTCAGCGACAGCATAGAAACGGGCGACGGCAACTTCCGCTTCTACAACAATATAATGCGCGACCACAAGCCCGGCGGCTATGGCACCATCTCCGTACGCGAGGCTTTTGAGTACTCTTCCAATATTGCCATATCGCGCATGGTCGACAGCCACTTCGGCAGTCAGCCACAGCGCTTCATCGACTACATTGCCGATTTTGGCCTTACTGCTCCGCTGGGCTTTCAAATGGTAGGTGAGGGCGTACCCCGAGTCAAGACCCCGCAGGATCCGTCGTGGAGTGGCATCACACTGCCGTGGATGTCCATCGGCTATGAAATAGAGCTGACGCCGCTACAGGTACTGGCCTTCTACAATGGCATCGCCAACGACGGTCGCATGATATGCCCCATCATAGTGAAAAAAGTACGCAGGGCCGATCAGATCGTGGAGGAGTATGAGGGGCACACCATTCGCCGAAAGCTTTGCTCTGCCAGCACACTGGAGCAGGTACGCTCATTGCTCGAAGGTGTGGTAGAGCGCGGAACAGCGACCAACATCAAAGACAGCCATTTCAAAATAGCAGGCAAAACCGGCACAGCACAGAAAATAGAAAATGGCCGCTACACCAGAAAGTACAACACATCCTTCGCGGGCTATTTCCCGGCCGAGGCACCCAAGTATAGCTGCATTGTAGTGATCGACGACCCCAAAGGTTTTGGCCGCTATGGCTCCAGCGTGGCAGCGCCGGTATTTAAAGAAATAGCCAATAAGATTTATGCAGTTGACCTGCAGATTCACGCACCGCACGAATTGGCCCACGACGATTCCAGTGGCATTTTCCCACTGATCAGAGCCGGGTACCGCGACGACCTGGAAGAGGTGTGCAGCGAACTCGGGCTGGCGTTCCAATCAACCACCGACAACGACTGGGTGCGCACGCAAATAAAGAATAATGCTGTGTTATGGACGACCGATGAGATAGCCCCCGGGGTGATACCGGATGTAACCGGTATGACCCTGCGGGACGCTATTTTCCTGCTCGAAAACCTCGGGCTCCATGTGCAGTACTCCGGCTCGGGCCGCATACGCAACCAGTCGCAGTTGCCAGGCACACGGGCATTGAAGGGAAGCAACATTACTTTAAAACTGAGCTGATGGCCTTGCTCAAGGATATACTGTACAAAGTATCGCTCAAAGCCACATCTGGAGATATGAATGTGGCGGTGCAGAAGGTGTGCTTCGACTCGCGCGAGGTAGCCCCGGGCGATCTGTTTGTAGCAGTGCGGGGTACACAATCAGATGGGCATGCCTACATAGCCCAGGCAATACAAGCCGGCGCAGTGGCCGTGCTCAGCGAAGAAGCTCCGGGCGATGACAGCAAAGCGACGTATTGCCAGGTAGACGACAGCGCAGAAGCGCTTGGCATAGTAGCGGCCAATTTCTATGGCAATCCTTCCCATCAGCTCACACTGGTGGCCGTCACCGGCACCAATGGCAAAACCACCACCGTCTTTCTCCTGCATCAGCTGTTTCAGCGCCTGGGCTACAATGCCGGCCTGCTCTCTACGGTGCACAACAAAGTGCACGATACCGTGATAAAATCATCGCATACCACCGGAGATGCCCTGCAGATCAACCGCCTGATGCGCCAGATGGTAGATGCCGGCTGTACGCATTGTTTTATGGAGGCCAGCTCACATGCCATTCACCAGCGGCGCATAGCCGGGCTGGACATCGATCTGGCCATATTCACCAACATCACCCACGACCACCTCGACTACCACGCCACCTTCGATGCGTACATCAAGGCCAAGAAACGTCTGTTCGATGATTTGCCCTCTTCCGCCTTTGCGCTGGTGAACATCGACGACAAGCGCGGCAGGGTAATGCTGCAAAACACGAAGGCGTCCAAATACTCCTACAGCGTGAAGACGCCCTCTGATTTTAAGGCGAAAATAATCTCAAACACACTGCAGGGCCTGGAGCTGGAGCTGGACAGCAAATCCATTTGGTTCAACTTTATTGGCGACTTCAATGCCTACAACATCACCTCGGCCTATGCTGCCGGTGTGCTGCTGGGCGAAGACGCCGACGACGTGCTCACGGAGCTTTCATCGCTGCAGCCTGTGTCGGGCCGGTTCGAACGCATAGAAAACACCGGGAAGATTGTCGCCATTGTAGACTACGCGCACACGCCCGACGCCCTCAAAAATGTATTGGAAACCATCAACAGCATACGTACCACCAATGAGCAGGTGATCACCGTGGTGGGCTGCGGCGGCAACCGCGACAAAGAAAAACGCCCTGTGATGGGTGAAATAGCCGGCAAGTACAGCACCAAAGTGATACTGACAGCCGACAACCCGCGCAGTGAAGATCCTGAGCAGATCATCCGCGAAATGAAGGACGGTGTGCGCCCCGGCGACTTTAAGAAAATACTCACCATAGGCGACAGGCGTGAGGCCATACGCACTGCCGTGGCGCTGGCATCGGCCAAAGACATTATACTGGTGGCCGGCAAAGGCCATGAAGACTATCAGGAGATCAAAGGAGAGCGGCATCACTTCAGCGATCAGGAAGAGCTGCGCAAGGCGCTCGATGAATTGTACAACGACAAACCCGGCAGAAAATAAATGTTTTACTACCTGTTCGACTATTTGGATAGAAATTTTGACCTGATCGGCGCCGGGCTGTTTCAGTATATTTCGTTCCGTGCAGGCATGGCCGCTTTGATATCGCTGCTCATCACCATCACTTTTGGCAAAAGCCTGATCGAGTACCTGCGGCGCCGGCAAGTGGGGGAGAGCATACGCGACCTCGGCCTGGAGGGGCAGATGCAAAAGAAAGGCACGCCAACCATGGGTGGCATCATCATCATACTCGGCATCGTAATCCCCACGCTGCTTTTTGCCAAGCTGGAAAACATTTACATACTGCTCATTCTGCTCGCCACCATCTGGATGGGCCTCATTGGCTTTATCGACGACTACATCAAAGTATTCAGGAAGAATAAGCAGGGCCTGCGCGGTAGTTTCAAGATCATTGGCCAGGTAGGCCTGGGCCTGCTGGTGGGCACCACACTCTTCTACCACAGCGATGTGGTGGTGCGTGAGTTCGACCCCGGCCAGGTGATACAAAGCGGACTGGAAATGACCGACCTGGTGTACGAAGACGTGAAATCGACCATTACGACCATTCCTTTTGTAAAGGACAATATTCTCGACTACAGCGCGCTCACCTTTGGCCTGGGCGACTGGCTCACCGGACCCATTTATGTCGGTATCGTCATTCTCATCGTCATGGCCGTATCCAATGGCGCCAATATCACCGACGGCATCGACGGCCTGGCGGCGGGCAGCTCGGCCATTATTACGCTTACGCTGGGCATCTTTGCCTACCTGTCGGGCAACGTCATCTTCTCCGATTATCTCAACATCATGTTCATACCCGGCTCGGCAGAGCTGGTGATCTTTTGCTCGGCCCTGGTGGGCGCATGTATAGGCTTCATCTGGTACAATGCCTATCCCGCCCAGGTGTTTATGGGCGATACCGGCAGCCTTTCGCTGGGCGCTGTTATTGCCGTGCTGGCCCTCACCCTGCGAAAAGAATTGCTCATACCGGTGCTGTGCGGTGTGTTTCTGATCGAGAATTTGTCGGTGATACTGCAGGTGTCTTATTTCAAATACACCAGAAGAAAATATGGTGAAGGCCGCAGGATATTCCTGATGTCGCCTTTGCACCACCACTACCAAAAGAAAAATTTACACGAGGCCAAAATAGTGACGCGGTTTTGGATCGTGGGCATATTACTGGCCATCATCACATTAGCCACTTTAAAAATAAGATAGAAATACAATGAAGGAATTGATCGTGGTACTCGGAGGAGGTGAAAGCGGCGTTGGGGCAGCCTTGTTGGCCAATCGGAAGGGCTACGCTGTATTCGTTTCCGACCACGGCATTATACCCAAAAAACATAAACAAATACTGCAGGCAGAAGGCATAGAATACGAAGAGGGCGGCCACACCATCGAAAAATTGGAAAAGGCTGCTAAAGTGGTGAAAAGCCCTGGCATACCCGACGGCACCCATGTAGTGAGCCGGCTCAAGACGATGGCACCGGTGGTGTCGGAAATAGAATTTGCCGCAGGCTTTACCTCTGCCAGGCTGATCGGCATTACCGGCACCAACGGCAAAACCACCACCACACTGCTCACACACCACCTGCTGAAACACGCCGGCAGGAATGTGGGCCTGGCAGGCAATGTGGGCCATAGCCTGGCGCGTATGCTCGCCGAAGAGCCGGAGCACGATGTGTACGTCATTGAGCTCAGCAGCTTTCAGCTCGATGGCATGAGCAAAACACGATTGAACATCGGCCTTTTGCTCAACATCACGCCCGACCACCTCGACCGCTACGACCATGAGATGAGCAGGTATGTGGATTCCAAGTTTAGAGTAGCGCGCAACATGCGGCAAGGTGATTTTTTTATCTACAATGGCGAAGATGAGAACATCGCCGGTCGTATGGCAAAGTTCAAGACCAATGCGCAGCCACTGGCCGTGCACCTGGAGGAGACACCGTCGGCTGCGGCCTATGCCCAAGGCAGCCAACTGCACTTTGCTATAGCCGGCGAAAACCACAAAATCAGCATAGACACACTGCCCATACAAGGCAAGCACAATCAGATGAATGCCATGTCGGCCATACTGGCGGCACGCGCGGCGGGCCTGTCGTGGCAGGAAATAGAGGATGGCCTGAGCAGCTTTGAAAATGCCCCCCATCGACTGGAACATGTAGCAGATATAGAAGGCGTAAAGTTCTACAACGACTCAAAAGCCACCAACGTGGATGCTGTGTGGTATGCTTTGGACCGGTTTAAAGAACCCATCATTTGGATAGCCGGCGGCATAGACAAAGGCAATGATTACAAACAAATAGAAGAGTTGGTGGCCAATCGTGTGAAAAGCCTGATATCACTTGGGCTCGACAACCACAAGCTCGATCATTTCTTTGAGCGCATTGTGCCCGACCGCACCTCTACCGACAGCATTTTCAGGGCGGTGGAGATTGCCTACGCCCAGGCCGAGCGTGGCGATGTGGTGCTGCTTTCGCCTGCCTGTGCCAGCTTCGACCTATTCAAAAACTACGAAGAGCGGGGCGAGCGCTTCAGGGAAGCCGTGCTGGCATTGAAAGAGAAATTAGAAACCACCAAAAAACCAACGCGATGATCAAGCAATGGGTAGATAAAAACCTGAAGGGCGACCCGGTGATCTGGGCCATTGTGCTGGCGTTGTCAGTATTTTCTGTATTGGTGGTGTACAGCGCTACCGGTACCCTGGCCTACAAAACGATGGAAGGCAATACCGAGCACTTCCTGCTCCGGCACGGTTTTCTGGTGTTGATGAGCCTGGTGGCCATGTACGTAGCGCATCAGATCGACTACCGCTACTATGCCCGCATCTCCCGTTTTGCACTGCTCATCTCCGTGCCGCTGCTCATCTTCACCTGGCAATTTGGTACCAACCTGAATGAGGCCAGCCGGTGGATCACGCTGCCATGGATCAACAAAACCTTTCAGCCTTCCGACCTGGCCAAGCTGGCGCTCATCACCCAACTGGCCAGCATGCTTGCCAAGCGCCAGCAAAATATTAAAGATTTCAAAGAGTCGCTCATCCCCATACTGCTGTGGTGCGGGCTCATCTGCGGGCTCATCGCCATGACGAACATGTCAACCGCTGCGCTGCTGCTCATTACCTGCCTCATTATGCTGTTCATTGGCCGTGTGCCTGTGAAGTATCTCGCCATATTGAGCATAGTGGGCTTGCTCGCAGGTTCCATCGCATTTACCATAGGGCAGAGAGGCGATACGGCGGTCACGCGTATTCAGGATTTCATAAACCCCGAAGAAGTGCCATTTCAGGCAGAGCAGTCGTACATCGCCATTGCTACGGGAGGTGTTACCGGCAAGGGTCCGGGCAATAGTGTGCGCCGCAACTTTCTGCCGCACGCCTATTCCGACTTCATCTTTGCCATCATCGTAGAGGAGTATGGTCTGGTCGGTGCGGCCTTTATCATACTCTTATACTTGGGGCTGCTGTACCGGGGTATGCTCACAGCCACCAAGAGCGAGCGCGCCTTTGGCGGGCTGCTGTCCGCCGGGCTCAGCATAGCACTGGTGTTGCAGGCCATGGTCAATATTGGTGTGGCCGTGGGCTTACTGCCCATTACCGGTCTGCCTCTGCCCTTCATCAGCATGGGCGGTACGTCTTTATTGTTTACGGGCTTTTCCCTGGGCATCATCCTCAGTGTGAGCCGGGGTGAGATAGAAGAGATGGGTCGTGGGCGCAGCAACGATTTTAAAAAAGTAGCAAGAGCAGCATAATCATAAGATAATAGAAAGGAAAAGACCATATCGAATCATCATCAGCGGAGGAGGCACCGGAGGCCACATCTATCCCGCCATCGCCATAGCGCACGCCATACGCGCCTTGGCGCCCGACACAGAATTTCTTTTTGTCGGCGCCAAGGGTAAAATGGAAATGGAAAAGGTGCCGGAAGCGGGCTTTCCCATAGAAGGTCTGTGGATCAGCGGATTGCAAAGAAGGCTCACGCTCAAGAACCTCACTTTTCCCTTTAAGGTGATCTCCAGCATGTGGAAGGCCAGGCGGATTCTTAGCCGTTTTGCGCCCGACGTAGTGGTGGGCGTGGGTGGGTTTGCCAGTGGACCTATGTTGCGGTCGGCCAGCAGCCGTAAAATTCCAACACTTATACAAGAGCAAAATTCTTACGCCGGTCTCACCAATCGCCTGCTGGCACGCCGTGTAGACAAAATCTGTGTGGCCTATCCCGATATGGAAAAGTACTTCCCGGCAGCCAAAATCATCATCACAGGCAACCCGGTGCGCAAAGACATTGCCGACCTGCAGAGAAAGCACGACCAGGCCGTGCGGCATTTCCAGCTGAACCCCAAAAAGCCAATACTGCTGGCCGTAGGCGGAAGCCTTGGCGCACGCACCATCAACGAGAGTATGATGAAGGGTATGCCCCAGCTGGCCGAAACAGACGTACAGGTGATCTGGCAGGTGGGCAAGATTTATTATGAAGAAATGAAGGAAAGAATGGCCTCAGTGCCATCAGAAAATATACGCATGATAGAATTTCTGCGCGAGATGGACCTGGCCTATGCCGCTGCCGATGTGGTGGTGTCGCGGGCGGGTGCGCTGGCTATTTCTGAATTGTGCATTGCTGGCAAGCCAGCCATACTGGTGCCCTCACCCAATGTGGCTGAAGATCACCAGACAAAAAATGCCATGGCGCTCGTGAACAGGCAGGCGGCGCTGATGGTGACCGACACAGAAGCACCGGCCAACCTGGTGAAGGAGGCTGTCAGGCTCATTTTTAATGAAAGCCTGCAGCATGCGCTCAGTAAAAACATAAAATTGCTCGGTAAACCTGAAGCTGCCGACACCATAGCAAAAGAAGTATTAGCCCTGATAAAGTGACGCTGGAAAACAAACATATCGTCTATTTCATCGGCATCGGTGGCATTGGTATGAGTGCCCTTGCCCGCTGGTTTGTGCACCAGGGCAAGTACGTGGCTGGCTACGATCGCACAGCTACGCCGCTCACCGGGCAAATGCAAGCGGAAGGTATTGCCATACATTTTCAGGAAGATGTGGAGGCCATACCCGAGCGTGTACTTGCCAACAGGGAGCAGACGCTCGTGGTGTATACCCCGGCTGTGCCCGGCCATCATGTTGAGCTCACACACCTGCGCCAAGCCGGCTTCGATGTGTTGAAGCGCAGCGAGGTGTTGGGACTTATTTCGGAAAACTACTTTACCATAGCAGTGGCGGGTACCCATGGCAAAACCACCACCTCGTCTATGATCGCACATATACTAAAGACAGCAGGTCGCGACAGCATAGCCTTTCTTGGGGGTATTTTGCAAGGATACAACAGCAACCTGCTGATGCAGGGCAGTGCCCATGACAAGGCGGTGGTAGTGGTGGAGGCCGATGAATACGACCGCTCTTTCCTGC
>CAZQVB010000013.1:65843-101560 GCA_964596645.1 uncultured Roseivirgaceae bacterium
TGCGGCCCGACCTGGCCATAGTCACCTCGGCAGACGCCGACCACCTGGATATATTTGGTGATGCCGATGCGCTGAAAGACTCTTTTCGGGAATTCATTAAAAAAATACGCGCCGATGGCTACCTGATCATCAAGAATGATCTCACGGCCGCATTGCTGCACGATGCCCCGCCCCAGTACGCCACCTACAGCATTGACAAGGGTAACTTCTACACAGAAAATATCAGGATAAGCCAAGGCCGCTATGCCTTCGACTTTGTAGGGGCAGGCATCGATATGCGCGATGTAGCTTTGGGTATAGCTGGCCATCACAATGTAGAAAACGCTGTGGCGGCCATTGGAGCAGCACTTCGCCTCGGTATCGATGTGTCGCACATACGGCAGGCGCTCATGACCTTTCGCGGCGTAAAGCGGCGGTTTGAGTACATCATTAAGAATAATGATTGTGTGCTGATCGACGACTATGCGCACCATCCGGCAGAGATCACCGCCTTGCTGCAATCGGTACGGGCGCTATACCCGGGGCGGAAAATCACGGTAATATTTCAACCACATCTGTACTCGCGTACGCGCGACTTTGCAGAAGGATTTGCAGAGAGCCTCAGCCTGGCCGATGCGGTAATTCTGCTGCCCATCTATCCGGCTCGTGAGCTCCCCATCGAGGGTGTGGACAGTGCCTTGATATTCAATAAAATGACCATGGATAGCAAAGAATGTGTCTCCGATGATGCGCTCATCGATGTGCTGCGCACCAAAGAAATTGACATTCTGCTCACCGTAGGTGCCGGCGACATCGACGCCATGGTGCCCCGTATAGCCGAGCTTTTAAATAAAGGGAGAAATGCATAGCAAACGATGGATACATATCGCCAAAATATTGGGCATTGCTGTCGTGCTTTTTGCCTCCATCAGCTTTGTAGAGAAGCAATACAGCGATAGGGTGTGCCGGGGCATTGTGGTGCACATCGACGACCAACTGGCCAACTACTTCATCAATGAGCAAGACGTAACGGAGATCATTACCAACAGCGGCCGTACCAGCATCATTGGCCAATCCTTGGATGCCTTGCAGCTCAAGTCGCTGGAGCGGATGCTGGAAGAACACAAATTTGTGCGCAAGGCCGAGGTGTATAAAGACCTGAAGGGCAACCTGGTGGTGAACATAGACCAAACAAGGCCAATCGCCAGGCTCACCAGCGCACGCCGCCGCGACCGCTACATCAGCGATGAAGGGGAGATAGTGCCGGTGTCTTCGCGCTACACCGCCAGGGTGTTGCTCATACGCGGGGCCATCGCAGAAAAAGAAAATCAAGAACCGCTCACCCACACCTCCTACGGCAGCAAACTGCACCAGCTTTTGCAATACATCGACCAGGATCGCTTTTGGAAAGGCCAGATCGCTGAGATGCACATTGCTGCCGATGGCGACATCAGTATGCTGACGCAGGTGAGTAAGCAAAAAATTGAATTTGGCCAACCGGAAGAATTTGATGAGAAATTCAGGAAACTGAAAATCTTTTACAAAACCATACTGCCGGCCAAGGGCTGGAATACCTATGAACGTGTAAGTGTAAAATTTAGAAACCAGATCGTTTGCGAATAACTTTTTATATATGGAAAAGGAAAAAATAGTAGTCGGCCTCGACATCGGAACCACTAAGATATGCGCCATAGTAGGACGCAAAAATGAATACGGCAAGCTCGAAGTGCTCGGCATGGGCAAGGCGGTGTCCGACGGGGTGATCCGCGGCATCGTTACCAACATCGACAAAACCATATTTGCCATAGAAAAGGCTGTAGAGGAAGCCGAAGCACAGTCGGGCATCAATGTGCGCGTGGTGAATGTGGGCATAGCCGGCCAGCACATTCGCAGCACCATGCACCATGGCAGCATCACGCGCGACAGCGACGAGGAGATCACCGTGGAAGACATCAACCGCCTCAGCAGCGATATGTACAAGATCGTGATACCGCCCGGCAGTGAGATCATCCACGTAATGCCGCAAGACTACTATGTAGACTACGAAGAAGGCATTAAAGACCCCGTGGGCATGACGGGCGTGCGGCTGGAAGCCGACTTTCACGTGATCACCGCGCAAACGAGTGCCATCAAGAACATCAACAAATGCGTGCGCCGGGCAGGGCTGGAGATAGAAAACCTCATCCTGGAGCCGCTGTCTTCCAGCTTGTCGGTGCTGAGCAATGAGGAGAAAGAGGCCGGCGTGTGCCTGGTCGATATCGGCGGCGGCACCACCGATCTGGCTGTTTTTCATGAAAATATCATCCGCCACACCGCCGTCATTCCTCTGGGCGGCAACATCATCACCGAAGACATAAAGCAGGGCTGTAATGTGATGCAGCACCAGGCCGAGCTGTTGAAGACTAAGTTTGGCCGCGCCATAGCCGAGGAGGCCAGTCCCAACGAGATCGTGTCGATACCCGGTTTGCGTAACCGTGCGCCCAAAGAAATATCCATCAAAAACCTGGCGCACATCATCGAAGCGCGCATGGAAGAGATCATTGAAATGGTGCATGCCGAGATCATCACGGCGGGCTACGAAAGCAAGCTGGCCGGCGGCATTGTCATCACCGGCGGTGGTGCCCAACTGCAAAGCGTGAAGCAACTGGTGGAGTACATGACCGGCATGGATGCCCGCGTGGGCTATCCCAACGAGCACCTGGGCAAGAGCAAGATAGAATCGGTAAAGTCACCTATGTTCTCTACAGGTGTTGGGCTGGTATTGTCTGGCTTCCGTGCACTCGACGAGCGCGAAAACCGCTACAACGAAGGCCGCCAGGACGGCTTTAATAGTCGCCGCGAGCGCCGTGAAAAGGGCAGTGATTTTTTCAAACGCATCATCGACAAAACCAAAGGACTATTGATAGACGACATCGACGGCCGCGAGGACTATTAGTCTGCGCGGCAAACCACTAAACCAAAAAGTAATATTCGGGAATTAAAAATCTAATTAATCATGGCTGATAATCCGTATATGTTCGACATTCCAAAACACCACAAATCGATCATCAAGGTGATCGGTGTAGGTGGTGGTGGCAGCAACGCCATCAACCACATGTTCAACCAGGGTATACGCGATGTGGAATTCATCGTGTGCAATACCGACGCCCAGGCGCTTATGAGCAGCCCGGTGCCCACCAAGCTGCAGATCGGCGAAAACCTCACGCAGGGCCTTGGTGCCGGTGCCAATCCTGAAAAGGGTAGAAATGCCGCCCTGGAGAGCAAAGAAGAAATCCGCGATTTACTCAGTGAAGACACTAAGATGGTGTTCATCACCGCTGGTATGGGTGGTGGCACCGGCACGGGTGCGGCACCCATTATCGCCCGTGTGGCCAGAGAAATGGACATACTCACCGTGGGTATAGTGACGGTGCCCTTTGCCTTTGAGGGAAAGAAGAAAATGGCCTATGCCGAAAATGGCATCGCCGACCTGAAAGACTCCTGCGATACGGTGATCGTGATACTCAACGACAAGCTGAAAGAGGTGTTTGGCAACCTCTCCATCCGCAATGCCTTTGCACAGGCCGACAATGTGCTCACCACGGCAGCCAAGGGCATTGCCGAGATCATCACCGTGCCCGGCTATGTAAATGTGGACTTTGAAGATGTGAAGACCGTGATGCAAAACTCCGGCACGGCCGTGATGGGCACCGCCCAAACCGAGGGTGAAAACAGGGCACGGCGTGCAGCCGAAGAGGCGCTTTCGTCGCCCCTGCTGAATGAGAAAGACATACTGGGCGCCGAGAAGATTCTACTCTCCATTATCTCCGGCGAGCAGGCAGAGCTGCAGATGGACGAGCTCACCGAGATCACCGACTGCATCAATGAGATGGCCGGCGAAGAGGCCGAGGTGATCTTTGGCCACGGCATAGACCCCGAGCTGGGCGAGAGTATCCGCGTAACGGTGATCGCCACGGGCTTCGAACAGCGGGAGGCGCTGCTGAAGGAGCGAAGCCGGCAGCGCATCATCCATCTTGAATCGGAGAAGACGATCAGGAAAAGCAACGGGCAGATGGACCTTTTCCAGGAAAAGAAAAGCCGAGAGTCTGGCGCCGAGCAGGAGCCTGCACCCGACAGCCGTACTTATGTCTTCGAAAAGCCAAAAATGCCGGAAGAGATATATAACGACGCCGATGAGGCCGATCAGGAGGATGAAGACGATCTGTTCTTCCGACCGGAGCGGCCAGCAGAGCAGCAGCAAATGGCCGAATACCGTGAAAATGGTGGCGAGCTGAGCCTAAAGAAGATGAAGCTGCGGCAGCAGGCCAAAGAGCGGATAGATAAGCTGAAAAGCCTGAAAAACCCGCTCACGCGCGACGAAGATTACCGCGATAAATGGGAGAAGCCGGCCTACCTGCGCCGCGACATCCATTTGCAAAGTACACCGCATTCATCAGAGAAGAACGTGTCGCGGTACAACCTGAACGACGACAACCAGATTGTGGGCAACAACCGGTTTTTGCACGACAATGTAGACTAAGAGGACAGTGTGGCGGGCGGCCACCCATATCGCCATGATTTGGCCGCCTGATATTGTAAATTCACACGTATAATGCCGGAAGGGCCATTCCCGCTCTCCGGCATTTTTTGTTGGATGATGAATAGGCACACGCGTGTTGCTCATTTTAAATGAATTAAAAATCCTTTAGATTCGGATAAAAATAATGCGGATATCGGCAGAGGCGGTTGGTGTTGGGGTTGTTGGGCGGCATTCAATTAGAAGAATGCAAATAGGTTCAGGCCAGATTAATTAGATTTTTCTGTATGAGTAAACATGAAAAGTTGCTGATCAAAGTACTGCGCGGGACTTCCGACAAGAATATAGATTTTGAGGACTTTAGAAACTTATTGTTACGATTGGGATTTGAAGAGAGAATAAAAGGAAGCCATCACATCCTGGTCAAAGAAGGTATAGAAAATATCTTAAAACATTCAGACTAAATCAGAAAAACCAAGCCCTATCAAGTCAAACAAGTTAGGAACATCATAGTGAAGTATCAACTAAAAATAGATGAAGATGAAAAATAGTCATAAATACGAGATCATTATTTATTGGAGCAAAGAGGATGAAGCTTATATAGCTGAAGTGCCCGAATTAGCCGGATGCGCTGCTGACGGAGAAACATATCAAGCAGCACTATCAAATGTGGAAGTGATCATTGACGAATGGATAGAGACAGCCAAACTGAAAGGCAGGGAGATACCACAGCCTAAAGGAAAACTCATGTATGCCTGATGGTAGAAATGAATGATGGTTTAAAGATGTCAAAAATTCCACTGCACCGATCATATATTGTTCAAATTTTTATAAACGTCGGATGTGAAAGTTGACGACTGAGACGGTACTCCATTTGATGTCCCAAGGCGGCAGAGGAACGTTGTGCCTATTGTTCGTAGATTAGATGAATGCGAATAATTGAGGAGCTGAATGGGATGCTTATGGCATAGTCTTTAACACGATAATGGTGATTTGACGATGGACTAGATGCAATGGAATAACATCAATGATTTAACACGAAAGATCATAGGGTGTGCTATGGAGGTGCACAATCAGATGGGTAATGGCTTTCAGGAATTGGTGTATCAGAGAGCATTGGCTATTGAATTTCAATTTCAGGAAGTTTCTTATACGAGGGAGTTAGAAATGCCATTGGAATATAAAGGTGAACCAGTTGGCACCCGCAGGGTGGATTTTTTTGTGGAGGAGCTTGTAATGGTTGAAATAAAAGCCATTGAAAAACTGGAAGGCGTGCACAAAGCACAAGCCATCAACTATTGTGAAGCCTACAACATCGCCGATGGCCTGCTGATCAACTTCGGCGCCCAATCCCTACAATTCCATCGTGTTTACAACAAAAGACTAAAAACCAAATCAAAAACATTCCGAAAACCCCTGACCAACCAATCATGCACATCCTAAAATGAAACAAATCCTGTCAAGACAACCTCATTGCTCAATCCTTAAAATTCCATCGTGTTTACAACAAAAAGACTAAAAGCCAACTTACGATCATATTATAATCCGATGATTGAATAATCCTGAACATCCTGTAATCAAACAAATCCTGTTCAGACAACTTTAACTACACCAAAAGACTAAAAACCAAATCATAACCATACCAAACCCTCAAACTAAAAATCACTCTATGGAATGGATATACAACCTTAAAGACCCTCTTTGGGAGACCATAGTCGGAAGTTTTTTGATCTTCATCGTTATCATTTTTCTGACGAGAATCATAGGGCTTCGATCCTTCGCAAAATTCACCGTATACGATTTTGCTTTCACCGTGGCTATTGGAAGTATTATAGCCTCGACGCTGACGTCAAGTACAAGTATTGTTCACGGTTCTATTGCTATTGCCAGTCTGCTTGTTCTCACGGCCGTATTTTCTTTCCTACAGCGAGCTTCGCCCAGAATCAAGTCACTTATTTCCAATAAACCATTGTTGCTAATGGATGGTAGCGAAATACTGTATGAAAACCTGAAACATGCAAGAATTGAGAAAACGCAGCTTGTTGCAAAACTACGGGAAGCCAATGTTATTGATTACAGTCAGGTGATAGCAGTAGTGTTAGAATCTACGGGCGATATTTCAGTTTTACATTCTTCGGATGGCGAAGTCAATCTGGATATTGAGTTGTTGGAAGGGGTAAGAAGAAGCCCTGGAAAAGAAATTGACAGAAGCTAATATTAAGTATAAGTACTAGCGAAGTGAATTGTATAATTCCACAATCACCTCCAAACCCTGCTACACCACGGGTGCGGCCAATGCCCGGCGTACGTTTTTGTAAGCTTCCCAATCAAAATTTTCCAAAAATTCTACCGCCTTGCGGGCACCGAGGGTAAACAGCGCTACCTGCTCTCCGGTACTCATGTTAAAGTTGAGCCAGTTGAATGACTGATCGGCGTCGATACGGCAGATGAGGTGTCTGTAGTCCGGGTTTTTCAGCAGGAAATCATAGTCGTAAATCTGCCGCATGGTGCTGATCATGGCGCCGCTCATTTTAAAGACGGTATCCGTGGTGTTGTAGCTTTCGCGGTAGGCGCTGAGTCGGGCACCAAAGGTGGGCATTCGTGGTACGCCGCCGTCGGTACGATGAAAGACATTGATGGGAAAATTGGAGAGCAGCCCGCCATCTACAAATCTCACGCTTGGTGGCACAGGCCCGTCATAGCTGGCCATAGTCTCCCAGTCGGGCATGGCGCTTTTGCCGGCATCCGGTATGCCATGTACCTGCGTGGGCTCAAAGAAAAAGGGAATGGACATGGAGCGCGCACGATGAGGGCAGGGGAGATTTGATCGCACTGCTGCCAATACAGTTTGGCCATCCGCGGAAATTCCACCTTGGTGTTGGTGGTAATGTCTGCCGCAATGATGGCCAGACAGGCCTTCATGTTGCTCAACGGCTTGCTGGTCTGCACATTTTTCAGGCCCTCCGGTAGTTGTTGTCTCAGCCGCTGCAAATCGGCCAGTGTATCAATACCCGCTTTCTGCAGCTCGCCCGAAATCCAGGCAACGAAGTCGCTGCCGGGGTTGAGCCCCAACTTATGCTTCAGGGTTTTGTACAGTTTTAAACCATTGAAGATGAGGAACCAGCCTATTCCACCTTCTTTGTTGAGCGCCTTTTGCAAAAGCTTTTGTACTGCATCGCTTCCATCGACCAAGTCAAAGAGATTTTTCTCGCTCAAAATCTTCAATATTTCAGTGGCCTTGGTGTGCCCTATGGGCGACAATGCCGCCAGCAGCATGGTGTTGATGGCGCCGGCTGAGGTGCCGGCAAGACTGAAAAACCGTATGCCCGCCTGCTCCATGATGTAGGTGTAGCCCACCAGCGCAATGCCCAGCACGCCACCGCCTTCCTGTACCAGGTCTACATACTGGTGGCCTTGGCCATCTTCAATATCTGAGTACCGCTTGCCACTGGCACGCAGCGCCTGCACGCGGCCGGTCAATGTTTTCAGTTCATCGGTATTGGTAAATTGATCGATGTGCATAATTTTTAGGGTGAGTGAACAATTAAGTTAGGCACTAATTATTGCGAATAAAAATGAGCTGAAGCATGGTAAGCCGACAAGCAGCGGTGGCCGGAGATAAAAATGAGCATAGGGCGCGCTGTAATGTTAGGTGTCGGCTTATGGAAAATCTTTAAATTGACTTCCATATTACTAACAAAAAACAGCACGTGCACCACAGCTACCGGCAACGCCACAAATGGGCATATCGACAAGGCTGGACGTCAATCCTGGTCAACCTACTTTTATTTGGTTTTAAATATTGGGCCGGTATTCTTTCCAATTCACTGGCCCTGCTGGCCGATGCCTGGCATACGCTTTCCGATTCGCTCAGCTCGATTGTAGTGCTGGTAGCCACCAGGATATCGTCGAAGCCGGCCGATAAAGACCACCCCTTTGGTCATGGGCGTGCTGAACTTATTTCAGCCATTATTATTGGTGTGCTTCTCGGCATGATCGGCATCGATTTTTTGGTGGCTGGCGTAACAAAACTGATCGATAGGGAAGGTGTCACTTTTGGCACCTTTGCGGTGGTGGTCACCGCTGCTTCGGTGGTGGTAAAAGAAGCTTTGGCGCAGTTTTCCTTTTGGACAGCCCGCAAAACCAACAACCAGGCGCTGCGTGCCGATGGCTGGCACCACCGGAGCGATGCCATCAGCTCGGCAGTGATTCTTGCCGGCATAGTGCTGGGCAAAAATATATGGTGGATCGATGGCGTGCTGGGCATATTAGTATCAGTACTCATTTTGTACGCGGCATATGAAGTGATCAAAGAAGGGGCAAACCCACTGATGGGTGAAAAACCGGATGAGGAAATGGTGGCACGGCTGATGGCCATAGCAGCGCAAAGCAGCGGCAGAGACACCCACATGCATCACGTGCACCTGCACCGGTACGGTGAGCACGTAGAGCTGACCATGCACATAAAGTTGCCAAAGGATATACGGCTTGATGAAGCACACAAAATTGCCAACGGCATTGAGAAGGAAATAAAGCATGAGCTATCCATGACCGCCACCATTCACGTCGACCCGCTTTAAGAAAAGCGCCGCAGAACGGCCGGCTATTGGCCACAAAAAAAGCCATCTGGTGAAGATGGCTTAGAATGTATTTTGCGCAAAGCTCTTTTATTTTTCTAGCGCCTTCACCATGGTGGCACCTATGTTGGCCGGAGAGTCTACTACGTGTAAACCGCATTCGCGCATCACCTTCATCTTGGCTTCGGCGGTGTCGTCTTCGCCTCCGATAATGGCCCCGGCATGGCCCATGCGTCGGCCTGCTGGTGCCGTTTGGCCAGCAATAAATCCTACCACCGGCTTGGTGCCATTTTCTTTTATCCATTTCGCCGCTTCAGATTCCATGCTGCCGCCGATCTCGCCGATCATGATAATGCCCTCCGTCTCCGGATCATTCATCAGAAGTTCTACAGCATCTTTGGTGGTCGTACCAATGATGGGATCGCCACCGATGCCTATGCAGGTGGATTGGCCCAGCCCGGCTTTTGTGATCTGATCCACCGCCTCATAGGTGAGTGTGCCAGATCGGGATACAATACCAATGCTGCCCTTTTTGTGAATGAAGCCGGGCATAATACCCACCTTAGCCTCACCAGGCGTGATTACGCCGGGGCAGTTGGGCCCTATGAGTCTCACATCCTTGTTTTTCAGGTGGTGCTTTACCCGCATCATGTCTATGGTGGGTATGCCTTCCGTGATCATCACGATGATCTTCACGCCTGCATCTATGGCCTCAAAGGCTGCATCGGCCGCAAATGCCGGTGGCACAAAAATGACCGAAACATCGGCGCCTGTAGCCTGTACCGCTTCTTCCACCGTGTTGAATACCGGGCGACCGAGGTGTTTCTGACCACCTTTGCCGGGCGTGACGCCGCCGACAACATTGGTACCGTACTCTATCATTTGCCCGGCGTGAAACGTGCCTTCAGATCCGGTAAAGCCCTGAACCAGGACCTTGGAATTTTTATTAACTAAAACGCTCATCAAGGAAAATTTGGGCAAAAATATCATTTAAAACCGCTTCAGCAAAAGTTTAAATGGATTAGACTTAAATTCTTAAAATGGCAAAAATGCGTACACCCAAGCGGCCTTTTCTTTCTGTGTCACAATATTTCATCGCACTGGCCCAACCCCCTTTTCATATTGCTCATGCTATTGACTTAGAATAGCACGCTCAAAACAAGCATCGCACATCTGGCGGCTTTCTCAACGCTTGGCTATTGAGAAAGAGACTATTATCGCCGGTGTGTGCTTCGACGAGGACGAAATAAAAAATTAGTCGTATGTTCCGAAAAAAAAGAAAGATATGAAGGTATTGACCACCACCCTTGTCATTATTCTCTTTGGTGCAATCACGCTGATGGCGCAAAAAAATGAGGATCCAAGGACGATAGTGATTAACAATGTTCAGGTATTCAATGGTAAGGATAATAAACTCACGAAGTCCAATCTTCTCATTGAAGATAATTTGATTAAGACCATTTCTTCAGAGCCAATTGCGGTAGATAAAAACAGCAACGCTCAAATAATAGACGGCCAGGGCAAGCACCTCATTCCGGGACTTATCGATGCACATTCGCACATCATGTTTGAGAGCATTCCGCAAGGCAAGGCCATGACTGCCGAATATGCATATCTTGCCCTTGCGGCTGCAAAAGCGGCGGAAAAGCAGCTTTTGCGCGGATTTACTTCTGTGCGCGATTTGGGTGGGGGCGCTATTGTGATGCACAAGGCCATAGATGAAGGCTTGGCGGTAGGCCCGAGAATTTTTGCCTCAGGTGCATTTATCTCACAATCTGGTGGGCATGGCGATTTTGGTTTCCCGACCGATGTGCCAAGGCAAGCCGGTGAAATGTCTTATGCAGAGCGCAATGGCATGGCGGCAATAGCCGATGGCGTAGATCAGGTGCTCATGCGTTCGCGTGAACAATTGCGTCAGGGCGCTACGCAGCTGAAATTGATGGCTGGTGGTGGTGTGGCATCAGACTACGATCCCATCGATGTGATGCAGTATACCGAGGAAGAATTTAGAGCAGCAGTATCTGCCGCCGAAAATTGGGGCACTTACGTGACGGTGCATGCATACACTCCCCAGGCCATACAAGCAGCGATCAATGGCGGTGTGAAATGCATTGATCACGGTCAGCTTGCCGATGAAGCCACTGCCAAATTGATGGCTGAAAAAGGAATTTGGTGGAGCCTGCAACCCTTCTTGGACGATGATGAAGCTATACCTTTTCCGGAAGGATCAGAAAACAGACGTAAGCAGCTGATGGTGACAGACGGAACGGACAATGCCTACAAACTGGCAAAAAAATACAATATAAAAACCGCCTGGGGAACCGATTGCCTATTCGATGCTGAGCTGGCGGTGAAGCAGGGCAAGCAACTGTCTAAAATGACACGGTGGTACACACCCTTTGAGGTTCTGAAAATGGCTACTTATGATAATGCGCAACTGCTATATATGAGTGGCAAAAGAAACCCGTACAACAAGGGTAAGTTGGGTGAAATATCGGAAGGTGCCTATGCTGATTTGATCATTGTAAACGGTGACCCATTGAAGGATATCACCCTGGTGGAGGATCCGGAAAGTAATTTTTTACTCATCATGAAGGACGGCGTAGTGTATAAGAACAGATTAACTAAATAAGCCAGCAGCCACCAGAACCTTCTCAATCAGGTTTTTCCAAGTGTCTCTTTTCAGATGATACAGGGAAAATGATGATTACTTTTTTCACAGCTTATCTATTCACTACTGATAGTGCCGTCGTACGGCCATGTCTATCACTGAGGTGAATTTTTCTCAAGGTATATATCTATTTTTAAACCATTTTTTCTCATGAAAACAAACTCTATAAGTTGTACGGTTAGCACAATGGCGGTCTTGCTGTTGATTGTTTTATTTTCCGGATGTTCTAAAGATGAAGCTGAAGAAGTGTCAGGCACAATTGAGTTTTCCAATGCCGGATCGCACGAATTTGAAATAGATGCTGCCAATATCAAAGCAACCATCACCATAGTGGGAGCAGGCGGTGGTGGTGGCGGTGGCGTGGATTACAATGCCGGGGGGCATTCCACGGGTGGTGGCGGAGGCGGAGGAGCCGGGGCTGTACAGGTTTATGAAAATGTGGATCTGCAGCGCAATGTACAATATAATGTAAGCGTAGGGCAGGGTGGTGCCGGAGGGCAACGGGGTAATCCAGGTGGTAATGGATTGTTGTCCAGTATATCTCTGGAGCAAGTAGTGCTTTATACGTCAGCGGCCGGCAGTGGAGGAAAGAGCAATGCAGTAAATGATAAAGCTGGCGGAGATGGTGGCGCTGGTTTCCCCGCCGGAAGTGTAGGCGGAAATGGTGAAGAACTTGATGCAGAATGGAGCGCACCAGCAGGCACAGGTGGTGAGGGCGGCGATAATCTAAGCACATTTGGACTGGGTGGAATCGGAGGTAGAGGAACAAAGGTAGATTTCCTGGCACCGCTCAACGCTCAGCCAGGCCTCAATGGCGCGAACGGTTATGTGAAAATAGATTGGACCGGGGAGAGGTAGTTATAAAGGCATTGACTTAATGAAGATGACTCAGTCGCGAATAATGCCCAAAGGCCTGATTGGGAGTTGAATCAAATGCCGGTGTGATCATAGCCCGGCACCTATTATATCGACAAGTGGAATTAGTGCAGGACTTACATGCTGCAATTTTTTTTCGAAGCAGATGTGATTATCGTTTGAAGGAATAGAAAAGAGGTGTGCGCCAACAGCTCACCAGATGGCAAACATTTTTAATTTTGCGTTACATCACGCCGTGGTCTTGCAGTGTCATACCGAACAAGCTCTTTTTTGTAGCCGATTTCCATGTAAAAGCGGTCACGCTCCTTCAGCGTCTTTGGGTGTGGCTTGCGTATATATTTCTCTGTGAAGGATATCGCGTATAGCTCATTCACCGAGTACTTTTCCGACATCAACTCGTAGGGGAGGTAGTCGTATTTATTCAAAATATAGGTATAGGCCTCAGACAGTAGAGCGGGATCGTCAATCTCCCCAATATTGTCGAGGAGCTGGGTGATGCTGCCCTTACCGACAATGCACTGGTGTATTTTCTCGGCCAGTTCCATAGGTTCAATAATGGTTTTCAACATTGACTTCTACCCTAAGTGGAACTACAAATAAAACCGGGCTGAGGTTGATTTAAAAATTAATTAACAAATAATTAATCTGACCGCTCAAGGCTTGGCATGCACTGACGCAACGCCTTATCGCTCAAAAGGTAATCCAACCCAAAGTGTGAAAAAGGTGCGAATTGGAATAAAATAGCCATTATGTACCCCAGGGCCAGTAGTGTGTTATACCCAACACAGCTGTATATTTGTTGCCAAATCTGCCCACTTGCTCCGTAAAACAGCACTGCTTTTCGCGCTACCCGCACTTATTTGGGGTTCTACCTGGTACGTCATCAAATTTCAGATTGGCGTCACCGACAGCCTGGTGTCCGTGGGCCTCCGGTTTGCTTTGGCCAGCACGTTGCTGTTTTTATATATTGCTTTCAGGCGGCTGCCTTGCCGCTTTCATTGGCGGCAACATGTGTTCATGGTGTTGCAGGGTACTTGCCTCTTCGGTCTCAACTATTGGCTCATCTATCTGGCCGAAGCGCATCTGACCAGTGGCCTTGTGGCGGTCATTTTCTCACAAATTGTTTTTGCCAACATCTTACTGAGCTTTATTTTACTGAAAGCACCGCTGAAGCCTGCCGTGGTATTTGGCGCATTGATGGGCTTTGCCGGCATCATCCTCATCTTTAATCGCGAAATACGGATCCTGAACTTTTCCGATAAAAACTTCATATCCATGTTGCTTGCATTCGCGTCCGTGCTGTTTGCCTCCATGGGCAATATACTTTCGGCGCGCAATCAGAAACACCGCATGCCCATAGTACAAACCAATGCTTTCGGCATGCTGTACGGCAGTGTGGCCGTGTTGATGCTCGCATTGCTTACCGGCAGCTCATGGGTGATCGATACGCGGCCGCAGTATATATTTTCCCTGCTGTACCTGGCGCTGTTTGGTTCGGTCATTGCCTTTGGGGCCTACCTCACCGTGCTTGGCCGCATCGGGCCCGACCGCTCGGGGTATTTTGCCCTTGTCACCCCGCCCATAGCTTTGTTGCTCTCTACATTTTTTGAAGATTACCGGTGGACCTGGCAGGCGATTATGGGTGTACTGCTCATTCTGGCAGGTATGAGCCTTGCCTTGCGCCACAAGCTGAAAAGACGAAATCAGATGCCGAGCTCGATCTGAAAGCGAAAGTTCCAAAAATTGTCATTCAACTCGCTTATCATCGACTGTTCGTCGACATACGTGGCGTCAAATTGCAGCTTCAGCCTGTGAAAACGGAGGTATTTATTTACGCCAATGGTATACTCCGAAGTACGCAACGGGTCGTATTCCTGTATTGCTTCGTAGGGCGTCACCTGGGAGAACCGGCTGACAAACTCGAACATGCTTCTGAAAGTGTAGCTGGCCTGCAGCATGGTGCCATAGCCATTGTACACATGCCGTACCTCCGGTTCTTGTTCACGCGCAGTGGTCACCGGATCATCAGTATAGCGCTCCATGGCACCTCCTTCTATGGCCAGTCCGCGGTATTTGAAAATAAAGTCGGCCATCAGGTTTCTGATGTCGCGTTGGTCGTACAGCAACTCGCCACGCTGGCCGGCCGTACGTTTTGCATGGTGGTTGAAATTGTACACCAGGCCCACCGCCAGTTTAGGATCTTCTTCAAAAAGCAGGTCGCCCTCGAAGTAGGCACCATTATTTTTGAAGGCTCCAAACGGCAGAAACTCTGCCCGTACTGTGTACGACAAGCCATCGCCGCTGGAAACGATCCAGTTGCGGCCTTCGCCGGAGCTAATGGCGCCACGAAAGATGTATTTAAATCCCGATTCATCGGTATTTTCATAAACCGCCTGAAAGCCAAAGTCGCGATCAATATTGAATACAGCGTTGGCAATCGAGCGATCTACCAGTTGCAAGTCACCTGACGAATTGACGCGCTGGCGGTTGCCGGGCAGTTTGGTCTGGCCAAAGCCGAAAGTCCAGTGCTCGTCGGGCTGATAGTATACCATGGCATCGCGCAGTATATTGGGCGGCGCGTCTTCTACAAAATCGGAAATATCGCCGCTGGTAAAAGACAACTGTATGGCGTAGGTGATCTTTGGGTGGTAGATGAACCCATCGAAGCGCAGGCGCAGGCGTCGCACGCGTGCTTCCACACTCGATATGTCGTTGCCATCGTAGGTAAAGCCAAACCGGTTCTGCATACGAAAGCGTATGTTCAGCATGTACAGGCTGTCTGGCGAAATAATACCTAAACCTTTTCCATAAGTAAAATAGGGCAGGTCGTACGATTGAAATCTGTTGATAACCACTACCTCGGAACTGTCGATCTGAGCGGAAGCCTCACCGCAAATGAGTAGGATATAACAAGCACTTAAAATCAGAAGGCGTTTCATTATAATTATTTTCTTTCACTGCATAAAGCCGTAAACATCAGCGGGGGAGGCCGGTTTATGGCGCCGGCAAAAATAGAAAGTCTTAACATTAAAATAATATTGACTGATAAAATGCATCAGAAAATGCTGTTCGCAACATGTACGCCCGATGGTAGCGAACCAAGCTAAGTGGTGATGAAGCCATGTATTGAGTTTGTATTATTTCAATACCGGCATCATTTTGTACCATGTGCAGCCGCTTTGGTCAATGCTGGATTACACTTATACATTGTATTATGAAATGTGCGTACTTCAGAATTATCTGCGGTAAGCCCAGGGTTTCATCTCAGAGATATTCCACGTCCTTTTCATTTCCACAGCAATTTTCATATTCGCAACGATAGGCGATCTCAACCCAGCTCTAAATTAAAAAGTGCCAGCCTTTTGATGGGAAAATCAAAAAGTATTTAGCTTTGGCTTCTTCATTGACAATTCACCATTACTTTTTATTCGACTGCTTAAATTTTAATTTTTCAATGTTATGATGAAAATGAATTGGCGCAAAACGCTCTTTGCTGGGGCAGGGGCCCTGCTGCTCGCCATGCCGGCCTGGGCACAAGAAGCCAACGCCATCGACAGCGGCGCTACTGCCTGGATGATCACCTCTACAGCCTTGGTACTGCTGATGGTACCCGGGCTTGCCATGTTCTATGGGGGATTGGTTCGTACCAAAAATGTGCTTGGCACCATGATGCACAGTTTCACAGCGATGGGCATCATGAGTGTGTTGTGGGTATTGGTTGGCTACAGCATGTGCTTTGGCCCGGGCGTGCTCGGTGGTTGGTTTGGCTGGAACAGCGATTATGTACTGCTGCGGGGCATCGACGAATCCATATTGGCCGGAGGCGTGCCAGAATATGTGTTTTCTATGTTTCAGGGCAAGTTTGCCATCATCACACCGGCACTCATTGCAGGGGCTTTTGCCGAGCGTGTCAATTTCAAGGCATATTGCGTATTCATTGTGCTGTGGGGATTGCTGGTGTACAATCCGCTGTGCCACTGGGTGTGGGCGGAAGATGGATTTTTGTTCAACCTGGGAGCCAATGGTGCCATCGACTTTGCCGGAGGCACGGTAGTGCACATTTCGGCCGGAGTGAGTGGTCTCGTAGCTGCCATCTATCTGGGCGCCCGCAGGGGCTTTCCAAAAACTGACATGCCGCCGAGCAATCTGGTAATGACCATGGTAGGCGGAGGCCTGCTTTGGGTTGGGTGGTTTGGCTTCAATGCCGGCAGTAGTATTTCCTCAGGTTTGAGCACCGCTCAGGCACTTACGGCCACACAGGTGGCTGCTGCCGCAGGTGCGCTGGCCTGGATCATCATCGAAGGCTTGCACCAGGGCAAAGCTACGGCGCTGGGGTTTGTAAGCGGTATACTGGCAGGCCTTGTTGCGGTGACTCCCGCAGCCGGTGTGGTACAGCCCGGTGGCGCCATGGTGTTGGGCGCATTGGCATCGCTGGTGTGCTATTACGCCATATTAATGAAAAACAAGCTGGGCTACGACGACAGCCTCGACGCCTTTGGCGTACATGGTGTGGGCGGCATTATTGGTGCTATATTTTTGGTGTTCTTCATACGCAAAAGCTGGATGGAAGAAGCTGCTGCTGCTGCCGGAGGCTCATGGACTGTGATGGAGCAACTGGGTGTGCAGATCGCCGCGGTGGCCATCGCCATTGCCTATGCTGCGGTGCTCACCTGGCTGCTGGTGATGGCGATCGACAAGCTGATGGGTATGCGCTCATCTAAAGAAAGCGAGATGGCCGGGCTCGATCAAAGCTACCACGGCGAACACGGCTATGGCATGTTGAACCCGCACTAAGCGCATGGCTTATGCAAATTATTTGGATAAACAGATGGAAACAGAATGGAAATAGTGCATTGTTTAAAATGCCGTTTTGACTATTCCCTGTTCTTATCCAACACCACCAAAGTTTTTACTAAGTAAGAATAATGCAGATATACTATGAAGTTAATCACCGCGATCATTAGAGAGACACAGCTCGACGCCGTACGAGAGGCGCTGATAGAAGCTGACATCACCCGCATTACCGTTAGCAGGGTGTCGGGGCACGGCCAGCAGACGAGTGAAGAAATTTACAGGGGAAAAAAGGTGGTGCCGGGCCTTATACCCAAGGCCAAGCTGGAAATTGCTGTAAATGATGAATTCGTGAACATCACCGTTGACACCATATTGACAGCCGCCAAGACTGGTGAAGATGGCAATGTGGGCGATGGTAAGATATTTATTACCAATCTGGAAGAATGCATCCGCATACGCACACATGAAAAAGGTGGTAAAGCCATCTGAGCAGCGAGAGCAGTATTATTAAAGCCAAAGCCCCGGCAATCGACGGGGCTTTGGCTTTATTGTTAAAATCGGTGAACAACACCTACTCGCTTTCTGTGCGCCATGTGGTCGCTGAGTGATGGTAGCGTACTGAGGTCTACAGGATTGCCTGCAGCATCGCGCATGTGACACGGCCTGCAGGAAAAGGCCGGTGAATACAGCTCGTAATAAATGCCTTCCTCATCCATATACTGGTGTATTTCGCACTGATCACAACCATCGGCTTCCAGCTCTGCGATCCACTCAAGCATCCACTCCGGTTTTTCAAAGGCCTCTTCTTCTTTAGAGCAAGCAGAAAATGCGAATACTAAAAGAACGATGAGTATAAATTTCTTCATAGCGGATAGGTTATAGGTTTGTAGTAGATAAACAGACACCACAGTTCTTCCGGAAGTTGCAAAAAGGTGCGAGTGCACAGCGAGCATCTGAAGTTGTGACCATCACCCCGTATTTTGTCCGTAAAGTGTTGACTATGTTCCACAACACTACATGCAAAAACGGCCAATTTCAGCTGTATAGGCATCTTTTGGAATGGCATGAAAGTGTCAATAAGTGCTGACATAACCAACGACTAAAAATATGTTACGATTCGCTTTAATATTCTTTATAGTGGCCCTGGTAGCGGCAGTATTTGGTTTTGGTGGTATAGCTGCCGGTGCGGCTTCTATAGCCAAGATTCTGTTCTTCATCTTTCTCATTGTGTTTGTGATCACGTTGATTATGGGCATGTTGGGCAGATCAAGGCCATAGTGATGATAAATTCTTAGAAAATTTCCCGGCGCAAATCTTTGTTCCGGGAATTTTTCTATTTAACCCCCGCGGATTCGTTTTCAATGTTTTCTCCGGGCGATATTTGAAATCTTTGAACATAACCCCGTCAATTTTAGTAGTTAAATCTTAATTTCCGCTCCTGATATGGCGCATCTTGCAGAACGGTTCAAGAACATCAGAAAACACACAGAAAATATTTGCGCACCGCTGTCTACGGAAGATTATGTAGCCCAACCCATCGTAGACGTGAGCCCGCCAAAGTGGCACCTCGGCCACAGCACATGGTTTTTTGAAACTTTTGTGCTCTCAGCCCATAAGCCAGGTTACCGCATTTTCAACGACGATTTCAGTTTTATTTTCAATAGCTACTACGAGGCTGTAGGAAAGCGCGTGGTGCGTGCCGAGCGCGGCAACCTTACCCGCCCTACGGTAGGAGAAGTGTATCGCTATCGCGCCTACATAGATGACCAAATGGCAGAGCTGCTTGAGTCGAAGGGCGATGATAAAACGATTGAGGAGCTGGTGGAGCTTGGTCTGCAACATGAGCAGCAGCATCAGGAGCTTTTGATCACCGACATCAAATATATACTGGGCCACAATCCGCTGCTCCCGATGTACGATGCCAACTTCAATGAAGGGAATCCTTCAGCCGAAAAAACAGAATATATCAGCATAGATGAGGGCATATATGATATTGGCTACTCAGGCACAGGGTTTTGCTACGACAATGAACTGAGCAGGCACAAAGTCTACCTTCAGCCTTTCCAGATCAGCTCTGCACTGGTCTCCAACAAGGAGTACCTGGATTTTATAGCAGACGGCGGCTACGGCCGGTTTGAGTTCTGGCACAGCGAAGGCTGGGATTGGGTACAGAAAAATGATATAAAGTCACCGCTGTATTGGCACAAGGTAGATGATGCGTGGTATCGTTATGGTCTCAGGGGCTTTCATCCACTGAAGGCGCAGGAGCCGTTGTGTCATGTGAGCTACTATGAGGCGGCCGCCTTTGCTGAGTGGGCAGGCAAGCGCCTGCCTACGGAGTATGAGTGGGAAATTGCTTCGCAACAATTTCAGTGGGGCGATCGATGGGAGCTTACCAACAGCGCTTACCTGCCTTATCCGGGTTTTGAAAAGGCCGATGGAGCCATAGGGGAGTACAATGGCAAATTTATGGTCAATCAGATGGTGCTTCGTGGCGCGTCAGTCGCTACTTCTGAGGGTCACTCCAGACACACTTATCGCAATTTCTTTCATCCAAATCTGCGCTGGCAATTCACCGGAATTCGCCTGGCGCAATAAAAAAATACTTAGCACCAACTAGCCGTACAATTATGGAAACAAGCACCACCACCAATTCAGACTTTCTCGAAGCCGTCGCCAACGGATTTGCAGACATACCAAAGCACATATCCAGCAAATATTTTTATGATGAAATCGGCGATAAGCTGTTTCAGTCCATCATGCGCATGCCCGAATACTATCTGACAGGGTGTGAGTATGAAATCTTAAAATCACATAAAAATTCTATACTGGATGCCATAGCGCCAGACGAGAACGGATTCGATCTGATTGAATTTGGTGCCGGCGATGGGATGAAGACCAACGTGCTGCTCGAGCATTTTATGCAAAAGCGTGTCGATTTCCGTTTCGTTCCCATCGACATCTCTGGTTCTGTGCTGCAGCACCTTGAGGAAAAGGTGAAGAAGAAGTTTTCGCAGATCGATATGGTTACGATCAACGATGAGTACTTCTCTGCGCTTGCATCGCTCAACGATTTGAGTGACCGCAGAAAGGTGATACTTTTTCTTGGCTCCAACATCGGCAACTTCACAGAGTCGGAAGCAGTGGATTTTTTATCGGCCATCCACAAGTCGCTCAATCCCGGAGACCGCCTGCTCACGGGCTTCGATTTGAAGAAAGATCCAAAACGAATCCTGGCGGCCTACAACGATCCCTATGGCTATACCCGCGCATTCAACCTGAATCTGCTGTATAGAATAAATAAAGAACTCGGTGGGCAGTTCGACATTCAAAATTTTGAGCATTACCCGCTATATGATCCCGAGAGCGGCGCTGCCAAAAGTTTTTTGGTAAGCAATACACAGCATGATGTGTGGATAGAGGCGCTGCAGCAGTCAATTCATTTCGACCAGTGGGAATTGATTTTCACAGAGATTTCTCAGAAATACGACATAAAGGACATTCACAGACTGGCAGAAATGTCCGGCTTTAGCGTGCAGAAAGACTACTACGACTGCAAACATTTCTATGTCGATTCCTTATGGAAGAAGTAGTACTTGGCTTTCGGTATACGACATTCTCTTCATCTGCCTAAGTGACAATTTTTCCCAGGCCGTGTGCTGTTGTTTATAGCACAAGGTCACAGGCTATCTCACTTTTTTCAACTTCCACTGTGATCCGCAACAAGTGATGAAGGATATATCCGCAGTCAATTTGTTGGAATGTATCATTGAGAGAATAGGATATTCTTTATTATTCATATACAGCCTTGTAGCCAGTTCATTCCTGATTCCCGGGTTTGGGGGCATTACACACTAGATTTTTCATCTTCTCATTGTATAAATGCATTAGCTGCCAAGGCCACTCCCCTGAAAAACTGCATGGAACAGCATAAAAATGCCAGTTGGGCATAAATCTCCCCCAACGTTCATTCCCTTCCCCCATGTTGTGTACGCGTTGTTTCTCATATTCCACATCAAAAGGCACATCTTAGGTAAAATTGACTTCCTGGGCCATTGGCATGCTTTTCGAAAAAAGGTGAGGCATCAACCAAACAAAATGAAATGCATATGTCTACTTTAAAAAAATCGATAGGAACAAGTGTAGCGGCGTCTGTTCTACTCATTTGCCTGGTTTTTCAGGCACAGGCGCAGGGCCCCAGAGTGGGCGTAAAGGGTGGGCTTAACATCAGCAACCTGTATCAGGATGACAACTTTGACGACGAAAATGCGCGTTATGGTTTTCATTTGGGATTGTTTGCACAATTAGGAGCTTCAGACGTATTCGCCATACAGCCCGAGCTTTTGTACTCTACCCGAGGTAATAAATTTGAAAATGATGACCTGTTCGATCAGGAAGTGAGCTTCAACATGAATTACCTTGACTTGCCGGTGGTGGCAGTTTTTAAGCTGGGCGAGGCGATCGAAATACACGCCGGTGCTTATGTGGGCTATCTGCTCAACGCCAATATCTCCAGCGATGGCGACCTCGGTGAATATGAGGACGATCTCGACAAAGACAATTTTAAAGATTTTGACTACGGTCTGGTAGGAGGAGTAGGCTTCAACTTCGGCGCAGCACAAGCCGGTGTGCGGTATAACCTGGGCTTAGCGCAAATTGCCGAATCCGATGGCGCGGATTTTATACTTGAGGATGCCAAACACTCCATGGCACAGGTATACATAGCCGTAGGCCTCACCCGGTAGTAGAAAAAATATAAATCGACATTATAAGACAATAACCTGGTAAGCCAACTGTCGAAAAGCCGTTCTGCGTCTGACGTAGAGCGGTTTTTTTCGTTTATTTGCGCCAGTAATTTTTTACTGATAACCCCTTATTTTTAGCGCTATTTCTAAACACACAATGATGAAAATTGGTCTAAAAACTGCCCTCGTCTTATTCTGCTGGGCTTTTTACGCATGTTCCCCTTCCGAAAAAGGCACGACAGACAATCAAGAGGCTGCCAGCGCCCCCAATATTTCTGAAGATGCCTACGGCAACATTCCAGACAAGGGAGAGGTGCGCCGCTATACACTGTACAATGCGCAGGGCACTGCGGTTTCCATCATCAACTATGGCGCACTGATAGAGTCTATAAAAGTAGCAGACAGGGATGGCAGTATGGATGAAATCACCCTGGGATTCGATGAACTGGAAGGTTATCTTGGCTCACACCCAAACTTCGGCCTTACCGTGGGCCGCTATGCAAACAGAATAAAAGATGCACAATTTGTGATCGATGGCCAGTCATATCCTCTTCAGGCCAACGACGGCGACAATCAGCTGCACGGTGGTTCTGAGGGTTTTGGCCAGCAGCTGTGGACGGCCCGGGTTATTGAAGATGCCACTCCGCCAAAGCTCGAATTGCGCTACTTTAGCAAAGATGGCGAGATGGGTTTCCCCGGCAATTTGGAAGCTGTGGTTACATACAGCCTGAACAATGACAACGAGCTTTATGTGGAGTTTGAAGCCACCACAGATAAGACCACCCATGTAAACATGACCAACCATACTTATTTTAATCTGAATGGTGGCCAGGAAAATGTGCTAAACCACGAGATGAAGATTTTTGCCGATCAGTATACGCCGGTAGATGAGGAATTGATACCGACCGGGGAGCTGAAAGCCGTAGAAGGAACGCCGTTTAATTTTCGCCAAATGAAGCCAATCGGCAAGCATATATCTGAAACGGGTGCCGGCTACGACCACAACTTTGTGCTGAATGGCGAAGCAGGCCAGCTGCATCCGGTGGCTGAAGTATACGACCCTGCAACCGGCCGCACGCTGGAGATGAGCACCACCGATCCGGGTGTGCAATTCTACACAGGCAACTTCCTGAATGGCAACATTACCGGCAAGCGCAACATCAACTACAAACAGCACTGGGGCTTCTGCCTGGAGACGCAGAAATTTCCCGACACACCCAATCATCCCGAGTGGCCGACGTCACTCCTGCAGCCGGGCGAAAAATACCGCCATGTGGTGGTGTATACTTTTGGGGTGAAGCAATAAGCAACCAGCAGCTTTGTTCTACCTATCAGGTAATGACCAAAAGTGGCATTGTTTATTGTAGCCAGCATAGTTGCATTTGAGCCGTGTACCCGAACAACAATCAAAAGATAAGCGCATGAAATCCAACACGTTCTATATACTGAATTTTTGCATGATCATGACTTTTACTTCATCTGCCGCAGTAGCCAATTTTGCAGACTCAACAGCCAGCGCATCTGGCGACCGCAATGCCATACCCATACAGTATACCTGGAACCTGCACGACCTGTATGCCAGCAGGCAAGCGTGGCAAGAAGATAAAAAAGCTTTTCCTGCGAGATTCGAAAAGGCAGGCAGCTTTCAGAATAACCTGACCAAATCGGCCGGTCACTTATACGAGGCGCTTGATTATATTTTTGAAGTGGCCAAAGATCTATCAAAGTTTTACTCATATGCCAGTATGCTTTCCGATCAGGATACACGAGAAGCTGATCCGCTGGCTATGCAGCAGGAAGCCCAACAGCTCTATTCCAAATTTGGCACCCAAGTCTCTTATTTAGATCCCGCCATTCTGGCCATAGAAGAGGCCTTATTGAATCAATATTTTACTGATGAGCCACGACTGGAAGATTACCGGCAATACATCGACAACATTTACAGAAAAAAAGCCCATACATTAAGCGGCGCCGAGGAGAAAATAATTGCTCAAACGAGCATTATGCGCGGCAACTCTTCCAATACCTACTCCGTGTTTAAAAATGCTGAAATACCGCGGCCGGTGGTCACATTGGCTGACGGAAAGGAAGTGCGGCTGGATGACGCAGCCTACACGTTGCACCGTGCAAGCGAAAATCGCTCAGACCGTCAGCGCGTGCTGGAGGCATTTTTCGAGTCATTGTCCGATTTTGAAATGACGATAGGTACGCAGCTCTATGGCGAACTCACAGAGCATCTGTTCACCAAAAATGTGCGCAACTATAACTCCTGCCTCGAAGCCGCGCTCGATGCCAACAACATACCCGTGGAAGTGTACCACGGCCTTATCGACAATGTGAACAAAAACCTCAACACACTGCACCGCTACCTCGCATTGCGCAAGCGAATGCTGGGCGTGGACACCTTGCACTACTACGACATCTACGCGCCATTGGTAAAAGAGGTGGACTTGCAATACTCGTATGAAGAGGCTCAAAAGCTGATCATCGATGGCCTGGCCCTGTTGGGACCAGAGTATACCAGTACCCTGGCTACTGCTTTTGACAATCGCTGGATCGACATCTTCCCCAACACCGGCAAGCGAGCCGGTGCTTACTCCAATGGCTCGGCCTACGACGTGCATCCGTATATACTTATGAACTACAATGGCAAATATGATGATGTGAGTACGTTGGCGCATGAGCTCGGTCATACCATGCACAGTTATTTTTCCAATAAACATCAGCCTTACGCCAATGCCGGATACCCCATTTTTTTGGCGGAGGTGGCCTCTACGGCCAATGAGGCCATATTGATGAACCACATTTTGAAATCATTGCAAAATCCGCAGGAGCGGTTGGCTATTCTTGGCAACTATCTCGAAGGTTGCAGGGGAACACTATTTCGCCAGACTCAGTTTGCAGAGTTTGAACTGAAAATACATGAAAAGGCTGAAAGTGGTGAAAGCCTTACGGGAAAGCAGTTTAGCGAGCTATACCTGGATATCCTGAAAAAATATTATGGCCATCAGGAAGGGGTGACTCATATTGATGATCGGTATGCCATCGAGTGGGCCTTTATACCGCATTTCTACTACAACTTCTATGTGTTTCAATACAGTACATCATTTACTGCCTCACAAGCGCTTGCCGAAAACATGTTGAGTGGTGGTGACGACATGGTGCAGAAATACATTCAATTTCTGTCCGCCGGCAGCAGCGATTACGCCATCCCAGCCTTGCGAAAGGTGGATGTAGATATGACGACCTCCGAACCGTTCGACCTTACCATAAAAAGGATGAACGAAGTGATGGATGAAATGGAAGCATTGTTGGCGCAGATGAATCGCTAGATTAAAGTTGCTGCCACACAGACCTGCATGGACATGGTCATTATGATTGGTTGAACGGCTGCTTTATTTGTTACCTGATGGAAATGATACCTACGAACACCATTGAATCGTTGTGCCACATCATAAGCGCATGTTATCCTCAGGCTCAGGTGGTCGATCAGCTCGGTTTCAAGCTGTTCGTTCAGGATAAAAAGCAATTAATTGGGATTTCTGTAGACGATGGCCGCTATAGCCTGCTGGTACCACAGTCGGAAATTATAGACAAATACCTTCCGCGACTGGGGCAGGTTCGTGCCGGCGCTGGTTGCGTATATTTTGCCCATATTGCCGACCTGAACATAGAGGTGCTGGAAGAGATGCTGGATGATATTCGGCTCCGACTCATGTGAAAGGGCAGGTGCCAGGCCGTTGGCAATGGCCATATAACTCCCGGCTTGTCTTCCTCCATAATGTATAATTTTTGATATTTGCCGCTTGTTTTAAGGCCAGGCGCATTTCTGCCAGACCTATTACAATTGACCCACAAAGTATATGGCTGATAATAAAGTGAAAATAACCCTGCCAGATGGTACGGCCAGGGAATATGTTGCCGGCATTCGCCCGATGGATATAGCGCTGGAGATAAGCGAAGGTCTGGCGCGCAATGTATTGGCAGCCAAGGTAAATGGCGAGGTGCGCGATGCCAGCCGGCCGATCAAGGAAGATGCCACACTGCAGTTGCTCACCTGGCACGATGCTGAGGGTAAGGCGGCATTTTGGCATTCGTCCGCCCACCTGATGGCCGAAGCCTTAGAAGAGCTGTATCCGGGTGTGAAATTTGGCATAGGTCCAGCCATTGAGTCGGGTTTTTACTACGATGTCGACTTTGGCGACAGGCCCTTCGATACGGCAGATCTGCCAAAGATAGAAGCAAAAATGACTGAGCTCGCACGGCAGAAAAGTGACTTTTGCAGGGAGGAAATCGACAAGCATGCGGCCATCGATTTTTTTGAAAAGAAGGGTGATGAGTATAAGCTTGAACTGCTCAATGACCTGGAAGATGGTTCGATCACATTGTATAAGCAGGGCAATTTTACCGATTTATGCCGCGGTCCGCATATTCCCAATACCGGTTTTATAAAGGCCGTAAAGCTGCTGAATGTAGCGGGCGCGTATTGGCGCGGTGATGAAAGCCGACCACAGCTCACCAGGTTGTACGGTATTACTTTTCCAAAGAAAAAAGAACTCGATGAACACCTGGAGCTGCTGGAGGAAGCCAAAAAACGCGATCACCGCAAGCTCGGCAAGGAGTTGGAGCTATTTACCTTTTCCGAAAAGGTAGGGCAGGGCCTTCCGCTATGGTTGCCCAAAGGCACCCTGCTGCGCGATCGACTCACCGATTTTCTAAAAAAGGCACAGGTGAAGGCCGGATACCAGTCGGTGGTGACGCCGCACATTGGTCAGAAAATACTCTATACCACTTCCGGCCATTACGAAAAATACGGCAAGGATTCGTTCAAGCCCATTCTCACCCCACACGAAAACGAGGAGTTTTTGCTGAAGCCGATGAACTGCCCGCATCACTGCGAGATATTCAGTGCCAAGCCACGTTCGTACCGCGATCTGCCATTGCGCCTGGCCGAGTTTGGTACGGTGTACCGATACGAGCAAAGTGGCGAGCTGCATGGCCTCACCCGCGTGAGGGGTTTCACCCAAGACGACGCCCATATCTTCTGCACACCTGCACAGGTGAAAGATGAATTCAAGAAAGTAATTGACCTGGTGTTGTATGTATTCAGCTCGCTGGGCTTTAGCGATTTTGTAACACAGATATCCCTGCGCGACCCCAACAACAAGGGCAAATACATAGGCAGTGATGAGGCCTGGGAGCAAGCTGAGAAGGATATTGTGGAAGCCGCTGCAGAAAAGGGATTGAAAACAGTGACCGTACTCGGAGAGGCCGCCTTTTACGGCCCCAAGCTCGATTTTATGGTCAAAGATGCATTGAAGCGCAGTTGGCAGTTGGGCACCATTCAAGTCGACTACAATTTGCCAGAGCGATTTGAGCTGGAATATATCGGTGCCGACAACCAGCGCCACCGGCCCGTAATGATACACCGGGCGCCTTTCGGTTCGCTGGAGCGCTTTGTGGCCGTGCTCATTGAGCATTGCGCAGGGCGGTTTCCGCTATGGCTCACACCCGAGCAGTACGTGATTTTGCCTATTTCAGAGAAATACAGCGCCTATGCCAATGCCATACAGCAGATGCTGGAGGATAATGAATACAGTGGAAGCGTCGATCATCGTGACGAAAAGATTGGTCGAAAAATACGCGATGCGGAGCTGGCCAAAATACCGATGATGCTCATAGTGGGTGAGAAGGAGCAGGAAGAGCGAACAATCTCCGTACGCCGTCATGGCCAGGGCGATGCCGGTGGCTTCACCCATGATGGATTGGTGCAGTACTTAAAAGAAGCGGTGCAGGAGAGTCTTTCAGGGACGGTTTCTTCGAAATAAAGAAATGTTGGAGCCACTTTTCATAAATAAAAAAATTAATCGGATATTTGCACCCTATTTTCAAACCATAAAATAAGGAGGTACAGATCGGCAAACAACGTTTCAACAGGTTCAGAGGCAGAGTAGAAGAGCCCTATAATGTCAATGGACGCATCAGAGCCCAGCGCGTGCGGGTTGTCGGCGAAAATGTGGAGGTAGGTATTTACCCTATCCGCGAAGCATTGAAAATGGCCGAAGACCGTGGACTTGATCTCGTGGAAATATCGCCCAAGGCGGATCCACCTGTTTGTAAGATCATCGATTATTCGAAGTTCAAGTACGAACAGAAAAAGAAGCAGAAGGAGATTAAGGCCAAAGCACAAAAAACAGTAATGAAAGAAATCCGCTTTGGGCCCAATACAGATGATCATGACTTTAATTTCAAGTTGAAACACGCCATAAACTTTTTGCAAGATGGCGCAAAAGTGAAGGCTTACGTACACTTTGTCGGTCGTACGATTGTATTTAAGGAAAGAGGAGAAATTTTGTTGTTGCGTTTTGCGCAGCAACTTGAAGAATATGGCAAGGTAGATCAATTGCCAAAGTTGGAAGGAAAGCGAATGACGATAATCCTGTCGTCGAAAAGCGCGAAAAAGTAAAAGCAGAAAATAAATATATCATGCCTAAAGTAAAAACAAAATCGGGCGCCAAGAAGCGCTTCAGACTCACCGGAACTGGCAAAATAAAGCGTAAGCATGCTTACAAAAGCCATATTTTGACCAAAAAGGAGACGAAGCAAAAGCGCAATCTGACGCACGATGCACTCGTACACAAGGCCGATGAGGACCGCGTACGCAAAATGCTCAACATTTAAGGTTTTATGTTTCACCAGAGTTGCCGGCCCTAAAGATTCGAAAGAACGCCGCAGTTCAAAAAATGACTAGAAATGCCAAGATCAGTTAATCACGTAGCCTCCAGGGCACGAAGAAAAAAAATGCTCAAGCATGCAAAAGGCTACTGGGGCAGAAGGAAAAATGTATGGACCGTAGCTAAAAACACGCTCGACAAAGCCTGGGGCTACGCCTATCGCGACCGAAAGGTGAAGAAGCGCGAGTTCAGGAGCCTCTGGATTCAGCGTATCAATGCCGGTACCCGCGAGCACGGACTTTCATATTCTGCTTTTATGGGCAAAATGAAAAAGGCCGATATCAACATCAACCGCAAAGTGCTCGCCGATTTGGCGATGAACAACCCAGCCGCATTTAAGGCGCTGGTAGATAAAGTGGCATAATCTTTTTGATGCACCTCATTGTTAGAAGACTGGCCGATCGCCGGTCTTTTTTTATGAGTGAAAAGCAAAAAGACATGTATGCAAAAGTCGATATTGCATACTTTCACGGTAGAATGTGCTAATCCCTCACCATTTCAAACAAGCGCGAATACCTCAAGTGCCCCTACAAAAGAAGAGGGCTTAGCTACTGTGCAATAAGTGGTTGAAGACAATGCATGATGGAATTGTGCTAAATATTGTAAGGCTGCTCCAGCACTTACACTAACTTGTCTACCCGGGTAAGGTATTTGCATTAAATGCAAATAATGTTGCCGCATCAAACCATACCTTCGAATTACTTTTTAACGTCCCGGTAGATAATCCGGGCCTCTTTATTAATCCTATCATAATTTTGACTTTTTATAGGTTGTGGTTTAATGTATCGAAAGGCTGCCTCACAGGCGGCCTTTCGAATAATATGCCTGTCTACTTTTTTTACTGTAGCAACACAGAACACAGCGCAACAATCACCTGGATTCTCAGCCTGTGGCTTCAATGACGGCTTTTGCAACAATAGTATACGTGTTTGCAACATAGCTGAATGCCCACCAACCGTAGTGGCACTTACCTTGCGGGCATCGTTTTATGCTAACAACGCAACGCGCTACACCATGAACAAACCACTACTTCTCGCACCATTATTAGTCATGTGTTTTCTCCTTATAAGGTGCAACTCAGATGACGATGTCACACCGACAAGTGAATCAGAAATCGTCGTGCCTATTTCGGTAGAGCTAGATCAGATGCTGGCCATACAGGGCGCAAAGAGCAACATAAGCGATAGCAGCTATGATGTATCCGGCAGCTTGCTGTGGGACCCTGACGGAGCGTCTGTCACTGTCATCAGCGAGGGCAACTTCAGTGTAGGCCTGGACGATACCGGGAGGCTGGAAACCATCACAGGCTCCGGTAGTTTTTCCATGCCAGACGTTGGGCTGTTCAAAGAGCTTGCCTTTGAAAAGGCCGTAGAAGTGGCCTTCGTCTACAATACAGGGAAATTTTTTAAGGAGGGAAACGATAAATTCAAGCCATTGCCATTGCGCGACAACAGCCATTATTTCTACTATAATTTGCTCAATGTAGCCAATGGCGAAGATGAAACCATGAGCATCAAAAACGCCGAAATGGGCGTGACCAGCTACTTCCTGAATGTTCAAGACCAGGAGATCATCATTCCCACCGGTACTTTCAGCATCAATACGCCGGGAGGCAAGGTCAGTGTTGGGAATAATATCGCCATTGGCCTGTCTCTGCAAAGGTCGTTTTCTTTTACGCCGCAGAGCTATGAAGATAGCGCCCTCAATGCCATCATAGCTGATCATGCCGCCTTTAAAGATGCTGCAGGACTGCTCTACCTGGCAGGTGAAATATCTCTTGGCAAGCAGGTGCCCATGAAACTTAATGGTGATGTGGTAATCGATGGCGACATCGACGAGCTATTTACTAGTGGATTTGATGCTTCTACCGCGTTCTCCCTGGCTATGAACGGAAACTTAGTCTTTGGCCATGACCTGCTCGATCTCATACCGCTCGACCTTGAAGTAGAACTGGCCAGCGCCACACTCCGATACGATCAAATGGCGGGCGCATCGGGCAGAACAACCAGCTTAAAATTTGCAGGAGATTTTGATGATAATGTATGGATGGAAACGCTGTTAAACGCAATAGCCGGCACCAACATTTCACAATACGTGCCATTTACAGGCAATGAGGGCAATGTGTTCTTCAGCGTCGGCGAAGATTGGGAGTTGTATGCCAACACTTACTTCGCCATCAATACGCCACATCTTGGCAAGCAAAAAGCCAGGGAAGGAACACTTCATCTGAATGCTGACAAGCTGGAGGTAAACGGGTACCTGTCCATTCCTTACTTTACGGCAGAGGTGGCGGCTTCAGGCTTATTTCATTTCGACGGCAACTTTGTATTAAAAGCAAGGACCAAGGGCGACCTAGAGTTGAATACACTCAAGCTCAAATCAAATCTCGATTTCACCATCAGCAATTCGGGAGCTGACATGAAGGGTGCAGTTCAGTTTCCTTACGGCTTGGCTGAAATTGATGTAGAAGGAACTATTGATAGCCAGGGGCTGACTTTTACAGGTGAAGCTAAAAACCGCTCGGTCACTTTCGGACAGGTGGAGGCGCCCATGGCCGCAGTAAATGTTGATGTGAACATCAGGCAGGTCAACTCATATTTAAAGGTAAGTGGCATAATGGAGCTTCCCCATATGGAGCATCCACTGGTAGAAGTAAGCGGAAATATAGACAGCCGTGGTATGGAACTGCGTGGGGCGCTCAATACAGCCATAAAATTGTCGAGCGCCATGCCGCGTTTGCCTATGGTGAATGCCTCAATATTAGGCAGAAGCTGGCAAGGCCTGTTTTTCAATGGCAACGCCGTCATTCCTTATGGTATAGCGGATGCGAGTGTATTCGGCGAATTCACAAGCAGAAAGGATGCTTTAGGTTTGCCAGAAATTAAAATGCAGTTTCTGTTCAACGGCAATCCAACGTTCAAAATCAGGGGTGTGAGCATGCCGACAAGTGATCTTCAAATGTATGGCTCCAGCATAGGAGGCCTGTCGTTTGAAGGAAGAATAGAGCTGAAGCGATTCGGTTATTTGGGTTCGAAGGGGGTGATCAGTGGGAGTAAAATACAGTTTAGTGCCAGCTATAGCAGTAAAATAGAGGTAGGCGATCTAAAATTCGACTCCGGTCTTAATTTTGACATAGGTAGTCACAATGGTCCCAACCTAGCTACTCTAAAGGGTTGGCTAAAAACACCCTTCAACACACTGGACGTAGATGGCGTGATTACATTGACCGGGCATTTTGTGTTCGAGGGCAAATCGACGGGTTGTGTCAAAATACCGCTCATACCCATTTCAAGATTTGCGTCCTATACCAATACATTTACTTTTTCCAGTTACGCCGGTTATGGTGTGAGTGGCTCTGCCGTCATTTGCGAGGGTAGCTGTGAAGCGAAAACGAATTGCGTCGGTGTATCTGCCGGTATAGAGGCCAACTGGCAGGAGAAAACGCTGAAACTTTGTGTGCCCGTGCCTGGCTTTGGCGAAAGGTGTTTCGGCATATAGCCATGGCCCTGTCAATTGAAGATGATGACAGATGGCAACGAACCTTGTTGTGCTTATAAACTAGGGTTCTTTGCCACTTTTGTGAAACTGGTTCGGTGTCATCGTCAATGCTTCTTTGACTTGGCCTCACTTGGTGGATAGCCAAATTGCTCTGTAAAACAAGTAGAAAAATAATTGGGTGTGCTAAATCCCAGCATGTACGCAACCTCAGAAACGTTGTGTTCGGCACATTTGAGCAGTTCCACGGCCTTGCTCAATTTGTGCTGCCTCACAAACTGACTCGTCGATAAGCTGGTAAGCGCTTTCAACTTGCGGTGTACCTGGGTACGGCTCATGGCCAGAGCTCTGCCGATATCGGCTACATTAAATTCACCTTTATCTAGGTTTAAATCGATGATGCCTTTTAGTTGTGCTAAGAAAGCATTTTCCTTTTCTTGCGGCACCAGCGCTTCTTCGCCAAATTTTTCCTGTAGGCGCTTTCGCATTCGTATCAAATTATTTATTCTGGCCATCAGCTCTCGACCATTGAATGGCTTAGCCAAATAATCGTCTGCACCGGCATTCAACCCGTCTATTTTACTTTCCAGATCAGATTTGGCCGTAAGCATGATGATGGGAATATGGCTTGTACGTATGTCGTCTTTCATTTTTTGGCACATTGCATGACCGTCCATAATGGGCATCATCACATCGCTGATGATAAGGTCAGGTACAAGTTCAATCGCTTTTTGCAGTCCCTCTTCGCCATTCATTGCTTCTATGACTCGATACGATTCTTCCAACACACTGCGAATAAATGCGAGGACAGCGGCGTTGTCTTCCACCACCAGTATGGTTTCACCAGCCGACATGGCCGCTATGGCTGGATCTGTCTCAGTCAATTGGTGCTGATAGTCAATTGAAAAATTCAATGGTTTAGTTTCAAGTTGCTTTTCATGTAGGGTGTCTGTCACGTCAGACAGTTGCTTTTTCTGATTTATGGGCAGTAATACGGAAAACCTTGTGCCCGACCCAAGTTGGCTAATCACCTCAATGCTGCCGTTGTGCAGTTCTATTAACTCCTTCACCAGTGCCAGGCCTATTCCTGTGCCTGTGCCCGGGGCCTTACGTGTACGCGAATCGTCTGTCTGATAAAATCGGTCAAATATAAAAGGCAACTGCTCGGCAGATACGCCTATTCCGGTATCTTCTACTTCAAATCGTATTCGCTTAAGTCTTTCATCTGTTGCTACAGTTACAGATATTTCGCCGAAAGGCTCGGTAAATTTTATAGCATTTGACATCAGGTTGCTGACAACAAGTCCCATTTTTTCCCTATCAAATTCTATTCTGATTTCATCCTGCTCAGTATGTACCGCCAGATGAATATCTTTTTCTTCCGCTAGCGTCTCAAAAGCAAGTACCTGGCCTTTCAGAAAGGCGATAAAGTCGGCTCTGGCTGGCTGCAGGTGTATCATGCCCGATTCCAACTTGACCAAATCGAGCAGTTGGTTGATTAAAAGAAGTAACTTATTGGCATTGTCTCGTATGAGCTGTGTATATCGCTTTGTGCGCCGGTCAGCAGTGAAATGGAGAATTTGTTCGGTGGGGCCCAATATCAAAGTGAGTGGTGTACGAAACTCATGGGCTATATTGGCAAAGAAGCGCGATTTTGCCTCATCCAGTTCTTGAAGTCTTTCAGCTTCCTTCTTTTCTTCCTGAAGCTGTTTGTCCAGCAAGGCACGTTTAAACTGTTGTCGGGAAATAGAAACACGAAAAAGCAAGAATGCAATGACTGCCAAAAAGCCAGTAGCCGCAAAGGTGACACGCTGGAGCTGGGATTTTCTTTTCAGTTCGCTTTGCTGAAAGATTTTCTCCTGATTGAGCAGAGCAATTTCTTTCTCCTTATTAGATGCTTCGTATTGAGCATGCAACTCCTGCATTTGCCGGCTCCTGCCCAAATTGAACAGGCTGTCGCGCAAGATTTTTCCCATCTCCATGGTGGAATATGCTTTGCCATAGTCTGCTTGTAATGCATAGGCCTGTGCCAGCCAGTCGGTGATTTGATGTTTTTCTTCCAACAAGGCCAGTTCATCTGCCTCAGACATTGCCTCCAGCGCCATTTCTATTGCTTCATCGGCCTGGCTTTGGTGCATAAAAATTTGTACATAAAGCAATTTATTGTTGATATCGACCAGCTTATTTGCAAAGAGAGCATTCAGGCTGTCCGACTGGCTTAAAAGCTTAAGTGCCTTAGCGTACTCTTTCTTTTCTACGGAGATGGTGGCAAGATTGTGCAAGCATACACTTATGGCCTTTTTGTCTTCTCGAGCGGTAAATATTGCTCTGGCTTTGTTGAGAAGTTCTTCAGCCTCTGTCAGTTGTTGTCGATCTTTGTACAACACACCCATATTCGTAAGTACCTGCGCCACTGCGTATTCGTCATCCAGTTCAGTATAGATGTCAAGCGCTTTTGTGTAGTATACCTCCGCGTCCTCGTATTCTTTTTGCTTTTTCAAAGTAATGCCGATCGACATGTAGTCAGAGGCCACACCCCATTTGTTTGCCAATTTTTCATCAATGGCCAGAGACCGAAAGTAGGATTCCAGCGCAATGGAATGAATGCCCTGCATATCATAGGTCAAACCAATATTGCTATATGCCTTGGCCAGTTTCGCAGAATCGTTGATGGCTATAAACCGTTCTTTCGAATCTATAAAGTTTTGTCTGGCAGTTTCGAACTCACCCAGCGACACCCACATGATGCCGAGCTCATTGAGTACCAGCCCCTGGCTCCGAAGTTTTTCGGCTTTTTGAAAGTACACTAACGCCGAATCGAAGTTTCCGATGGCTCGTTCCGGTTGGTTGTTGCGCTTCTCTGCTTTGGCCATTTGGTCGTAGGCCAGGGCAATGCCTGCCGCATCGCCCAATGTCTTTACAAGTACGATGGCTTCTGTAGCGTGGTGTTTACTTATGCTGTCATTTACACCCATCCAGAGCTGGGATAGCATCAACATAGAGCGCACCTTGTCCTGATCTGCGGCCATGGCAGGGATCGCAGAAGAGAGGCTATCTACCTTTCGATCGCGCATTTCCCGGTTGTCCTGAGCGTGCAGCGCAGTTGAGAATATGAGGCAACTGCAGAGGAGAAGCGTATTTATAGTATACATACTTATTCATATTTTTACTCAACAATAATATATTCTCCTCTTTCAAAGGTCGCTTTTTGTTGAAACAAATAAATTTTAAGGTTTTATTGTTTACAATGTAACAGATAATTATCTTACTCATATATTTACTTTACTACCTAAACATGACAAAATGAAAACTACTCCCCCCCCCCCCCCC
>CAZQVB010000013.1:101570-121152 GCA_964596645.1 uncultured Roseivirgaceae bacterium
TGCAAACACACAACCACCAGCTTATCCCTTAACTTTTTCTTGGTATAGACTTGTAATATTGATTGGGACATTTTTTCTATTTATTAATGGCTGTAGGCATGATCTGGATCAAGATCCAGATTTTCAGGCATTTTCCAGTAATAAGAATATTGAAAATCAAAAGGATAATTTAGCAAGGATAGTTGCCGCGGGTTTAGCCAAAGCGATGTTACATCAAGAGGTTCGGGATTTCTTAAAAAATGAATCATTAAAACAATTCGATGGGGATTATAATTTTCTATTCCTTGCAAAAAGATTATCCAATTAATATTGCAAAAGGGGAGGGAACAGCGTATAAAACTTTTGGTGAGATTGTTTTTAGATGTGCGGTTGCTCAAGCGGGACATGAAGACTATAATTTATTTATAACTCAGTTGAGCCAGCACTATCCATTATTGCAAGTTGCAGTACATGATGTGCAAGGCAATAGCCTCAAGATTGGACAATAGAAAATGATATTCCTTTGATTGCCGTTCAGTTGCAAGAAGATAAAAATAATCACGATGGTTTATTTAGTGCGTTTAGTAAGCATGGCACATTATTTAAAATAACTCCAAGCGAGATTAAGGAGAATTTTGTGGTAGCGATCTTTGAAAATGAACGTACAACGCTAATTAAGAGAGATCTTCTGAATAACTCGGCGTTAAATCTTGAAAATAAATTTTGCCTGAAGAAGATTCAGCCAATTTTTAAGAATGAAAAATACAACTTCTATTTAAGTGAGGACTATTACAACAGCCTTAGCAAATGTGAAGCGATTGAACTTGAGAGTGATTACCTGCCGACAAATGTCCGCCTAAATGAGGATAAAGAACCATTGCCAATAACTGATCCTATATTGCAATTTCCTCCGGGAAATTCTCAGAGCGCTGACTGTGATCGTACCATAAATGAAGGGAAGTATGACAACTTGCATCAATTGAAATTTACCGGACGACCATCATTTAGAAAGGCTAATGGTGGCGATCAGATATTTGAATACGGACTTGCATTCAAAGTCATTGTTCTACATACTATAGGTGGTGAGGCTCAAACCCCCCTCACTAAATTTTTTTACGCGCGAGATGGCCAGTTTAAGGATTGTTTCTTCTCGTGTACTTGGAAATGGGCTAACATTGATCTTGATATTATAAGATGGCGTGAAGAAGACCATGGCCGATACATGCGCTATCTGTTTTATGAAGTTGACTATGGTCCTGATGTGGTCATAACTCAAAATTTTACGAGTGAGTACAAAGTAGATGAAAATACGACGAATAAGGCTAATACAACAGTATCGATAACAATTAAAGCTGAAGATGACGATTTAGGAGGGGCATATGTGGAGTTTTGTGATAACACAGTTCCTGGTTCTGAGTATACCACTGGTGACCTCCAATTTAAAGTACGTCAATGATGAAAGGGCTTTTATCTTTCATTATATTTATTTTGTATGGTAATATGGCCTTATGTCAGTCTTGGAGCTTTGGGCTGCAATTAAGTGCAACCTTAGATCCGAGTTCTACTAAGATCTCGTGTAAAATGGATAGCTTTTCAATTGAGAGCTTTGATGCATTAGAGGGAATGCCATCTATTGGATTGTTCGTTAATCATGATTTGGGGCATTGGCTCAATGTGCGTGTTGAGTTGAATTATTTTGCGTCCTATACACCCTATAAAATTTTTTATCGATATAAAAGAGATTTCTTGAATTTACCCATTAGTCAGGCTGCATCTATTTCGCATAACACTATTGAATTGCCGCTCACAATTCGCCTTAATCTGCCAGCGAGAATATCAAATTTTGAAATAGGGGTATTAGCTGGATTTTCAACACATTTCATGTTTAATCCATACGGGGTTCGAACACCTCTGCCACTATTTGAGGAACATCAGGGTCTCATTGATCAAATAGAAAATGGTGCTAAACCGGTAAAAATAGTGCCTAGCTATGGGGTGTATGCAGTCCTTTTCAATCGTGTGGATATTTCGCTTAGATATTCCCGATTAAATAATTACCTCCGTGATGTGAAGTATCAGGGTAATACGTATCACATCGACTCATCAGCTGAGTATTTTTGGATTTCAGTCGGCTATCGTTTTTATAGTTTACGTTTACATCAGAGAAAAAAGAAACATGCAGATCCTGAATCTCATACAAGTTTGTAAATAGGAACTTAATGATAAATTATTTTGGCCTGCGGTAGCACCTCTTCAAAACCGGCATCGGGTAAGGTTTGGGTTTCTTTGTACTTTTGTCGCCAGTAGGAAAATGCCGGAAGGTTAAGCCCATAGGTTTTGCAGAATTGCTCCTGGCTCTGGCAGGCCGATGCTACTTTAGCTATCAAAGCATACATCTCCTGGGTTGTGTTGCGTTTGGTCATTTTGCTTTTGGCGCTAAATAAGCCCTGCAATCTAAGCCAATCAATACGTCTGTGGCTGTGGGGATACTTCTATTAAAGTACTTCTAACTCATTAGGACCGCAAATGGGATGGGAATTCTTTCTGAAAAGACCCAGTCAATTGTATATTCCTGACTTTCGGTGATATGTTCTTCTTCTTTTTCTTCCGACCCCACCAAATCATAAAGCCGGTGACGGGCAGACTGGCCGAAACCAAGCTGGCAAAAAAGGCCAGGAGCTTTCCCGGAAAACCAAGAATTGCGCCTACGTGAATGTTGTAATTAGCCTCTTGCAGTATTTCTCCAGCATTTTTATCATCCCACAATTTTTTTGCTAATATTTCCCCGGAATATTGATCTGCCAAATAAGTATCATGCCGGTTATAGAGCAGTCCTTTGCCGGTTTTGATGCTGATTACATAAGTGCCTAAGCTATCTGTGGGATAAGTGATAAAATATTCAGCGGCATCTGGGTAATGCTGTGTTAGTTGTTTAAAGGCATTATTTACGAGATCAACACCAGTTTGCGAATTTTTTGGAACTATAGATTTCTCGTTTTCGCTGACCGTTGGAGCTGTTTCACCTCCAGTAGCCATGTAGTAGATTCCATTCTTTACCCACTGGTATGACATTGCCAGTCCGGTAATAGCAATAAAAATAGCTATCCACATCAAATAGAAACCCAGCACATAATGCAGGTCATAGGTAAGCCTCTTCGGGGAGGCGGTCCATTTGATCCGAAAGCGTTGATTATACCCTTTTTTGCTGGCTGGCATCCACAACACCAGGCCGCTTATGAGCATAATTACAAAAACTAGTGTAGCAACAGCCACAACATCACCGCCTACTCCCGGAATCAGCAAGGAAGTGTGTAAGCCCAACACAATTGCCCAAAAATTGATGGAATACGGAAAACTGGCAATGATTTCTCCGCTATAAGGATTTTGAAGAAATGCAGTATATTTTCTGTTCCTGTCCATCACCCAGATTACAGAAGCTCGCTGCCCTAAAGGGAAAATTGTGGCATTCATCCGCTGAATATCCCCCTCATAAATTGAGGCTATTTCCTGATAAATTTTTCCAGGGCCGAGCATTGCAGTATTCTGAGGAGTTATGTCTCTGTAAACCCCGGTCTGTAATAACCGGTTGATCTCCTGCTCAAACACATAGATACACCCCGTAATGCTTACAATAAACACCACCAGCCCGGACGCAAGCCCGAGCCAGAGGTGCAGTTTTCCTATTATTTTTTTGAAGAAATTCTTTTTCATAAATTATTCTGCGGGGTGCTTGGCTATGGCATAGCCTTGAACGTTATCACCTACTATTTGAGCACCCCTTGTGAACGCATCAGGCCCACCTTGCGGATCAATTTCCAAAACATGTGTAGTATTGGCAGCCGCCATTTTCAGGTAGGTGTAGTATTTTCCATTGTCGATCAATGGTTGCCTGGCCAGACGCGATCCTGATTTTGGGATGTTGTAAGGTGTGATTTCTTTAGTGACCAAGTTAATTTTGGCAAAATAGTAGTGATCATTATCAATATCCCCCCAACCATCAACTTCTGTGGGGTCAAACAGCATCGCAATGGCAATATCATTTCCAATATAATCCAACTGCATAATGTTGGTGGGCTTGCCCAGTTCATCGGAAAGGTCAAGCAGATAACCTTCATCAAAATCGGTTTCTCCATTTTTGATCCTTAAGATACCCCCACTTTTACCGTCCGAACCGGATTTGCCCCAAAAAGCTCCTCCGCTGGCAGAGATGTAAAGATCTCCGTTTTCAGTTTCGGCATATCCTGAGCCTGAAATAATACCTAATTCTGCATTTATCTGATCAGTGTGGATTAATGTGGGATTGGTCATGCCCGGCCAGTCAAAAACCACGGCATGGGATCCTTCAGAGTAGTTGCCGTCAAAGTCATAATAGATCGAACCCATGATCAGTTTATCGCCATGTTTGGCAACCCTGCCTACGTTCATTTTCCAGCTTACACCCGGAGACTGCCCAAGGGTAGGAAGATTTATACTGCCACTGCCGGATACGGTAAACTCCGGCAATGCGATAGTGAACCATTTGGTTTCAGGGTCTCCCCAGGCTACAGGGTCCATAATCAACAAAGTGTTTTCGTCAATCAGGCTTCTGGAATAGGCCCTGTCACTAATGTATTGGGTAGCCAGGATGGACGCGACCTCTTCCACAGTGCCATCAGAGTTCAATTCGTATTGGTAGAATTTTTTATCGGCTTCGTTAAAGTCATATACATAATTTCCTGAGGGAATAAACGACCTTCCTCCAAACTCTACCCCGCTTCCCACCGGGCTTACAGTTCCTTCCATAGGAGTGTTGGTGGGCAAAATGTAACTGACATCACCACTAATGATGCTTAGCGAATAAAACCTTTCGCCCGACTTATCAGGTGCCACACCTTCATCGTCAGAACAAGCTGTACCTGCCAGCACCAAGCAAGCCATCAAAGCTGCATTTGTCCAATTGAGTAAAGTTGATATTTGCTTTTTCATCTCTAATTATTTGTTAAAAGTTGATTAAAAAACACTCTTAATTTGGTTGCATAAGCCCTCCCAGGCCTTTGCAGCAGATAATTGTCATATACTTGCTCATCGAAAAGATTGGTACATTCCAGACTCAGGTTGTATGTGCCTGAGTGGAAAGAATACCCTACTCCTGTACTATGAATGAGCTGTGTGGGAATAACAGCCTTCGTGCTTTTTGCCCCCAGGCTGGGCCAGTTGAGAAAAAATTCGTGGACATATTGAAAGTCCCAGTAAAAGCTAAGCTGATCCCCCTGGTCAAGAATATTTTCCTGCTGAATGTTGATACTGGCATTGGCCATCAGATAGGGCGTGTTGCGCAAGCGGTCTTGAAAAGTCTGGTTTCTGTTGGGGCCCTGAAACTTACTCCAATCCCGCAGGTCCTGATAGGTGGCATTGGCCTTGAGCTGTAAAAAATCACCGTATTGATAGGTCAGATCCAAAGAACCGCCAATTCCCCTGACTTTCCCGATATTGGTATAGGTGCCAATTCCTCTGCCTTCATTGACCAGGTAGAGGATCAGGTTGCGGGTATAGCGATAAAAGAAAGCAGGCTCAAAAGATAAGTGACTTTCCCGGCCCAGGGGTATGCGGTTAGCCAGCCAGCTTGCATTCAAATTGATACTTTCTTCGGGCTGAAGTTGTGGGTTATTTTTCACAAAGAGCCCGTCCCCCAATACCTCATCTGGGTCGGGCAGGCGAAAGGCCCGTTCGGCAGAAAGCTTCACCAGATGCCTTGGGTTGAAGGTATATTTGGTGGCGTATCCAAAGCCTGTACTGTTTAGCTGATCGCTGATGGGGAATGCTTCCGGGCGGTAGCCTAGTGAATCGGTAATATACTGTTCATCGACTGTGGAAACACCGAAATCGTAATTTTTCACCCACAGGGTATTGTCCCACTTATCATCAATAGCTTTTACTTGATAAGCCAAAGCAGTAATGTGTTTGGTAATCTCTTGCGGTTCTTTAAATGAAGCTGTACGGTCAGAAATATAGGGGTCGCTACCAGAACGCTTCGTATCGTCCAGCGTATGGGTCAAAGACAATGTTTGAGCAGGTGACAGTTGATAGCTGAGTGCTGCCTGGTTAAATAGGTTATGGGTGCTAAGGGTGAGAAGTGATTTGCCATTTCGTCCGCCGCCCATTTCACTGTTATTGGGCCGCTCATCAATCACTTCACCTCGCCAATTGTATATCCGGGAGCTGGTATCAGTAGTTACGCTGGTGAGGTAACTGTACGAGGCAAAGAAGTTTAAATCCAGTCTGTCAGTCAAAAAGCCTGCTTTGTGGTATTGCAGCGAGGGGGCAACGCTCTTTTCTGAACGGACGGCCTCACCGATCACGGCGGCCATGGTAGCACCATGTTGTAATTCATTGAAATTATCTGCAAATAATACTCCCAGCTTTAACTGATTTGCCCATGAGCGGTGACGAATACCCGCTTCTGCTTTTATGGAAACTGAGCGGTAAGCGTCATGGAAGCGCTCTGTCCTGATTTCTTCTGCCCTGCCGGTTTGGGGATTGGCCACCTCTACACCAGGACCCCAAACTTCATAGTTGTTGTCAGAATAATTGTAGAAGCCTTGGAAATCCAGAAAAAGGCCATGGTCCGGATTTGTTAAGTGAGTGGCCAAGGCTGCCCGATGGGTATTAAAGGAACCTAAACTGTAAGAGGCATCCACATAATTTTCAAACCCAGTTTTAGTAATGATATTGATAGCACCGCCTAAGGCATCGCTGCCAAAGGAGGCCGGTAAAACTCCTTTGTAAATTTCGATGTGTTCAATGAGGTTGACCGGAAAATTATTGATGCTGTAGCCAGAGCCATAACGGTCAATGGGAATGCCATCCACAAAAAATTTGATGGCCCGTCCAGACATGCCATTGATGGAATAGGTAAAGCTAGAGCCCAGCCCCCCACTTTCCCTCACCCGTATGCCAGCTGATTTAGTAAGCAACTGATTTATATCAATACTGCGGTTCTCAAATTTTTTAGTACCAATGACTTCTACTGCATAAGCCTGTTCCCTGATTTCGGTGACTTCTGCCTTTTCCTGAATCACCACTTCTTCTAGTTCAGAAATTTTTTCGTTTAAGGTAAATTCAACGAGCAGTGTCGAATCTTTAACCACCTTAATTTCAACCCACTTTTTATGGTAGTTGACGGCTGAAGCTTCGATGTAATAGGCACCTTCTGGAACTTTTGTAAGCTGATAAATGCCTTCCGCATTGGATATGCCGCCAATGAATGTGTCCACCAAACGAACCGTGATGCCCGGCAATGGCTCGCCCTGTTCGTTGGTTATAAGTCCAAGAATGGCTCCTTTTCTATCCTGAGCCTCTACCTGGCCCAGCGCCATCATCAATGCCAGTACGTATAGAAGAACACCCCTCATCGCGGTAGCTGATATTATTTAGATTAATTCTAAACAATGCAAATATCCATGCTTAAGGCTTATCAGTCAATCGCCAACAATGGCTAAATTGACATCGCTAGGGGTAGTGATAGGGAAGTAGAGCACACCACTGTTACTTATGAATATCTAATTTTACCAATCCAGACCTCACAGCATAAGCCACTAAATGAATAGGAGAGCTGATGTTCAGCTTCTTAAGGATATTTTTCCGATGAGAGTTTACGGTATGAATGCTGATGTGCAGTTTATGGGCAATTTTCTCGGTGGTATAACCATTTGCAATCAATTTGAGCACTTGAAGCTCCCTGGGCGAAAGAGAAGTAGGCTCACAATCATCTGCCAACTGCTGGTCAGCTTGCATCAGCAGGTTTAGGATGCTATTGCAATAAAATCGGTGGCCAATAGAAACAGCTTTCAGGGCATTAATTATTTCTTCTTCACTACAATTTTTAGTGACGATTCCTCTGATATCAGACTTGAGTAAAGCCTGAATAGTATGTTGGTGTTGGCTGTTGGTTATGATCAGTACCTCCAAATCTGGCAGCTGGTTAATGGCAATGATTTCGTTTATCCAGCTGGGATCATTTTCAACGACATCAAGCACCAGCATGTCCGGTTTTATCGATATAAGGGTTTGCCTTAGGTAGTTTGGCTCCTTAATCTGGCCCACCAAATGAAAGCCTCTTGCCTCCTCAATTAAATGAGCAATGGCCTTTCGTGTTAAAAACTGAAAGTCTGCGAGTAAAACATTTATTACTTTCTTGTCGCCCATTATTTAGACTAATTACAAATAGAGTCAAAATACTGGAAAAATTAGCTATGATCAAAGAATAGTTGTGGGGCCGAAGGCAGATCTAAAACTTGTAATGGAAGTATTGCCATTGGCACCTTACTACGCAAATCGACTTCACTGCCTTTTAGATATTTGCTTTTCTGCGGAAATAGTGGCGTACTGTACAATCATAGGCTTTGCCTTTTACCTTCCTGGGTAGTTGAATACTTTAAGCGCATAGTGGGGAAGATAATGTGTGAATGCATGTCCATTTCCGTAGGAAACGGTCATTTTTTGCCTACACATCTGCCACTGCATTGTCGTCATTAAATCCTGTGTTGACGCCGATCGCTTTGATGTCTTTTATAAAGGTATGAGTTGAAGGTTTCATCCAGAACGATGAACCATGCCACCGTGTAGTCTTTATAGGCGCAAGGGGGAATAAAAAGAAATGAGAATTGCATCGTGTGTTACTGACAATAAAGAAGGCCGTAAAAACGGCCTTAAATCGTAGCGAGAGGGGGAATTGAACCCCCGACCTCAGGGTTATGAACCTAATTTTGGATGGTTTCTAACGAACCTTAACGGTCTAAAAAGTACCTTTAAGCGTATTTAGAGGCATATTTTTGTTAGTTAAGACTTGGATGGTGCCAGCGTAAACCGTAAATTGTTGTACTTATGTTGTACTAAAATCGGTTAGCAATGGCATCTATAAAAGCAATTTTACGAAAGACAAATCAACCCCGAAAAGATAGTATGTGGCCACTAGCCATTCGGGTTACCAAAGATAGAAAATCAAAATTTATTTGGTTGAAGCAGTATGTCAATGAGAAAGACTGGGATGTCAGGAATGGAGTGGTAAAAAAATCTCATCCGAATTCGGTTAGACTAAATCATTTGATTGCGAAGAAAATTGCTGAACTGAATAATCTTATTTTAGAAATTGAGGACAAGGAGGAGAGCTCCTCAATTGCTGATATAAGAAATGCACTCACTAAGAAAAAGCGAAAGGACGTGACCTTCTTTCAACTGGCTCAGGAGCGATTGGATGATTATAAGAAGCGAAAGGTATTCACTGTGCATGATACCGATGAAGGCCGTATTAAGACATTCAAGAAGTTTCTGGGAGGTAAGGATATCCATTTTCATGAGATCACTATTCCTCTCCTGAGAAAGTTCAGGACTTACCTCATTGCTGTAAACGGCAACTCTGAGAGGACTGTAGCCAATTATTACATACTTATCCGTACGCTTTTTAACCAGGCAATAAAGGAAGGAATTGTAGAAAGGAGGTATTACCCTTTCGGAGGTGAAGGCATTTCAATCAAATTGGGGGAGAGTTCAAAAATTGGTTTGAACGAGGAAGAATTAAAAATTCTGGAGGGAATGAAGTATGCGTTAGGTTCGGCAAAATGGCACACTTTAAACGTATGGCTGACTTCCTTTTATTTTGCCGGTATTCGTATTTCCGATGTAGTGAAGCTGAGATGGAGCGATATTCCTGATGGGCGGCTCTATTATCGTATGGATAAGAACCAAAAGAGGGTGTCTCTTAAAATTCCTGAAAAAGCACAGCGCATATTTGATCAGTACTTGCCAAGTAAGGTAGAGGAGAATGATTTTATTTTCCCTGATATTAAAAAGGCTAATATACTTGATAAGGAAGATGTGTATGTCAAAGTGAAAACGGCCTCAAGACGATTTAACAGATACCTGAAAAAGATTGCCAAGGACGCTGGGATAGCCAAAAACTTGTCCAACCATATATCCAGGCACTCCTTCGGAAATATTTCCGGGGATAAAATTCCCATACCTATGCTTCAGAAGCTTTACCGTCATTCGGACATTAAAACCACCATTGGTTATCAAAATAACTTTCTTTACCAGGATGCGGATGATGCGTTGGATGCTGTGATCGGATTTTAAAATATGGCAAATTAGATTAATCAAACCCCTCACTAAAAAACTCTTCCAGGGTTACGCCCAAGGCATTAACCACTCTTACCAAACTACTAAATCTTAAGTCTTCGCCTTTCTCATACCTCCAATATTGAGATCGTGAAATGCCGTTTTCTATGGCAAAGGTCTCGTAGTTTAAATGTCCCTTTTCTTTCCTTAACTTTTTCATCCTTTTGGCCAGCTTGGCTATGTATTCTTTTTGGGAATGATCTTCCTGCTCCTTCATTCCGTAAAAAAGCCATTTTATACATTAAAAAGTTACTCCTAAAAGAGTACATCTAATTAGATGTATTTAGTGTGTTTGCTTATCTTAGATGATATTCACATCAACAACATAACTATGGTTTTAAAGGAAGAAGAAAAATTAAAATCCCTCATAGCAAGGGTTACACATGATATTTTGAGTCCCATTCACACCATTCAGGGAATTGCTCAATTGACTAAGGAAGAGCCAGACTTGTTAAGAAAAAATGAGTATGCTAGTATGCTTTTACAAAGTACGATAGATTTAACAAGTCGGGTGCAGGAACTTATCAGGGAATATTTTGAACCTGATCACTCTGTAAGATTCATTGACTTAAGTGAAACAGCTCAAAGCGTTTTAAATCAACTCAACCCTCCAGATGAGGTTATGATTGAAGTCTTCAATCATTGCCCAAATTCTTACAAAGGCCATTACAACAAACTTTTTTCCATTCTTCAGAACCTGATTAGCAATGCCATAAAGTATAGAGATGCTGCAAAACAGCAATGCTTTGTGCGTGTACAGTTTGATCAGACAGATGATGGAATAATAATCACGGTTTCAGATAATGGTTTGGGTGTCCCTACTGAATGGCAACAGAAAATTTTTAAGGAGAGATTTAGAATTGACCCTAGTATTCACGGGCATGGATTAGGTCTCTATATAGTCAAAAGTTTGGTGGACGAACTGAATGGAAAGATAGAAATTGAGAGTACCGGTAATGGCACCACTTTTTATATTAAGCTTCCGAAATTAAATGTTTAAATTCTTACAGCGGTTTGATTTTCAACTATGTTGCTCAAAAATATTAAGCTTTATACCTTATCTTCATCCAAGGTGTTATAAAACTGAAATTATGTATGAGCAGCTTCGATCTTATTTGGACATATTTATGAAATTAGATAAGGAAGCTGCTGGAGAGATTGAGAAAAATTTTACTAAGAAAAAATTTTCGAAAGGAAGTTATTTAGCTAGAGAAGGCGAGGTTGTCACAGAAGTACATTTTGTAATTAAAGGCTGCTGTCGATTTTTTCATAAAAAAGAAGGCAGGGCAGTTACACACTGGTTTTCGTTTGAAAATTCTTTTACCACCTCGCTACGTAGTTTTTCCACTCAGACACCTTGCAAGGAATATATTAAAGCAATTGAGGATTGCACAGTCCTTAGCCTGAAACACCGGGACCTAATGAATCTGTTTGATAAATATCATCAATGGGAACGGCTCGGAAGACTAGTTATGGAGGATTTTAGCAGATTGATGCTAGATAGACTTACCTCCCTCCAAACCCTTACAGCAAAACAGCGCTACATGATGCTTCTACAAAGTGAGCCCAGAATTGTACAAAGAATACCATTAAACCAGATTTCATCTTATTTGGGAATTTCTGGTGAGACCCTTAGTAGGGTTCGATCAGAAATACGTCTCCTCTAATTTATTGATATATGTCAAAAAATTGCTGGTCACCAATTCCATCTGCAACGGTATTATAAATAAACCATTAAATTATAGGCTTCTTAAGAAACCAAAAGCACGTTTATTTATGTGATTCAACTCAATCCCAAAACCTGTAAGTCTATGGAAAATATCGCAATTTTTTATCGGATGCTCAATGATGACCTTTCTCCTCTAGTCAACCCACCGGCCATAGAACAATGGTTCAACTTCTTAAAAGAACGATATCCTGAATATAGACGTCAGTTTAAACTAAGATTAAGTAAAACAGACAGCAGCTTCAGGCTTAATGAGTATAAGGAATACAGTTTTAGTACTCTTGAGCCATTATCATCAATTACAGACCCAAAGGTTGAAGAGGGACTAAAGATACTTGATTTTGTCTCTAAAGAACTGCAAATTGATCATAACAAGGTGATTGATCATGTTATAACTGAGGAAGACCACAAAATCTACGTGGAATTATTGATAAAGGATGACTATCAGGAATTATCAGCACAGTGCGCGAAATTCTACTACTATCAAGTAATGCTTGACGAGGCCTTTTCAGACATTACCAGAAAGCTCCATGAAAAAGTTTTTAAATATTGAAAGATGAAGAACAAATCCGTCTTCATATCAGGAAATACCAAACTCTGATCACTGGGTATATGAAGATCATCCTCTATGACTTTATACCCGTGGAGGAAAGGAACTCCCTTTTTCAAATTTCAGACAATTATACTACGAATGATATTTTCAAGATAATCTATCAAGCCTTGGAGGACATATTGATTTACCTGGAAAAGTCCTTTGGCAATTATCTTGATACTTATCTACCAGTACCTTACCAAAGCCGTTTGATGGTGGCTATGAAACATGCTGAGAAATTGGCAGAAATAATTAGCCACTTAGAATGGGCCAGATTGGATTACCAACTTCATGAGATAGTAACGCTACCATTTGACCAGTTGGGTAGATTGGAGCCTTTGGCTTTTACCTACCACAGCCACACCTATCATGAAGATTATCTTCTGGCATTTTACCGGACAACTCAGGAGGATGAGCCACTCAATGATAAGAAGGTGTTCCTGACCCTTTGGCGGATGAATTTTAATGCATTGAAATTCTTTAATTACCTGACGTATCAAATCCATGAAAAATTAAAAGAAAAGAAAACCCCGACAGAGAAAATTGAACTGCTGTATTACTATCAGAAGTTATGTAAGCAATTACCTGTGAAAACCCAATTGAGCTATAACCCAAATTTACTTCCTCTAAAAGACCAAATGTCTATTTGGCTACAAGAAGAGATCAATTTTCAGAAAAGAAAATTGAAGTATGCCACTTCACTTTCCGGTTTGCAAGCTATTGATGATAAAACCCTGGTAAAAATGTCAGTACCTCAGCTTTCATTATTTGTAAGGGCATTTTTTGAAACCGGCCTGGTAGATGGTACCCGTCAAGAACTAATGGCCTTTGTTTGCCGGCATTACCGTACGGATCAGCAGGAAAACATATCGGTCGGTAGCCTAAAAGGGAAATACTACAAAGTGGATACTGGAACCAAACGAGCGGTTGGCCGCATGATGAAAAAAATGCTGGCACATATTGAAGGTGCTGGAAAGAACTATTAAAACTCATCCCTTTCCCGCAGCAGGTCAATGCACCCATGATCATCCAGCAAACTTAGCAAGCTCTGTAAACAACGATAGCCAAACCCCTCGGTTTTTAAGAGATCCGGAGCACTGAATTCTAGCATTTCCTTTAAGTTTTTAAACTCCATTTGCCGCATAAAAGCAGACAATTCCTCTATAATGGGCAGTTCATTTGCCGGAATATATAAAATTAGGGGGTCCCCAGGGGGTGACTTTTTCATATTACAAAACAAGCTTTATACCCATAAAACGAATATAGCACCTCATTTTTGAAGTGTCAACGAAAAAAGTTTGAAATAATTTACTTTATAAACAATTGAATTACAGATACTTAACAGGAATTAGAGGGGTACCTAAGATCGGTGAAGGACTGTTTTCGCATTAAAATAACCCGTCACTTTACAGTCAGAAAGGAAATTGATGGCTGTACCGACTCAAATATCTAACAATCAGCAAAATTCTCAGATCAGTTCGCGATGGTTTTTAGCTGATAGCCTGATCAAGGTTTTACCTAAGAAATTAGATCGTAGAAAGTTCTTTGGTTTCGCCAGGGATAGCCATCAATACTTTTCTCGGAGAGAGCTACTCTCTGTAATTGAGCAACATTTAACTGAAAAGTGATGGAAATAATTGTCTTTGAAAAAGAGGCTTATCAGCGCATGCACCGTGAGCTGATGGGCATGTTTAAACAGGCATTAAAGGAAGCCAAGGAGGAAGCCCTGGCCAATGCCGACCCTGCCAATGACTGGCTCTCTACTGAAGAGGCCAAGAAGCTATTGGGCATCCGAAGCAAAACCAAGCTTCAGGAGCTACGGGATATAGAAGCCATCAAATTTACCAAGCATGGCCGGATCATCCGCTACTCCAAGAAAAGCATTCTGGAATACCTTGACAGAAATGTGCCTACTTACTAATTGTAAACCCTGTAAACATGGCTTCATTACAAGAACAGATCAATTTTATACAGAAAGAGCATGACCGGTGTAAACTTGTTTACAACTTTCTGCTGAAAGAATTCGGGGAGAAAAACATCCCCTTGTTGGATAAAGAAGTTTGCGAGCAAATTCGCTTTTCTAAAGCGATCATCACCTCTCTGGAAGAACTCAAAAACCTTAGACATCATGACAACAAAAGATAAGCCCAATAATCAAAGGTTTCATTTTGACTTTGGTGAAGTCTTCAGCAAGACCAAAAGCTTTATTGATACATATAACAACGGGCAAACCCAACTCACCCAAAAACTTAATGCCAACCAGCGGGCTACTGCAGAGCTGATGATTCGACTTTACCTCAAACAACTCAACAAAGCGGCCCAGTTGGATACCCTTGATCCTGACAACCTGCCTGGCTTCAACACCTACAATGAGAGTCTGGCCAAATGCAAGGGCTGCACGAAACGCACCATCATCAATCACCGGGAGCGATTAGTGAATGCAGGCTTCATCGCTAAAGAACAACATTGTGGCAAAGGAGGTGTAGAAATCTGGCTCAATCCGGTTGTCCTGGGCATGGCCAAGTTATCTACCAACTATGGGGATAACGTGGTGAAAATCGGAGATGTAGCCTCTCTTTTTTATGAAAAAGCGAAAAATTTTCACCCTTTAGTTCATGAACAACAAGAACAATTAAATAATAATAGCAAGGTGGATAAGTCAGGAACTGAAATAAACGGAGTTCCCTACGGTCACGAGAGTGGCAAAGCCACAAGAACAGGACATGAACAAGACAAGAACACGGAGGAAAATGCTAACCCTGCCTCAGAAAGGCAAGTAAAAGCTCCTGAAAGGCATTGTAAAGCTGAAAATCAGGAACAAAAGCTGGGGGCGGGGCGCATTTTCTTACTTTCACTCATCCGCCAATTTTGGGATTATGCCCGAAAAGTGCTTTATCCGGATTTAATTCTCTCAGAACCTGAGGAGAAAGAAATCCTCAACCTGATCTGGGAGTCAGTTTACGGCAGGCTTCAATGGAATGCTACTGAAAAAGATTGGCTCAAGTACCAGGATACAGCTTTCAACCGGATCAACATGGTAGCACGATGGCTAACCAGAAGCCCGGGCCACTGGATTCCCAAACCCCATATCTACTTCCATCCCAACAACGAGCGGAACGGCTTCATTAAGACCTGGCAATGGTATGTAAAGCAGGAAACACTCAAAATTGAAATCAGAAACCAGCTGCTGCTCCAACAGGTCAAAGCGGAATGGCAGCAACATGAGCAGAACAAAGGCCGCTTCCGGGAAAAAACACGTTTACAGCTCTTCAGGATCCAGCAGAAAAGGCTGGCCGGATACCGGGATGAATCCCTGAATCAGGCATATCAGCAATGTTTACAACGCTGTTTACATCTGCAAAACCTGAAGCCTAAACAACAAGCCCATGCTTAGTGAACGCATGCAACGGGAGGCTTTGTCCAAATGTATCGTCTGGTTCTATGATGGCAATACCCGCACTTTTTATTCCCTGGATAAAACGCACAAAAGAGCAAGGCCAAACCAGTCGTTAGGCATCCGAAGGCTGGAAAAAATGCTTATGGAAACTTTTAAAGGCCAGTGGGAAACAGCGATTATTTATGAGAACAAGCCTAATGGTAATGAGCTGGCGAGATTTAAAAGAGGTGCAAGAGTTTAGCTAAAGCTGGCATCACTGGACCGACTGTTGATGTGGTGTGAGAAACCTTGAAAATAATGGAAGAAAATAATAAAATTGGAGCATTTGAGCGATTTGAGGCTTTTCTCTATTCCCGAAAGTTTATCTTTATCGTAGTGATATCCGGTACCATTCCCATGGTTATGCACTCCCATCAGTTGTTTTATACTGTGTCGCCCTTTGAAGGTAATGATCTTTGGAAGAACATTTACGCACTGTTTTATGCAATAAGTTTTGACCTGACCATTCTTGTGTTCACCATTCATGTGATCAAGCGAAAACCTGCTCTTTATGCCATCTTTGTTTTTATCATCAACCTCTTGTATTACAATCCATTCACATTTTTGAATCCTGAACTGATTACCGGATTCACCAAAGTATTTCTAGCTGGGGTGCTGGCGTTTACAGGCTATAGCTATGCTGAACTGTTTGTGGATAAAATCGCTGAAAACAAGCGCTCGGTAAGAAAAAAGTCCGTTTACAATTCTGTAAACAATGGTGTAAACGACCAAAGTAAACAAGATTTCCTATGTAAAGAATGCGGAAAGGGCTTTCATTCTGTAAAAGCATTGAATGGGCATATGAAGGTGCATTAAATTCATTTTTTTTCGAAATTCACTTTATTTAAGCATTTGCTTAAACCTTTATTTTCTTATCTTCGTTATTTAAGTAGTTGCTTAAATAATAAAGAAGTATGAGTAAATCGTGTATCCGGGTTTTTGCAGATGTTGAGCAGATCAAACAGTGCAAAGAAGAAATTAACAAAGTAACACCATCAATAGCTACCGTAGCTAAGGCATTGAGCCTGTCGGGCAATGAAGTCCGCTTAAAAATTCTCTATCTGCTCAGCAAGGAAACCAAACTTTGTCCCTGTGACCTGAGTGACATTTTGGAAATGACTGTGCCTGCTATTTCCCAACATCTGAAGAAACTGAGAGAAGGAGGTATTGTAACCAGTGATAAGGTGGGGCAAACGGTTTTCTACATACTGGTCGAAGAGAATATACAGGTGATCAGACCTGTGTTAGATAATCTACTTAATGACAGTAAAAAGGAACCAGTATCATGAGCAATTCAAATCAATCAAACACATCATCCAAAAGTATAGGAGCTGGTTTGTTGGTAGCCTTTACTGCATCCCTTTGTTGCATCACCCCCGTTTTTGCCACGTTGGCAGGGATTGGAGGCATTGCTTCGTCCATTTCATGGATGGAACCTTTCAGACCTTATTTAATAGGCCTTACAGTTTTGGTATTGGGGTTTGCTTGGTATCAGAAATTAAAACCCAGGACAAAGGAGGAAATCGATTGTGCCTGTGAACCTGCCCGTCCGGCAGGCGGGGACGATGAGCGTCCTTCCTTTTGGCAGTCTAAGAAGTTTCTGGGAATCGTTACCGTCTTTGCGGTATTGATGCTTGCATTTCCGACTTATTCCGGCATCTTTTTCCCGGACAATAGCAATACATCCAATGTTATTGTGGTCAAAGAAAATGATATTCTGAATGCTGAGCTTAGTATCAAAGGCATGACCTGCACTGGGTGTGAGCATAGCGTGAATGCAGCGCTTAATAATACTGAAGGCGTTCTCGAAGCTTCTTCATCCTACGAAAGTGGTATTGCTTTGGTAAAGTTTGATCAATCAAAAGTATCTGTTGAGCAATTGGCAACTGCGGTGGAGGAAGCCACTGGCTATAAAGTCACTGGCAAGAAAATTATAAAAGAAGAAACCTTAAATCAATAGAAAAATGAAACCCATAATTTTCAGCCTAGCATTCATCTTCTTGCTTGCAGGACATGGAATGGCACAAACTGCTGATCCTCAAAAAACAGTCAAAACTATTCAGAAAAGTGAGACAGTTAAGCTCAAAGTCACCGGGCTCACCTGTGCCGGTTGTGCCAGTCATCTCTATAAGGTTTTGAAAGAAACAAAAGGGGTGGTTGACAACTCAGTGCAATATCCCGGAGATATAGCTGTAGTGGATTATGACCCCAAACAAACCCAACCTGAACAGCTTATTGCAGCAATTGAAGAAAAAACAACCTATAAAGCAGAAGTACTAAAACCTAAAATCGATTAATAATGGAAAAAGAGATCGTATTACAATCCACCATTACCTGCCCAAACTGTGGACATCAAAAAGAAGAAACTATGCCAACGGATGCATGCCAGTACTTCTATGAATGTGAAAGCTGCCAGGAAGTATTAAAGCCAAAACAAGGTGATTGCTGCGTGTATTGCAGCTATGGAACAAATGCCTGTCCTCCCATTCAGGAAGGTGGTAAAAACAATTGCTGCTGATGAAAAAATACGATGTAATTGTAATCGGATCAGGCATGGCAGGAATGACCATAGCCAATAAATGTGCTAAAAAAGGATTGAAGACTGCTGTTACAGACTCCAGACCTTACGGTGGTACGTGCGCATTACGCGGTTGTGATCCTAAGAAAATATTGGTTGGAGCTGCTGAGATCATTGACCGGTCCAATAAAATGAAGGGAATCGGTATTCAAGGAGATATCTCCATCAATTGGCAGGATTTGATGGCTTACAAAAATGAGTTCGTTTCCAAAATGCCTAAAAATGTGGAGAAAGGCTATGAAAAGTCAGGTGTAGAAATGTATCATGGAACAGCCAGCTTTGAATCTGAAAACACGGTGCGCATCGGAGACGACCTACTGGAAGCTGATAAAATAGTGATAGCTACAGGTGCCCGACCTGTTGTTCTTGATATTCCAGGGGGCAATTTACCAATTGACAGCACAGATTTTCTAAATCTGGGAAAACTCCCTGAGCACATCACCTTTATTGGAGGCGGATATATAGCGATGGAGTTTGCTCACCTAGCTGCCAGAGCAGGAAGTAAAGTAACCATAATTCACAGAGGCAAAACGCCCTTGGAAAACTTTGAAACTGATATCGTGAAGCATTTGGTAAATGCCACTGAAGAATTGGGAATTGAACTTCACCTTGAGTGGGATGTGGTTGCAGTTGAAAAAAAGGATAATGGCTATACCGTAAAGGCAGAATCAAAAGGGGGTGAAAAAACTATTCAAACGAATTTGGTGGTGAATGCAGCAGGTAGAGTACCGGAGTTGGATGGCATGAACCTGGAAAAGGCAAACATTTCCTACAGCAAGAAAGGGATTGACGTAAATGAATACCTACAAAGTTTAACCAATGAACGGGTATATGCAGCAGGTGATGCGGCTGATAGCAAAGGTCTCAATCTCACACCTGTTGCAGTTATGGAAGGCCTTGCAGTGGCAACCAATATTATACGGGGTAACTCCAAAAAGCCTGACTACACGGAAATGCCCAGTTCAGTCTTTACCTTGCCCACACTTGCCGCGGTTGGCATGACGGAAGCACAGGCAAAGAAGTCAGGTTTAGAATATCGGGTAAAAGATGGGGCAGCATCAAACTGGTACAATGCCAAACGGATCAATGAATCAAGCTATGCTTATAAAGTCATTTCTG
>CAZQVB010000014.1:0-62563 GCA_964596645.1 uncultured Roseivirgaceae bacterium
CTAAAGTTAAAAGTTCTCTACTTTTAACCTGTGCAAATTTTGCAGCCTAGTACCCTGCTGTATTATCTAAAAGGACATGACGAAGTAGTCGAATTAATTTCCGACAAAGATTTGACTGCTTCATTCATTACTGAACTTGAACTACTTTCCTTTCCCAAATTAACAGCAGAAACAGACAATCAAATAAAAGGCCTGCTTAATAACTGTACAATTGTAGACGTAAAACAAGAAATCAACGAAATAACAATTGAACTGAGAAGAAAGCATCGTCTAAAACTTCCAGATGCAATAATTACTGCTTCAGCGTATTTCCATAAATTACCATTGATAACAGCCGACAAAGAATTCCAAAAGCTGGATGAGATGATTATAATCCTATACGAGAACGAATAACAATTCATATTTGCTGTCTTGACTTTAACTTGCTGTTCTAATCCAGCGGAAACCAGGAATGATCCTGAAATAAGTGAAGGACGGAAAAACCATCAAGAAAAGGACAATCCTTGGGTGACTGATGTGACTGAAGCGGCAATTCAAGCAATTCACAGATCAATTAAGAATTCGCGGAAACCTCAGGATTAGCGTGAAGAAAATTTCCCAACGAATCCGCATAACATGACATTCAATCTAACAGAATCTGAAGATTTTGAAATTGTTGGGTATTCCACGTCAGCTGACCAATCCGAGATTTATCAAATTGACTGCCAACCAAAAGACGAATAATGTCAGGACTGCGTATAACAGTAGAAATAAGCATGAAAACTAAAGAACCATTGCGGGTTTACATGATTTCTGATGCATGAAATAAATTAAAAAACTAGGCACAAAAACACCTATACGCAATGTCCTTCGGGACACTACGCATAGCCAACATGTTAGGCCTCATGCTGTGTAGCGGCTGACGATCAAGCGGTTGGTTTGCCTGATCTTAGATGGAAAGGAGATGCAGTACGGCCACAGTCTTGTAAAGGGAAGTTTAGTTGCGGATGAACGCTTAGTGTGCTGCTTGAAAGAGTCGTAAGTACGCGACTTCCCTGTTATCCATATTTTCCATAACTTAATACTATACAACCATGAAACAATTATTCAGCTGCGGCTGCCTACTCAGCATCTGCCTCTTGTGCAGCGCCTTCACTGACCGTGAAGAAGATCCCGCTCCTGAAGAAGGCCTGCTCACGGGCCGGTGGATTCTCCAGGAAGTACACGGCGGAGGTAACTGGACCTCTACCGGCGGTTCCGGAAATAGGGGCGGAGGTTTTGCCTTCTTCTCTGTAGATTCGACCGATGCCTGGCTTGAGTTCAATCCCTACCCCGACACCCCACCCCATGCGGTAGACGGGGGCGTGCTGTACGGTGATATGATCTACGATCCCGATCCGTCAGATTTTTCTACTTATGGGAAGGTATATGATGCCGGTATAATGCCCTCCGGCCTTTATGTCCGCACGGGGGATCGCATCGTTTTCACCAATTTTTTTCGGGAAGCGGAATGGTTGATAGACGAACTGACGGAAGAAACCTTTGTGTTGACGACGCGCTTCATTTTTGAATGGGATAAGTCCAATCGTGGCAAGACGAGCGACCGTATCACTACGGATGGACTCTATACATTTTATTACATCCGGTGAGGGAATAACCGCCCCCTATCAGGGTCGTTGTGCCTAATTTGAAAAGATGAATAGACTACTAATCATATCGACATTTATCGTTTTGACTTCTTGTGTTCAATCAACAAAATCTGACAATGCAAAGCAGACTGACAAGCTAACAGAGACAGCTACTGAAATTGAGCCTGTGGGGACAGACCAGACCGAGAAAAACGAAATACCCGAAAATGTATACTGCACCGATCTTGATTTCAATTCAGCAGAACAACAAGCAGGCTCGCTATTGGCATTTATGGAAAAATCCATAAATTCAAGTTCAGCGAATAGAATTAGTTGGGAACAAAAGTTTTTCTGTGCCTTTCCAAACTCTTTCTAAGGAATGCAAGCTATTTTTGGCTATGACGATGAAAAAGGAGCAGCACCTCTATACGACTATCCAAAAGGAGAAAATGTAATTCAGTATTTCAGCCGGTTGGAGTCCATTCCTGACTCAACTTACTATGACAAATTCGTTAGAATTAACATTGACGGCATATGGGAAGCTGACAATATCAGAGAAGCATTTGGTTTTGCAAATAGGCTGACAACAGATACTGAAAACGCTTGTAAAATCCTTACAACGTTCTCTGACAAAGAAATTAAAAGTGTCTTCCGCTTCATATTTGACGGACCTCACCCAAAGAACAAATACAACGAAAAACTTTATTGGAGACTCAAACCAGTAATTGACAGCCAAAACGAACGATTAAGTCGACTATTGACCGAATCCTATGAAAGATTAATGGCTGAAGATGACGGACACGGACATTAAAATAAGAAAAAAACTAGGCACAACAGTACGTAAGAGAACATTGGGCGGTCGGTGGTTACGCCAGGTTCGTTCTTCGTGTCTAACTTTTTCACGGACGGACAGGGAAGTACTCCGAAAAGTCTTACGTTTCTTAGCTGCGAAACGTTATGTCCAATCTCAAAGACGCAACTAATTTAAATTGAAAACCATTATAGTTAATAATAATCTATAAAATATTAAAAAATGAAAACTTTTAAAATCCTAATATTTTGTATTTCCCTATTAAGTATTTTGGGGTGTGACAAAGAAGGGTCAGAAGAATTAAAAATTGTAGACGTTGAAAAATACGTGGAACAATTAAAAAAAGGTGAATATGAATCATTTGATTTACCAGCGTTTACATATACGGATATTCCTGCGTTACTTGCATATAGAAATGATACTCAAATAATAACAGACTTCCCGCATAACGGAATTTCATCACTTTGGATGCCTGAGTGTTCTTTAGGTATGTATGTGTTGTGGACAATCGAATCAATTCGTGCAGTAGCTATTGACAGTGAGTATTTGATTGGTAGATTTCCATCACAGAACCCAATTGTGCAAAAACGAGAAGAACCGTTTGATTTAGAATCAGGCAACGAAATTCAAGAAATTGTTTCAAAGGCTTATTATGAATGGTGGGAAAATAATAAACACAAGAATTTTGATAACTTCAAAAATATTGACCCACTTTCAAAGTCAGACTACAAATGGCATTAAAATATAAAAGCCAGGGCACACAAATTTTGTATAAGTAATGGCAGGGAAAGTAGTAAATGTCAATATTTGTGTCCCGCTCAAACAGCGTAGCGGCTTGACAGGTATGAAGCCCACAATCTGCCACTACTCATACAATTTACCGTTTTTGCATTTACAGATCAAACAAACTTTACAAATGAAAAAAGCCTTAATCTTGATTTTTATGATTTTAAGTTTTGTTTCTTGTAAAAATGAAGAAATTGAGCTAACTGGACAATTAAAAGTTAATTTCTTAAGTCATTCAGGGAAGGAAATAAAGCCATTTACTTTTTATATATATCCACATGAGGCAGTTTTAATTGAAGATAGAACTAAGTGGGGAAGTAATATTATGGGAGGAAGGACTGATGCAAAAGGAGTGTTCCTTTCTGAACCATTAAATTCAGGAAACTATGTGGCTGTGTATTATAATTCTACTGACCCTTCTTCAGAATTAACAATGTCCTTTCAGATCATCGCAGGAGAAATAGTGGAATTTAAGCATTACATTGATTAAAATACAATCAACAACAGTAAAAAAGAGTAACGGCTGACCTTATGGAGCAGAAAATCCATTTCAATCTATTATCTTAATTTTCGGCTGATTGTTGCACGTCCCTAAACCTAAGCTGCTCGTATTTTAAGGGTCTTTACATGTAAAAAACACAGATTACGCAAAAAATATTATGACAAAAATTAAGTTCACTCAGAAAGATAGTAAGGAGACAAAGAGATTAGCTGAATTAATAGTACAAATAGATCAAATAGATGCTGACTACGTCAATTCTGTTTCAGATGAGCTATTTAAACGGCAACCTTACTTTCTAAATATTTTATTGGGACATCGAGCTGATCTTTCTCTTGTAGAATTGGAAGAAATAATGAAGATATATTTTCTGGTATGGGAGTATTTTAAACTCAATCAAAACCTTAAGACAAAGCAAGTTACTGAAGCCTATTTTAATAAGGTTCAAGATAAAAATATTCAGATGTTGAGATATGCTGCTGATGAGCCTAAAGAAAAGGACAAATTAGAAATATATTCATTTGACTTACAGAGTATAAATTCAAAATCATTATTAACGGCAATCTTTATGAGATTTAATGAGCGACCAAATCTTTTAAACTTGAATTATGAAAAAAAAGCTGCTATAATGATTGGAATAAAAAGTTTTATTGAATGCTTTGAGACGATTTGACATTAAGGTTAAAGACCGCATATCACCCAATATAGCTAATAGCGGTGAAGGTAATAAATGCAGCGATTGTAGCCCGATTTATTGCGCTATCACGAAACGCGCGCCAGAGGTGTGCAAGCGGTGAGCAGCAGTCATCGATTACAGCAGGAAACAAATTAATATGCCGAAGGCACACCTCCGACTTCTGCTCTTTAGTTGAGCTACGTACTACTCGGCGGATACTTTAGAAGGTATTTTATTCAGTGCATCGATGAAGGCTTCCACCGAAGCGGTAATGATGTCGGTGTTGGCGCCGAAGCCGTAGAATATCAGGCCTTCATGCTCTACCTGTATGTGCACCTTGCCCACATCATCGCTACCGCGTGTGATGGCCTGAATGAGAAATTCTTCCAGCACTACCTGCCGGTTTATAATTTTTTTCACAGCCTTAATGGCTGCATCTACCGGGCCATTGCCGGAAGAGGCGGCTTCAAATTTTTCGCCGGCTATATCGAGTTTCACCAGCGCGTTGGGGCTAAGGCCTTTGCCGGTCACGATCTGCAGGAAGTCGAGCTTGATCTTACGGCCTTGCTTGCTGAAGTCGCCCACAAGCAGTGCCAGGTCTTCATCTTTTACGTCTTTCTTTTTATCGGCCAGTTTCAGAAACTCTTCATACACCTGATCGAGCTTTTCCTTTTCCATGTCAAAACCCAACACCGCGAGCCGGTGCTTGAGGGCAGCCCGGCCACTGCGGGCTGTGAGTACGATGGATGACTCATTGATGCCCACGTCGTGCGGATCGATGATCTCATAATTTTCGCGGTTTTTCAGCACGCCGTCCTGGTGGATACCCGACGAATGCGCAAAAGCGTTGCGGCCAACTATGGCCTTGTTGGGCTGCACGGGCATGCTCATGAGTGTGCTCACCAGGCGGCTGGTCTGGTATATCTTTTTAGCGTTGATGTTGGTGTCTACGCCTATCTCTTTGTGGCTGCGCAAAATCATGGTCACTTCTTCCAGTGAGGTGTTGCCGGCGCGCTCGCCAATGCCATTTAGGGTCACTTCTGCCTGTCGGGCGCCGTTCATCACTCCGGCTATGGTGTTGGCGGTGGCCATGCCGAGGTCGTTGTGGCAGTGTGTGGAGATCACGGCTTTATCGATGCCTGTCACATGCTCCATGAGGTATTTGATCTTTTCACCATAAGCTGCAGGCAGGCAATAGCCGGTGGTGTCGGGTATGTTCACCACGGTAGCGCCGGCTTTTATCACCGCTTCTACCACCCTGGCCAGGTACGCGTTGTCTGTTCTGCCGGCGTCTTCAGCGTAAAATTCTACATCTTCCACATGCTTTTTGGCATGCTTCACGGCGCGCACAGCCCGCTCTATGATTTCGTCTTCGGTGGAGTTGAGTTTGTATTTGATGTGGTAGTGCGATGTGCCTATGCCGGTATGGATACGGCCTCTTTTGGCATGCTTCAGGGCATCGGCGGCTACATCAATGTCTTTTTCCACGGCGCGGGTGAGGGCACAGATGGTGGGCCAGGTCACGGCTTTGGATATTTCCACCACAGAGTTGAAGTCGCCGGGGCTGGAAATGGGAAAGCCAGCTTCTATTACATCCACGCCGAGCTTCTCCAGCGCTTTGGCTATTTCTATTTTCTCTACAGTATTCAGTTGGCAGCCGGGCACCTGCTCTCCATCGCGCAGGGTGGTGTCGAAAATGTATAATCTATCCGCCATAATTGTTGGGTTTATTCGATCATTTCAGCCGACGTGATGTCGGTGAAAGGCAAGTAAAGGAAAAAGAGCTATCCGCATAGTGTAGTATGCGGATAGCTGTATTTGATTCAGATCAGGAGTTTTCCGGCCTAAGCTTACGCACGGCAGCGCCGGTTTGCCACATTTCGGACTCGCGCAACTCTTTCAGTTCTTCTTCCAGCTTGGCGCGGTAGTCATCCTGGCTGTTGCTGTCGATGGATCGCTGTGCTTCTTCGCCTTTGGCTACGCTGCTGTAGAGGTCTTCAAACACCGGGGCAACGGCATCGCGAAATTTCTGCCACCAATCCAGTGCACCGCGTTGGGCGGTGGTGGAGCAATTGGCGTACATCCAATCCATGCCGTTTTCGGCCACCAGGGGCATCAGGCTTTGCGTCAGCTCTTCTACGGTTTCATTGAAAGCTTCGGAGGGTGAATGCCCGTTTTTTCGGAGGCAGTCGTACTGTGCAGCAAATATGCCTTGTACGGCGCCCATGAGTGAACCGCGTTCGCCGGTAAGGTCGCTGTACACCTCATTTTTGAATGTGGTCTCAAACAAGTAGCCACTACCCACACCTATGCCTATCGCCATTGCTTTCTCACGCGCTTTGCCGGTGTAGTCCTGGTGTACGGCGAAGCTGCTGTTGAGGCCTTTTCCTTCCACAAAAAGGCGACGCAGGCTGGTGCCGGAGCCTTTCGGCGCTACCAGTACTACGTCTACATTGTTGGGAGGCACTATGCCTGTGCGGTCTTTGTAGGTGACGCCAAAGCCGTGTGAGAAATAGAGCGTTTTGCCATCAGTGAGGTGTTTTTGCACAGTGGGCCACATCTGTATTTGCGCAGCATCTGAGAGCAAATAGAAAATGATGGTGCCCTTGTCGAGAGCTTCCTCAATGCTGAAGAGGTCTTTGCCTTCCACCCAGCCATCGGCAATAGCCTTTTCGAACGACTTGGAAGGCTTCCTCTGCCCTACAATCACATTCAGCCCGTTGTCGCGCATGTTGAGCGCCTGGCCGGGGCCTTGTACGCCGTAGCCGATCACTGCGATGGTTTCATCTTTAAGCACTTCACGCGCTTTTTCCAAAGGGAATTCATCCCTGGTAACGACGTTTTCTTCTACGCCTCCAAAGTTAATTTTTGCCATTTTAATTTATTTGACCGTTTTTATTATTTAATGTATGGGTTGTTGAATTCTCTAATTCTTCCAAAAATGTCTCTGTTTTGCGTTTAGACCGCGAGATGGCCACCCTGCCCGAGCGCACAAATTCCATCACTCCAAAGGGGCTCAGTGTTTCGAGCAGTTGCTGCGTTTCGTGTTTGTGCCCCGTCTTTTCTATTACTATATAGTCTTTTTCTATGACCAGTATCCGCGCATTATTTGCCCGAATGATTTTTTCTACTTCTACACCACCGATAAAAATCTCAGTGGGCACTTTATACAAGGCTATTTCCTGGTAGTGTATATCATCTTCTTCATACACGAATGCACCGAGTACATCAATATGCTTGCGTATCTGTTTCACCACTTTCTCTACCTGCTCACGCGTGGTGGTGAGCACGATGGTGTACCGGCTGACTCCGGGCACCTCTGAGGCCGATACATTGATCATATCGATGTTCAGCTTGCGCCTGGTGAAAACAATGGTGACGGTATTTAAAAGGCCCGGCTTGTCTTCGGTGAGAATGGAAATGGTGAATTGCAGCTCCCGGGCTTTCTCCGTACTGCTTTGATATATATCGCTCATGGGTTTCAGATTTAGGTTATTCTAATCGTATGTTGGACACCGAATCTCCTGATGGCACCATCGGAAATACATTTTCTTCTTTTTCCACTTTCACCTCCAGCAGGTACGGCCCTTCCGCGGCTAGCATCTCATCGATGGCTGCCTGCAGATCATCGCGCTCCGATACACGGCGGGATGGAATGCCATAGGCCTGGCCGATCTTCACGAAGTCGGGGTTGGTCATTTCTGTGAAAGAGTAGCGCTTCTCAAAAAACAATTGTTGCCACTGGCGCACCATGCCCAGAAAGTCGTTGTTCAGAATTATGATTTTCACGGGTATGCTGTATTGGCTGATGGTGCCCAGCTCCTGTATAGTCATCTGAAAACCGCCGTCGCCAATAACGGCCACCACGGGCTCGTGCATTTTGCCCACTTTGGCACCCATGGCGGCAGGCAGGGCAAAGCCCATGGTGCCCAGCCCGCCTGAGGTGACGTAGCTGTTGGGCTTGCGAAACTTGTAGTATCTGGATGTCACCATCTGGTGCTGCCCCACGTCCGTCACCACGATGGCCTCTCCGTTGGTGCTTTCTGTGACGCGGCGAATCACTTCGCCCATCTTTATGCCATCGGAGTCGGGGTAGAGGTCAGGTTCTATCACCTTGCTGTACTCTATTCTGTCGCATACGCGAAACTCTTCAAGCCATGCTTCGTGCTGGGCGGGTTGTACCTTTTCCAGCAAAGCGCCGACAGCCTGCCTGGCGTCTGCATTGATGCCTACGGTGGCTTTTATGATTTTGTCTATTTCCGACTGGTCTATTTCAATATGGATCACCTTGGCCTGTGGCGCGTATTTTTTAGGGTCTCCGGTCACGCGGTCGTCGAAGCGCATGCCTATGGCGATCAGTACATCGCACTCATTGGTTTTCACGTTCGGTCCGTAGTTGCCGTGCATGCCCAGATAGCCTACATAGTTTGGATGGTCCGGCGGGAAGGCGGAAAGGCCGAGCAGGGTAGAGGCAACCGGGATGCCGGCTTTCTCTGACAGCGCTAATACTTCCTTTTCTGCCCCGGAGATCAACACGCCATGCCCCACCAGTATGAAGGGCTTTTTGGCATTGTTGATGATGCCGGCCGCTTTGTCGATGTGCTTGGGCTCAATGGGCGGATAGGGGTGGTAGCTTCGTATTTTTTCACATTTCTTGTACTCAAAATCGAGCTTGCCAAACTGTGCGTTCTTGGTAATGTCGATGAGCACGGGGCCGGGCCTTCCCGATTTGGCGATGTAAAAAGCGCGCGCTATGGCCTCGGGTATTTCCTCGGGGGTAGTCACCTGAAAGTTCCACTTGGTGATGGGCATAGAAATGCCTAATACGTCGGATTCCTGAAAGGCATCCGTGCCGAGCAAATGTGCCGGCACCTGGCCGGTGATGCACACGATGGGTGTGGAGTCGATGCTGGCATCGGCAATACCGGTAATGAGGTTGGTGGCGCCGGGCCCGCTGGTGGCAAAGCACACGCCGACCTTGCCTGTGACGCGCGCATAGCCTTGCGCGGCGTGTGCTGCACCTTGTTCGTGCCGCACCAGCACGTGGTTCACTTCTTCTTTGAAGTGGTACAGTGAGTCGTAGATGGGCATGATGGCCCCACCCGGATATCCAAAAATGGTGTCGACTCCTTCGGCAAGCAGAGATCGTATCAATGCTTCAGAACCTGAGATGTTCAGCTTCTGGCCGGGGGTAGGTTTGGACTTTGTTAAAGTTTCCATAACTGAAGGATTTGTGTAATCTCACAACTTAAGCGGTAACACAACCCTCCGAGGCCGTAGCTACCGAATCAATAAATTTTTTCAACATGCCGCTCTGTACTTTATATGGCGGCTTTTTCCAGCGCTTTCTGCGCTTTTCTATTTCTGACTCTGTCAGGGCAACTTCCAACTTGTTGGCGGTGGCATCTATGGTGATCATATCTCCGTTTTCAATCAACCCGATCAGGCCGCCTTCTTGTGCTTCCGGCGTGATGTGGCCGACTACAAAACCGTGGGAACCTCCGGAGAAGCGGCCATCGGTGATCAGGGCTACATCCTTACCCAGCCCGGCACCCATTACAGCGCCTGTGGGTTTCAGCATTTCGGGCATACCCGGCCCGCCTTTGGGGCCCTCGTATCGTATCACGATCACTTCGCCTTTCTGTACTTGATCTATGCCTTTGATCATGTCAAACTCATTGTCGAACACGCGGGCAGGCCCTTTAAAAACCTCACCCTCTTTACCGGTGATTTTGGCCACTGCGCCTTCTTCTGCCAGGTTACCAAAAAGTATCTGGATATGGCCTTTTGGCTTTATCGGGTTGGTCAGTGGCCTGATGATCTCTTGACCTTCGTGCAGGGGCTGTACCTTCTCCAGGTTTTGCGCCAGCGTTTTTCCAGTCACCGTCATGCAGTGGCCATGCAGCAAGCCTTCATCCAGCATCATTTTCATAACGCCGGGTATGCCACCCACGCCGTGGAGATCTTCCATGAGGTACCGGCCGCTGGGCTTGAGATCTGCCAGGTAGGGCGTCTGGTTTGAGAGCCGCTGGAAGTCGTGAATGTTTATATCTACACCCACAGTTTTGGCCATAGCGATTAGGTGAATGACAGCATTGGTAGATCCCCCGAGGGTCATGATGAGACGGATGGCATTTTCAAAGGCCGCTTTGGTCATGATGTCGCGCGGTCGTATGTCTTCTTTGAGCAGATGGTGAATGGCTTTGCCAATCTCTCCGCATTCCAGGCCTTTTTCGTTGCTCACTGCGGGGTTGGAGGAGGAGTAGGGCAGGCTCATACCCATGCACTCGATGGCTGCGGCCATGGTGTTGGCGGTGTACATGCCCCCGCAAGCACCGGCACCGGGTATAGAGTTTTGAATGATGCCTTTGTAATCTTCTTCGGTGATCACCCCGCTCAGCTTTTTGCCGTAGGCCTCAAAGGCAGAGACAATATTGAGATCTTCGCCTTTCCAGTGGCCTTTCTTTACGGTGCCACCATACACCAATATGGCAGGCCTGTTTACCCGGCCAATCGCCATCATGGCACCAGGCATATTTTTGTCGCAACCCACCACGGCTACTACGGCATCATAAAATTGCGCGCTCACCACCGTCTCTATAGAGTCGGCTATTATCTCACGCGAGGGCAAGGAGTACTTCATGCCTTCGGTGCCGTTGGTGATGCCGTCGCTCACGCCTATGGTATGAAAAATAAGCCCCAGTTGTTCGGGGCTGTCGATGCCTGCTTTAATCTTTTCTGCCAGGCCGTTCAGATGCATATTGCAGGGGTTGCCCTGGTAGCCGGTACTGGCTATACCTATTTGTGCTTTTTTAAGGTCAGACTCTTTCAGGCCAATGGCGTAAAGCATGGCTTGTGCTGCAGGAAGACTTTCATCCTGCGTGATCTTTTTGCTGTACTTATTTATTTCTGTTCCCATGAGTTTAAAAAAAAAACCTTTCTGCTGTAGAGAAAGGTTTTTGTTCAATATTTAGAGTATATCCACAGTAACCTATCTCAGGAGTATCCGAAAAGGACGACCACGACTGGAAGGACTAGAAGAACTATGGAAAATTGTGATTTCACTATTGGCTTGCCTTTTATTTTGATTTTTTAAGCGAAAGCAAAAGTGAAAGATTATTCCGTAAAAACAAAACTTTGTCTTCAAATATTTTCCCAGGCTAAAAATAGCCATAGATCATGGAAATGGTCTTTTCGAGCCGTTTGCCTCAATCGGTTGGTGCTTCGTAAGGGAAGTAATAACCGGAGCCTTCACAGGTTTTCACAATGTTTTCTATGGTGCTGATCTCCATGAAAGAAGGGCCGTGTGCGGGCCCGAAGTTTCCGGCCAATACCACTACTCTATCGTCCTTTTTAAGCTGTGATTTCCGCATGAGCGAGCTTATGGCCTGGTAAATAAAATCTTCTGCCGACTTGCCCCTGTCCGAGTAGTTCACATATACGCCATAGGAAAGTGCCAGTTCGCGCATCACCCGCTTGTCGTAGCATTGGGCGAAAATGATATTGCGGCCGCGATAGGCTGCCATGGCACGTATGGTGCGGCCGTGCATGGTATCGGCGATTATGGCCTTGGCGTCGAGCTCTACAGAAGCCCTTACAGAAGAGCGGGCCAGAAAGGCAGATATTTCATTGTTGATGATGAGTAGGGGCGTTTCGGCGGTCGACAGTTTTGCCGATTCCACCTCCAGTGCAATTTTTGTCATAAGCTGCACTGCGCGTATCGGGTAGTCGCCGTAGGCTGTTTCTCCGCTGAGCATTACCGCATCGGTGCCGTCGTAGATGGCATTGGCCACATCGCTGATCTCGGCACGCGTGGGCCTCGGATTTTTGATCATTGAATGCAGCATCTGTGTGGCCGTGATCACCGGCTTGCGGCGGCTGATGCATTTGTTGATGATCATTTTCTGTACCACCGGTATGCGCTCCTGGGGTATTTCTACTGCAAGGTCGCCACGCGCCACCATCACACCGTAGGCATGGTCGAGTATTTCGTCTATATGATCTACACCCTGTTGATTTTCTATTTTGGCAATGATCTTCATCGGGCTGTTGTGCTCATCGAGTATTTTTTGCACAGAGAGCACGTCATCTTTGGTGCGCACAAAGGAATGCGCTATAAAATCCAGGTTTTGCTCTACCGCGAAATGTATGTAGTCGATATCCTTCTGGCTCAGCGTGGGCAGCTTTACGTGCACCGCAGGTATATTCACACTTTTCTTGCCGCCGATGGTGCCGTTGTTCTTTATTTCACACACCAGCGCATCATCCTTTTTTTCCTTTACCAGCAGCTCTACATCACCATCGTCAATGAGTATGGAGCTATCCACCGGCACATCCTCTACAAAGCCGCTGTAGTTCACATACACGCACTCGCGTGTAGATACGCCATCGGGGTCACCTTTAATGAGGATGGAATCACCAAAATGTACATCGATCTGTTCGCTGGCTTTAGTGGTACGTATCTCGGGGCCCTTGGTGTCGAGCAGCAGGGCTATTCGCTCCGACACTTCCCGCACGTTTTTGATCACCTTCAGCGTGTCTTCATGGGTCTGATGAGCGGTGTTGAGTCGTACAACGTTCATTCCCGCTTTCCTGAGTTCGCGAATAAATTCCACATCGCATTTTCGGTCGGAAATGGTAGCAACGATCTTTGTCTTTTTTCTCATGAATGGGCACTGTTTATTTCGGCGAAATTATATATAAATCACTGAAAGGCGGATTTTCAGTGTTAATTTTTTATCAGAATGCCAACGTAGCTACAAATATTTAAAACGAATGTTTCTTTTATTGATGCCTTTCAAACGCTCCCTGTAGCAGACGGCCAATCACTCAGGCTATGGCATGCCTCAGAAAATGTCTCTGATATAGCGTATAATTGCCTTCTTTTTTACAAGAAATAAACGACATTCACTATGATCCGATCAGACATTGTATGGCTCTTTGGTGCAGTTCTTATTTTGCTGCTGACCTTCGGCCAATGCAACACCCAGACTAAAACGGAATCTGCAATGGAAGAGACGCCGGACTACAACGCTCTGGTAGACAAATACACCAACGTGGCCCTGACCGCCGACCTGAGTGCGCTCTCTGCGCGCCAGAAAGACATGGTAAAATTGCTGATAGAGGCGGCGCAAGTGATGGACGAAATTTTTTGGATTCAGGCCTATGGCGCCCGCGATACGCTCCGTGTGCCTAATGACGCCGCCCAGCGCTTTGTCGACATCAACTATGGCCCATGGGACAGGCTCAACGACAATAAACCCTTTATTCCCGGTGTCGGCGAAAAACCCCTCGGTGCCAACTTTTATCCGCTCGACATGACAAAAGCTGAATTTGAACAATCTGACCTGCCAGACAAAACCAGCCTGTACACCATGATACGCCGCGATGAGCAAGGCAATCTGATCTCTATACCCTACCACCAATATTTTAAAGAAATGACTGAGCATGCTGCCGCTTTGCTCGATAGTGCATCCGGCATGGCAGAATCACAGGCTTTTGCCCAATATCTCCGACTTCGTGCAGATGCACTGCGCACGGACATGTACTTTGAGAGCGATCTGGCCTGGATGGACATGAAAGATAATGTGCTGGATGTGGTGATAGGGCCTATCGAAAACTACGAAGACAAGCTGTACAACTACAAGGCAGCGCATGAAGCATATGTATTGGTGAAGGATGTGGCGTGGAGCAAAAGACTGGACAAATACGCGCAATACCTGCCTGAGCTGCAGCGCGGACTGCCGGTGGCCGACCGATATAAGCAGGAACAATCGGGCTCAAACGCTGATCTGAACGCCTACGATGTGGTGTATTACGCTGGCGATTGTAATGCAGGGAGCAAAACCATCGCCATCAACCTGCCCAACGATGAACGCGTGCAGTTGCAAAAAGGCAGCCGCAGGCTTCAGCTAAAAAATGCCATGCAGGCCAAATTCGACAAAATACTGAAGCCTATAGCGGAAGAACTGATCGCAGAAGATCAGCGCGACATGGTCACTTTCGATGCCTTCTTTGCCAATACCATGTTTCATGAGGTGGCACATGGCCTGGGCATCAAAACGGTGCTCGGCGACAGCATTACGGTGCGCCGTGCACTGAAAGAGCACTCATCGGCGCTGGAAGAAGGGAAAGCGGATATACTCGGATTGTATATGGTGACCGAGCTGCACAACAAAGGTGAAGTAGAGGGTGATATTAAGGAATATTACACCACATTTCTGGCCGGCATATTTCGGTCTATACGGTTTGGGGCAGCTTCAGCACATGGCCAGGCCAACATGGTTCGGTTCAATTTCTTCAAAGAAATGGAGGCCTTTGAGCGCAATGAAGAAACAGGTACCTACAGCGTGAACTATGATAAAATGCAAGATGCCGTGGCCAAGCTATCGGAAAAGCTTTTGGTGATTCAAGGCGATGGCGACTATGATGAAGCCGCACGGCTACTGGAGCAATCGGGTACTATCAGCGGGCAACTTGCCCAAGACCTCGAGCGACTCAGCGCGGCCAATATACCTGTGGATGTGGTGTTTGACCAAGGAGTGGAGGTGCTGGGCCTCAATTGAGAGTGACAGTATGCCACTGCGCATACATACCATTGCTTGCATAGGACAGAAAAAAAATAACCGGCACTTAGGGTAAAAGGGGGGTATTTGGGTCTCTATATATGTACAGGCCATGCGCCTGTGTATGCGGTCAAGATTGAACCATTCTTAAAAGCACAATTTTGGCCTCTTATACTTTGGGAAGTTCTATTTAGTTTTTTTGGTATGTGTGCAAGTAAGAGGGTTCTTCTATTAAGAACCGCATTAATCCCTGTCCTTATTGCTGTTTCTGCCTTCACGGCTTTTGCCACCGGTGAAGAGGAGTTCCTCGATCAATATGGCCATGAGAATGGCCTGGTGCTGTTGCAAAAGCAAAATGTACAAATCATAGTGGACGACGATGGCAAGTTGCGCATTGAATCGGACGTGTACGAAGAGACGATACATCTGAAGGAAACAGCCAAGTTCTTTTCTGAGCAGTCCATCAGCTATTCGTCAACCTTCTCCGACATACAGAATATTGAGGCGTATTCGCTGGTGCCCAATGACCGGGGCAGGTACAAGAAATATGAGGTGAGCAGCATCAACACAACAGACTCTCGCAGCGATGGAATTTTTTACGATGATCAGAAGCAAAAATCTTTTTATTACCCCGCGCTCGATGTAGGGGCCAAAACGGTGCTGTCGTATAAAAAGATATACAATGAGCCTCGTCTGTGGGGTTATTTTGTGTTTTCCTCATTCTTTCCGGTACAGGCCAGCGAGTTCAGCGTAACCATGCCAAAAACCGTGAAGCTCAATTTTAAGCTGCACGGCATTGATGAAGACAGGGTGACATTTTCAGAAATAGAAAAGGGCGGAGAATACACCTACACTTGGAAAGCGGCCAATATGGATAAAATCCGCATGGGAAAAGGCAGTAGTGGCGTGCTTCACCACGCGCCACACATCATCGTGTACATCGACTCCTATGAGTACAATGGCGAGCGGCACAGCGTGCTCTCCGGTGTCGACGACCTCTACAGTTGGTATCAAAGCTTTGTGAAAGAAGCTCAGGTGAATGACAGCCTGAGCGCGGAATTCACCACCACGGTAGCCCAGGTGGTGGCCGACCACCAAACGGAAATGGAAAAAGTGAAAGCCATATATGCCTGGGTGCAGAAAAACATTAAATATATAGCCATAGAAGATGGCCTTGGCGGCTTTATACCGCGCGATGCCGGTTTGGTCTTCAAGCGCCGCTATGGCGATTGTAAAGACATGTCGAACCTGCTATATCGCATGCTGGAGGTGGCGGGCATACCGTCGCATCTCACCTGGATTGGCACCACGGCGATACCCTACAGCCACCGTGAGGTGCCTACTCCCATGGCCGACAACCACATGATTTGTACCTATAAGCAGCACGATCAATACTACTTTTTAGATGCGACCGACCCTTATAATAAAATAGGTGTGCCCTCGTCGCATATTCAGGGCCAGGAGGCGCTCATTGATATGGGCAATGAGGAATACGAACTGGTGCAGGTGCCGGTGGTGCCATTTGACGAAAACAGAATTGTTGACTCGGTCAATGTGTATATCAACGACGGGAGAATACAGGGAAAAGGGTTAGCGACTTATTCTGGCTACATGCGCATTCCTGTAGCCGATCATTTGCTCAATCTGGATGAGAAAGACACGAAAAATTTCCTGACCAGCCTGCTCAACAAGGGCAATAATAAGTTTTTTATAGAAGACCTCGCCATAGCCAACAATCACAAAAATGATGATGACCTCACCATTTCTTATGATTTTCTCTTAGAAGATTACCTCATCAAAACAGATCATGAGCTCATTTTTAATCCACATATGTCCAAAGATTTTGAAGATAACCTGATCGATCTGCAGTCGGAAGTGGAGGATGTGCACTATCAATATAAAAACCTGACGGCGAATGTATTTAGAATACAAATACCGGATGGCTATAAAGTGGAGTATTCGCCCGAAGATATACACGTAAACTCCGATGCATTCGGCTTCGACCTCTCTTACGATGTGAACCAGAGTGAGGTGGTGGTGAAACAACAGGTTTATATCAATACGCTGCAACTGAAGCCTTCACAGTTTAGCGACTGGAATACCATGTTGCGCAAATTGTACGGCGCCTACAAAGAGTCGATTGTCTTTAAGAAATTGTGATGAAAAAAATACTGAGAATGACAAGCCTGTGTGGTCTTCTGGCCATGCTCATTGCTGGCCGACTGATGGCCGGCGACTATTTCTACGAACAATACAATTGGCAAGACAGCACACAACTCAATGTACTTGAAGGTGCTGAAGCAGATGAGCTGGCCATTATTTTAAATGACTCTAAGGTGATAGAGTATTACCACGATAATAAGTACAACACCTTGCTGCAATATTATACTGTGCACAGCAGGGTGCGCGTAAATAGCAATGATGCCGTAGAGCTGTATAATAAGGAGTACATAGCCACCGGGCGTGTGGTTGAAATTATGGATTTGCGCGCACGCGTAATCACGGCCGACGGTGTAAGTGTGATAGATGAAATAGACCTGAAAGATTACGAAGGTTCCGATGAGTATTCCTCCTATAAATACTTTGCAATAGAGGGCGTGGAGATCGGCAGCGAAGTAGAATATATATACACGCTGAAAATGCTGGCAAAGCTGGATGGCAGCCGGGAATTCTTTCAAAGTCAGGAGCCCAGGCACCATGTGGCTTTTCAGATTATCGCCCCGGATGACATGTTTTTTGCCACCAAGAGCTACAACGGTTTTGCAGAAGTACAGTACGACACCACAGACAACAAGAACGTGTATGTGGCAGAGATGACCCATGTGCCTGCTTTGAAGCCAGAGCCATATGCACCATATACCGACAACCTGATGCGCGTGGAGTACAAGCTCGATTACATGGCGCCATCAAAAGAAATTAAGCTTTATACCTACGACCAACTAAGCAACCAACTGCACAAATATCTGAAGCAGGAATTGGGCAGAAAAGACGAGAAAAAGCTTGCCTCCATTCTGAAAGATTTAAAAATAGACGGACTGAGCGACCATGCTAAAATTCGCACCATCGAAGATTATGTAAAGGGTGTCTATACGATAGTGGATGATTCGAACGATGAGTTTGAGGATGTCTCTAATATTTTAGAAAAGAAATATTGTAACAATCGCGGAGCTATTAAGCTGTTTGTGGCGCTCTTTGACATCGAAGGCATTGATTACCGATATGGCCTTACCTCCGATCGCTCTACCGTAAAACTCGACCCGGATTTTGAATCGTACAGCTTTCTGGAAAACTACATTTTTTACTTCCCCTCAGTAGATGCGTACATGGCACCAACAGAGGTGCTCTTCAGGCTTGGATATATTCCCTACAACTGGAGCAATAATTATGGTCTTTTTGTAAAGAGTGTAGTTGTAGGAGAACTAGCGGCCGGGGTAGGAGAGGTGAAGTTTATAGAGCCGCTTCCGTATGAACAAAATCAGGACGTGCTGGAAATAAATGTAGCATTTATGGGTGAGTTTGATGCCGTAAATCTCGACATCACCAGACGCCTCACCGGCTACAATGCCACCTTTATACAGCCCATTTTCAACCTGATACCTGAAAAAGAAAGTAAGATGGTGGTGAACGAACTCCTCAACCTGGCTGGTAAAGATGTCGACGTAAACTCAACCGAAGTTTTGAATAAATCATTGGATTCTTTGTACCTCGAGCCATTTATAGTGAAAGGTTCCTTCAGCACTGCCAATTCTTTCTTTGCCAAGGCGGGCAACCGGTATTTGTTCAATATCGGTGAAGTGATAGGCCAGCAGGTGGAGATGTACCAGGAAGAGGAACGCACGCTGCCGGTAGAGAATGACTTCAATCGCCAATATCTGCGCAAAATCACCATACGCATACCCGACGGATATGCCATCAGCAACCTTGAGGAGCTGAAATTTGAGATTTTTCACGAGAAGGACGGAGCCCGATGTATGTCGTTCGTGTCGGACTATGAGAAAAAGGACAATGTGCTGGTGGTGAGCATCAACGAGTATTATAAAGAGCTGACCTATTCTGTGGAAGATTTTGCTGAATTCAAGAATGTGATCAATGCCGCGGCTGACTTCAATAAGAAAGTGCTGATTTTTGAAAAAAGCATTTAAGGTTGCTCAGGAAGCTGCCTTGTTCAGTTGATCCTGTATGCGTCGTATCCGGTCTGCCAATTTTTCTGTACTCAATTTCTCCCTCAGCCTGTCGGCCATTATAGGAAAGCAAAATGGCGTAAATCGTTTAGGCTTCGTAAGCACAAGCTGCTGACTATTGATGAGATCGAGGGTATGCATGAGCCTGCCATAGTCCAGTTGCAGTGAAATCACTTCGTCTTTAGCCTGATGCAGCAAAAGATTGCCGGGGTCATACTGCTCAAACACTTCATAAATGAGGCCGGATGATGCCTGCAAATGCTTATTGGAAATGTGCTTGCCCGGATAGCCCTTGAAGATAAGCCCGGAAATGGTGGCGATATCGCGAAACTTCCGCTTGGCCATTGCCGACTTATTGATGGAAATCTCCATATCGCTCACCAGGTTTTCTTTGCTGAACAAATCCTGCTCAAGGGCATCTTCTATGGGTATAGGCTGGTCCGAAAGCAGTTCGAAACCGTAGTCGTTCATGGCGATAGAAAAGCTCATGGGCTGCAGCCTGCCTATGCGGTAGGCAACAAGTGCGGCCAATACCTCGTGCACGAAGCGCCCCTGGAAAGGATAAAAATAAATGTGGTGCCCCTCGCGCGACTGTATGTATTCTATCAGCAGCGTATTTTTGCCAGGTATTTCAGACCACCGCCTTTGCAGCTCCAACAAGCCCTGAAGGGCCTGCGTCTCCGCATCGGCATATATGCCGCGTCTGGTTTCGTCGAGCTTTTCGCGAATGAGTTCGGCCAGTTTTGACGACAGCGGCAATCGACCACCCATCCAGGCTGGTATTTTGCCATTTTTTTTATTGGACTTCACCACCTGTGCCGTCAGGTCTTTTAGTCGCACAAACTCCAGGCTGCGTCCGGCAAACCAAAATACATCCCCCGGCTTCAGCTGGCTGATAAAACTTTCTTCTACCGTGCCAATGTAGCCACCGGTCACGTACTTTACCTGCAGCACCGGGTCGCCTACGATGGTGCCGATCGACATACGGTGGCGCATGCTGATACGGCGATTTTCCACGACATATACCCCGTCCTTTTCCACCACTTTCTGGTATTCATCGTAGCCGGCAAGGCTATCGCCGCCGGTGGTGATGAACTGCATCGCCCACCGCCATTCTTCGTCGCTGAGGTGGGCGTAGGCAAAAGTGCTGCGCACCTCGGCCAGCAGCGGCTCCTTGCTAAAGCCATCACCCACTGCCAGGGTCACCAGATATTGTAACAGTACATCGAGGGAATTGCGCAGCGGCACCCTGCTTTCGTGGATGTTCCTTGCTATGGCCGACCGCAGCGCGGCACCCTCTATCAGCTCCAGCGCATGCGACGGCACAAAAAAGATGCGGCTCAGGGCGCCGGGTTGGTGGCCGCTGCGGCCTGCACGCTGCATGAAGCGCGAAACACCCTTGGGCCCGCCGACTTGTATAATGACTTCCACTGGCCGAAAATCGACCCCAAGGTCAAGGCTGGAGGTACACACCACCAACTTTAGCTTGCCCAGGTGCAGCATCTGCTCTACCCAGGTGCGTATCTGCGGCTCTAGCGATCCATGGTGCATGGCCATAGCGCCGGCCATATCTGGTGCCTGATTGAGGATTTCTCTGTACCAAATCTCCGTTTGCGAACGCGTATTGGTAAACAGCAGCGTGGTGCGGCTTTGTCTTATGATGGGCAGCACTTGCGGCAGCAACTTCACCCCCAAATGCCCTGCCCACGGAAATTTTTCTATTTCTTCCGGTATCACCGATTGCACCTCTATACGCTTTTCTATTTCCGCTCTTACTATGTGCTTATTTTTGTGGCTACCGCTGCCCAGCAGTACTTCCAGGGCTTCATCAAGGTTGCCAATAGTGGCCGATACTCCCCATATTCTCAGCGGGTTTTGTATTCTGTTTTTTATGTATGAAAGCACAAGTTCTACCTGTACGCCGCGCTTGGTGCTCAGTATCTCGTGCCACTCATCCACTATCACCGTCTGTACATTAGTAAATTGTGCGGCTGCATTTTTTCTGCTCAGCATCACGTGCAAACTCTCCGGGGTGGTCACCAGGCACTGAGGCAGGCGCTTCGTTTGTCGCTGGCGCTCGGCACTGGTGATATCGCCGGTGCGCACGGCCACATCCCAAGGCACCTGCATATCGTCGCAAAACTGCTGGAGTGCATGGCGTATGTCGTGCGCCAGCGCCCGCAAAGGGGTTATCCATACCACCATCAGTGGCTCGGGCTTTCTGGTGGAATAGTCTGTCGGGTGGGCCCGTATGTAGTCCAGTACACAGGGAATCCACATCGCGTATGTCTTGCCACTTCCTGTTGGGGCATTGAGCAGTCCACTTTCGCCTTCCAGATATAGTCTCCACACTTTTCTCTGAAAAGGAAAAGCCGACCAACCTTTACCGGCAAACCATTGGTCTGCCAGCGACATCACTTTTTTATCTTTTTTCATGAGGCTGCAGCATCACAAACATGCCTGATCTTAAACGCTTCAGTTTTCACATTCCAATAGTGTTATTCCTTCGCACAATTACCCGAGTGGTGTTGTACATGCCAAACAGTATCAGGCACAAGTGCAAGTCTGAGTGTTCCAATCGGGCAGTGATGGATACGCGATACAAAACCCATTACCCACTCATTTGTCTTTCACAATTCGCTTCGAATGCACAATTAAGACAACAAAATTGCTTTCAGCGCTGGCAATGATTTAATTAGGTAAGTGAAATATCGCCTATTTGCCTCTATATTTTTTGTCACATCTTCAGCTGGCTATGCTCAAAGTGGCTACACGGGCATGGGTGCAAGGGCATTTTCCATGGCCAATACTTCCGTCACCCTCACCGACTGTTGGTCTTCTTTTCACAACGTTGCGGGCATTTCAGGTGTGGAAGTGCCAACGTCAGGTTTTGCCTATTTAAGCCGCTACGGCATCGCCGGGCTCAATAGTTTGGCCATCACTGCAGTGGTGCCTACGCGGCCTGTCCATCTCAGCGTGGATGCCTACCGTTTTGGCGACGACCTGTGGAGTGAGCATATGCTATCGGTAGGGGCAGCCAATAAAATTGGCTTTGTGAGGCTGGGCATGCGGCTGAGTTATTTGCAGATGAGGGCTGAAGGCTATGGCTCCAGAAGTCGGCTGATGCTGCACTTTGGTGGAATAGTAGAGCTTTGGCCCACTTTCACTATGGGTGCTTACGTGCACAACCTTTCACAGTCGCGCGTAAGCAATGAGCCGTATGAAGCTTTGCCTGTGGTGATGAAGGTGGGTTTTTCATACAAACCGGTTCCTGAGCTTATGCTGAATGCGGAAGTGGAAAAGGATGCGGTATACGAGGCGCGACTGAAGGCGGGCATGGAGTACATGATTAAAGACAGATTTGCGCTACGAGCGGGGATTTACACACAGCCTGTGGCGCACTTTTTTGGTGTGGGTTTTCAGGCACAGCGTGTGTCTGTAGACTATGGGCTCAGCAGCGATTACAGGCTGGGCTATACCCACCAGGCATCGGTAAATTACGTGCTGAAGCGCGAGGAATGAGACGGCTGATCTTTATCGGATGCCTGCTGATGGTCTTATTTTGTTGCCGGCAGGCATTGGCGCAGTCAAGTGAAGATTTATCGTTGCTTTTGCAAGAGCTTTTTCCTGAACCTTCTGAAGACCTTGATCTGGATATTTTACTGGATCAGCTCATTACCATTTACCAAAGTCCTCTCGATATTAACTTAGTGAATAGGGAAGATCTGCGGTCATTGCTTTTCCTTGAAGATGATCAGATTGATGCACTGTTGGCGTATAGAAAAAGGTACGGACGGTGGCAGAGCATCTATGAGTTGGCTGCTGTGCCTGGCATCGATTCGGAGCTCGCCCGGAAGTTGTCTTTGTTTCTGGCCGTGTATCAGAGCAATGTGGAGGAGACTTTTTCCTGGAGTGACCTGAAGCATCCCGGGCGGCACGAGATCGTGATGCATGCAGCCCGTACTTTGCAGGAAAAGAAGGGGTTTTCCTCATCATCGGGTGCCTACGTCGGCGACCCCTACGGCAGCACCCTGCGCTGGCGCTATGCGCGAAGAGGCGCCTATGATATGGGCATTACCGCAGATAAAGATGCGGGCGAACGGTTCAGGTTGAGCAATAATGAAAGCTTGGGATTTGACTACTACGCTATGCATATAATGGTAGAAGGCATAGGTGCAATACAAAAAGTGATTGTGGGGGATTTCAATTTTTCTTCTGGACAATCCCTGGTGTTTGGCAATGGGTTTCGATTTGGTAAAGGCACCGAAGCCATCCAAACGATCAGTCAGCACGGTATGGGCATACGGCCCAATACTTCCGCCTACGAGTACAAAATGTTTCGCGGAGTGGGCAGCACGATAGGCCTGGGCCATCACAGCCTCACAGTGCTGTACTCCAACGTGCAGCGCGACGCTATATTGAGTGCACCAACGCCCTACATGCCGGCTGTGGTGTCTTCGGTGCGCAGTACAGGTTTGCACCGTACCCAAAGCGAACGTGAGGGGCGCAGTGCTTTGAACGAACAATCGGTAGGCATCAACTGGGATTTCCGGCTCTTCGGCGACCAACTGACCATTGGTCTTAATGGGTTGTACACAGCCTATGATGCACGCATCGTGCCTACGACCAATCGTTACAATCAATTTCACTTTCGGGGTACAGCGCATGGCATTGGCGGCATTTACAGTACGCTGTACCTCAGGCGATTCAAGGCATTTTCAGAATACGCCTACTCTGCCAATGGCGGTCACGGATTAGTCGCAGGATTTTCTACCGCACTTTCGGGTGTGGTAGAGGCATCGATGCTGGTGCGCAACTACGACAGGGACTTTCATTCGCCATACAGCACAGCCTTCGGAGAGCGTTCCTCATCTTCCAATGAAAAGGGTGTATATACCGGGCTGAAGATAAAGCTGAATAGAAGCCTCGTTTTCAATTTGTATGCAGACCGTTACTATTTTCCCTGGCTTAAATACCGGGTAGATGCTCCTTCGGAAGGATATGATTTGATGCTGAGCACCGATCTGAATTTGAAGGATAAGCTGCGCCTCAGGCTGATTCTGCGGGAAGAGCAAAATGATATTAATGTAGCAGAAGGCACTGCATCTTACGAGGTATTGCCCGCACGAAAGCGCTACATGCGGCTGCAACTGATCTATCCGGAGCAGGGCATATTCGATCTCACGACACGGATTCAATACAGCACGCAAACCTTGAATGGAGTTAAAACGGAAGGTTTTCTGGTGGCCCAGGATGTTGGCATTAAAACGCCTCACTGGCAACTCTTTGGTCGCATCAGCCTGTTCGACGCCGACGATTTCGACACGCGCCAGTTCGTATACGAGCGCGATGTGTTGTACCGCTTTTCTGTTCCGTCATTTTTCGACTCGGGTGTGCGCTACTACCTCGTGGGCAACTGCAAAATCGGCCCTCACCTTCAGATATGGGCCAAAATAGCAGCCACCACCTATGCCGACCGGGAAACGATCGGCTCGGGGCAGGATGAAATTTCGGGTAATCAGAAGCACGACATCACCCTGCAGGCGATCTATCGATTTCGATAGTGTCCGCTATTTGTATGTTACTTTGTAGGCTTCTACGGTATTTCCCTGAAAGGTCGGCACCAGCAGTAGCTGCTCATCTTTCATATAGTCTATGTCCGCAGAGTTCAGTCCTTGTTGTTCGGTATTCAGTATTTCAATGGGCTGCTGGCCTTCAGGAATAAAGAAAACTGCGCCGCTCCAGGAGCTCACAAAGAAGTTGCCTTTTCCGTCGGGCGCTATACCATCGCTGCGTCCGAGGCCCTCAGCCAGTTTGGTCATTTCTTTGGTGCCCATGTGCACAGCACGGAAGATGCCATCTCCGGCAAAGGCGACAAATAATGTGTCTTCGATGGCATAGAGGCCATTGGGGCGTTTAAAATCTTCATGCTCCAGCCAGGTTACCAAGGCATCGTCTTCCACTGTATATATACCGCCCATGTCGCTGCCGGTCACGAAAACTTTTCCCTCATTGTTGATGGCGACATCATTCAAAAAGCTCGCACCTTCTATGGTGTAGCGACCGGTAACAGTGGCTGTGGCCAAATCAATTTGAACCAGCTCTGAGATGTCAGACACATAAAGTTTTCCATTTTGAATGGCCATTCCTTTTGGTGCGTTGAGTCCATCCACCCACTTTAGTTCTATAATGTTGCCATCCGTACTTAGTTTGGATATAAAGCCATTGCCGTCTTTCTCCTGAGGTTTGCCATTAATATTGGAGACAAAAATAATGTCCTCTTCTGGATAATAAAGTGTTGATTCGCAGGTAGTTAAATCTTCCGGCGTGGTCCATGCCTTGGTGAGGCTTACACGTGGTGCAGCAGGTTTTTCAGAGGCTGGCTCTTCCTGTCCGGTCAACTCTGCCGGTTGCTTTTTTGAATTGCATTGTGCAAACACCAAAACGATGGCGATTAATAGTGATGTGAATTTGGCCATGGTATATAGAAATAAAGTGAAACATCGATATTGAACGGTGTGTCAATGTACAACAGAATAGTTTCACTTTCTGCCGGGGATAGGCTGATGTGAAAAAATATACCCAAAAAAGGGTCGTTACAATGTTTTGCGTAATGGGCAAAAATTAATTTATTTTTAACGCTGACAGGGATTTAAAGATGCACGGTGAATAATTGCTTTAGTTCTTAGAATGAAAATATCTCCGCTCACAACAGGAAGATGTTTTTTTGTCTAATAATCCCTGTTAACCAAAGAAGTTTATGATTATATTGAAAGCAATATTTCCAAATATTATTAAACCACAACACAAGTAATTTTTTTAGTATGGAGGATCTAAAGAGGTTAGTTCAGATTATTATTAAGCGCAAGCAGCGACAATATCCGCTGCTGGAGTTGAAAGGTGTTACCGAAAATTCGAGCAAGGAAAACATCTTCTTTCGGTACATCAAAAATGGCACGATCGATGGCGATGAGGAAGCTGCCAACCTGCTCTATGGAGCGGCTGGTGACGACGACAGATACCGGATGCTCAAGTCGAGGCTGAAGCAAAAATTGCTCAACCACCTTTTCTTTCTCGACTTCACAGAAAACAATCAAAAGCTTTCTCATCAGTACGAGCAGGAGTGCATTCAGTATCTTCATCAGGCGCGTATGCTCATATTTACCGGTGAGCGTAAGGTGGCACGCAACCTGGTGCAGAAAGCGCAAACCATTGCCGAGCGCTGCGAGTATACCAGGCACCTTATCACCAGCCTGGAAGAACTGATGCGACTGTACAGTGAAAATCACCAGCCACATCTGTTTGAGAGTACGGTAGAAGAGTTGCATAAAGCCAGGCAGCTCTACCAGAAGGAGCAGGAGGCAGAGGAGCTGTACTACTACATCACCATGATGGTAGTAAAGTCGGTGAACTCGCGCAAGAAGAACATTGATAAGGCGCAGAAATCCATCAGACAAATTGAGAAGTTGTGGAACGAAACCAAGTCGTTCAATATTTTTGAATATCACTTCAAGCTGGCGGTGCTGTACAAAAAACTTGTGGGTGAGTTTTCTGATGTAATACCACTGCTGGAAGATCTCGATAAAGGCAAATACAACGGTCAGTCGCTCAATGAGTTCAGGATAGATCCGCGGCATGTGGCACAGGAAATGGCCTACGCGCTCTTGCGCACCAATCAGATAGAGCGCGGGCTGGAATACGTGGAAGAAAAGTTACCCTTCTTCGACCAGCTCACCAATGAGTGGTTCGACATTTATGAAACCTATTTCATGCTCGCGATCCATGGGCGCAATTATCGCCTGGCTTTTCAGGTGATCGATCAGGTATTTGAAAACAAGCTCTTCGTAAAACTGGAAAAAGAGGTTCGCGAAAAGTGGCGACTTTATAATGCCTATCTCCACTATGCCTATTCGGGAAATTTCTATATGCGCAATTTTAATTTTTCAGACTTCATAGAAAAAATTCCGGAATATGATAAAGATAAAGAGGGCTTTAATGTCGCGGTGATCATCCTTCAGTTTCTGTTCAATGTGGAGCGAGGCGATATGCAGGCGCTGGCCAAAGAGCGCGACGCATTGAAAGAATATATGGCCAATCACTTCAAAGAAAACTTTAGCTATCGCACGCGTACTTTCTACAAGCTGCTGAATATAGTAGTAGAAAATAAGCTGGACATGAAGAAGATACAAGCCAAAACCAGATACCTCACCAATAAGCTTCAGGAGGCATCTGCTGTAGGTGATTCCTTTGCCGAAATGGAGATTATTCCATACGAGCACCTTTGGGAGCTTATGATGAACATGGTGCGTTACTTTAAAATAAGGCAGCCGGCTTAGTCAATGATGCAGATCGCTAACGCGTAATTTAAACCTGCAGCTGGCAGATTTGATGATGATAATGAAATGCTTTTGGGTGTATGCTCAAAAGCATTTTTTTCGTATGGCTTACGCTTTTACAGATGAATAGAAAGTGTTGAACCATTGCTTAATTACTTCATTACAAATGAACAAATGTTCAAACGTCTTGGTTATTAGGCAGGTTAATCAGTCGCAGACAGCGACTCGACTGAATCGCCCGATCACTCGTATATCCGCGGGCACCAATCATGCAATTCTTAACATTATACCTTTACTTATATGAAGAAGAAATTACTCCAATGCACGCCTCTTGCCCTGTTTTTGATATTCATCTCCGCCTACCCGGCCATGGCACAGGGCTTCTACCTCGGTGCCAGTGTTGGTCCTTCCTTTCTCAATAAGGCGTTGGAAGACAGTCAGGGCGCTGACTATAGTGTCGACAATAGCTCATTTGGCTACAAAGTTTTTACGGGCTACAGCATCAGCTTCATCGGCCTGGAAGCCGGCTATCACTACCTGGGCAATATCGATGGCACCGACAATGGCGTAGCGGTAGAATCAAAGAATAGTGGATGGGAAGTGGCAGGGCGTATTCATGGCAATGTAGGCCCACTCATTCTTTTTGGTAAAGCGGGCGGATTCTTCTCCCGTGCACACAACGATGTGGGCGCTTATGACTATAGAACCAATAACAGCAGTTTCATGTGGGGCCTGGGTGCCGGTATAGAATTCGGAAAGATCATGGTGCGAACTGAATGGGAAGCACTGGATGCCAGTAGCGGGAACAAGCTCTCATCACTAACAGTAGGCGCTGCATTTCACTTCGGCGGCGATGATGAAAATTAATGTAGTGACAATGGCTACTGACGTCATGCAAATAGCAGCTTTATCGTCACCGCCATCAGTGCAGCAGCAATGGCAATGACCAATAGCCAGGTATATGAAAGGCTTCTTTTTCTTTTGTAATCATCGGCTGTGGGCACATCAAATTTTCTGAAATGACGGGAAAATAATGATTCAGGTGAGTGCTGCAGACGGTAGTGCTCCCAGCCTTTGTAGCCAACAAACTTTGCCAAAGTATTTTTTACCTGATGCGGCGGTAGCTCCTGCGCGTGGTTGCGTACAGCCACAAACACCCTTTGTAAAATGTGCGGAGTAAGCAGCATGTCGGTTTTTTGCAGTATGGCACTACTAAGCCTTTGGTAATCTTCTTCCGTACGGCAAGGCCCGTGTTGCTCTTCTATTTCTTTTACGCACAGTTCCAGCAGTACAGTCTCCAGCTCCATCCAGTAGGTATTTTTTGTTAAGAAAGCATCCATGACCGCTTTATGTTCATTGCCCCTTTCTGTCACCCTGCCACCCATGGCATGGCGGGTGGCTATGCCTGTACTCAACCACAAGCAGTCACCGATATTGGTGTGATTTCATGCCAAAAAATCGGGCCCTGGCGTAGGGGTAGCACTGGCTTATGATGTTGTTTTTTACAAGTACAGTAGCCCATTGTACAATCTTTCATCACCCAAAATTTTTTATCAGATGATCAAAAAGATATTCCTCCCGCTCATACTGCTTGCGGTGTCGTACGTTTCTCAGGCCAGCGACATAGTAGCCGTAAAACCATTAACCGATAAAATCCTGATGGTGCATTTTGATGATGGCTATGCCATACATCACAAAATAGGGGAGCCGCGCGCCTCTGAGCAGGTGGTGACCGTGCCACTGAATGTAGAAAAAGCAATGGCTACCGCCAGCTACACCCGCAGCAGTGCCAACGATGCTGCATATACGGGGGGCAAGGCGCCTGTAGATGTAGGGCGAAAATCGAAACCCACGGAGTTTGCATTGATGTGTCAGCAATACGACAATGGTTGCGTAAACAGTGACCCAGATCATGCCAAAGAGCACTGGTTGTATCTGTACCTGCCCAGCGCCATGCAATCCGGTAAAAGCTATACCCTTACCACCGACAACCTTGCGGAGCACGACAATCAGTTTACGTTTGAATACAATGAAGCCCAATTGCACTCGGAGGCCATACATGTGAACAACATCGGCTACTCCACCACCGCACCCGCCAGGTACGGCTACCTGTACCACTGGGCCGGCGACAAGGGCAGCCTCGACCTGAGCGCTTTCCTTGGCAAAGAATTTAAGCTGTATGATGTGGATAAAAACACCTTTGTTTTCACAGGCAGCATCGCTTTTCGCAAGCCAAAAACCAATCCTGAAACAGGCCAGACCGGTGAAACACCCAATGCCAACTTTGCAGCTGCTGATGTGTACGAATGCGACTTTTCTGACTTTGCTACACCTGGCAACTACCGGCTCGTAGTGCCGGGCATGGGCAGCTCATTTGAATTTGCCCTTGGCCCCGATGCCTACAGCACGCCCTTCTACTGGGCTATGAAAGGTTTGTACCAAAACAGGAGCGGCATAGCGTTGAAAGAGCCTTATACCAATTTTCCACGTGCTGCCCCGCATCATCCGGGTCAAACGCCGGGCTTTGCCGGCAAGCTGAAATACAGCAGCTTCAGGGCATTTGACATGCAAACCCACGATGGTGTGGAAGCAGATAAGGCCGCTATTGAAGCCCAATACCAAGGCGTGCTGGAAGATACCTACGGATGGTATCAGGATGCCGGCGACTGGGACGGCTACTACACCCACACCCAGGTGCCAGCCTATTTGCTCTTTTTGTACGAATCTGGCCCGCAAAAATTTTCAGACAGTCAGCTCAATATACCTGAAAGTGGCAACAACCTGCCCGATGTGCTCGATGAGGGGGCATGGCTTTTGCGCTATTTCAAAAGGGCTAAAGATGAAATACAGGAAAAAGGTTGGGGTACCGGTGGCGTGCCGGGTGCCCGGGTGTTTGGCGACTTGTGGGGCGAAGATGCACCTGGCGACATTGGCCAGGGCTCATGGCAAGATGTAGCACGCGATTGGTACGTGCTGGGCGAAGATCCCTGGACGAGTTTTAAGTATGCGGCCATGGCGGCTCAGCTCGCATATATTTTACAGCAAGCAAACCTCACTGATCCTGAAGGTGTAGACTGGCAATCCGAAGCAGAAAATGCCTACGACTGGGCAGTGAAAAACCGGCGCACGGATGATGCCAATCACACCGACATTGCCAATTTGCGCCATACCTGGTTGTACGCCGCCACTTCGCTGTACAGACTCACCGGCAAGTCATATTACCACGATCATGTGTATGATCATGGCAATCAATTGTCCAATGCCCTGGACCCAAGCAAGCCTGAGCTCATGTTTGCAGCCTGGATGTACATGCTCACGACCAACCACCCGCGATACCCGCACATCGTATCAGACGCCAGAATGGCGGTGAGGGCTAGTTCAGATAAGTTTTTGACTGACCCGGCTTCCCGGCGTGCCTGCCGATGGGGAGGTGATTATTACTTTCCTATGCTGGTAGGCCAGCCAACTACGCCCATGGTTACCCCCGGTGTGTTTGGTTATCTGGTCAATAAAAATGCCACAGACGGCGGTACACCAGAGTTGAAATACCTGCACACCACAGCCGATTATTTTTTAGGCTGCAACCCGCTCAATATGACCTGGATAAGCGGAGTAGGTGAGCGGTATCCGGTAGGACTTTTCCACCTCGACTGGTGGTACAGTGGCCAGCAGGGAGAAAACAACCGTTTTCCTGTGATAGAAGGCGTGATACCCTACGGCCCGTGGCGTGTGAGCGATATGGGGCCGCTGGGCTGGTGGAATCCCAACTGGGCCTACAGCGATGTGGCAGGCAACCCACGCATTTATCCGGAAGACGTAGCGGTGTGGCCGGGCCACGAGCGATGGTTCGACATTCGCAATGCTCCGCTCAACAGCGAGTTTACCATTCACCAAAACACGGTAGTGGCGGCATTTGTATACGGCTTTCTTACCGAAGGGCCTTCTATCGATATAGCCGAAGGCACAGCGGTAGTGACCGGGCTTACCAAAGACAAATTAGAACCCTCGACTGTGAAACTCTATGCCAATCCGGCAAGCGAGCAGGTGACGGTGGCAGTACCCGACAGCCTGAAAATTGTACGATTGGAAATATGGAACCAGAGCGGGCAAAGGTTGCAGTTCATGCAATACGAACAGCCAAAAAATGCGGTGACCGTCACTACCGACACACTGGCTTCGGGCATGTATTTCCTACAAGTCACGCTGAGCAACAATCAGGTGCAGACGAAGAAGCTTTTGGTACAGCAATAGCGCGATATCACCGCGTGGCATGCCTTGGAAGGTCAGCGATGAATCAAAAAAAGCAGTCGTACCTGTTCTGAATTTTTTTAGATTTGGCATGTTCATAAACATTCAAACCATGCCGGCTCGAGAATTTTCAATAGCCTTTTTATTACATATTCTGGCTGTTTTTTGCACCATTTCAGCAAACGCTCAGGATACAGGACTGAGTAAGCCCAATGTGCTTTTTATTTGTATCGATGACCTGCGGCCCGAGTTGAGTAGCTATGGCGCGGATTACATCAAATCGCCCAATATCGATCGACTGGCCAGCCAGGGGTTCACCTTTACAAAGCATTTTGTAACCGTGCCGACATGTGGCGCATCGCGACACAGCATGCTCACGGGCGAACTGCCCGATCAGCGTGAGGATATTCGAAACTCGGCCACCGAAGAGGCACTGACCGGCCAGCCCGAGCAGCCCCGGCCCGAAACCTTCGTGCACCACCTGAGGCGCAACGGCTACTACACGGTAGGAATAGGCAAGATCACGCACCACCCCGATGGCAGGGTGTATGAGTATCTCGATCCGGTGAGCAATGTGGCCGAGCTGCCCCATAGCTGGGATGAGCTGCCCTTTGACTATGGCAAGTGGGGCACGGGCCACCATGCCTTCTTTGGCTACGCCGACGGCAGCAATCGCAATACGCTAAACAAAAAGGTGAAGCCCTACGAATCGGCCGATGTAGACGACGAAGGATATCCCGATGGGGTGATCGCACGGGTGGCTATAAATAAGCTGCGCGAATTGAAGGAGCGCGACGAACCTTTCTTCCTGGGCGTGGGATTTTATAAACCGCATCTTCCATTCAATGCCCCACAAAAATATTGGGATATGTACCAGCGTGAGCATATACCGGTGGCGCCCTACAAAGACATACCCGCCAATATACACCGGGCCAGCCTGCATGGCAGCGGAGAGTTCAACCAGTACAAACTTGGCGAAGAAAAAGCTTCATTGGAACATTCTGTTTCAGATGAATATGCCAGAAAACTCGGGCATGCCTACGCAGCCTGTGTGAGTTATGTGGATGCCCAGGTGGGCAAATTGCTACAGGAACTCGATGAGCTGGGCCTGGCAGAAAATACAGTGGTGGTGATATGGGGCGACCACGGATGGCACCTGGGTGACCACCGGGTGTGGGGCAAACACACATTGTACGACCGGGCTTTGCGTTCTGCCTTTTTGATGAAGGTGCCCGGCCAGCCAGCCGGAGTTGCTATTGATAAGGTGGTGAGCAGCATCGACATATACCCCACGCTCATGGCAGCATGCAATGTGCCAATGCCTTACGATACCCGCGGCCGCAGCCTTTTGCCCTTGATGCGCGATGGCGCTTCCGATTGGCAGGAGGCCGCCTACAGCTATTTCAACGATGGCTACTCCATGCGCACCGGCGAATACCGCATCACACGCTACTACCGCGAAGAGCAGCCAGTGATGGAGCTGTACGACCACAAGGCCGACCCCGATGAAACAATAAATCTTGCCTCTAAGGAGAAGAAAGCGATCAAGCGCCTGATGCCACTGATGGAGCATGGCTACACCGGCGTGTACGACTGATTAGTTGCCGGCCATTTCAGTTTGGAAATTTTGACGCTCAATACGATTCATTTGCTTTTTATCCTATATTTACCGCAGCGTGCTATAACGCGTACTGAACCTAAACATTCCTGAACTTGCCTGTTCATATCAATAGCGATAGAGAACTTTTGCAGCAAATCGTTCTACACGACTGTCGAAGGTCTTTCAATACTTTTTTTAACCGGTACTATCCGAGCCTGGTCAACTTCACCTTGTTTTATGTAAAAACACATGAAAACGCGGAAGATGTGGTTGAAGAAGTTTTCGTGAAATTCATTCGGCAAGGCAGCAAGGTGCTGGATATTGACAACACAGCCGCTTACCTTTTTAGAATAGCCAAAAATGAAAGCCTTAATTTTTTAAAGAAAAATCGTCACCATTCTTTCAGGCTGGAGAGCATAGAGAATGAGGAAGATTTTCGATATCCGGTCAATGCTTCACCTGAAGACGCGTTGCAATCGGCAGAGTTTGAATCGTATATTGAGCGAATCATAGAATCATTTCCGCCAAAGAGGCAACTCATTTTTCGAATGTCAAGAGAAGAAAACATCACCTACAAAGAGGTGGCGGAACTGCTGAACTCATCAGTAAAAACCATCGAATCGCATATGACGGTAGCCTTAAAGACGCTTAGAAAAGCCGTGGTGGAATACAATCAAACAAGGGAAGTGCCCAGCCGTTTTTTAGGTGTGCGATAAGTCACTACTTCCACATTTCACATTTTTTTTATTCAAGGCTCAGGGTGTGCGCCAGTTTTGGTTGTCATTATAGCAAAAGCACTCCAAAATGAGTATCGATCATCTGCTGGGACTTTATTTAAATGGTCAGGCCTCCGAACAGCAAGCGGCTGTTGTGGAGAAGTGGATCAGTGAGTCTTCAGATAACCAGATGGTTTTTCAACAGCTACAGCGCGTTTGGCATTCCAGGCCTACTGAGTCACTCTTTTTTAATTCGCCCAAGGTGGAAGATCATGTGTGGCAAAGGCTGCATAAAAGCTCGATGATAAAGACTAGCTGGTTTAGCATTCGTCCCCTTCTCCGTGTAGCAGCGGCCATTATTACTTTCCTTGCCGTAGGGGTGGTCATCTATTTCCTATCCTCTCCGGCATCTGTTGTTCCCTCAAAAGATCCTGTCATTGTAAAGGCCAACCCCGCTGGTGTGAAATCAACCCTGCGATTGCCTGATGGCTCCACCGTAGTACTCAATGCCGAAAGCACCATACGTTTTGCTTTTTCCGAGGCAGATACGATTCGCCAGGTTTTGCTGGATGGTGAGGCATATTTTAAGGTACAACCTGATCAAGCCCGTCCCTTTGTGGTGGTGGCTGGCCGTATGCGTACCGAGGCACTTGGCACATCTTTCAATGTAAGGGCTTATTCGTCGGAACAGCATTGCTCTGTGGCGTTGGAAGAGGGGCTTGTGAAAATAAAGGTGGATGACGCCTCGCACACCGGCCTTTTATTGCAGCCGGGAGAACTGGCGCGCTACGACGCCACCAGCGGTGAGACAACAACAGAGCATTTTGACATGCGTGAATTGCTCTCCTGGAAAGAAGGCATTTTGTACTTCAACAAGAGCAGTTTGCAAGAAGTGACATCAAGGCTCAGCAGATGGTATGATGTGGATTTTCAACTCATCAACTACAACGGGCAGCCCTGGTACTACTCGGGGGAATTCAGACAAGACGAGTACCTGGACATAATACTGGAAAGCATGAGCTACTCCAAGCATTTTCGCTTCGACATCACTCAAGACACCGTGCGAATGTATTTTGATGAAAGTAATAAAGCATTTTCGCAATGAGATTTTCAAATAAGCAGTGCGCTGCGAGCGGATTGCACGAACAATAACAGATTATCTAAAACTTAAATATAGGGCGTATGAAAAGAGACTGATTCTAGAAAAACCCAAAAAAAGGCTCCGGAAAAGATAAATATTTGGCCGTATTCACTTTCCCGAAGCCACAGATGATTAAATGTTTTCACACTTAACACTTAAAATTATGAAAAGTAAACTACTTCAACTAGTTGTAGGGATGACAAAGCTTATGTTCTACGGCCTGACGATCCAGTGCATGTTCGTCTCCGTAATGATCGCTTCCGATCTGAATGCACAAAAGATAGAGAGCGTAAAGGAAGTTTACCTCAGTCTGTCGCTTAAGGATGCCAACGTGGTAGAGGCTTTTAAAGCCATTGAGCAGCAAACGGATTTTAAATTTGCCTACGACCACAGCGTGATTAATAAAAAGCTGAAGCTGAACGTGCGCAGTGGCGAAATGTCGGTGGCCGATTTGCTCTTGCAAATTTCCAAAGATGCCGGTCTTAAATTCAGGCAGGTAAACAATTACATCAACGTAGATCGGCTGGACAAAAACCAGAAGGTGCTCGAAGTCAACCTCCAGGCACGTACAGTCATGGGCAGGGTAACTACCGAGGAAGATGGCGAGGGCCTGCCCGGTGTGAACGTGATTGTAAAAGGTACCAGCCAGGGCACTGTCAGCGACATTGAAGGTCGCTATTCACTCGATGTACCAGATGATAATGCTGTTCTGGTCTATTCTTCTGTAGGATATATTCAGGAAGAGGTAGAAGTAGGCGGCCGGTCAGTGATAGACCTCACTATGGTACAAGACATCACCGCACTCGATGAAATAGTGGTGGTAGGCTACGGTACGCAAAAGAAAAAGGACCTTACCTCGGCCATTTCTACGGTAAAGGGAGAAACACTACAGACCAACAAGACAGCCAACTGGTCTACGGCCCTGCAGGGCATAGCACCCGGTGTAGAGGTACAGGGCAACCAGGGAAGGCCCGGTGCCGGAGCTACAATACGAATTCGCGGAGTTGGCTCCATTAGCGGCGCTACCAATCCGCTGGTGGTGGTCGATGGTATACCCATGGGCTCCGATGCTGTAGCCCCTCAGGACATAGAATCGGTGGAAGTGCTTAAGGATGCGGCCTCTACCGCCATTTATGGTTCTCGAGGCGCCAATGGCGTAATTTTGATCACGACAAAAAGTGGCGCTACATTGCCAAAAGGCAAAGTGAATGTGAGCCTCAACAGCTATGCCGGAGTAGAAGAACCCGCCAAACAGCTCGATTTTTTGAATGCGGAACAGTGGGCACAGTTGGCGAAAGAAACCAACGAGAATGCCGCTTCCACACCTCCACAAATGGCCACCTGGATACTGAACAACGATCCTAACTACGATGGCACCGACTCGGACTGGCAGGATGCTATGTTTCAGCAGGGCGTTATACAAGAGCACCAGCTATCGATCAGTGGCAATAGCGAGGCCGGCAACTTTTATATCTCCGGGGGCTATTTTAGCCAGGAGGGCATCATGGTGAGAACAGACTATGAGCGATTCAACTTGAGGATCAATTCCAACTGGAGAAAGGGCAGGTTCACTTTTGGCGAGAGCATAGGCTTTAGGCAGGAAAATAATGAAGATGAGGACGTTCAGGGCGGCCGCAGCCATATCGAGGAAATGATGAAGCAAACGGCTCCTGTGAAAATATATGACAGCACCAGACTAGGCGGCTATGGCGGGCCAACAGGTTCTGATGGACACGATGCGGCCAACCCCTACGGTGTAGCGCACAGGCGTACGAGGATTAACCATGGCAACTTGTTTACAGCAGCACTTTGGGGCGAATATGAAATCATTGACGGACTCAGGGTGAAAACCAATCTTGGCTATCAAAATGACATAGTGCATACCGAAGACATTGAGTTGCAGTCGGACTTCGGCCCGAAATCGATTGACCGCACACGTGCCTTTGAGCGTATGGACCGCAGCTATCGATGGGCATGGGAAAACACCCTTACCTATAGCAGAAGCATTGGCGACCACGACTTTACGGGCATGGTAGGCTATACATCTGAATATGCATTTGGCCACGATTTTTCAGCCGAAGGATTCGATATCGACAGTGAAGAATTGAATACCTTAAACCTGATACAAGCCAATCCAGGCGTAAACGGTGGAGAAGATGAGTGGGCACTGACTTCCATTCTGGCCCGGGTAATGTACTCTTACAAGGGCAGGTACCTGATCACTGCCAACTGGCGGCGTGACGGTACGAGCAGGTTTGCTGAGGAAAACCGTTTTGGCAATTTCCCCTCCGTTTCTGTAGGCTGGCATCTGGGCGACGAGCCGTTTATGTCGGGTGTTGAGGCCATTAGCAATTTGAAACTTCGCGCCAGCTATGGTACGGTAGGCAATCAGAACCCTGTTGGCAACTATGCCCGTTTCAGCCGTCTGCGGGCAGGAGCAAATTATACATTTGCAGACGGCGCCACAGGCAAACTCATCGGTGTAGTGCCTCGTCAATTTGCCAATCCCAATTTACAATGGGAGTCTGTCACACAGACTGATATAGGCCTGGATTTAGGTCTTTTCAATGAAGCCCTCACCATCACCGCTGATTATTACATTAAGGATACCGATGACATGCTCGTTTCAGTTCCAATTCCGGAATCATCGGGCAGCTTGAGTGGTGTAAGCATGAATGCGGGCAGCATACGCAATCAGGGTTTTGAGTTTATGGCTACATACCGCCACTCTTTTGGGGACTTCAATCTCGACCTTTCCGGCAACTTTGCCACCCTACACAATGAAGTGCTTTCACTGGGTGTAGAAGGAGCGGCTATCACTGGCGCTAATGTGGAGTTCAACAACCAGGGTGTATCCAGGACAGAGGCAGGCCATCCGGTAGGAGCATTTTATGGTTACTACGCCGATGGCATATTCCAGTCTGAAGAGGAAGTGCTGGCACATACCAGTACCAGCGGTGCAGTCATTCAGCCAGCCGCTAAGCCAGGCGACATACGCTTTCGCGATGTCAATGACGATGGAACTATATCACCCGATGACCGGCGGTTTATAGGCAGCCCTATGCCAGATCTTACCTACGGCTTTAGAATTGCAGGAGATTGGAAAGGGTTTGATTTTGACATGTTCTTCCAGGGCACCGAAGGCAATGACATTTATGCCGAATTGATGGCGTGGACGCAGGGCATGCACAATAACTTCAACGCCACTACGGCTGTGTTGGACCGATGGACACCCAACAATGCGAGCAACACCATCCCTCGCGCGGTGCGCAACGATCCAAACAGCAACATTAAAAATGCTTCGACCCGTTACATTCAGGACGGCTCTTATTTGAGAATGCGATCGTTGATGATTGGCTATTCATTGCCCAAAACCATCACAGAGTCACTGTCGCTGCAAAACATCCGCTTCTACTTTGTTGGACGCAATTTGCTCACCTTTACGGATTATCCGTTTTACGATCCTGAAATTGGCTCCAATGCCGTTGGTACAGGTGGAAACATCAATACCTCACGCGGTGTAGACAACGGCTACTATCCTCAGGCACGGTCGTACATGCTCGGTATACAAATAGATTTTTAATCATTTAAAAAGGATCATGATGAAAGCGAAATATATAATAACACTCGCACTGGCTTCCCTAATGGTGTTTGGTTGTTCAGAGGATTTTATGGAAAAAGATGACCCGGCCAATGTTACGGTCGACTCATACTACACCAAAGAGGCGCACGCCGATGCCGCCGTCACTGCCATCTATGCCACACTGAACAAGCAAGGCATGTTTTTCAGAGAGATGGTACACTGGCCAGATCAACTCAGCGATGAGTTTTTCGCTACAGGCTTTGCAGCCGGTGCCGGCTTGTGGGGCAGCATTACCCAGCACGACGTAACAGCGGGTGGCGGTGAATTAGGCAATTTGTGGGGCCGGCTATACGAAGGCATTTATGCCGCCAACGTGGCCATAGCCCGTATACCCGGCATACGCGATACAGATGTGAGCTTCACGGAGGCAGATGAAAAATTCTATATGGGGCAGGCGCATTTCCTTCGGGCATATTACTATTTCATTCTTACCAATTATTTTGGGGATATCATCCCGATGAACACAGAAATTGTGCAATCGCAAGCAGACTTTTATAATGCACCGGCTGCAGAAGGTGAAATACTGCAACTCATGATCGATGATTTGCAGAAAGCTCAAATGTACCTTCCCAAAGTAGATGCCTACAGAGGAACAATGAACATGGGCAGGGCTACAAAGGGTGCAGCCACTGCTTTGCTGGGTAAGCTGTATCTGTATAGGAAAGATTGGGCCAATGCATCTACAGAGCTGGCTAAGCTGATCAACGATCAAGCCACCTATGGCACGTATGATTTGGTTGACTATCGCTCGCTGCACAGTGGCAACAATGAAAACAACAACGAGTCCATTTGGGAGATTCAATTTGCAGACCTTGGCGGTGGCGACTGGGCTGCAGGCGGCGATAATCCTACGCAAAACGAAGTGCAGTATTTCACCACCAGCCGCAGCCATAACCGCAAAACGGATGGCAAGCACTGGTGGAATTTTGCCATCCGTCAGGATCGGGCATACGGTGGCCGCACAAATGCTACAGAAGAGACTGGTGTGCGCAGCGATTTGTGGGCGTTTGAAAATGACGGCACAAACTTTATAGACAACCGTGCATATGCCACCTTCTGGGGAATAGAAAATGGTGCCACCTACACCAGCCAGCAGCACGATGCCATTGTATTACATGAAGGCACTGAGTTAAATGTGGCTGGTAAAAAAGAGCTTGCCTGGTTTGAGCAGAGTTTCAATCCCCACCCGGTGGAGGGTTATTGCCTTGGCTTACGCAAGTGTGAAGTAGACGTGGGATATGGTTTTAACCGACGCTGGACAAACTATGTGGATATTCGCTATGCCGATGTGCTGCTGATGTACGCTGAGGCCAGACTGATGCAGGGTGATGAAGCTGCAGCAAAGCAATACATACAAATGGTGCGTGACAGGGCCAATGAGGCTATGAATGATCAGCCAGGCCTGCCGAGCTCTTCTGCCGGCACACTGCCCAACGTAGACCAGTTGATGGCCGACAAAGGGTGGACACTCACTCAAGTGCTTCAACATGAGCGCTATGTAGAGTTGTTTGGTGAAGGCTCGCGATGGTTTGATGTACAGCGCTGGGGCATTACCGATCAGGTGCTTGGCTACAAACCCGGCTATGCCACCATGAAGGCCAACGACTTCCTGCTTCCGGTGCCTCAAAGCGAAGTGGATAACAACCCAAACTTCGACGGCAACAAAGCCAACCGTTAGAACATTAACTGAATGTAAAAGAACAGAGGCCGGGGCGGTATTGCTTCCCCGGCCTCTGCTTTTTACCGTTGAGTAATTTTTAAGAAAACCATTAATTTAGCCAATAGATTTAGTAGCATCTGTCAATGTTCCTTTGATAACCTGTAGCCGATCAAATGAAATTATGATTCGATTTTTTGTATTGCTTGCAATGTGTAGCCCTATATGCCTGACAAGCGCTCAGGCAGTAATGAATAATAATGACGCCACACAACTTTTCAACGGCCAGAACCTCTCCGGCTGGCAGGTGCCCGAAGGTGATAATGGCCACTGGCAGGTGGTAGACGGGGTGATCGACTATGACGCCATGAGCGAAAGCCCGAAAGATAAAAACCTGTGGACAGAGCAGCGTTATGGCGATTTTGAGCTCTGGGTGGACTGGCGCATTAAATCAACTCCCTGGACGAACACCCGAGTACCCATCGTACTGCCCGACGGCACATACAAGCGCAATGAACATGGAGAAGTCATCCGCATGTCGGTGCCCGACTCCGACTCGGGAATATTGCTGCGGGGCACCGACAAGGCGCAGGTCAATATCTGGTGCTGGCCTGTGGGCTCGGGCGAAGTGTATGGCTACCGTACCGATGCTGCTATGAGTGCCGAGGTGAAACGGGGCGTAACCCCACGCACCATTGCCGATCGCCACATCGGCGAATGGAACACTTTCCATATAATAGTAAAGGGCAATCGTCTCACAGTACACCTCAATGATACACTAGTGATTGACGATGCGGAGCTGCCTGGCCTGCCATCGCGCGGCCCCATTGGCCTGCAGCACCACGGCATTCGCAGAGACAACCAATGGGTGACACCGCCCAGCCTTGTGCAGTTTCGCAACATTTACATAAAAGAGCTATAAACATTTGCCTCCTGGTTGCACTGCACCGGCGTAATTTTACGCATATATCGTCAGATTTATTACCTGTCTCATTGGTGCATCAGTTGGTATGGCAAAAGGAATAATATAGCTCTTGCATGTGCGCTAGGCCATTCCCGGTATAGGCGCCCTGTACTTAATGATGAAAATGATGAAATACATGCTCACTTGATTTTTGTCATTCATTCAATGCTGCTTTTGCCTCTACTTTGCCATTACTTTTGCAGCTTCTAACAACCAATCAATGGACTTTTACAGCATCATTCTCATCATCCTGTTTCTCAACGGGATCATCGCCATTGCCTTTGAGCACAGTCTTCAGATCAACAAGAGCTGGATCGCCATCTTCACAGGTTCTGCTATGTGGATCATCCTTGCCTTTGGCAAAGATCCTCAGATGCTAAGCCACGCCATAGGAGAAGGCACACAGGAGATTTTTGGCCTCATCGTTTTTCTCATTGGCGCCATGACCATAGTAGAGATGATGGCCCACTTCCGATTTTTCACCTGGGTGGAGGTGAAGTTGCTGAGGTTGCAAATATCCAACGAGCTTCTTTTTTGGATTCTCGGAGGCATTACCTTCTGTGCATCGGCCGTGCTCGACAACCTCACCAGCACCCTCATCATGATACAGATCGGCAAGCACCTGTACATCAGGCCGCGCAACTTCAACATCTTTGTGATCAATACAGTGATAGCGGCCAATGCGGGCGGGGCTATGTCGCCGGTAGGCGATGTTACCACCATTATGCTGTGGCTGGAGGGTAAGTTTACGGCATGGCAAATACTGTTTTTTGGTGCCTTGCCTTCGTTGGCGGCATGGGTGGTGCCTCAGGCGCTGATGGTGCGGCAGATAGAGCATGAAGATCGTATGGGCAGGGAGATTCAAAAAATATTGCCGCTGCAATGGAACATCATCCTGCTTGGTCTCATCACATTTGGCTTTGCCATCATCGTGAACCTGGTACACCTGCCACCATTCATTGGCATACTGCTCGGGCTGGGCGTGGCTGCCATCGTCATCGATTTCCGCTTGAAAAAAGGCACCCTCAAAAAGAAATCGAATAAGATTGTGAACGTGATCCGAACCATCGATATGTCTACCATCATTTTCTTTATCGGCATACTGCTGGCCGTGCAGGCCTTGGGATACCACGGTATTCTGGATCGAATTGCAATTCTGGTTTTTGGCGAAAATCCCGGAGCGGACCCGTCGCGCATCATCACCGGCCATGTGAGCCTGGGCCTAATTTCTTCCTTTCTCGACAACGTGCCACTTACGGCCGCCGCCATGGATATGCTTCCCGACACCATTGACTATCATTATTGGATACTGCTGGCCATTACAGCCGGTACTGGCGGTAGTGTACTCATCATAGGCTCGGCTGCCGGAGTGGCCGCTATGGGCCAGGTACCCACGCTCAGGTTTTCTGAATACGCCAGAAGGGGCGCTATACCCGCACTGCTCGGTTATGCGGCGGCTGTGGCTGTGTGGTGGCTGCAGTTTCAGTATGTGTAAAAAAATAGCCTTTTCCCTGCTTACCATGCGCTTCGATAGCCGGCCTGACGACATTTGACAGGCGATATTGTAAAATCGTGCCATATGCGCAGTGGAGTTTGGTGAGGCCGATATTTGTGTGTCTCTTCTAACATGTATGAATTGTAAGAAATAAATCAGCCGCACAATATTTATTTTATTGGTGCGGTTTCTGCCGTTTTTAGACAATTTTACCCGGCATTCATTTTTTATCTTTAGTTCAATTTTTAGGCATTCGATAGTATGCTGCAATAGCACGAAAAGGCCACCGTACATGAAGAACATATATTTTATTATTCTCTTTTCGATCACAAGCACCGCTGTGTTCGGCCAGTCGCCACCCATAAAATGGGGGAAGCTCTCTAAGGATGAATTGGAACTTACAACCACCGCCATCGACAATGATGCCCTCGCTGTGGTGCTTTGCGAATATGGTGAGATCAAATTTTCGTATACCAATATCATCATTGAAAAACATGTGCGCCTCAAGGTGTTGAAAGACCATGGTAAGGCATATGCCGATGTGGTGTTGCCTTATTGGCATAAAGACGACCTGGAGAAGATAACCAAGATACGCGCGCAAACACTGATACCGGGCGAAAAAGGTAAATACGAAATGCTGGAAGTCGATAAGGATCAGTTTTTCAGTATAGAAAAAAATGAGAACTGGGCCGAGAAAAGGTTCACCTTTCCCGCAGTACAAGTGGGCGCCATACTGGAATATGAATACACCACCATATCAGAAAACTTCACTTTTTTGGAGCCCTGGTATTTTCAAAATGACATTCCCACCCTCCATAGCGAGTTGCGGGCATTCATACCCGAAGGTCTCGACTATCGCCTGCTGATGAATGGCGAGCGGTTGATGAAAAAATACATGAACGAAAAAACACATATATGGGTGTTGAATGACCTTCCGGCCCTTCGTGAGGAAAGCTTCTCCTACAACAAGTATGACTACGCAGAGAAAATACGCTTTCAACTGGCAGGCTATACACGGATACGCGATGAGATGACCAGGGCACAAGAATATGTATCCCTGATGCAAGATTGGGAGGCGCTGGCCGGGCAGGTACTCGACCACGACGATGTAAACAACTACCTGCGCAAGCGCGGGCAAGCCCGCGATATCCTGCAAGAGATGCAGATCGACGACAGTCTCAATCAGGGCAACCTGGAAAAAATTTTTGGTTATATCAGCGATCGATACAGCTGGAACGGGAAATACAGGATTTTTCCGGAGCAAAGTATGGGAACTTTCTTGGAGAAGCACGAAGGCAATGGCGCCGAGCTAAACCTGCTGCTGTGCCTGCTGCTGTCGGAGGCCGGTTATACCACCGACCCCATGTTGCTCAGCACCCGGTCGCACGGGCAGATCACGCATGTGTATCCGTTGCTGTCGCAATTCAACCATCTGGTGTGTCATGTACAGCTCGGAGAGGAATGCCTGGTGCTCGACGCCACTGGTGGCGCCAATGCTGTCGGATGCCTCCCTGTAGAGCTGTTGGGGGTAGAGGCATTGATGATCAGAAAGGGTGAAGCCACATGGGAAAAGCTCGATCAAAAGCCAGCGCGAGAGGTGTATAACATTTCAGCATCAATAGATACCGGTGGCCAGGTGATTTATTCACTGCATTTGGGCACGGATGGTCATGCGGCTGTAGAATTAAAGCAAAAGGAACACATAGAAGAAGCCTTGCGCCAATTGCTTGCGCCGCGTTTCAAAAGCGAGAAGATCATAATAGCAGAAACAGACAACGACCAATGGGCTGAAGCAAAGCTGTCACTGGCAGGTGAGATGCGGGCACAACAGCCCATCGTCAACGACCAATTCATCTATTTCACACCATATGTGCTCAGCCGATTTCAAGACAATCCCTTTAAAGACGATCAGCGATATTTGCCTGTAGAGTTTCCTTATGCGCGCACGCTTTTCTACAATATCTCACTCGACATCCCCAAGGGCTATTTCGTAGATGAACTGCCGGAGAGTGAGGCTTTTTCCATGCCGCAAAACGCCGGGCGCTTTACCTATCGATGTGCTTTGCAAGGGCCAAAGGTGCAGGTGGCCGTGCGTCTAGATCTACCATATCGTGTGTATCCGCCTGAACTGCACACATCACTGCGCGCCTTTTATGACGTGGTCGGTAGAAAATTTTCTGAGCAGATAGTGATCAAGAAGCTATAGGCAGAATGCACCGGCGTTGGTAGCGAAGGCAAAGCGTCTTTTCCTTGGTTTTTTTGTTCATCCTTCATTGAACTTTCACGGCTGAAATGCGTATTTCGGCTCCATGGATGCATCTGTGGACACCATCAAACGCTACCAACGCTACTTTAAGCGGCTCATACAACTGGAGCGTGAAGAGGAAATGGCTTTTCATCATAATGAAATACGCTCCCTGTCCGGCGCACAGCGTCAGAAGAAGGGGAGGGCCATATTGTACCTCTCTGGCAAAGATGCCGGCCGGGGACTCGGGGGCATCTATCTGGTGAAGTTTACACGCAAAGATGGTCTCCCCGATACTCAGATCAGTACCGGCGACCTGGTCATTGCCAGCGGCGGTGGCCCCGACGGGCAGGAGCCTCAGGCCACAGTGGTGGAGAAGTCCGCTTTTGCCATCACCATCGCCTATACCAATCCTCCGCCACATTATGTGTATAAGCCCAATGTGCGTCTCGACTTATTTGCCAATGATGTTACCTTTCAGCGCATGCAAGAGGCCCTCCTGCGCCTGGGCGAGCATCAGATCATTTCCGACCTCTTGCTGCAGCAGCGCATGCCGAGATTTTCAGAGGAGGAAATAGCCTGGCAGGCGGTGCAGCCGCAGCTCAATGAGAGCCAGCGCCGTGCGGTGGGACAGTCGCTGTTGGCCAAAGATATATTTCTGATGCATGGCCCACCCGGTACAGGCAAAACGACCACACTCGTAGAAAGCATCATACAACATGTGCGCGCCGGATATAAAGTGCTTGCCACGGCCGACTCCAACACTGCCGTAGACAACCTGGTGGAAAAGCTGTATCAACTCGACGTGGACGTTGTACGCATTGGCAACCCTGCCCGCGTCAATCCTGAACTGGCAGCCTGCACGCTGGATGCAAAAGTGCAGGAAGAAGGCGACTATGTGCAAGCTGCTATGATGCGAGAGCAAGCCGCTCAGTGGAGGGATGAACAAAAGAAGTATATAGTGCCGACCGGCCAAAATCGACGAGGGCTGAGCGACAGCGAGGTGATAAAAGCGGCGAAGCGTGGCAGCAACAACCGTGGCATTCCCCAGGAAAAAATCCACCGGATGTCTGTCTGGCTCGGCCTGCAACAAAAGATCAACACGCTGCTGGATGAGGCGCGAACGCTGGAAAGCAATGCCGTCAGAAATCTCTTTGCCAGGGCGCAGGTGGTGTGTTCCACCAATGCCACTGCCGGCGCCGATGTGTTGGCCGATGCGCAGTTTGATGTGGCTTTTATCGATGAGGCAACCCAGGCCATGGAGCCCTCCTGCCTCATACCCATGGTGAAAGCAACCAAATGGGTGCTGGCGGGCGATCATTTGCAACTGCCGCCGACGGTGCTCAGCAAAGAGGCCGCTGAGCTCAATCAGACATTGTTTGAGCGCTGGATGAACCGTTTTCCACAGGCCGGCAGCATGCTGCTCATTCAGTACCGTATGCACGCGGCCATTATGCAGTTTTCCAATGAAATGTTTTACGAGGGCAGGTTGAAAGCATCACCCAGGGTGGCCGGGCATCATATCGGGCAGCTCAGCGGATTTCAACAACCCGACCATCCGGCTCCCGCCCTGAACCTGGTGGCAGACCCTGCCGTGGCCCTCTGCTTCGTAGATGTACCCGCCGGCCGGGAAGAGCAAATTCCGGGTTCGTTTTCATACTTCAACAAGGCAGAGGCTGCGGTGGTATCAGATGTAGTAGCCACACTGCTGGCCTGCCGTCTGTTCCCTATGGATATAGGCATCATCTCTCCATACGATCAGCAGGTGAATACGCTCAGGGCCATGGTAGGAGAGGTAGGTATAGAGATAAAAAGTGTAGACGGTTATCAGGGTAGAGAGAAAGAAGTAATTGTGATCTCTACCGTGCGCGCCAATGATGAGGCAAATCTGGGCTTTCTTACCGATCTGCGCCGGCTCAATGTTGCCCTCACACGGGCAAGGCGCAAGCTAATTATAGTTGGGCACCAGGCCACTCTCAGCACACATCCGGCCTATGCCCGGCTTTTACATCAGATATCCGACAAAGGACATCTCACATCTATGGCAAAGTAACATGCTTGTGGTGTTCTGTGGAATTTAATGCACACTTGCATCATCACGCAGGTTAAAATATGCCTGCATGGAGTGCCATGCAGGTTGGCATATTTTTTCTAGTTCAAGGTGAGACAGAATTTTACCTTACAAATTATAAGAAAATGAGCAGACTTAAATCCACACTAAAAGTAGTCCTTATCTCAGCAGTCGTGTATAACATCATTTCGACCAAACCCATAAAGAAATTCATCATCGGGCTCATGGTAGCTCAGGGTACCAAAATGGTGAAAAACAAACTGCTGTCGTAAACACAGCGCGATGTCATTTCTCGAGAGCACAGGCATTGGAATAGGTGCCTGTGTTTTTGTATGCCAACACTCTACTGAGTGCTAAAGCATTCCGTCCTCAACTTCTCGTACCTTCAGCGCCGTTCCTCTTATCCCGTAGTCTGCATAGCGCTGGCCAGGGCATTGATGGTCATCAGCAGCGAGAGCAGGGTTTCCTCTGCCTTTTCATCGGGTTCCTCTCTTTTTTGCTTACGCCACTTCTTCAGTAGCGCCACTTGTGTGGCATGAAGGTGTACCATGATGGAAGCACGCAGGCTGGTAGAATAATAGTTGGATGTTCTGCGCTTTTCAAATGGTTCATCGAGCAGCAGGTTGAACATATGACGGGTTTTGCTCAGTTCCTTCAAAAATTTCTTTAAGAACTTATCGCGCAATTCCGCATTTTCTACCAACGAAGCGTACTCAGCCATGATGCGCTCATCGGTAGAGGCCAGGCTGGTGTCGATGTTGGTGAGCACATAGCGAATGAAGTCGTCATGCTTGATGGCTTCCTTCAGCTTTTCGAAATCTTCCGGAGTTTGTTCCTTTAATTTTTCCAGCGTGGAGCCCACGCCGTACCAGCTCGTCATGTTGTAGCGCGACTGCGACCAGCTGAACACCCACGGTATGGCCCGTAAGTCATTCAGGCTTTGGCTACCCGTGCGCCGCGATGGACGAGAGCCAATTTTGCTCGATTCGATGGCGTCGATGGGTGTGGCCTGGCGGAAATACTCGATAAACCCTTCGCTGGTCATCAATTTATTGTACAGGTCTTTGCTGTCTTTGGCCATTTTGGAAAACACATCGGCAAGTGGGTGCGATCCGTTTTTACCGTGCCTGTTTTCAATGGTTTTCAAAGTGGCCGATGCCAATAGCAGCTCCAGATTATAGGCTGCATTTATTTTGTTGGCATATTTTTGCGAGATGGTTTCGCCCTGTTCGGTGAGGCGTATGTTGCCACTAACAGAGCCGGGGGGCAAAGCCTGTATGAAATAATGTGTTGGTCCGGCACCGCGGCTTATGGAGCCGCCTTTTCCATGAAAAAAGCGAATGGTCACGCCATGCTTCCGGCCTATTTTTTCCAGTTCCGTCTGCGCCTTGTAGAGGTGCCACTGGCTGGCCAATATGCCTCCATCTTTGTTGCTGTCGCTGTAGCCTACCATTATTTGCTGTACAGGTTGGTGGCCATTGCTCATGTACTGCAGGCTGCGCGATGTAAAAGGATGGCTGAGGAAAGCGTCCAATATTTCCGGGCCGTTCTCCAGGTCATCTATGGTTTCCAGCAGCGGCACCACAGGTATCACACACACCAGGCCATCTGAGGTGTTTTTGAGCAGGCCAGCTTCGCGGGCCAGCATATATACGCCCAGCAGGTCCGACAGGCTGCGGGTCATGCTTACAATGAATGAGCCTATGCCGTCAGGGCCGTATTGTTGCACGTGCTTTTGCACCACGCGGTAGCAGCTCAGCACAGCATGCGCATTTTCTGCCAGTGGCATATCAATGTGGGTAAAGGGCCGATTCGACCGCAGCTCCTGGTTGATGAAGTCCACCCTTTTCTTTTCATTCCAGTCCAGATATTCCTGACCTTTCAATGAGGCAGCATCCATGAGTTGGGAAATGGCCAGCTCATGAAACCGACTGTTTTGGCGGATATCGAGATGGGCCAAATGAAATCCAAAGGTTTCTACCAGTCGAATGGCCTCGTTCAGGTCATTGTAGGCAATGGAGCGCGCACCGTAAGAGATCAATGCCGTCTGCAATATTTTAAGGTCGGAGATCAGCTCCTGCGCCTGCCGGTAGGTGCCGGTGGCATCTTTGAGGGAGGTGGCGTGGCCACGCTGTATTTCTATGGGCAACTTGGTAAGCACCAGATTGAGATACTGACGAAAAACTTCGCCGCGGTTGCGTTCGTAAGCTGGCACGGCCCGATCGCCCAGCTCTTCCTTCATCTCGTCTATGCGCTGGCGAAGTTTCCAGTGGCATTCTTTATAGCTAAATGCCAGACTGAGGTGTTTTATTAGTTCGAGCAGCTTGCGGTTGATGACCACCAGCGCGTTCAGCCGCAGCATGTGCAGGGTGTCGTTGGTCACCTCGGAGGTTACCAGTGGGTGGCCGTCGCGGTCGCCACCCACCCAGTTGCCAAAGGATAATTTTGGGTAAACAGTGGCATCTTGTATCAGTTCTTCGGCAAAGCCCATTTCTTTCCAGGCAAGCTTAAGCCTGCGGTCAAGCACTGGCAGCACCTCCGGAAACACATTGGTGAGGTAGTGCAATATGTTGCGCAGCTCAGACTTCACATCTGGCTTTTCTATATAGATCTCCCCGGTTTTCCATAGGCGATAGAGCGACAGCTTGATGTCTTCACGAATGTCCTGCTGCTCTTTTTCAGTATACATCTTGTTTTCGCGCTTCACCAGCAGCAGGTACAGCTCGCGGTGATGCTCGAGCACTGTTTCGCGCTTGGCTTCCGTAGGGTGGGCGGTGAGCACCGGCTCTACACGCACACTGGCCAGTTCCTGTGCTATGTTTTCATCGGCTATACCGCTTTCTTTCAGTGCCTGTAGTGAGTTGGCCCAAAGTCCGTTTACGTTGGCCATCGATTCATTTTCCCGCTTCCGCCGGTTTTGCACTGCTGCATTCACCTCCACCATATTGAGCAGTTGGAAGACGATGGAATAGAGCTGAATATGCTTTTGGCCAAATTTCTCTGGCACCAGGCCCGCCTGCTCATTGATCCAGGGTATGCTCATCGCATACTTTTCCTCTTTGTTTTCAATAAGCACTTCCTTGAGCGCCTCAAGCAGGTATTCCAGGTCTTCGTATGGCTTACCCAGTTGTTGCTTTACTTCCTGCAGTATGGTGGCCGGATTCAGAGAAAGTTCTTCTGAAGGCGCACCTTTTCCTTTAGCACTGGCTTTGTCTTGCATTCTTTTTTTGTTAAAGTCTATCGATGTGGTGTATGCGCTTGCTGCCCGAATACAAACTTCCGCAAATTATTGAAAGAACAAAATTTTTCTATCTATGCTCTTTAGCTTTCAACGCAAACAGTACTTGCTTTTGGCCTCCGCAATAAAATGTACGGTTTGTTGTGAATATTTTTTATTTGACCCTGCAGGAGTGTTCTATTCAATTTTGGTCTTACCACATTATTTGAAGCCCTCGTGCCCGCCTGAACATCTGAAAAAATAAGGCGCTGAATCCAACCGATATCCTTTAGCCTGACAAGCCACGGCATATTTCACATAGTTTTCCTTCGATTGTCGGCTCGAGGCAAATTGTAAAAATACCACCAAGTGAAGTTGCCTTATGTTTTTATCCGGGCATCATTAATTTTGTTCCTGTTACCAATACTTTCTTTTTCACCTTCTGAATACAAAGCTTATGAACCTCGAGAGGTTAACTGATGTGATCCGTACTACCGCCAGCCGCCATTCATTGGATGAAAACGCCATCGTCGACGAGTTGATCGCTATCGTGCAACTGAAATATGGCCATACGCTGGCAGAGCACGAGCGCAAGTTGATGGAAGAGCTGCGCACAAAAATACTGACCCGCCTATACAACACCGAAGGTCACATAATAGCCAGGCGCGATGTGGATGTGCCCAAATACCTCAAGCTCGATGCGCTGGAAGTGCGCCTCCTCGGCCAGGCAGAAACAGAGTTGGCATCTGAGGGCCTGGTGTTAAGCGATAAAAACAAGCTACAACTCACAGAGGCCGGTATACTTCGATTCAAAAAAATATACGGCGAGCTGTGAGTCATGCTTCGCCCGCAGCAATGGCCGATACGTTTTCACCAAATCATTATTAGCTGTACTTTTGTATTTCTGAAGTAATTATTAACGTCTAAAAGTCAGGCTTTGAACCTGATGAAAGGAGACCAACAATGAGTAAGAAAGGAAGGGTACTGGTGGCGATGAGTGGTGGCATCGACAGCTCTTTGGCCGCGGTGCTGCTGCATGAGCAGGGATATGAAGTAATAGGCATGACCATGAAGACCTGGGACTATGCCTCGTCGGGTGCCAGCAAAAAAGAAACGGGCTGCTGCAGCCTCGACTCCATCAACGACGCCCGCAACATTGCGGTGAGCCTCGGTTTTCCACACTACATTCTCGACATACGCGGCGAATTTGGCGACTACGTCATCGACTACTTCACCGACGAATACCTCCAAGGGCGTACGCCCAATCCCTGTGTGTTGTGCAACACGCACATCAAATGGGATGCACTGCTGCGCCGTGCCGATAAGCTGGGCTGCGACTACATTGCTACCGGTCACTACGCCAGACTGAGGCAGCAGCACGGTCGGTATGTGATCTCCGTAGGATTGGACGAAACCAAAGACCAGTCGTATGCGCTCTGGGGTGTCTCGCAGCAGAGTCTGAGTCGCACCATATTCCCACTCGGCGACCTTACGAAGGCGCAGATACGCGATATGGCACGGGAAAAAGGTTTTTATGAACTGGTGAATAAGTCGGAGTCCTATGAAATCTGCTTCGTGCCCGACAACGACTATCGCGGCTTTCTGCGCAGAAGGGTAGAGGGGCTTGATGCGCAGGTACGCGGTGGTGAGTTTGCCCTTGAAGATGGCACCGTAGTGGGGCAGCATCAGGGTTATCCGTTCTACACGGTGGGCCAACGCAAGGGGCTCGGAGTGGCGTTGGGTTATCCAGTATATGTCACAGAGATACAGAAGGAAAAAAACAGGGTAGTGCTCGGCACTTTCGACGAGCTCTCGCGCAACGGCATGTATGTACACAAACTCATTATGGGTAAATATGCCCAACTCGACAGCAGGCTGGATACCATCACAAAAGTGCGCTACAACGACGCCGGCACGCCTGCCGTGATAGAGCAGGTGGGCGACACCATGAAGGTGTATTTTGGAAAGGGTGTGCACGCCATAGCACCCGGGCAGGCAGCGGTCTTTTATGAAGACGGCGATGTAGTAGGTGGCGGCTGGATTCATTCAAGTTTTACCGTGAAAAATTAGCATGGCACCACAGGCCGTTTGGCGTACATATTTAGTGGCTTCTTTTGCCGCGGTAGTGGTACTTAGCGCATGCACGGATACTGCAGAGATGGATGATGCCGCGCTTGGGCTCGACTATTTTCCCTTAGAAGTTGGCGCCTGGCGTATCTATGATGTGCAAGAGACACAATATAGCTTTCCCAACCGGGTAGATTCCATCCGGTATCAAATGCGCGAATCGGTGAGCGGCAAGTATGAAGACCTGTCGGGAGACTCTGCTTACTACCTGCTTCGCGAAACACGTCCAGATGTGCACAGCCCATGGCAGGTGGATGTACGCTTTACAGCCCGACGCGATGCGCGCACGGCTGTGGTGACGGAGGACAATTTACCGGTGATCAGGCTGGTATTTCCACCCGTAGAGGGCGCTCAATGGGATAGCAACCGTTGGAACGACCGCGATGCAGATTTCTTTGAGATAAAACGACCGGGCCAGGCGTACGATAGCCTGGCAAATACGGTAACCGTAGTACAGGAAAGCAATGACGATATAATAATAGAGACAGACCTCCGGCATGAAATTTTTGCTCAATATATAGGCCTCGTGTATAAAGAAGACATACATTTCGTTTACTGCACGGAGTCTGAGTGCCTGGGCCAGCAACAAATAGAAACTGGCAGAGTGATTCGCATGCAACTAATAGAACATGGCAAACATGATTAAGAAAACAGCGATCGCCCTGGTCATCTTTCTGGGGTTGCTGCCGGCGGCCAATGCTGCTGTAGGGCGTTATATGGTTTTTTTCACCGATAAGACCAATACTACATATTCCGTCGATCAGCCGCAGGATTTTCTGACGCAGCGCGCCATCGATCGCAGACAAAGGCAGAGCATCGGCATCGACCCGACCGATCTGCCGGTGAGTGAAAGCTACGTCAACACCCTGCAAGAAGCCGGGCCGAAAGTATATTTCCGAAGCCGATGGCTGAACGCGGTGCTGGCAGAATTTGACGAGGCTGAAGAATCGGCCGTGAAGGCATTATCATTTGTCAAGGGCATTCAACGTGTGGCGCCAGGTGCCCGGCTGAGCGGGCACTCCGGTGGGCGGCGCAGTGGCAGGAATGAAAAAATAACGCATCATTTTCAGCCCGCCACGGCCATGGACGCTCTGGCTACCGATGAGCAAAACAGCATGCTGGACCTGCGGCAAATGCATCAGCAGGGCTTCACTGGCGACGGCGTATTGATCGGTGTTTTCGACAGTGGGTTTGCTACGGTAGACACTTCCCCTTACTTCACCCATCTTTTCACCGGCGAACAGGTAGTGGCCACACGCGATTTTATCAGAAACTCCAACAATATTTTTCAATACGACACCCACGGCACCAAAGTGCTCTCCTGCATTGCTGCCTACGACCAGACACAATATATAGGTGCTGCCTACGGGGCAGATTTTGTATTGTGTGTGACGGAGGACATTATGGGCGAGTACAGGGTGGAAGAGTACAACTGGCTTTTTGCTGCCGAATATGCGGACAGCCTGGGGGTAGATGTGATCAACTCCTCCGTCGGCTATTCCTATTTTGACGATCCGGCGATGGACTACGACTATGAAGACATGGATGGTGAAACGGCCATAATCACCCAGGCAGCGCTGCTGGCAGCACGCAAAGGCATGTTGGTGGTGAGCAGTAATGGCAACGAGGGCAATAGCGCCTGGACATACCTGAACGCCCCGGCCGACGCCGACTCTATACTGTCGGTAGGTGCAGTAAACCTCGACGGCATGCGTGCCAATTTCAGTTCTTTTGGTCCGGCTAGTGACGGACGGCTCAAGCCCGACGTGTCGGCCCTGGGTATTTGGACCAAGGTAGTGCAAAATGATGCGGTGGTGGTATCCAACGGCACATCGTTTTCCTCGCCCCTCATCGCCGGCCTGGCCGCAGGTTTTTGGCAGGCATTCCCCGATTTGAGCAGCCAGGAAGTCATTCAATACCTGAAAATGAGTGCCAGCCAAAGCACCTCTCCCGACACGCTTACTGGCTTTGGTGTGCCCAGCTTTGTGCGGGCTTACAGCAAAGTGAAGATAAACGAAGGAAAAATTGACAATAAGTTTATCGTTTTTCCCAACCCCATAGATACGGTGAGCGGCTACCGATACATCTATATTTACAATGACATTTTTTCTTCCGGTGCGGAAGCCACCTTTGCCATATATGATTTGAAGGGCCTTTTGGTGCGCGAGTTAACGCTACTTTTGCCCGAAGACCCCAACCCCATTGAGCTGGATATTTCTGGCCTGCAGCCCGGCTCGTATATTCTGAACTGCGCCGTGGGGAGCGCACTACAAAAGTCGAAACTGATCGTTTTTTAACCATTTTTTCCCATGCAATTACTCTCTCCATCTATACTCAATGCTGATTTTTTGCGACTTGGCGCAGCCATCGAAATGATCAATGAGAGTGACGCCGACTGGATACACCTCGACGTGATGGATGGTAGCTTTGTGCCCAACATCTCCTTTGGTATACCAGTGGTGGAGGCCGTGCGCCAATCGACCGAAAAGCTGTTGGACGTTCATCTCATGATCGTGAATCCCGACAAATACATAGATGCCTTTCACAAAGCCGGTGCCGACCTGATCAACATACACTATGAGGCCAGCCACCACTTGGTTGCAGATATTGAAGCCATTAAAAAAACAGGGTGCCAGGCGGCGGTCACCATCAACCCCGATACACCGGTTGAGCATATTTTTGACACGGCAGCGCTGGTAGACATGGTATTGGTGATGTCGGTATTCCCTGGATTTGGCGGCCAGCAATTCATAGAAGAAACTTATGGCCGGGTAGAGGTGCTTAAGGAATTTATAGAAAAAGAAGGATTGCAAACCCTGATTGAGGTCGACGGTGGGGTCACCGACAAAAATGCCGCAAGCCTGTACTCAGCTGGCGCAGATGTGCTGGTGGTGGGTAGCCATATATTTAAGGCAGAAGACCCAATCAGTGCTATACGCCAGCTCAAGAGCAACGTGCCACAGCGCTGATCGGCCATGGTGAGGCGCTTAGCATTTTTTCTTTTTTTCATACTTCTAGTTCATCTGCCTTCGGTAGCACAATCGGTAAGGCTGACCGGACAGGTCGTCGACTCAGCCCGGCAACCTGTGGAGGGCGCCAACATTCAGGTGGTAGGAAAAAATGCGGGTGCGGTGACCAATTCCAGTGGTATTTTTACGCTTGCCCTGCCACCATCCGATTCCGTAGCATTTACCTGTAGCCATGTGAACTACGAAAATAAGCTGGTGAATGCCAAGGTGGGTGTCGATACGCTGGTGGTGATGCTGGAAGAGAAGAGCCGGGTGCTGGAGCAGGTGTTGATCAAAGAAGATCGCGAAGACAATGTGCGCGACCAGCCAGGCGCATTTTCCCTCGACCCGCTTTCTGCCAAAACATTGCCCACTCCTTTTCAGGACATTTCCGGGTTGCTCGTCACCTTGCCGGGTGTAGCGGGCAGCAGTGAGCTCTCTTCTGCCTACTCGGTGCGCGGGGGCAACTTCGATGAAAATCTGGTATATGTGAATGGCATGCAAGTTTACCGCCCTGTGCTCATCCGTGCCGGCCAGCAGGAGGGCCTCAGCTTTGTGAACCCCGACCTGGTAGAATCACTGCAGTTTTGGTCGGGAGGCTGGCAGGCGTCTGTTGGCGACGGATTGTCGTCTGTGCTGAACATACGCTACAAGAAACCAACAAAATTTGCCGGCTCTGTATCTGCCGGATTGCTTGGCGGATCGGCTCATGTGGAAAACACCTTGCTGAACGGGCGCGGAAGCATAGTGTTGGGCCTGCGACACAAACGTGCCGAGTACCTGCTGAACACCCTCGAAACACAAGGTGAATACCGTCCAAGATTTACCGACCTACAGTCTTTCGTCAATTTCGACCTGAGTAAAAATAAAGATCAGCGAACCGAGGTGGGCTTGCTGCTCTCCTATGCGCGCAACCGGTACCTGGTAGAGCCTGCCAACAGGGAAACCACCTTTGGCACGTTCAACCAGCAGCTGAAGCTTTTCATGGCTTTCGAGGGCCGTGACCGAATGGAATATGACACCTGGCAGGCGGGCTTTAGCGCTTCGCACCGCTGGTCTGATTTGGCTCGATCAGAACTTATCGTATCATCGATATTTTCGCGAGAGCGCGAATACTTCGAGGTGGAGGCGGGCTATCTGCTTTGCCAGCTCGACATCAATCCCGGTTCTGGTACTTTTGAAAAATGCCTCACCTACCTGGGCATAGGCACTGAGTACGACTATGGTAGAAACCAACTGGATGCGTCGTATACCACCATAGAAGGGCGCCACGAACTCACAATTGATGATGGGCATAGCCTGAGCTTTGGTGCCGGGCTCATGATGCAGTCGGCAGATGACCGCCTGTCGGAATACAGCTTTATCGATTCTTCAGATTTTGTCACCATAGAAGAGTCCATACAGTCCGAACTGAACCTGCAGACGAGCAGGTTTTTTGGATACGTTCAGGACGAATGGCAAATAACCGGCAGGCAATCGCTGACTGCCGGCGTGCGTGTGCACTATCTGGACGTAAACAAACAATGGCTGGTGAGCCCGCGAGTGCAGTACGCGTTGCGGCCAAACTGGCAAAAAGACGTGGTGCTGCGCATGGCTGCCGGGCTATATCAGCAGCCACCGCTCTACAGGGAATTTCGCGACCGCGAAGGCAACCTGAACACCGGTGTGAAAGCACAATCATCTTTGCACACCATAGCCGGATTCGACCATCTTTTTCACAAATGGGGCCGCCCGTTCAAGCTCACCACAGAGCTGTACTTTAAGTACCTATGGAATGTGATACCCTACGATATAGACAACGTGCGGCTGCGCTACTATGCCGACAACAACGCCACGGCTTACGCCACCGGCATCGATATACGGCTGAGTGGCGAGTTTATCCCCGGCGACGAATCCTGGTTCAGCCTGGGGCTGCTGTCTACCAAAGAAGACATAGCCGGCGACGGCCTCGGCTACATACCACGGCCCACCGACCAGCTGGTCAATTTCAACATTTTCTTTCAGGACCACCTGCCGAATAATCCCAGCTTTAAGATTCACCTGAACTTTCACTACGCCAGTGGCCTGCCCTTCTCACCGCCGGGAAGTGATCGGTTTAGAAACAGCTTTCGAGGGGAGGCCTATCATCGGGCCGATGTCGGCTTTTCCAAGATGATATTTTTTAATAAAGAGCGCGACAACGCTTTTGGGCTCAAATCGCTGTGGCTGGGTGCAGAAGTGCTCAACCTCACCGGCAGCCAAAACGTGATCACTTACTATTGGGTGAGGAGCGTCACCGATGTACAGTATGCCATTCCCAATAGCCTTTCTGCGCGTTTTCTGAATCTGCGGGTTACGGCAAGTTTTTAAAATTGTCGTGCAGCCTACACAATCCCGGCGCTCTTTTTCCACGCCAGGTCACCGCTCAAAAGCCAAATGGTTACGGATAAGCCGGAGGCACGCTTTTTTCCTATAGCCGGGCATGATTCAAAAACCGCTCACGACCACACTACATTGGGCACTCCTACTATTGCTGGGTCTTTCCTGGCAGATGTGTTCTAAAAAAACCAATAATACTTCTCAATCCGGAACATCTGAACAAGAAGACTCTGCGGCGAACATGGAAGGATACTACAACCCGCACATCAAGTCTTTTCTGGATTCCCTGAATATAGCCCACCATGTACACGACAGGGCCAACAGCGAAGCGATTTACAAAGAGCTTAAAAAATTTTATGAACTTAAGCACAACCAGTTGGTCTGGTTTGAAGAGGCAGAGCCGAGAGAGGCACTCAGCGCCATGCACGATCTGCTCAGGCAGTCGCACGTGCATGGTCTGGATGCTGAGCGCTATCGGGTGCAGGAGTTGATCAATGATCAACAATCCATTTTGAAACGCAAAAATGTGGATCAGCAAGCGCTTGCCGAGCTGGACGTACAATACAGCATAGAGTACATCAGCTATGCCTGGCACCTGCACAATGGCCGCTCGGCCGCCATGGTGCCCGACAGCCTTTGGATGAAAAGTGAAGAAGAAGGATCGGTAGCGCCCATATTGGCAGAAACTGAAATAGACAATGTGGAAAAAGTGCTGGCGCCGTCGCAAAAGCGATATGCTGCCACAGTGCAGGCTTTGCACCGGTATCGCCAGATCTTGCGGCGGGGAGGTTGGCCCAAGGTGCAGCAGGGCTTGCAATGGTCTGCAGAAGAAAAAGGAAAAATCCCCGTGTCTTTGCTGAAGAGGCTCCAGATCAGCGGTGACCTGAGCAACGACGTGGCGCTGGATACCATATCGGCAGACAAGCTCACAGCGGCCATTACTGCTTTTCAAAAACGGCACGGACTGGCTGCCGATGGCGTGCTGGGAGAGTCAACCATAGATGCCATGAATATGCCGGTGCAGGAAAGGGTAAATACGCTGATGATGAACCTGGAGCGCATGCGCTGGATGCCGAATGAACTGGGGGAGCGCTACATACTGGTGAATATTCCGGCCTTTGAGCTGCATGTTTGGGACGAGGGCAAGGAGGCTTTGGAGATGAGAATAATAATAGGAGAAACGGTGAATAAGACACCCGTATTCAGGGACGAGATGGAATACCTGGTCTTTAGCCCCACCTGGCGCGTGCCCCCGAGTATAGCACAAGAGGAAATGCTGCCAAAACTGCAAAAAGATGCGCGATACCTCAGCAAAAATAATTTCCGACTGTTCGACTCGTGGACGGATGATGCTCGGCGCATTAATCCCGACACAGTGCCTTGGTCTGAGATCACGGCCGAGAATTTTTCCTATCGTGTAGAGCAGAATCCGGGCAGGACCAATGCGCTGGGGCTGGTGAAATTTATTATGCCCAATTCCTATCACATCTACCTGCACGATACACCGGCCGATTATCTCTTTACCAAAGACTACAGAGCCTTTAGCCACGGCTGCATACGGCTGGAGAAACCGACGGAAATGGCGCAGTTTCTATTGGACGATCAGCCTGAGTATACTTCGAAGAAAATCAATGAATTGATGCAGAAAAGCGAGCCCGTCACCGTTCCGCTTACACAGCATGTGCCTGTATACCTGGTATACCGCACAGCCTGGGCAGAGCAGGACGGCACGGTGCATTTTCGAAAAGACATATATGGTATTGACAAACTTGCTGAAGATGAGAACTACATATTTTAGATTATTCACCACTTTTTTACTCTTCATCACCTTCGCCGGCATGGCGCAAGACAATCCCTCCTTCAGTCTGCAGGTAAAAGACGAGATAAACCCGTATGCGATATTCAGTACTTTCTTGATGCCCGGTGAAGCGGTGACGCTGGAGACAGTGCAAGGCAATCGGAATGCATCCTACAGTTTGGTGGCGGATAAAGGGCTAGCTATAAGTACCGGGCCGGGCAAGTGGATGTATACCGCACCAAGCGAAAAAGGTATAGCGAAAATACAAATTACAGAGACGCTGACGGGCGAGCGTATGGTTTTGCATGCCATCACTATGGTGCCCCTGAGCCAGAAAACCGGAGATAAACTGAACGGCTACAGAATTGGTAATTATCCACAGAGCAACAATGCCAGGTACGTCGTGCCTAAAGGATTGATAGAAATTACCGAAGAAAATGCCGACACACCGCTTTCGCCCCATTTTCAACTCAACGATTTTAAATGCAAACAGAGTGGGGGGTACCCCAAGTATATTGCGCTGCGAGAGCGTCTGCTGCTGAAGCTGGAGATGGTGATAGAACAGGTGAATGATCAGGGATACACCTGCACCGGCCTGGCCGTGATGAGCGGGTATCGCACACCATTTTATAATAAAGCCATAGGCAATGTGGCCAATAGCCGGCATGTGTTTGGCGACGCTTCCGATGTGTATATCGACGAAAACAACGATGGCCAAATGGATGACCTGAACAAGGACGGTGTGAGCGATAAAAAGGACGCCCGTGTACTGTACAACATCATAGACAAGCTGCGCAACAACGCCTGGTATGAGCCATATATCGGCGGGCTGGGGCTGTACGGAAGAACATCGAGCCACCCGGCTTTTGTGCATGTGGATGTGCGCGGTTTTGTAGCGCGCTGGGGGCTGTAGGCGTAGTCTGGCACAATATTGGTTTATAAGCTGCCGGCCCAGAAAGTCGGCGTAATTGACTTAATCAAACAGTGCAAACTTGAATAATCGATTTTTTTGCGCTTTTTTCGTGGGCTACAACAGTTTCTACATGTTTAACCAAATATTATTAATCAGAGAGATTATGATTATGAAAAGACTGAATTCTTTATTGCTGGCGGCGCTGATGGTGCTGGTATTGGCGGCAGGACAAGCGTACGCGCAAGAGGAGATCACCGATGAGGATCTGAAAACTTATGCTGTGATGGATATGGCCGTGTCGAGTATCACATCGACCATCAGCCCCATGGTAAATGAGCTGATAGAAAAGCAAGAAGGCATGGATGGCAACCGGTTTCAGGAATTGCAAGGTGCCATGGGCAACGACAGCAAGCTGCAGGCTGTAGAAGCCAAAGACTGGGAACTGCAATTTATGGATGTGGTGAATAAGCAAATAGAGAAGAAAAAAGAAGCCGCTACCGATGTGCTGAAGCTGATGGCTTCCAATGCACTGGGTGCAGCGAAATACAAAGAGATAAAATCGGGCTTAGCCAGCGACGCATCGCTGAAATCGCGCTATGACGCCATAGTAGATAAGTGCAAATAGCATTGGTATTGAAAACAACAAAGGGCCCGGTTTCGGGCCTTTTTTGTTTTCAGGCTGTCATAGTTTTTTTATGCGGTCATTTACGCTGAGCCCATCCAGCAGCTCCACGTGAATGCCATCGGAGAGGCCGGTCACTATTTCCTGCTTTTCGTATATCTGGTCGCCCTTGAGCACCTCCACATACTTTTTATCACCCTCAAACAGTATGTTGCTTTCCTTTATGGCCAGCACGCTATCGCGTTGGTCCAGCACAATGTCTGCATTGGCGCTGTAGCCCGCCCTGATGAACACGTCCTTCTTGAGCTGCACTTCCGCCTTGATCTCAAACTGAATGGCCCCTTCCTCTTCCACACCTTTGGGCGATATATATTCCAGCTTTGCCAGAAGTTCTTCTTTATCCAGCGCCCCGATTTTAAGCTTCAGGTCCATGCCTTCCCGTATTTTGCCTACTTCAGACTCATCCAGTTTTCCTTCGAAGATCATCTCATTCATGTTGGCCACCGAGGCTATGGTAGTGCCTTCGTTGAAGGTGTTGGTCTCTATCACAAAAGTGCCTTCTTTCACCGGCACATCGAGCACCATGCCGGCAGCGGTAGCAAACACCAGATTGGAGGCCGTGCCCGATTTTTTGGACGCGCCCTCGCGTATGAGTTCAAGATTATTTTCCGCAGCCTCTACTTCCTGCTTTTGCAGTTGAAATGAAAGCAGAAATTGGTTGTAGTCCAGTTCCGAAGTCACCCGGTCGTCATAGAGGCGCTTCTGGCGCTCCATTTCGGTTTCTGCATTTTTCAAATTGATGGTGGCCGTTTTCAGGCGCATCTCTGCTTCATTGAGCCGCACCACGTCGGGTATTATTTTAATGCGTGCGATCTTCTGATTATACTGCACTATCTGCCCAGGCTCTACGAATATCTCCACCACCACGCCAGATACCTGCGACTTGAGCGCGATCTCCTGCCGGGGTACGATAGAGCCGGTGGCCACCGTCTTGCTCACGATGTCGATATGGAAAAGCGAGTCGGTTTCAAAAACCTCCGGCGGTTTTTGCGATTTTTTGTACAGAAAAAAGCCGGTACCGATAAAGCTTGCGACCAGGATGACCAAAACCAGAATGCCTAATATTTTTTTCATTGCGTTATTAAATTTTTGAGATAAGACAATTGATTATTCCGCATGGAGTGCTTCAATGGGGTTTACCCGGGCGGCTTTGCCTGCCGGCACAAGGCCTGCCAGCGCACCGCATACAATGAGCAGAAAAAATGCAAGCAGGGCGGTG
>CAZQVB010000014.1:62573-63431 GCA_964596645.1 uncultured Roseivirgaceae bacterium
GTCATGTTGATCTCAGGATTTTTAAACATGCCCGCCGAGCCGCCATTTTGCTCTATGGCATACGCCACACCGGCTAAGATGAGGTTGCCCACCACCAGGCCTACATATCCGGCAATGGTGGTGATGAATATGGACTCCTGAAGAATGAGCTGAATGATACTGAGTGGTGTAGCGCCCAATGATTTGCGTATGCCGATCTCTTTGGTGCGCTCCTTTACAATGATGAGCATAATATTGCTAACGCCAATCACTCCGGCCAGCAAGGTGCCAATGCCCACCACCCACACAAATATGTCGATGCCGTTGAATAGGTTTTTTATCTGTGCGTACTCCTCCTCCAGATTTTCGGAGCCAAAGGCATTTTTGTCGTCGGGGTGTATTTTATGTCTTTCGCGCAGCACTTCGCGCATTCCCGCTTCTACCTCGGCTGCGCTGTAGCCGTCTTTCGCCGTAAAGCCAAACCAGCCTACGCGGTTGCCATAGTTGAAGGCCTGCTGAAATGTGGTGAAAGGCACGTGTATCTGCTCATCGCGCTCTGCCTGCTCTCCGCTGCGCCTGGACCGGAAGATGCCCACAACCTGAAAATAAATCCCATTTATTTTGATGTAGCTGCCAATGGCTTCTTCGCCTTCTTCAAATAAAATTCCTTTCACATAATTGCCGATCACCGCTATTTTGCGCCTTTCGGCGATGTCGAGGGGGTTGATGTGCCTGCCAGCCACCACATTTACAAACTGTACATTTTGATATTCCGGGTAGTCGCCAAATACTCTGAAGGATCCGGATTTGTTTTCGTGGCTTATTTTATTGGCGCTGTTCCAGTCGTGCAGGTTGTTTCTGGGGGCGAGGTATCCCAGG
>CAZQVB010000014.1:63441-72871 GCA_964596645.1 uncultured Roseivirgaceae bacterium
CGCCATTGATCAGCGCTGCACGATCTTCGTTGGTGAAGTTGATGTAGCGGCCGGGTTGCAGCCCCTGATAGGGCATGGTGGTGCGATTGCTCCATACAAAGCCGCCATTGGTAGCCCAGCCGGCGAAGTTGGCGACCACACCATTTTCCAGTCCGTTGCCCGAACCCATCAGGATGAGGAGCATGAAAATGCCCCAAAACGCGCCAAACATCGTGAGGAAGGTACGAAGCTTATTCTTGCGAATGGTGTGCAAAATCTCTTGCCACTTGTCGTAGTCAAACATGCTCTTGTCTTTTATTCATCTCTCAGCGCCACTATAGGATTTACTTTGGCCGCATTGCGCGCCGGAAAATAACCGGCCAATGTGCCCGCTACCGCCAGCAGTAGCGTGGCGATAAGTGCTGTGGTGATGTCGATATCGGGATTTTTGAAATATGGCGCATCCACCTGAAAGTTGATGAGTGCCCATTTGATCAGTTCGATGAGACCAATGCCTGCCACCAGCCCGATATAGCCCGCCACTACCGTGATGAGGATGGCCTCGTGCAGTACCAGCCCAATGATGGAGCCTGCCGTAGCGCCCAATGCCTTACGCACACCAATTTCACGTGTTCGCTCTTTCACTACTATCAGCATAATGTTGCTTACGCCCACCACTCCGGCCACTATAGAAAAGGCACCTACTATCCAAAGAAACAGCTCGATGCCTGTAAAGAGGTCTTTGAACTGCTGATAGTTTTCCACATTGTTCCAAATATTTACCGCGCGTTTGTCGGCCGGGTCGAAGCGGTATTTGTCGGCAAGCAGTTGGCGTGTTTGCTCTACCATGGCCTGGCTTTCTTTCACTGAGGCATCGCCCACCGTGTACATGATCTGGTGCATTTCGTTGGTGCCATTGTAGGCAAGCTGTGCGGTGGAGAGCGGTATAAATATCCTGCGCACTTCACCCTCATTTTTGCTGCCGCCCCCATCGTCGTATACCCCCACTACTTTGTAGAGGGAACCGCGCACATTGATCCATTTTCCGATGGGATCTTCCCCTTCGTCAAACAACCCTTCTTCTACCTTGGTGCCGATGATGGCTACTTTCCGCCTTTCTTCCAGGTCTGCCGCATTGATGTAGCGGCCTTTTATAGGCCTTTGGTTTTCCAGATATCGATGGTCTGGCGTGATGCCGAGCATTTCGAAAGATGAATACTTGTCTTTGTAGCGCACGGTAAACTCACCCCAGCAAAAGAAGCGGCCGGCGAGATGCTCCACCCCTTCCACTTGCCGGCGCAGCAGCTGAAAATCGTCATTTTTCAGGTCCAGCTTACGGCCGGGTTGCAGGCCTTTATAGGCAAGGCTGGTTTGCCCGGCCCTTATCCAAATGCTGTTTACGGCGTCATCTTCAAAATCTGCCTCTACCCCGTGTTGCAGTCCGCTGCCAAAGCCCAGCAATATCATAAGAATGAAGATGCCCCAAAAAATGCTGAAGGCCGTCAGGAATGTGCGCAGCTTGTTTTTGCGTATGGTGAAAAATATTTCCTGCCACTTGTCTACATCAAACATAGGGGTGTGTTTATGAAGCTACGGAAAAGGTCTCGTCTACAATCAGGCCGTCTTTCAGCCGTATCACCCGGTCGGTCAGCTGGGCAATGTCTTGTTCGTGTGTCACTATGATCACCGTCATGCCCGACTTATTCACGTCTTTAAAAATGTTCATCACGTCCATCGACGTCTTGCTGTCGAGCGCACCGGTGGGCTCGTCGGCCAGTATCACTTTGGGGTTGGAGATGAGGGCTCGTGCAATGGCAATGCGTTGCTTTTGCCCACCCGATAGCTCGTTTGGCATGTGATCTGCCCACTCCTTCAGCCCTACCATTTCCAGATATTCCATGGCTTTGGCATTGCGCTGTTTGCGCGGCACCTTTTGATAGTAGAGGGGAAGGGCCACGTTTTCCATGGCGTTTTTGAACGACAGCAGATTGAATGACTGGAACACGAAACCGATAAATTGATTTCGAAAATAGGCTGCTTTTTTTTCGGTGAGGTTTTTTATGTGCGTCTGATCCAGGTAGTAGTTGCCGCTGTCGTAGTCGTCGAGTATGCCGAGAATATTGAGCAAAGTAGACTTGCCCGAGCCTGAAGAGCCCATGATGGATACAAGCTCTCCCGGCCCTATTTCCAGGTCTATGCCTTTGAGTACCTTCAGATCGTGCTGGCCTACCGAATAGGATTTTTCAATGTCACTGAGTGAAATCATATGCTTGCGGTGTTGAGAAGCTGCGACTAATAATGATGCCAAAGACACTTAATCCCCCAAACGGCGTTATTAGTGCGAATTTAAAAATTGCGGGGGCACTGGGATTGTACGATTGCGAACAGTGTAAATTTTAAAACCGTACGATAAAGTACATGCTGTAGATAAATTTCTCTCTCAGCAATTTTATTCAAGCGAAATGCTGGAACTTGCGTTGATTTTCACAAGATAAAGGTGGGCAAAATCCGTCAAATAGCAATTATTTTTTTTACAGCAGGGGCATTTTTGGTCTGTACCGGTCAGTCAGCGCCCGGGCAGATATTCAATCCTTATCAGCACGACTACCAGGGTTGGGATGGCAATAACATCAAGCGCAGTCCCTTTCGGGCCATATTGAACAAGTTTTCTCTCAGCATATCTACCGGCTACGGTCGTACCTTCTACAGCCACCAACTCGATGGCGACCTGTATGAAACTGATCGCCGATCGGTGCTGTTAGGTGATTATTCGCTCCCTCAAGATTCCATCAATTATACGGGAGTGATCAACTGGTTCAACGCGCCGGAGCTGGTGAGCGGCAAAGCCCGCCTGACTGACGATAGCCGCGTGGTATCGTCAGATACCACCGATATAGTGTACAAAGGCGGCGGCAACAGCTATCCGCTGGCTGTATCGCTCACGTTCGACATCAATCGCTTTCGTATCGGTGGAGGCTTCAATTACGAACTTCATTCGGTACGTGAAATGACCCCTAAGAGCGGCGCCATGTATTCTTACAAGCCAGATTTTAAAAGTACGTCGCTCATGCGCTACTACTTCACCATGGCCATAGCGGCCTACGAGTACAGGGGCTGGGCGTATCATGCCGACTTTCAGATAGGAAAGGTGATCTATGGAAAAGCATTCGATAAAAACACCACCCAGAGCGGACTATACTTCAATCTGGGCATACCGGTGGAGTGGCAATTTTCGGAGTACTTTTGGTTTTTTGCCAGGCCTTCGGTGGACATTAAGAACTTCACACAAAACCTGCCCTACAACGAAGGTGGCAATCAAATGCCGCGATCGGTACAGCACAACCAGCCCGCTGTTTATCTGAACCTGGGCATCAGGATAAAATACCCTGAGGTGCCGCGGTGCCCCATCAAATCGTGTGAGACCCAGCTGAAGCATGTGCATTTCAGCAAGGAATTTCGGGGGCAGGCTGTGCACAAAGAGCAGAATCCGAAAATTGGTGAGATTCATCCCCGCACGCCACTGATCCGGCTCCGCAACCGGCGGCATACGGAAGGGGCACGCTGAGCGTCCAAAAGTTCATTCTGGCGCTGTATGACCACCTTTTTGCCAGCCCGCATACCAGGCTTATTTTAGAATTCCCGATAGAAAGTTGAATTAAATTGGCTAAATTGCGCCGGAATTCAAATAAGCGAATAACTCAATGGCAGACGGTACCCACGAGAACATAATACCTATAAATATTGAAGATGAAATGCGCGGTGCGTACATCGACTATTCCATGTCGGTGATTGTATCGCGGGCTCTTCCCGATGTGCGCGATGGCCTCAAGCCGGTACATCGGCGCGTATTGTATGGTATGCTCGAGCTGGGTGTGAGCTACAACCGACCGTATAAGAAAAGCGCCAGGATAGTGGGCGAAGTGTTGGGCAAGTATCACCCCCACGGCGACTCGTCAGTATACGACACCATGGTACGTATGGCACAACCCTGGTCGCTGCGGTATCCGCTGGTAGACGGACAGGGTAACTTTGGCTCCATAGATGGTGACTCACCGGCAGCCATGCGGTATACCGAAGCCCGCCTGCGTCGCATTTCCGAGGAAATGCTGAACGACATCAACAAAAATACTGTAGACTTTCAGCCGAACTTCGACGATTCGCTCACCGAGCCCACGGTATTGCCTGCCATATTGCCCAATTTGCTGGTGAATGGCGCATCCGGCATTGCGGTAGGCATGGCCACCAATATGCCTCCGCACAACCTGCGTGAAGTGGCGGAAGGCATCATCGCCTATATCGATAATCGTGATATTGATATTGCCGGCCTTATGGAGTATGTAAAGGCACCTGACTTCCCCACAGGCGGCATTATTTATGGCTATCAGGGTGTGAAAAACGCTTTTGAAACAGGTCGCGGCAGGGTAGTAGTGCGGGCAAAAGCCCATTTCGATACCACACGCACTGGTAAGGAGCAGATCATTGTCACCGAAATACCTTATCAGGTGAATAAGGCGCTGATGATTGAGAAGACGGCGGCGCTGGTGAATGAAAAGAAAATAGAGGGAATCTCAGATATCCGGGATGAATCGGATAGGGACGGGCTGCGCGTGGTGTACGACCTGAAGAAAGACGCCATACCCAACATTGTGCTGAACAAGCTCTTCAAGTACACACAACTGCAAAACTCTTTTGGGGTGAATAATGTGGCTTTGGTGAAGGGAAGGCCACAAACGCTGAATCTGAAAGACATGATTCAGCACTACGTAGAGCATCGCCACGATGTAGTCATTCGACGCACGCAATTTGAGCTCGACGAAGCAGAAAAGCGCGCGCATATACTGGAGGGCTACCTCATAGCGCTGGACAACCTCGACGCCGTGATCAGCCTGATCAGAAGCTCACGCGACCCGGATGAGGCGCGCGAAGGTTTGATGAACAACTTTAGCCTGTCGGAACTGCAAGCACGAGCCATACTCGATATGCGCCTCCAACGCCTTACCGGACTGGAGCGGGAGAAAATACAAAAAGAGTACGATGAAGTAATGGCCCTGATAGAGCGCCTGAAAGAAATCCTCGCCAAAGAAGAGCTTCGCATGGGCATCATCAAGGATGAACTACAGGTGGTGATAGACCGCTATGGTGACGACCGCCGTACGGAGATTGTGCATAGTGCAGAAGATATAGACATCGAAGACATCATTCCCGATGAAGAAATGGTCATTACGGTGTCGCATCAGGGTTACATCAAGCGCACACCGCTGATTGAGTACCGCACGCAGGGCAGGGGCGGTGTTGGCAGCCGGGGCGCTGCCAGCAAAGACGACGACTTCACAGAGCATCTCTTTGTAGCCACAGCACATAATTATCTGCTCATATTTACACACTTCGGAAAAATATTTTGGCTGAAAGTGTATGAAGTGCCTGAAGGCGGCAAGACAGCCAAAGGCAGGCCCATGCAGAACCTGATCAACATAGAACAAGGAGATTCAGTGCGCGCCGTCATCAATGTGAAAACCCTCAACGATCCGGACTACATCAACAACAACTTTTTGATCATGGTCACTGAGAACGGTACGGTGAAAAAGACAACCCTTGAGGCCTATTCCAGACCACGGCAAAACGGCATCAACGCCATCACCATAAATGAAGGCGACAAGCTGCTCAATGTGGCGCTCACCAACGGCAATAACCACATTATTATAGCCGTTCAGTCTGGTAGAGCCATACATTTTCATGAGACGCAGGTAAGAGCGATGGGGCGTATGGCGGCAGGTGTACGAGGCATAGTGCTCGACGATGCCAATGATAAAGTCGTTGGCATGGTATGTGTTGAAAATGAAGCCACTGATTTGCTGGTGTTGTCTAAAAAAGGGTACGGTAAGCGATCTTCCATAGCCGATTACAGAATCACCAATCGCGGGGGCAAGGGTGTAAAAACTCTCAACACAACGGATAAGACAGGGCCTCTGGTAGCCATAAAGGCGGTAGGCGATCAAGATGATTTAATGATCATTAACCGCTCTGGAATCACCATACGCATGGCAGTGGAAAACCTGCGTGTGATGGGCCGTGCCACACAAGGTGTGCGGCTTATCAAGCTGAGCGATAACGATGAAATTTCTTCCATAGAAACCATAAAAAAGATCAATGGTGAAGAATTGGATGAAGAGCCGGGTGAGGAGAAGAGAGACGATGCTGAAAATGATAACCAACAAATAGATTAACATAATAAGTGTAACTAGTTTTAAACCCAACATTGACAGAGATGAAACGCATAGTTTTTGGATTGCTATTTTTAACCGCTACCACATTCTGCTTTGCACAATACGAGCCGAAGGGTAAAACGACCAAAGCAGAGGCTGCTTTGACAAGTGGCAAACTCGACATTGCCAAGGCGGAAATTGACGAGGCTTTTAAAGTAGATAAGAAAGGTAAAGTGACCAGCGATGGAAAGAACTGGTACCTTCGTGGCCGCGTTTACAAAGCCATTTACCTCGACGACAGCACACAGTTTGCCGAACTTGATGATCAGGCGCTTGATAAAGCCGTGGAATCTTTCAGCAAAGTGAAAGAGATGGAGAAAGAAACCTCTTCCTATTTTCTATTCACAGACCAGGAGATGAGTAATTTGTATGGCAACATCATAAATAAAGGTGCCAATGCCTACAACGAAAATGATTTTGAATTGGCCTATGAAGAATTTATGGATGCTTTGAAGGTGATGCCCGGTGATACTACCGCATTGCTTTACGGAGGCACTGCTGCACAGCAGGCCGGTAATACTGACGCCGGCATCAAAGCATATGAAGAACTCATAGAAGTAGGCACGAGCAATATCGATGTGTACAAAACGCTCATTTACCTCTATAGAACTGAGCAGAACGACCTTGAGAAAGTACTGCAAACGACCAGAGCAGCATTGGAAACATTTCCTGAGAATAAAGACTTGAAGCAAGAGGAAATAACCACGCTTATATTGTTGGAAAGAACAGATGAAGCCGCCACTCAGCTCAACAAAGCCATAGAGGACGAACCCAACAACCCATTGCTGTATTACGAATTGGGATACCTTTACGATTTTCAGGAGAGATATGACGATGCGCTGGCGCAATATCAGAAGGCAATTGAAGTAGATCCTTCACACTACGAATCGAACTACAACGCTGGTGTTGTTTACTTCAATAAAGCCGCTGCAGTACTGAAAGAGTTAAATAACCTCTCTCTGGAAGATTACAGAAAACAGGAGAAAACCTACTATGACAGTGCGGTGGTACATTTTAAAAATGCCTTGCCGTACTTAGAAAAAGCAGCCGAAGTAAAACCTAACCAAGACGTACAATTGCTTGAAACTTTGGAAGGTGTGTACATTCGACTGAAAATGACGGACAAAGCAGAAGCGCTGGAAAAACGCATTCAGGCGCTCTCAGGTGCCGAAGAATAGTAACTCAATAAACCGCTAAAATGGTGTGAAAAAGGCTGATGGTGAATAAATTGCCATCGGCCTTTTTCTTTTGTTTTAGGTCAATCACAGTAAAACTTCGATACACTTATGAAAATCACGACCATCTTACTCACACTGGCCGTTTATCCTGCAGTGCTTTGTACACCGCTGTTGGGACAAAAACTAAAAGCCAAGATATACAGGGAAGGCGTGCTGGTGCACCAGAAGGGCGATACTGTTTTTTTCTATCAGTCGGTGCCCAAATCCAAAGATGGTGCGCTGCCGCGATCCAACTATGTACACCCGCTGTACAATGTAGACGGGTCAGTGATCACAGAAGATTTTCCTGTAGACCATCTGCATCACCGCGGTGTGTTTTGGGCATGGCACCAGGTGTATGTAGGCAATGAGCGCATGGGCGATGCCTGGGAAATAAAGGATTTTACCTGGGATGTGGCCAATGTAAAAACCAAAAAAAACAAGGACAAAAGCCTGTCCGTTTTCAGCACGGTTTGGTGGAAATCACCCAGATATATGGAGGGCAACTGGATGAAGCCATTTGTAGAAGAAGCAGTTGAAATACACGTGCACAGGCAAGAGAAAAACCATCGGGTAATCGACTTTACCATAGCGCTGAAGGCCTTGGTGGACAGTGTGCGCATAGGCGGCTCTGAAGATGCCAAAGGCTACAGCGGCTTTTCGGTGCGCATGCGCCTGCCTGAAGATGTGCGATTTATTTCCGGCGGGCAGCCCGTGCAGCCTCAAACGCTGCAGTTGTCTGCCGGTTCATGGATGCAAATTGAAGGCGGTATCGGCGCCTTAGATTCTACCGCTGGTGTAGTGATGATAGACCACCCCGAAAACCCACAGTACCCTCAGCCCTGGATCATCCGCAAAGCGAGAAGTATGCAGAACGCAGCATTCCCAGGCAATACACTTTTCCCCCTTTCTACCACAGAGCCGCTCAGGCTTCATTATCGCCTGGTTGTGTATGCTGATGCCATCGAACCTGAAGTGCTCAACGGATTGGTGAATTCGTTTCAAGCGCAGCTTTTGCAGCACCAAACGCCTTGAGAAGAACCGGCGCCACATGGCTGCGGCGTGAGGCTTCGGTGCTAATCTTCTGATTTACTTCCAGCTCTATGCCGATATAATTGTGGGCATGCACGCGACGCAAGTGCGTAGTAAATCCATCGGCTGTGCCCCTGTACGGGTAATTGAAGCGGACGATCAGCCCAGGATGTAAATGGCGTAATTCATCACGCCAATGCTTACATAGCCTCTGTTCGTCTTTTCTTTTTGGGTCGTATAGTAATCCTACATCGCAGTGTCGCACTTCACCGTGGAGCTCTGGCGTAAAGCTGTGTATCGAAATGTGGCATACGGCATAGCCTTCCGCTAAATATTTGATAATACCCTGTTCTACCTTATGGCGATAGGGCCGGTAATGGTCATTCAAAATCTGCAGCTTCTCCGCCTGCGCCAAGGGCTTTGTAAATTGTGAAAATAGGTTGGGATGATGCAGGGAGCGATTGAGCTCTACCAGCAGCCTGCTGGTGGTAGAAAAATAGCACGCATCGGCTTCACCGGCAAAATGCTGATATATGGCTAATGCACCAGGGTCATAGCCACGATGGGTGTACAGTGCCGGCGCATTGGAAAACAGTGACTGGTAACGGGGTGGAATATCATTGCCACCATGCTCGCAGGTTACCACCAGTTTCATCATTCGAAAAGCCGGTTGTGATCCAGACAAGTGGCCAGCTCCTTATACACCACGCGCACAGCATCACTGCTGATTTCCGTGGGCAACCGGCGCCTGATCCTGGTGGAGAGTGTGCCTTTCTCCAGTATCGTTTTAATAATGGCGCTGTCCTGCTCGGGCAGGTTTGGTGATACCGCCTCAAAAAGATGCCACCACACCTCTGCAGCCTCTAAGCTGTCGGAATGAATGCCGAGCGTGCGCAGAAATTTGCTGTTGCTTATCACGGTCTTTTCGCCGGACTGTAC
>CAZQVB010000014.1:72881-112771 GCA_964596645.1 uncultured Roseivirgaceae bacterium
CTGATTCTTGAAACAGTGTCAGCAGTTCTTGTTCGTGCCATTGTTGCTGCTCATCTGTGCTGCTCCATTGGCCGGCAATCATTTTCTTCAGTACCTGTACAAAAAGCCTCACCAAAGCCAGGTCGGCAGCAGGGCATTCTTGTATATCAATTACCCTTATTTCTATCGCTCCCCTGTCGAACCGGGCTATGGCGCCGCGAGAATTGAGAAAGTGATGGTCCATCACACGCTCATGGTCGTAGGGCTGTATGGCAGATTTTATCGGATCAAAAATGCGGCGTTGATAGTCCTGCTCTGTAAAAACAGCCTCGGGTATCAGGCTGCCCATCAGTACGGGCAGCTTCTTTTGGTTGTGCAGGTAGGTATGCATGCGGGCGTCGGCCATGCCGGTGAGCCGGCCATCGAGCATGGGCGAGCTGGCAGCAATGGCCGGAATGAGCGGCAGCAACAGGCGGATGGCAGCATGCAGCGCAGCAAACTCGGAGTCGTTGTGGAAAGGCAGGTTGATGTGCGTGCTCTGCAGGTTGGACCAGCCATGTCCGCGGCAGTCGAATATCCGGTCGTACAGGCTGTATATTTCATTGTACTCGTGTGGCCAGAGCACTGTTTCAGTGAAGGGATCCATCAATGGATGCGCGGCGGTTGGCAGCAGCATAGCCCCGTGTGCTTGTAGTGAGCGGTTTATTTCCTGCACATTGCTGGCAAACTGCTCCGCCAAATGGTCCAGCGTGCTTGCCGGACCGTTGGTTTTCAGCTCTATCACATGGTTCACCAGCTCATTGCTCCAGGCTATGGCGCCATTGTCAGCGTCTGAGATGTATTGACCCGTTTTGTCGAAAATAAGCTTGTCTGCAATCGGGCTCACCGTGAGTGTTTCGCGGTCTACGATCATGTATTCCAGCTCTACCCCGGCGACTTCAAAAAGTCGGTAGCGTTTTTTATTTGGCACTCTTGGTGGTGGTTTTTCCTTCTATCCTATTTTTAAGTGCTTCTATTACAGCAATGTACAGTTCATCTTTGATCACCTGATCTTCTATGCCAAAATCCAGATTGGGATTGTCATTCACTTCTATCACCAGGGGTTTGCCATTTATTTCTTTGATGTCCACACCAAACAAGCCTTTACCGATGAGGTTGGTGGCTTTCAGCGCTACTTCAATGATTTTGGGCGGGGCATCTTTTATGGCTATAGTTTCAAATTCCCCGGCGCGGTCGCTTTTGCGTTTCGATTTCCAATTGTATATCTGCCAGTGGTCTTTGGCCATAAAGTACTTGCACGCGTATAGTGGCACTCCGTCGATGATGCCGATGCGCCAGTCGAAGTCGGAATAGGAATATTCCTGCGCCAGTACCAGGTCGGAGATTTTAAGCAAGTTGCTCAGGCCTTTTTTCAGGTCTTCTTCTGTATCGGCCCGCTGCACACCCAGCGAAAAGGATGAGTCGGGTAGCTTGAGCACGCATGGCAAGCCAATTTCTTTCATTACCTGGTTGCGGTTTTCTTTCTGCACTATCATCGACTTGGGCTGCGGTACTTTGGCGGCATTCAGCAGCTCTGCCAGGTATACTTTATTGCCACACTTCAGTATGGTATCGGGAGAATCTATTACCGCCAGACCTTCAGATTCTGCACGGCGTGCAAAGCGGTAGCTGTCGTTATTGACGTGCGTAGTGTCGCGTATAAAGAGCGCATCGAAAGCGGGTATGCGTGAGTAATCGTCGCGGGTGATGGTTTCGGCGCTGAAGCCCATCTTTTCTGCCACAGAAATGAATTTTTCAATGGCCTGTTTGTTGCTCGGCGGGGCAGTGTCTTTGGGATTGATGAGAATACCCAGGTAGTACTGCGACTTATCGGAGCGGGGGCGGTCGTAGCGCTTTTTGTTGAAATATTCCTGTGCACACTGCTGAACAAACTCGTGGTGGTATTCTGGTATTTCGCCGTAGGGAATGGCCTTGATGCTCTGTAAAAGCCACTTTTTGTTGTATGTAAACCGGGCCCTGAGAAAGGGCGCCTGAAATAATTTGTGCAGCTCCAGCGACAGCTTATCGTACTGGCGGGCTACATTTTTGCCAAAATATATGCTCAGAGTGAAATCTTCTGATTTCAGTTTGTTCAGATTCCTCTGAATCAAATCGTCGAGGTCTTCAGACATCACCCGTACCAAAGCGGGAGCGCGCAAGTCGAGAATGTTTTTTACGTCGGGTATGGGCTTGTGCCCGCGTGCATCGGCCAGCAGCGATACATAATAGCCTTTGGACTGATACCGGTATTCTTTACACAGATTGAATATGCGCACATTCTTTTCTGCAAGAAACTGAGGATTGGTCAGGTAGTCTTTGGCCGATACCACCTCCGCATCCGGTACTTTCAAATTCCAGTGCTGCGGATTATTTACGACGATTATTTTTTTCATGTTCTTCGTGTTCAATCTTTTTCTACCCTACTCCGCGGGTCGGTCATTTTCAGCAAATATGATAAAAACGATAATTCCGCCGCTTGGGCTGAACTCAATTTAGTTTTATCTCAATGCCTGCACGCGTATGTCAGGGGTGAATGATGAGCAAATTGGCATCATAAGTAACTATACCCAGCATGATGGAGTTGATGAGCCTGTCTACATCTACCTTATAGTAGTTGGCCAGAGAAATGGGATTGCCGGCATACGGGTCGGCCACCGATATCAGGTTGTCTTCGTCCGAATCGTACAACACAACAAAATGCCCCATGGGCTCGCCCCTGAGATCGTCATAAATAGACTTGTTTTTAAGTGAATATTCTCTGCGGGTATTGTACAAGAAGGTGGCACTCAGGCCGGCGAGCACAGGGATTTTTCTGTCAAAATACTTTTTGAGCAAATCGAAAGTGAGGTTGTCGAACGAAATGACGCCGCCCTGGTCGAGGAACTGTATATAGGCACGCGTGGCTTCTGCAAATTTTTTGCCCTCCTTGTACTTCAGTTGCTCCTGCAGTTTGTCTATTAGCCCGTTGTTGTCGAGCATGCTCCAGCTGGGGTCAAACAGTTTCAAATTGTAGGAATAGGTCGTGGCTTTCATGCCATTTCTGAGTGCATCGAGCCCCAGGAATACGGCAAGGGTGCCTCCATCTTTCAGATACTTCACATTGGCTATGACCTCACTGAGGCTTTGCTGACGGTTGAAGTAGGTATATACGGCGTGTAGAGAGGTGGGTCCACAGGTTTCGTCATCGGGCTGTGGCATTATTTTTACGTTCATTCTGGCATTACTATCTACATTCCACACGGCTCCTTGATCTTTAAATGAAAAAATATGCGCTATTGGCTGCGGCGCAATTTAACGGAATATATACCGAACCCTGGTCTGAGGCATCTTTTATAGTTTCGAACGAAAGGCCACTTTGCCTTTCGTTCGAAAGCCTATCGATACTTCATATTGCACTATTGAGGATAAATCGGCAAAAAGCTGTATTCCCGGCCGTAGTACAGCATTTGTTCGAGAAAATCTTCAGGATATTCGATGTGCACATCCGCTATGCTGTCGCCCTCAATCACAGTATAGAGCCTTGGCTGAATGAAGCCTGAATAAGGAGCGGCATTCATCTTTTCATAGCGCTTTTTCACTTCTGCCATCATGTCCTGGTCGGCCTGCACACCGTAGTTTTCTATCAGGTTTTTGGCGGCTTCAAAGTCGCCCTGAGACTTGATACGCTGCACTTCGCGCAGCAGTTGGCCAAATAGCTCGCGCAGTTTGTCATAATCATTGATCACGAAATACGTGTTGCCATTTTCTACTACTTTCTCTATTACATTATTTTCCCGACCGTGTTCATACACCCAGGAACTGATCATTTGGCGGTTGCGCATGTGTGCCTGCTCTATGTTGGCGCCGGCCTCCAGCCGCCTCAGTTGTAGCTGCAGGCCATTGGTGATGTAGGTGTCATATTCTGCTTTTCCTACTTCAGTGGTGGGTATAATGCCGATGTCCACCAGCTTTTGGTCAGTGATGAAGTAGAGTGACACCAGATCGGCCCGGGCTTCTTCCATGGCAGAGCTGTAGTTTTTTAGCGTTTCGCTGGGATTGGCTACACCTTCTTCCAGTTGGCCGCTGGCATGGCCGATCACCTCGTGTAGCGCTGTGTGAATGTTACCTGCCAATGTGCTGTGCTCACGCACACGGTTTTTTACATCCTCTTTCAGATAAAACTCATCGACCGTGCCACCGCTGGAGGCCTGGTTGTAAGCATTTTTAATGTTGCCCAACGATACCGATTTTGAGCCATGCTGTGCGCGTATCCAGTCGGAGTTGGGCAGGTTTATACCGATGGGTGTGCCAGGCGCAGTACGCCCCGCTTCCACTACCACATTGATTACCTTGTACGACACACCAGCCACTTTTTCTTTCTTGTGCTCATCCATGATGGGTGAATTCGTCTCAAACCACTGCGCATTGTGGGCCAGCGACGCCATACGTCTGCTGGCTTCGAAGTCTTTGATCGACACCACCGCTTCCCACGATGCTTTGAAACCCAGCGGGTCGTCGTATACTTCTATGAAGCCATTCACATTGTCTACCACGCTATTGGTGTCGGCCACCCAGGCGATGCTGTAGTCGTCAAACTGCTGTAGTGAACCGGTTTCGTAAAATTTTACGAGTTCTTCAATTGCCACACGTTGGGCGTCGTTTTCTGCCACACCTATGGCTTTGTTCAGCCAGTACACGATGCGCTCAATGGCTTCGGTGTACAAGCCCCCAACTTTATACACCTCCTCACGTATCTCATTTTCTTTTTTTACCAGTTTGCTGTTGAGGCCATACATCACCGGCGTATCGTCGTTGGGGTCTTTGATTTCTTGATAAAAGCGACTGGCTTCGGCCTGGCTCACATTTTCGTACAGATTAGTGGCCGAGGTACGCAAGAGATCCACGCCATCGGCCGTGTTCACGCTTTTGCTGTCGATGGCAGGGTCTGCCATTGCCGGCCACAGTGCCGACACAAGCTGATCTTTGGAGCCAAAGGCAGCAATGGGCAAGTGATCTTCGGGGGTATTTTGTACCAGTGTTTTGAAATACTCTTCGGTAAATTCTGGCAGTATCTTATTTCTGTTCTGTGCGTGATGCAGTCCGTTGTTGCCAAAAACCAGCTTTGCATAGGTCAGGAAGGCCGAATCCTCCGCATTATCCTGCGGTATTTGATGGTTCAATATGCCCTCCAGCGTATGGCGCACGGCCAGGTTGTGCTTATAGTTCTGATCCCAAAAAATGTCGCGGCCGCTCAGCGCTGCTTCGTACAGGTAGTAGGCCAATTTTTTCTGCTGCAGCGAAAGGCTGTCGAAGCCGGGCACCTGGTATCGCAGTATTTGCAGATCGCCAAAGCGCTCGACTTTATGTTCAAAATCTACTGGTGATGATGCGGTGTGGCTGGCATTTTCCTGCGTGTGTGTGTCGCACGATGCCAGCAGCGCCAACAGGCAGGCGCCAAGCCAGAGGTTAGCAATATTGCGTTGCATAGTTTTACAGTATTAGAAAGAAATATTCAGTTAGAGGCTTCGAAATTAGCAGGACAGGACATTTTATGAAAGTGGGCCTTCACATTATTGGCACATCCTGGTGGATGACAGGCGCTGTGCTCCTCTCAATTTTCTAACGATTGCCGTCGGAAGTGGAAACGGAGTATGGGGCATCTTCCGGCTCTACGCCACGCTTGCGATTGGGCTTGTTGTCCATATCGAAATACAAGCGGCCTCCGTTGGCGATGTCGCTGTGGCTTATCCAGTTTTTCTCATGGTTGTTGCCGTTCAGTTCTACACTCTCTACAAATACATTGCTGGCGTTGTTGTCAGGCGCTTCTATCACAAATTTCTTCCCGTTTTCCAGGTTCAGCGTTATTTTGTTGAAGAGGGGTGAGCCCAGCGCATAATCGTTGGCGCCAGGGCATACGGGGTAGAAGCCCATGGCGCTGAACACGTACCAGGCCGACATCTGACCGTTGTCCTCATCGCCACAGTAGCCATCGGGCGTGGCTTTGTATAGTTTGTCCATAATGGTGCGTACCCGCTTCTGCGTTTTCCAGGGCTGTCCGGCATAGTTGTATAGATACGGCACATGCTGCACTGGCTGGTTTCCGTGGGCGTACTGGCCCATATCGCCCAGCACCATTTCGGTCATTTCGTGTATCACTTTGCCATAGGTGCCTACCTTAAACTCGGGGGGAGTGGTGAACACATCGTCCAGCTTTTTCACAAAGGCATCGCGGCCACCCATCAGCCCGATCAGTCCGTCTATGTCATGAAATACCGACCAGGAGTAGTGCCAGGCATTGCCCTCGGTATAGGGCCCTCCCCACTCGATGGGGTCGAAAGGAGTAAGCCATTCTCCCTGAGCATTTTTTCCCCGCATAAAGTTGGTGGCGGGATCAAACACATTTTGGTAATTCATGGCTTTGGCCCGGAAGAGGTCCACATCGTCAGTTTTGCCCATCGACTTGGCCATTTGCCAAATGCAAAAATCGTCGTAGGCATATTCCAGTGTTTTGGCGGTAGCTTCTTTCACTTCGGGGTAGGGCACATAGCCCAGGTCGTTGTAGTACTTGAGTCCGTCGCGGCCGGGGGCGTACTTTGGGGGTATCACAAAGGCATCTTTCTTCATTGCCTGATAGGCCAGGTCTACATCAAAGTCGCGTATTCCTTTCATATAAGCGTCGGCAAATAAAGACGCCGCATGTGTGCCGATCATCACCTTGCGATATCCCGGGCTGGGCCAGGTGGGCAGCCAGCCACCTTCTTTATAGGCATTGACCAGCCCTTGCATGATCTGGGCATTTTGCTCGGGGTACATGATGGTGAGAAAGGGAAATACTGCCCGAAACGTGTCCCAAAAGCCATTGTCGGTGTACATGTAGCCGTCGTGCACCCGGTCGTCGTAGGGGCTGTAGTGCACCATTTTGCCTGTCTCGTCGTATTCGTAAAATATGCGCGGGAACAGCAGCATTCTGTACAGGCCGGTGTAGAAGTTGGTTTTCTGGTCGGCCGTGCCGCCTTCCACCTCTATTCTGTTCATTTCCAGGTTCCACTGCTGCAGCGCCCTTATTTTCAGTTGGTCAAAAGAAAACTTTTCGATCTCCGCATTGAAGTTGAGTATGGCCTGCTTCACAGAAATAAAAGAAGTAGCAATGCGGGCATGCACGGCTTCATTGCGCTCGGTGGCAAAGCGTATGGCTATGCCGGCATGGTCGCCGGAGGTTTCTCTGCTCATGGCTTTCAGCGAATCGTTGTTGAAGGTGGTGTAGCTGAGAAACTCTTTATCAAATTCTACCACAAAGTACAGGGCAAAATTTTTCGGCACAGCGCCACTGTGGTTTTGTACATAGCCTATGATGCGGCGCTGCTGCGGTATCAGCCTTAAGAAGCTGCCGCCGGGCAACCCGTCGAAGATGATGTAGGAAAAATTCGATTCAGGATAGGTAAACTTCATGATGCCGCCTCGCGTGCTGGGCACCATTTCGGCCTTTACATTGTACCGGTCCAGCATCACCTGATAGTAGTATGGAGTAGCCACCTCGTTCACGTGGTTGAATGGTGAGGCCCGTCGCTCGCCGTCCACGACCAGTTCGCCAACCACGGGCATCAGGCTGAAGGCGCCATAGTCGCCCATCCAGGGGCTGGGTTGGTGCGTGCAGCGAAAGCCCTGAATGCTTTTGTCGTCGTACTTATATAGCCAGCGGTCGTCTGCGTTGCCGGTCTGCGCTGTCCAGAAATTCATGCCCCAGGGCATGGCCACGGCAGGGTAGGTGTTGCCGTTGGAAAGCTCAAAGCTGGACTCCGTGCCAATAAGCGGATTGACAAATTTGACCAGGTTGGCCTGATCGGAAGGCGTGGTAGAGAGGTCTTTGAAGCTGCAAGAAGCTATGCCTGTGATTGTTATATACAACATCAACAGACTTAGTATTTTGTAAGAAGAGTGGTGTGGGTGCAATGTGAAGCAATTCAATAACCTTCTCGCCATGGTGCCGCAACTATATTTTTTCCTCAGAAACGAAATTTAGAGCTTTTAAAGATAAACCCTCCTATTTTTTTCGAACCCATTCAAACGTTTCCTACCGGGTTGTGTCTATACGTAAACGCGACTCAATCCATTTTTTGTTTACCGTATACCAACATCGACCAAACAACTATTATAAATGATTGCCAAGATCATCTCTTATTTCGTTCTGCTTGGTTGCTTCTATTTTTATTGCACCGACGATGAGAAGGCTTCTTCCTTTCCAGAGCAGGCATCTATTCACTACAGTAACAAAAACCTGCCACACGGCAGCTACCTTGCCGTGCCGGCCGATACCCTAATCATAAGCGCAGGAAATGATGATGTGGCGCACAAATTTGGCGTGGCCAATTATAAGGGGACATTTTTTCGATGATTGTACCATAGGCCAGCCCAGGCACTAATTGCGCAGAAGCCTCTTGCTAATATCACAAAAAATAGTCTATTTGGGCATGAATGAAGGGCGCTTACCAAAAACTCTAACCACCATGCAAGACTATCCCTGGTTTAAAAATTACCCGCAAGGCATACCGCAAGAAATTGATCCCGACAAGTTTGCTTCCATACCCGATTTGTTGGATCGCTCCATAGGAAAGTATGGGGAAAGAACAGCATACATCAGTATGGGCAAATCGATTTCTTTTAATGAATTCGACAAGCTTTCGGCCACTTTTGCGGCTTTTCTTCAGCAAGAGCTCAAGTTGAAAAAAGGAGACCGCATTGCCGTGCAAATGCCCAACCTGCTGCAATGGCCGGTGGCTGTTTTTGGTGCGGTACGCGCTGGGCTCATTGTGGTAAACACCAACCCTTTGTATACTGCCCGTGAGATGGAGCATCAATTTAAGGATACCGGTGCCAAAGCCATAGTGATATTGGCCAACTTCGCGCACAACCTCGAGAAAATCATAAAAAACACCGACATAGAGCATGTCATCATTACGGAGATTGGGGATATGCTCGGAGGCATAAAGAAGCATCTGGTCAACTTTGTAGTGAGCAATGTGAAGAAAATGGTGCCCTCGTACCACATCGACAATGCCATAAGTTTTAACGAGGCACTTTCAAAAGGTAAGTCGCACACTTTCGTAAAGCCGGATATTAAGAATACGGATATCGCCTTTTTACAGTATACCGGAGGCACCACAGGCACATCAAAAGGCGCCATGCTCACCCATCGCAACATAGTGGCCAATATGGAGATGATATCGGCCTGGATGATCCCCAAGCTGAAAGAAGGTGTGGAAACCGTAGTTACCGCACTGCCCATGTACCACATATTCGCACTCACGGTCAATTGCCTGGTGATGCTGCGCATAGGTGCGGTCAATATTTTGATCACAAACCCGCGCGATATGCCGGCTTTCATCAAAACACTGAAAAAATACAAATTCAGTGTCATCACCGGCGTGAACACACTATTCAATGGATTGCTCAATCAGAAAGATTTTGCCTCCATCGACTTCACCGAGATGAAGGTGGCAGTAGCGGGCGGCATGTCTGTGCAGGACAGTGTGGCCGAGCGTTGGAAAAAAGTGACCGGCGTCCCCATCAGCGAAGGGTACGGACTTACCGAAACTTCTCCCGTACTCACCTGCAACCCCATCGATGGCAATGAGCGCATCGGCTCCATAGGCATGCCTGTGCCCAGTACCGACATAAAAATAATGGACGAAGAAGGCAATGAAGTTGCCATGGGACAACCCGGCGAAATATACGCCAAAGGCCCACAGGTGATGAAGGGCTACTGGGAAAAGGATGAAGAAACCGCCAACGTATTCAGCGGGGAATATTTCAAAACCGGCGACATTGGTGTAGGCAATGAAGACGGCTACTTTAAAATAGTAGACCGCAAAAAGGAAATGATCAATGTGTCGGGCTTCAACGTGTACCCCAATGAAATAGAAAATGTAGTGGCTTCGCATCCGAAAGTGCTGGAGGTGGGCGCCATCGGTGTGCCCGATCCGCGGTCGACGGAGAAGGTGAAAATATTTGTGGTGAAAAAAGAGGAGTCGCTTACGCAAGAGGAGCTGCTTGCTTTTTGCAAAGAAAACCTCACCGCATACAAAGTGCCTAAAGCCATCGAGTTTCGCAGTGAACTTCCTAAATCCAACGTCGGTAAAATATTGCGCCGCCTGCTGAAGGAAGAAGAGGAAAAAAAGGCTACCACTACCTGATACGGTAGCCATGCCCCCATTATAAAAACCGGCGATTGCCGGTTTTTGCATTTCTACTAGTTTTGCAACTAAAATAGCAGTGCCGCATGTCTGACTTTCGGGCTTCTCTCCGCAGGAAAAACGCCATTTTCTTTTTCATAGATGTGGTGATGATGGTGCTGCTCGCCCTGAACCTCACACTGATCATCTTCGATTGGCTGTTTGGGCTGCAGCTTATCAATGATTTTCTGGCCACTCAGCTACCCACATTCCATCTCTGGTACAGCACACACATACACGCCCACTTTTTTGAGATAGACCTGGTCTTTGTATCCATCTTTCTGATTGAGTTTTTTTTCAGTTGGGCCATAGCGGTATGGCAAAAGGTGTATCACCGTTGGTTTTTTTATCCTTTTTTGCACTGGTACGACCTCATCGGCTGCATTCCGCTCAACGCCTTTCGCTTTGTGCGCATCTTCAGGCTATTTTCTATACTGCTGCGCCTGCACAAGCTGAAGATCATCAACATACGCCAATTATATATGTATCGCATTATGCGCATATACTATAATGTGCTCGTGGAAGAAATTTCTGATCGTGTAGTGATCAAGATTATAGACGGGGTACAAGACGAAATACGCGGTGGTGGCCCAGTGGTGGAAGACATCATCGAAAATGTGCTGAAACCAAAGCAAGATATCATCTCCACCTGGCTGTCGCACCGGCTGAAAACAGCCGCCGCAGTAAACTACGCCCACCATCGCGACGACATAAAAGCGTATATAGATGCCGCCATAGCCGGAGCCATACGCAAAGATGGCAAAATAGAGGCTATAGAACAGGTGCCATTTATGGGCAAAGTAATTTCAGGCACCATACAGTCTTCCATTAGCGATATCGTCTATCACATCATCGACTCTGCCATGCATGACCTGGCCTCCGATCGAAACAAGGTGCTCGTAAATGAAGTGACAAACATTGTGTTCGATGCCATAGAGCAAAAAGAGCAAGATGTGCAATTGCAGGAAATAGCGATCGATACTTTTATACGAACACTGGACATAATAAAGGCGCAGGTAGGCGTGAAGAAGTGGAAAACGAGATATGACACCACCATACCTGACGCAGCAAAGCGGGATAGTTAGGGCCAGCGAGCGCGTATAGAGCAAAACAATGCACACAAATAAATTGTAATATTGCTGTAAAATGAGAAGGAGCGACCATGTTGGCTACAGATGATTTAGAAAGAATTGGTTTTTTGGATGTTCCCATTGATCCATCCATTAATCTTGAATCGGAAATTAACCGGCTGAAAACAGAGAAGAGGGCCATTATTCTAGGGCATTTTTACATCACGCCCGATCTCCAGGAAATTTCTGACTTTATAGGCGACAGCCTGGCCTTGGCCCAGAAAGCCGAGAAGACGGATGCGGAGATCATTGTTTTTCTTGGCGTACACTTCATGGCTGAGACGGCCAAAATCCTTAATCCTGATAAAAAAGTGCTCATTCCCGACCTCAAGGCGGGTTGCTCTCTGGCAGAATCGGCTCCGGCCGATGTCTTCAGAAACTTTAAAGCCCGCTACCCGGAGCACAAGGTCATTTCATACATCAATTGCACGGCAGAAATTAAAGCACTGTCCGATGTCATTTGTACCTCTTCCAATGCGAAGGCCATTGTCAATAGTTTTCCGGAAGATGAAAAGCTGATCTTTGCCCCTGACAAAAATTTGGGCAATTACATCAACAGTGTCACCGGTCGCAATATGGTGCTGTACGATGGCGCCTGCATGGTGCATGAGGCATATTCCCTGGAAAAAATACTGGCCTTGAAAGAGCAATATCCCGATGCGGAGTTTATAGCACACCCGGAGTGCGAAAAACCTGTGTTGATCGCAGCCGATTTTGTAGGATCTACCACGGCCTTACTCAAATATACCCAGCAGAGCGCGGCCAGGCGATTTATCGTAGCCACAGAGAGCGGCATACTTCATCAAATGAAGAAAAACGATCCCGACAAAATTTACATACCGGCTCCCTCTGTTGATAGCACATGCGGCTGCAACGACTGTGCTTTCATGAAGCTGAATACCATGGAAAAGCTGTACAATTGTTTGTATTATGAAAAGCCGGAAGTGCAACTGCCGGCTCAGCTCATAGAGCAGGCGCGCCTGCCCATCATGCGTATGCTGGAGTTGTCAAAAAACCTGGGCAATTAATTTTTTTACCCTTGTCAGAATTACAGAAATCAGATTTTTTAGTCATCGGCAGCGGCATAGCGGGGCTCAACTTTGCCCTGAAAGTAGCCGATCACGGAGTGGTGCACATTGTGACAAAATCGGAACTGGGCGAAAGCAATACAGCCTATGCACAGGGCGGCATTGCGGCGGTGACTTCCGAGGCCGATAGCATGAACAGCCACGTACAGGATACACTGGTGGCTGGTGCAGGATTGTGCCACAAAGACGCTGTACAGCAAACGGTAAACGATGCCACAGACCGCATCAACGACCTTATCAATTGGGGCGTCCAATTTACGCGAGATAAAGCCAACCTGCACTACGACCTGGCCCGGGAGGGCGGTCATACTTTTCACCGCATTTTGCACGCGGCAGATCTTACCGGCGCAGAAATTCAGCGAGTGTTGATTGAGCGGGCCCGTGCCCACCCCAATATTAAAATCTTCGAAAACCACGCCGCTGTAGAGATCATTACAGAGCATCACGTGCTCAACAATCTACAGGCAGCTTTCAATATATGCTTTGGTGCGTATGTGCTTTCGGTAGAAAGCGATAAGGTGATACCCTTTCAGGCAAAGTACACCATTTTGGCTACCGGCGGTGCGAGTCAGGTTTTCCTGCATTCTACCAATCCTGAAATTGCCACAGGTGATGGCGTGGCTATGGCCCACCGGGCGGGAGTGCGCATCGCCAACATGGAATTTGTACAGTTTCACCCGACTTCACTATTTCACCCCGGGGGGGCATCCTTCCTCATCTCAGAAGCTTTGCGCGGCCATGGCGGCATTTTGATCAACTCTGGCGGCGAGCGTTTTATGAAACACTATGACCCGCGAGTCGAACTCGCTCCGCGCGATATAGTGGCCCGCGGCATTGACACAGAAATGAAGAAGCGCCGCGAAGAGTGCGTGTATCTCGACATGACGCACATCGATGCGGAAGAAATAAAGGAACGTTTTCCCAACATTTACAAACACTGCCTGCAAACTATGGGCATAGACATTACCAACACGCCCATTCCCGTAGTGCCTGCTGCGCATTATTTCTGCGGTGGCATCATGACTTCACTCACGGGGCAAACATCCATGCAAAATCTTTTTGCTTGTGGCGAGGTGGCACATACCGGTTTGCATGGAGCCAACAGATTGGCCAGCAACAGCCTGGTGGAGGGACTGGTTTTCAGTCATAATGCCGCCATGAAAGTGCTGCACAAGCGCACCCGGCATCATGCCGATGTGCATATACCAGAGTGGGATGAATCGGGCATCATCGACAAGACAGAGTGGTACCTCATTCGCCACAACCTGAAAGAGATTCAGAACATTATGTGGAACTATGTAGGCATTGTTCGGTCCAAAAAGCATCTTAACCGTGCGTACCGGCGCGTGAGCGTGATTTACGAAGAAATAGAAGACTACTACAAACGCTCCAAAATAACCAGTGAGTTGCTGCAGCTCCGCAACCTGGTGACGGTGGCATACCTGATCATCACATCCGCGCTGCGCCGCAACGAGAGCAGGGGGTTGCATTTTATGACCGACTTCCCCGAAAGCAACGACAAATATTTAAAGGACACGATAGTGTAGAATAAGTGTAAAATCTTTTTCTAACTTTGCGGCATTATTTTGAACGACACAGGAACACACGCGTTTTCTCTCTGAAAACAAGCCGATCGTATAGCTGCAGGAGTTTTTCCCATTTAATCAGGAGAACATGAAGGTAGTAGAAGAAAAGCAGACGGTGGTGATTAAATTCGCCGGCGACTCTGGCGATGGTATGCAGTTGGTCGGAAGTCAGTTTACCAACAACACAGCGTTGGAAGGCCACGATTTGGGCACATTCCCCGATTTTCCGGCAGAGATCAGGGCGCCGCAAGGTACCCTGCCCGGTGTCTCCGGCTTCCAGATACACTTTGGCAGTGCCGAAATATATACGCCGGGCGATCAGTGCGATGTGCTGGTGGCCATGAATGCCGCAGCCCTGAAGACCAATCTGGGCAACATACGCAACGGCGGCATCATCATAGCCAATACTTCGGGCTTCGACCTGAGAAACCTGCAGTTGGCCAAATATGACGCCAACCCTCTCGATGACGAATCGGCATTGCTCGGCTACCAATTGTACAAAATAGATGTGACCAAGCTCACGCGTGAGGCACTCGCAGATATTGAGATGAGTACGCGCGACAAGGACCGGTCAAAAAATATGTTTGTCCTGGGCTTTATCTACTGGCTCTACAACAGGAAGATCGACAACACGCTGAGCTTTTTGGAGCGCAAATTTAAGAAACGAGACGAGGCCGTGTTTGAAGCCAACTACCGTGCGCTCAAGGCCGGCTACAACTTTGGCGACATCACCGAGGCTTTCAGCTCGCGGTTCAAGCTAAAGCCGGCAAAGATGGCCCCCGGCCGGTACCGCAGCATTACGGGCAACCCTGCCCTGGCGTTGGGGCTTATAGCTGCAGCCCGCAAAACAGGTCTTCAGCTCTTTTATGGCTCTTATCCCATCACACCTGCATCTGATGTGCTGCACGAGCTGGCCAAGCACAAAGAGTTTGATGTGAAGACCTTTCAGGCCGAAGATGAAATCGCTGCCATTTGCTCTTCCATTGGTGCAGCCTATGGCGGCCACCTCGGGGTGACGGGTACATCCGGGCCGGGCCTGGCTTTGAAGGCGGAGGCCATGGGCCTGGCTGTGATGCTGGAGTTGCCTTTGGTGATCGTGAACATACAGCGTGCGGGCCCTTCTACCGGCTTGCCTACCAAAACGGAACAGGCTGATCTGCTGCAGGCACTCTACGGCCGCAATGGCGAATGCCCCATGCCTGTGATCTCTGCCAGCACGCCAGCTTCCTGCTTCCAAGTGGCCTATGAAGCCGTACGCATAGCGCTGGAACATATGACGCCGGTGATATTGCTGAGCGATGGCTACATCGCCAATGGTGCTGAGCCATGGAAATTCCCGGCCGCTTGCGATCTGTCGCCCATCACTGTTTCTATAAAAAAGGAAAAAAATGATGGTGAGGCCTACCTCCCTTACTTCCGCGACGAACGGCTCGTACGCAACTGGGCAGTACCGGGTACGGAAGGCTTCGAACACCGCATTGGCGGCCTGGAAAAAGAAGATGTGACAGGTAATGTGTCGTACGATCCGGAAAATCATCAAAAAATGGTGAAAATACGTGAGGCTAAAGTGCAGCAAATCGCCGAACACATACCGCTTCAAACCATTGATACCGGTGGCGAATCAGGTAAGGTGCTCGTGTTGGGCTGGGGTTCTACCTTTGGGGCCATCAAATCTGCTGTACGCGAACTGAACAATGAGGGCTTTGAAGTATCGCATGCCCACCTCACCTATATCAATCCATTCCCACTGAATTTGGAGCAATTGCTCAGGCAATTTGATAAAGTGCTGATACCGGAAATCAACAATGGACAGTTGATCAAGGTGATACGCGACAGATTTCTGATACCAGCGGTGGGCTACAATAAGATAAAAGGAACGCCCATTACCAAAAATGAGCTGAAGGAGAAGATACTGGCGCTTTATAACGAAGCCAACTAGCGGCCTCTCACCAATCATGTATTACCACTAATGCACCACGACCATGAAAGTAAGACAACCGATAAAGAAACAGGTAAAAAAGACATCAACCGCGGCTGTGCCGGTCACCCACGCCGGCCTCACCTCTAAAGATTTTTCGTCGGGCCAGGAAGTTCGATGGTGCCCCGGGTGTGGCGATTACAGCATATTAAAGCAGATGCAAACCGTATTGCCACAGCTCGGTGTGGATAAAAAGGACATCGTGTTCGTGTCTGGCATCGGCTGCTCCAGCAGGTTTCCGTACTATCTCGATACGTTTGGCATGCACAGCATTCACGGCAGGGCCACTGCCATAGCGTCTGGTCTCAAAGCCACCCGGCCCGAGCTTAGCGTTTGGGTGATTACCGGCGATGGCGATGGGCTTTCCATCGGCGGTAACCACATGGCGCACCTGCTGCGACGCAATTTCGACCTCAATGTGTTGTTGTTCAACAATGAAATCTACGGCCTGACGAAAGGCCAATACTCACCGACCTCAGGAAAAGACACCATCACCAAATCTACTCCACTGGGCTCGCTGGATCATCCGTTCAATCCTGCAGCGTTTGCACTGGGTGCCGATGCTACCTACGTGGCCCGCTCTATGGACAGAGACCCCAAGCATTTGCAGCAAATGCTCTTGCGGGCGCATCAGCACAAAGGCACCTCTTTTCTGGAGATTTATCAGAACTGCAACATCTTCAACGACGGCGCCTTCTTTGCCTTTACGGAAAAAGAATCGAAAACCCATACCACCATTTATGTGGAGCATGGGCAGCCGCTCACCTTTGGTGAAAATGGAAGCAAGGGCATACGGCTGGATGGCCTGGTGCCGCAAATGGTGGAGCTGGGCGACACCTACACCAAAGACGATCTGTGGATACACGACGAGCACGATGCGACCAAAGCCAATATCCTGATTCGCTTTTTCGACAATCCTACCAACGTCAATGCTTTCCCAAGGCCGTTTGGCGTATTCTTTGCCACGGAGCGCCCTGCCTATGAAGACCTGCTCACCGCACAGTTGGCCACAGCCAAACAAAGAAAGCCAGAACCCGATCTCGATGCCCTCATTTCAGGCTCAGAGACCTGGGAGATCGTGTAGCTTTCGTTGTGCTGTCGCGTCTCGAATATGTCGGCGGCTGGTGTGGGTTGGTGGGTATGATATCTTTCGTGTTCCTTGTATGATTTGTCCCTGCGTATGCTGACCAATTGGGGTGAAGCGTGCTTAAGGTGAGGGTTGCTTTTTTTCCGTAATGACCACAGAAATGCTAACCTCCTAGAGCGTTGGACCCGGCGATACATCCTTCCCGATTATTTGCTTTGAAAGCGGCTATCAGTGGATTGTTCTATTCTCTTTTGCACTAAAAAACCAAACCCTGCCGGCCAGGAGGTTAATCCGGCGCAGCAGGGTTTCCGCTTTGACTATTCAGTTGATGGATAGGTCGTGCGGTACGGTCTGGAGGATCTAGTTGTTAATGGTAATTCACGCAGACATTTTCCGTATAGGCCTGTCCGCAGGTTATTTCCGGTACTACAAAAATGAATGCCCGATAGCTGTTTTGGTTGTCGCTGAGCTCGTTGGGCATCAGGCTTTTTTCAAAATGGAAATGAAGTTTGGTTGATCCGTTGGGTTGTATGGTTTTGCTTTCGAACCAGTGTATGAAGCCGGTATTGTAAAAAGGGTTGAACATGCTGAGATTGAAATAGAAAACACCATTGGGATTTTGATGGTACTTCTCAAATTCAGAATCGCTTTGTAATACGGCGATGTAAAGCCCAAAAGTGACATTTTCTTCCAGCTCGCGTTGACTAAAGGAAATCATGAAATCCAGATCAGCCATCTGCCGGGTATTGTTTGATTTTTCTATGTGGAGTATTTGGTTTTCAACAACTGCCATTGGGCTTCGCATTTGGTAAGGTAGTTGGCTTTTTGTGATGCATGTACCGGCAGGTAACCTGCATTTTTTAATAAAAAAAATACCCAGCAAGCGACGCATTGCACAACTGGCCCGGCCATAGTCATAGTCATTAGTCATGGTGCCAACATGATGAATACCGGCGCCGGAAAGATGCAGCTGGAGCGTTGTCTTGTATTGGTAAGTGGCGTGGTGCAGCAGCGTGAAACAGGAAAGTCGGCCGGAGCGATATGGACTGAACCAGACCGGAATGGGCACTTCGTTCAGGTGCCGCTGGGCAATGGGATAAGCACCTTTATTGAGGTATAAATGCAAACGCACCAGGCGCCTAGTTACCTGGTGCGTTTGCACAAATTTTTACATAGAATGGACAATAGCTATTGTTTTCCGGCGGCCCATTCAATGGCGCCTGTGAGCAGATCGCGGAAGATTGGCTCATCAAACGATTCCGGCGTATGACCCCTGCCGGTGTAGAATACCCGGCCGCCACCGTCCATCTCCAGATACCAGGTGCTGGGGTGGTCGCCCATGATCAGTTTTTCGGCATTATCACCTTTATCTTTTACAGTGGCCTCATCCAGCGACATCAATACGTTCACCTTACTGCGTGGATTGGCTTTGTATGTATACCACTCGTCCGTCACGCTCCAGCGTTCTATGTTGTTATCCTTCAACGGTTTCATGGCGGGGGGATTGGTGTCTTCTATCACTAGTGTGCCTTCCTGGGTTTTTGGGTGCCCGGCAAACCAGGCTCCGCCAAGCATCTCACCATACCAGGGCCAGTCGTACTCCGTATCGGCAGCAGCATGTATACCCACATAGCCTTTGCCCGATTCCATAAAATGTATAAAAGCATCCTGTTGCTCATCGTTCAGCACATCGAGGGTGGTGTTGAGCCATACCACCACATCCACATCAGATAAGAATTCTTTGTTGATCAAATCCGAATTTTCAGTTGCGGTGATCTGCCATTTATTTTTCTGTGCCAGCTCCCAAATGCTTTTCACACCATTGTTGATCGATTCATGTCGAAAGCCTTTGGTCTTGGTCAGTACGAGCACATTGATCTGCTTTTCGGTTTGGCTAAAGGCAAGTTGGGTGCAGAAAAGTAGCAGCAAGAGGGAGATTAATGATCGTTTTTTCATGGGTTTACTATTGATATCTGGAATAAAAAAGTGGCCGGGAAACAAGGTGTCCAGCCATGTTGTGATTCGTCAAAAATAAGGAAATAACCATGGCCAGCACTATGATGTATGTGCCGAAAATCAGCATTATTCTGCCCAGCGATGGCCATTGATATCCGATTGCGAATCGCAGTGGCGCCGGGTCATTCTTTAGTTTCCAGATAAGCCGCATAGCCACCACCAGGGTTCATGTTGATGGTAAGCGTATCCGCTTTGGAAACTTGTCCTTTTTCAACGTGCACTTGTTCGGCATCAACCTCATCTGAATCTGAAAAGCTCTTCATTTGCCACTTTCCTTTGCCTAAGAAATCCAGCGGAATATCGATTGTTCGGGCTTCACTGTTGGTCATGGAACCGATAAACCATCGATCACCATTTCTTCTGGCCATCACGATGTATTCGCCTACTTCGCCCTGTAGCACCTTCGTATCGTCCCACACGGTAGGCACTTCCTTTAGAAATTCAACACCGGGTTGATCTTTATAATGCTTGGGGTGGTCGCTGGCCACGGTGAAGGGGCTGTCGTAGATCACAAACATGGCCAGTTGGTGGCTGCGGGTACCCATCACGGTGGCGGGCGCCCCTGTTTTGAAAGTGTCCATTGAGCGGTTCAGAAAGCCCCCCGGTGTATAGTCCATCGGCCCGGCCAGCATGCGCGTGAAGGGAAGGGTAACGTTGTGCTCTGGTGTGATGCGAGAAGACCATTTGCTGTATTCGTTGCCGAGTACACCCTCGCGCGTCACCAGATTGGGGTAAGTGCGGCGTATGCCGGTAGGTTTGTATGCTCCGTGAAAATCGACCACCAGCTTGTGTTCAGCCGCCTTTTTGATCACTTTATGATACCACTCTACCATATCCTGGTCGTCGCGGGCCATAAAGTCGATCTTCACACCGGCCACACCCCATTTTTCGTACAAGGCAAAGGCCTCATCCAGTTGCTCATCGGCATGATTCCACAGCAGCCAAAGCACAATTTTCACATCGCGTTCTTTGGCAAAACGCAGGATTTCCGGCATATCCACCTCTTTGATGGTGGTTGTTATGTCCATGTTTGGCCGAGGGCCCCACTCGCCTTCATTAGTGAACGGGTCTCCGTACCAGTGCCAGTCCACGATCATGTATTCCCAGCCCATGTCGGCAGCCAGCTGTATATATTCTTTTAGCGTGTTGGTGTCCATCTTCACCTCACCGCTCCACCAATGGTCCCAGGCCGATATTCCCGGCTCTATCCAGGATGGGTCCTCGATGGCGCAGGGGTCGTTCAGGTTCATCACGATTTCGGACTCCACCAGTGCTCCCGGCGTTTCGCCCAGCATCACCACCCGCCAGGGAGACGGGGTACCCGGTTTCACCCGCACTTTGCCGCTGCCCGAATGCAGTGGTGCCAGCCGGCTTTGCAGGGTTACGGCACCTTCTTTAGTGCCTGCTTCACTGCCAAGGTACATGCCGGCCCAGTTGGTGAGGTCTGCCTCGGTGATGGCGGCATAGGTGCCTTTTGCTGTGCGCACAAGCAGGGGCAGGCCCACAAGTTCTTCTGTGCCTATTTCGGCAAGCTTACGTAGGGGATATTCAGATTCCTGATGGGTGTCGTAGCTATTATAAGTGGTGGCCCATGCAACGGTTTGGTCGCTCAGGTTGAAGTTGGTCTTTTCATCTGCCAGTATGATGTGGTCTATCTTCTGATAGTTGGGAATGAAGCGTTCAAAAGACTGAGGGACTACATAGCGGAACGCCACACCGTCGTCATACGCCCGAAAAATGAGCTGAAGCTCGCGTGCCGGAAATCTTTTTTCCTTCAAATTCAGGGTGAGCTCATTGTAGTGGTTGCGCACTTTTTCAAATCGCTTCAACACCGGTTGCCAGGTATCATCTACCGTTTTTTCGGACTGTGACACCAGCGCCATGTCGGTACCAAGCAGGGGCGACATTTGAAACCTTAGGGATAGGGTAGAAGGGGCGATGATCTCTTCGCCCTGCATGTATATGGCGTATTCAACGCGCTCATCCACATTAATTTTCACTGATACCCGATCGTCGGGGGAGCGCAGCTCTACTTCGGCAGCGTATGCACCAGTGCCAAGTACTGCGGCCGAGTACAGGGAAAGGATGATTTTTAACGAAAATTTCATAACTGATGGGTTTATAAGTAGGCAGCAATATCCGCAACAATGGCTTAAAGGTAAAATATACCTTTAAAAAATTGCGCATAAAAATGCCGGGGCTTCTCAATGGCTTGGTAGTCAATTCCTGGCAGACTGCTCTGCTTTGCACGCAACGAAGGCTTGCAGTTTGGCAACACCCGGCACCAATTGGCCATAATAAAAGCTCCGGCAGATTTTATTCAGAGGATGTCATTCCGGTTGCTGCGCCAGCATTTCGCGCGCATCTTCTATCGCCAGTCGCGATTGCTCACCGATGGTCTGTATGGCATCCTTTCTCGACTGCAGGTAGTTGATGATTTCTTCTTCCACTTTGCCATCGAAGTCGTGGTCAAACTCCCGCATCCATTGCATCATTCCCTCGTGTGCATCATCGAGTTCGGTGGCGGTTTGCTGCAGTTTGCCTATGGTAGCCGCGTACTCCTCGCCGCCCGCTTGTTGCAAAGAATCTATCTTTTCATTCACCGACTTCTTCATTTGCATCACCTTGCCGGTGAGCGGCATTATCTCGTCGTGCACGGCCATTACTTCCTTATACAGTTCTTCCCTGGAGGTAGTGCCCGAACAGGCTACCATCAGCAGGCCGATGGCTAGAGCAGGTATTATCGAAAATTTTTTCATGCGGTGATTTTAAAGGTTTAAACAAAAATTAAGCGTTGACGCGCCAAGTAAATCTACTCCCAAAGCGGATATTTTTCCAGTGTCACCTCATGCCCAAAAAACAGCTTGGTGAGTTCTTCGAACGAACGGGTGTAGTCGCTGACCATAAACTTATCCTTTTCCTGCCTCTGTCGGTTCAGCAAAAGATTGTACTCAAGATATGCCCGGAGACTGGCAGCTACTATTTCCGATGAATCGAGCACCTGTACCTGACCACCATAGTGCGCCTCGATCTGTGTTTTGATGAGCGGATAATGTGTACAACCCAATATGAGCGCCCGTATGTTTTGAAGGCTCTCGTGGTTCAGATATTCTGTGATAATCTCCTGACTTATTTTGCCGTGTATGTAGCCCTCTTCTATCATGGGCACCAGCAGGGGTGTGGCGAGTGAGGCAAGGTCAATGTTGTTCTGTAGCTGATCAATTTTTTTTCTGTACACATTCGAACCTACCGTTTGCTTAGTGCCAATGAGGCCTATACGTGCTTCAGCGTACGTTTCTCTGATGTAATTCACCACGGGCTCTATCACGTTGAACACCTTGGCCTTGGAGCCCACATATTCGCGTACCAGTTCGTAGGCCGCTGCGCTGGCGGAGTTGCAGGCGATGAGTATCACCTTGCAATGCGCGTGTAGTAATATGTCGCAAATTTTTATGGAATAGGCCTGAATGGCCGCCGTGGACTTGTCGCCATAGGGCAGGTGAGCCGTATCGCCAAAATAGATGATCTGCTCCTCGGGCAACAGATTTTTCACGGCCCGCGCCACCGTCATGCCGCCTATGCCACTGTCGAAAATACCGATGGGTTCTGTTGCTTTTGGCATGTCCTTTTTTGAAGAAAAACCTCACAGATGGTGATGCTCTGTGAGGTTTTTTTAGGTGATTAATGGCAAATGAATGCTTAAATATACTGATTGATGATGTTTTCAAACAGCTCTTGTTTGCCGCTGATCCGCTTGGGCTCGCCTTGCTCCAGCGCATAGCTGCGCAGGTCGTCGAGGCTTAGCTTTCCGGTTTCGAAATCTTTGCCTTTTCCGCTGTCAAAAGAAGCGTATCGGTCTTTGCGCATTTTCTTGTAGTCAGATTTTTCCAGCACGTCGTTGGCGATGAGCAGCGCGCGCGCGAAGGCATCCATGCCGCCTATGTGCGCCAAGAACAGATCTTCCGGATCGGTGGAGTTTCGGCGGATTTTCGCGTCAAAGTTTACGCCGCCGCTGCCGAAGCCGCCGGCTTCCAGTACTACCAACATAGCCTCGGTGAGTTCAAACAAGTTGATGGGAAACTGATCGGTGTCCCACCCGTTCTGATAGTCGCCTCGGTTGGCGTCGATGCTGCCCAGCATTCCGGCGTCAGCCGCTACCTGCAGCTCGTGTTGGAAGGTGTGGCCGGCCAGTGTTGCGTGGTTTACTTCAATGTTCAATTTGAAATCTTGCTCCAGGCCAAACTCCCTCAAGAAGCCGATGACGGTGGCGCTGTCGAAGTCATACTGATGTTTGGTGGGCTCCATGGGTTTTGGCTCTATCAGGAAGGTGCCTTTAAAGCCGTTTTTGCGACCGTAGTCGCGGGCCATGTTCAGGAAGCGGCCCAGGTGCTCGCGCTCACGCTTCATGTCGGTGTTCAGCAGGGTCATATAGCCTTCGCGGCCGCCCCAAAACACGTAGTTTTCGCCACCCAGCGCTACGGTAGCGTCTATGGCATTTTTTACCTGAGTGCCCGCCCAGGCCACTGCGGCAAAGTCCGGATTGGTAGAGGCGCCGTTCATGTAGCGCGGATTGGAAAACACATTGGCTGTGCCCCACAATAGTTTCACGCCGGTCTCTTTCTGCTTTTCCTTTGCATAGTCTACAATGGTCTGCAGCCGACGCTCCGTTTCTTGTATGCTGCTTCCTTCATCTACCAGATCTATGTCGTGAAAGCAGTAGAAGGGGATGCCGATTTTGGTGATAAACTCAAAGGCGCCGTCCATTTTGTCTTTGGCGCGCTGTACGGCATCGGTCGATTCGTTCCATGGATATACCTGTGTACCCGGGCCGAAAGGGTCGGCGCCGGTGTTGCAGAAGGAGTGCCAGTATGCCACAGCAAAGCGAAAGTATTCTTTCATCGATTTGCCGGCCACCTTCTTGTTTTCGTCATAGTATTTGAAAGCGAAGTGGTTGGTCGATTCACGGCCTTCATATTTGATCTTCTCGATGTTGGGGAAAAAAGTCTTGCTCATTTTTGTATTGGTAAGATTATGATGGATACTAAAATTACGTTTATTCTCTACTTTTCAAGGGCATTCAGCCAGTTGCCATATGCGTCGTCGTAGGCGCCCAGCAGGGTGGGGTTAGGGGTAAGCATATCCAGCGACTTGAGTCCCTGAAAGGCTTCGTCAAAATTGGCATAAATGCCGGCACCCACGCCTGCGCCGCGGGCAGCACCGGCTGCACCGTCTGTGTTGTAAAGCTCCACTATGGCGCCGGTGAGGTTGCAGAAGGCCTCCCTGAAGATGGGGCTCAAAAACATATTGGCATAGCCCGCACGAATGGTGCGTATTTCCAAGCCCATTTCCTTCATTATGTTGAAGCCGTAGTTCAAGGCGAAGACGATACCCTCCTGGCCGGCACGCAGCAGGTGGCGTTGGTCGTGCCGGTTGAAGTTGAGCCCGTGCAGTTGTGCGCCGATGTTCCTGTTTTCCATGATGCGCTCTGCACCATTACCAAAAGGCAAAAATGACAAACCATCGGCACCGATGGGCGCCTGCGATGCAAGCTCGTTCATTTCGTTGTAGTCGAGCGTGCCGTCGCCAATGTTTTGCCTCAGCCAGCTGTTGAGTATGCCGGTGCCGTTTACGCAGAGCAGTACGCCATAGCGTTCCTGCTTGTCGCTGTAGTTTACGTGCACAAAGGTGTTCACCCGCGAGAGCCTGTCGTAGGCGGGCTTGTCGATGATGCCGTACACCACGCCGGAGGTACCGGCGGTGGCGGCCACCTCACCAGGGTTCAGCACATTGAGCGAAAAGGCATTGTTGGGCTGATCGCCGGCGCGATAGGTGACGGGCGTACCTTCTTTGAGGCCAAGCGCCGTTGCAGCCTCTGCCGTAAGGCTGCCCTGATGCGAGAAAGTATCCACACGATCGGGCAGCAGCGATGGCGAAAAGCCGTAGTATTCCAGCAGCTTGCTGTCTACATTTTTTTGTTTGAAGTTCCACAATATGCCTTCCGACATGCCCGAGGCGGTGGTGTTGACCTCGCCCGTGAGCCGCATGGCGATGTAGTCGCCGGGGAGCATTATTTTGTGTATTTTCTCATACAGCTCGGGCTCGTTGTCTTTTACCCATTTCAGCTTGGAGGCGGTGAAGTTGCCCGGTGAGTTCAGCAGGTTGCTCAGGCAATAGTCGTCGCCAATGTCGTGAAAGGCTTTGCGGCCGATCTCCACCGCGCGGCTGTCGCACCATATGATGGATGGGCGCAACGATTTCTTGTCTTTATCCACCAGCACCAGCCCGTGCATCTGGTAGGATATGCCGATGGCTTTTATATCCTCTTTCTTGATGCCGGTAGCGGCCATCATTTCGGTGGTGGCGTTTTTTATGTTGCTCCACCATATTTCGGGGTCTTGCTCCGCCCATCCTCTTTTTTTGGAAATCATCTTCATTTCCTGTTTTGGGTAGGTGGCAGAAGCCACCACGGTGCCGGTGTCGGCATTGAGGAGTGAAGCTTTGATGGAGGAGCTTCCGAGGTCGTATCCTATCAGCATCATTTTGGTAAGATCATTTGAAAAATTTGTGTGTGCAATCTACGTATTTATGCGGGTGCGATATGGTAGAGATCATTGAAAACAGGCGATGCTTTTGTGCTACATCTTGCTGGTGCCATTTTCTATTTTCACCGTATACGTTTTCAGTTCTTTTCCCAAATCTCTGCTGTACGCTTCCGTCATGTGCCGGGTGAAGTCCTGCAGCTTGTCTATCTGCACCAGATTGATGGTACAGCCTCCAAAGCCACCGCCCATCATACGGGCACCCGGCACATAGTCCAGGTTGTGGGTCTGCTCCACCAGAAAATCCAGCTCTTTGCAGCTTACTTCATACTGCCTGCTCAGCCCCTCGTGCGAGTGGTACATCAACCGGCCAAACGCGGTGAGGTCACCAGCCTGCAATCGTTCACAGGCTTCTGTCACGCGCGCGTTTTCTTCTATCACGTAGCGGCAGCGTTGGTACACCACAGGGGCCAGGTCCTTTTTCACGTCATCGAGCATGGCCAGCGTTGCATCGCGCAAGGAGTGTACATCCGGGTTTTTCTGTTGAATGACCCGCACACCGGCTTCACATTCCTGCCTTCTGGTGTTGTACTCCGACGAGGCCAGGGAGTGCTTCACCTGGGTGTCGCACAGCACCAGGCGATAGTGGGCCATGTCGAATGGAAAATATTCAAACGTGAGGTCGCGGCAGTCCAGCCTGATCACATGGGCCGCCTTGCCGTGTACACTGGCAAACTGATCCATGATGCCGCATTTCACACCTACAAACTCATTCTCGGCGCGTTGGCCAAGTTGGGCCAGTGCCATTTTGCTCAGCTTATGATCGTGAAGCACATTCAGCGCAAAGGCAAAGGCACACTCCAATGCCGCCGAAGACGACAGGCCGGCGCCCAGCGGTATGTCACCGCCAAACACACAGTCGAAGCCTTTCACCTCCAGTTGCATTTTTTTAAATTCTTCCACCACGCCCATGATGTAGTCGGGCCAGCCCTTGCCTGATTTTTTCAGGTCATTAATGTCAAACTCATGCGATTCGTTCAGATCGTGGCTCAGCACCCGGCAGGTGTTGCCGTAGTTGGTGCTGATGGCTACTATGATTTGCTTGTCGATGGCTGCCGGCAGCACAAAGCCATTGTTGTAGTCCGTGTGCTCTCCGATCAGGTTTACGCGGCCAGGCGACCGCACCAGAAGCGGTGTTTTTTTAAAAGTTGTTACGAAGCTTTTTTTTATCTCTTCCGCAAGCATGTCGTTTCGATTTCATTAAATATCGCATGCATGATCAGCATGCCCAGCTCTTATATATTTTACCAAAATACCGCATAAAGCACGGCCAGTACAATGAGTATGGCGAAGGCACCAATATTAAATGCCGGGCCTGTGGCAAAAAGCTTTTTACTCAGGTCAATGCCTTTGGGGTCATTCACACCCTTGTTTTCGCTATAGCTCACCAGCATGATGATGATGACGGTAAGTATGAAGGTGATGCCCATCTGATTCATAAATGGCATGCGGGGAAACAGCACCGAGAGCGCGCTATCCGGATCGACCCAGCCCTTGCTGCCGACCTTCAGGTACATGGCGATGGGAATGGAAGCCAATGCCCCCCAAATAGCGCCTTTGTTGGTCGTTTTCTTCCAGAACAAGCCAAGCATGAATATGGCCAGAATGCCAGGGCTCACCAACCCCGTATATTCCTGTATGTATTGAAAAGCCTGCTTGATGCCTCCCAGCAGTGGGGCTATAAAACAGGCGACCACGAGCGCTGCGGTGGCTGTAATGCGGCCTACCCGTACCGTGCCCGACTCCGAAACTCCCGGATTGATGAGCGGCTTGTATATGTCCATGGTGAATATGGTGGCAGTGCTGTTGAGCATGGAAGCCAGAGAAGAAACGATGGCGGCGGTGAGTGCGGCCAATACCAAGCCCTTCATGCCAATGGGGATAAACCGGTCGATGAGCCATGGGAAGGCCTGGTCGTTGTCGATATTGCCGGCACTGTTGATGAACGAAGGATCTACGGTAGCTTCTACGATGTTGCCCTCAGGGCCGGCATTCAGGAAGTAGGCGATCATGCCGGGGATCACCACAATGAGCGGTATGATGAGCTTGAGTGCTGCGGCAAATACAATACCCCGCTGCGACTCCTTGAGGCTTTTGGCCGCCAGTGTACGCTGAATGATGTACTGGTTGAAACCCCAGTAGTACAGGTTGGCGATCCATAGTCCGCCGATGAGCACAGAGAGCCCGGGCAGGTCCCACCAGGCGTCGTCGCCATTGGGCGTGATGATTTCACCTTTGTCAAGGATCATTGAAAATTTTTCCGGTATGCGATCGAAGAGCAGTTCCAGTCCGGAGAAGATGCCGCCATCGGGCGATATGTGGCTGAGCGCAATAAAGGTGGTAATGAGGCCGCCTACCACCAGCACCACCACCTGTACCACGTCCGTCCAGGCTACGGCTTTCAACCCGCCCCACAGCGAGTATGCCGCAGCAAATAGCGCCAGCCCGATGATGCTGGGCACAATGAGCGAGCCGTCGCCCTGGCCGACGATGGTGTCGAGGGCTTTGCTGCCCAGGTAGAGCACCGAGGTGAGGTTTACAAAGATGAACAGTGCAATCCAGAATATGGCGAGAATGGATTTGAGGTTGGTGCTGTAGCGTTGCTCCAGAAATTCCGGTATGGTATACAGCTTTTTCTCTATAAAAATGGGCAGAAAGTACTTGCCCACGATGAGCAGGGTAATGGCCGCCATCCACTCATACGAGGCGATGGCCAGGCCTATAGCAAAGCCAGAGCCCGACATGCCAATAAATTGCTCTGCAGAAATGTTGGCCGCTATCAGCGAGGCGCCGATGGCCCACCATGGCAGCGACTTGCTGGCAAGAAAGTAATCTTTTGAATCTTTGACGTGCCCCTTTTTCTCTCTGGAAACATACAGGCCTATGGCGACAATGATGAGGCAGTAGGCGCCAAAAATGACAAAATCGAGTGTAGATAATTCCATCTGGATGTCTTTTGCTTTCTGCGGTGAAGCAGGAGGCCGGCTCAGCTACACATTGTGCCACACCACTCTCCTGAGCACCATCTATTCATGTTCTGTTTCACCCTGCTCTAAGATTGTCGCGACCGGCTCCCTCAAAATAAAAAGTGTGCGTATGCCGCTGGCTGGTATACCACGCAGGCTGAAAAACCAGCGCTGCGAATTTATAAATTAAAGCTTCCAATCATAGCGCACCATACCAATTATTGCTCAGCATCTGGCACAGCTTGTACGCCAAAAGTGGCTTCGGTGGCTTCACCGGCGGGCAGATGTATCAGGCCCAGGCCATTGTTGAAGGCGTCGATGCCGCAAGTTACCGGCTCCAGGGCCAGCGACGTGCGACCGGGAGGCGTAAATATCTGCAGATAGTCAAATTGCTGTTGGCCGGTCTGCTGCCAAATGTTCAATCCAAAATTTTCTAATTCAGAGTACACACGGGCAGATGCCTGAGGCCCGGGTGCTGTGATGTGCAGGCAGGCGTCGAGTTGTACATTGCCCACGGGCGCCAGACTGCTGAAGTGGCTGAATGGGCGCTCAACACCGGTTGGCAGGTTGCGCCCGTCGCATACGATCTCTTCGCAGGGTGGCAGTTGTAGCCGGAGCTGATCTACGCCATGCCCAAACGCAAAGTACGGATGCCACCCAAAGCCGAGTGGCATCGTTCGGGTGCCGCGATTGGTCACCAATATGGATACCTGCAGCCCTTCTACAGCAGAAAGCACCATCTTCAGGTGTACATCGAAAGGGAAAGGGTAGCCCGGGTATCCGCCATCGTAGGCATGGTACAGCGTGAGGTGTACATCGTGCTCCCCACATTCGTCAGAGACAAGCTCGAAAGGGCGGTTGTACAAGTGGCCGTGTATAGCATTGTTATTGCCCGGTTCATTGATCGGCAATTGGTGTTCCTGGCCATCATAGGCGTATTTGCCATCGCGTATGCGGTTGGGGAATGGAAACAGAAAAGTGCTTTTAAACCACCGGTTTTCAGGGTATTCGTCATCTTGCAGCCCGTCGAGCACCTGCATGGCTTTTTGTCCATTGTGCAGTGTAAGGCTGCTGATGTTGGCGCCCAGGCCGGGGATGATGGTCATGGCCACCTTGCCATCACTGTAGGTGAGGTGGTGATAGCCGTCGTGATTCGATGTCGATTTTGTAAACATAAATCAATGTTATCTGAGTGAATTTGCCGCAGCCCAGGCCGCATTGGCTTTGCAGCCCTAAAGATGAAAAAAAAAGTGCAGCCCCGCAGTATGTGGATGCGGGCACCGACGGGTGTGGAATTTTAATTTGTGTTCACGATCTTGCCATTTTTTAAGATAATTCAAAACCACCCGTTATGAGACACTTTCATTTTTACCTTTTTATCTCCCTCTTGTATGCCGGCGTGTCGGCGTGCAATACAGCCGAAAAGCCAGACGAACAAGCAGAAGCATCATCCAACACGTTGCCCAACTTCGTGGTGGTATTTTGCGACGACCTCGGCTATGGCGATCTTGGCACGTATGGCCACCCGACCATCAGAACACCCAATATAGACCGCATGTCGGCAGAGGGGCAAAAATGGACCAACTACTATGTGGCCGCCAGTGTGTGTACGCCCAGCAGGGCGGCATTGCTTACGGGCCGCTACCCCATTCGCAGCGGTATGACGAGCGATGTACAACGTGTGCTTTTTCCCAACTCCGTAAAGGGCCTGCCTGCCGATGAAATCACCCTGGCCGAGCAACTGAAAAAGGCGGGCTATGCTACCGCTGCCATCGGCAAGTGGCACCTCGGCCACCGCGAGCAGTACCTGCCCACCAACAACGGCTTCGACTACTACTACGGCATCCCCTACAGCAACGACATGGACTTTGTGGGCGGCAAGAAGTACTGGGACTTCGCCGATACTATACCAACTGAGTACTACAACGTGCCGCTCATGCGCAATACCGAAATCATAGAGCGCCCGGCCGAGCAGCACACCATCACCAAGCGCTATACCGAGGAGGCCATGCAGTTCATTAGAGAACATAAGGAAGGGCCTTTTTTCGTATACCTGGCCCATAATCTGCCACACATCCCGCTGTTTGCCTCACCGGAATTTAGCAAGAAGAGCAAGCGCGGCCTGTATGGCGATGTGGTAGAAGAGATTGACAGCGGAATAGGCGACCTGCTGCAGATGCTGAAAGACAGCGGATTGGCCGAAAACACACTGGTCGTGTTCACCTCAGACAATGGCCCCTGGCTTTCGTTCAGAACCCACGGCGGCTCTTCCGGCTTGCTGCGCGCCGGCAAAGGCTCCACCTGGGAAGGTGGCATGCGCGTGCCGGGTATATTCTGGTGGCCGGGCAAAATATCGCCAGCGCTTGTTACCGATATGGGCTGCACCATGGACCTGTTCACCACCTTTAGCCACCTTGCCGGCGTGCCACTGCCCGACGATCGCATCATTGATGGGGTAGACCTGTCGGGCACACTGCTGCGTGGTGAAGAGAGCCCGCGGGATCAACTGCTATTTTACCGGGGCAGTACCGTGTATGCAGCACGGCTGGGCGACTACAAAGCACACTATGTGGTAGAAGGCGCGTATGGCATGTTCGAGAAAAAGACGGAGCTAGATACACCACAGCTGTACAACGTGAGCGTAGACCCATCTGAAAATTTCGACGTGGCGGATCAGCATCCTGAGGTGCTGGAAGAGATTGCACAGGTGGTGCAGGAGCATAAAAGCAATCTGGTGGCCGGCCCTGATCAACTCGCTGAGCGCGAATAGGAGAAATTTGCCGCACAGGGTGACTTTTAGCAGCAGTACTTTAGAGTAAAGGAGCTTCTTGTGCTGCTATTTTTTCGGCGTTGATCACGCCCAGCGTATAGTGTACACCCACGTGTACCTGTGCTGGCAGTGCGTCGGTGGAAAACCAGCCAAAGTCGTTGTAGTCTTTGACCAAGCGCGGGTACTGATCAATGAACGACATGCTTTGCACGGCCACCACCCAGGTTTCGAACTTCATCAAAAAAGGTATTTTGAATGTGGAGTGCCCTATTTCTTTCGCCGAGCCATCGTTGAGCAGGTCTCGGATATCGATATTGATGATCTGCCGCAAGGCACGCACTGCGCATGCGTGGTATTGCAGGTTGTCCAGTTGCTTGCTCAGCGCATCGCCGGGCACTCCCCAAAGGCCGGAGAAGAGGCCTTGTTTTTCCTGGCGTTTGGCCAAAAGAACTTTCAGCTGTTTGTTCTCTTTGTGTATCAACAATATGCCGGCGCCCTGTTTCATTGATTTAATGCTTAAAATTGTATGCCATCAATATTTAAACAAATCTAAGCTATACCCCCGACAAAGAATATGAAGCGAAGTGAAGTAAATGCGATTTTGAAAGAAGGAAAGGAATTTATGACTAGTTGTCATTTTTTTTTGCCGCCCTGGGCAAAGTGGTTTGCCGATGATTGGCGGCGCAGCAAAGTTGACTACAGCGAAGTGACCGACAACCTGCTGGGTTGGGACGTGACAGACTTCGGCTCCGGTGATTTTTATAAGCGCGGGCTTTTACTATTCACACTCAGAAATGGCAAGCTGGGCGTAGACCACAAGCCCTATGCGGAAAAGATAATGGTGGTGGAAGAAAATCAGGAGACACCCCTTCATTTTCATTGGCACAAAATGGAGGACATCATCAACCGCGGTGGGGGTAATCTGGTGCTGGAGCTCTACAATGCCACCTCAGAAGAGTCACTGGCCGATACCGAGGTTGTTTTTAAAACAGACGGCGTAGAAAAGCGCATTGCGGCAGGCGGCACGGTGGTGCTTCGGCCTGGCGAGAGCATATGCCTGCAGCCGTACGTGTACCACCGCTTTTATGGCGAGCCGGGCAAAGGCAAGGTGCTGGTGGGCGAAGTGAGCGCTGTAAATGACGATGCGAACGACAATCGATTTCATGCGCCCGTGGGCCGTTTTCCGGAAATTGAAGAAGATGTGCCGCCCATGCATTTGTTGGTGTCCGACTATCAAAAATTCCTTTAGCCATGTCGCAGCATTTTGTGATCAACGGCGCCGGATGTGCACTGGTAGACCATCTGTATAAGCCCGTTTCTTTTCACTCACCGTCCTTTCAGCCTTTTTTATCTGCACGCGCTGGCGATGGCGGTTTGTCGCCGGGCAAGCTTGTTTTTACTGAGGAACTGGAAAAATACTTGAATACTCCGTACAGCAAAGCAAGAGAAGGACTGATCGATGCGCAGATCACGGCTACGCAAAATATTGGCGGACCATCGATCGTGTCGCTCATCCATGCCGCCCAAATGTTGGCGCACTTGCCGGTGGCTGTCAATTATTTCGGTTGCCACACCGGCGACCAGGCGGGTACTTATTTCCGGCAACAAGTAGCACGTACTCCGGTCGGCCTGTCTGCCGTGAAACGCAGCGATCGCTACACCCCCTTCACCGATGTGCTCATAGACCCTGAATATAACCATGGAAATGGTGAGCGGATATTTATCAACAACATCGGGGCTGCCTGGGATATGCGCTTTGAAGACCTGACCGATGAATTTTATCAGGCGCACATGATCGCTTTGGGTGGCACAGCGCTGGTGCCTCACCTGCACGAGCGGCTGCACGATATTCTGCAAAAGGCGAAGCAGACAGGAGCATTTACGGTGGTCAATACTGTCTACGATTTTCTCAATGAGAAAAAGAACCCCGACCAGGCCTGGCCACTTGGCGATGCGTCTCAGTCATACGGCCACATCGACCTGCTCATAGCCGACCATGAAGAGGCGTTGCGGCTGAGCGGATTGAGCGATGCCGGCCAGGCATTCGAATTTTTTCAATCATCAGGAGTTGGGGCATTTGTCATCACACACGATGCGCAACCGGTCACCTACTGGGCCGGTGGAGGCTCATTCGACCGTGTGTCCCTCAGCACCTTGCCGGTTTCGGCACGGGTAGGCCGCGAGATCAAAGCCGGCTTGGCTGCCCAGGGCGACACCACCGGCTGCGGCGACAACTTTGCAGGGGGCATTATTGCTGCTGTCGCTACACAGATGATGGGAGAGGAAAAAGGAAAAATTAATTTGGTTGAAGCGGTCTGCTGCGGTATAGCCGCCGGTGGTTTTGCCTGTTTCTATCACGGGGGCACCTATTATGAGCGGTCCACCGGTGAAAAAAAGAGGAAGATTGAAGATTACCTGAACGATTACAAACTACAAGAGCAACTTTTTTTTGACAGAACATGAGCAACAAAAACATCGTGATTTTCGGAGCAGGAAAAATTGGTCGCTCATTCATCGGACAGGTATTCTCCAAAGCCGGTTTTGCCGTCACATTTGTTGATGTTTACCAACCACTGGTCGATATGCTGAACGCCCGGCGTGCCTATACCGTGGTGATAAAAGATGACGCTGCCGAGGAGCGATTGCACATAGGCCCGGTGGCAGCCATCCTTCTGGCCGATACCGACAGGGTGGTGGAGGCCCTAGAAAATACTTCTCTGGTGGCACTGTGCGTGGGGCAGCAGGGGCTTCAGGCCGTGGTGCCGCTGCTCGCACAGGCCGTACAACAAAAGCATGCGCAGGCTACATCGCCACTGGACGTGATCATAGCAGAAAATATGCGCAATGCTGATGTATTTCTGAAGTCGGAAATAGCCAAACACCTGCCTCCGGATTTTCCGCTTGATGCGTGGCTTGGACTGGTGGAGACCAGCATTGGCAAGATGGTGCCCCTTATGTCGCAGCAAGATATGGAGGAAGACGCGCTGCAAGTTTTTGCTGAGCCGTACAACAGCTTGATCGTTTCGAGGCCGGGTTTTAAAAATCCGATACCCGATGTGCCGGCACTTGCCCCAAAAAACAATATAAAAGCCTGGGTCGACCGCAAGTTGTTCATTCACAACCTTGGCCATGCTGCGGCGGCCTACTTCGGTTTTCAGTATGAACCACAAGCCAGGTATATCTACCAAGTGCTGGCCAGACAGGAGGTATACCAGCGCACGCAGCTTGCCATGCAGCAATCTGCCGATGTGTTGCTGGCCCTTTATCCCGACGAATTTTCAAAGGATCATCTCACCGCACATATCGATGATCTGCTGCAGCGCTTTCAAAATCGTGCCCTCGGCGACACTGTCTTCCGGGTGGGCTGCGACCTGTATCGCAAGTTGGGGCCCAACGACAGGCTTGTGGCGCCACTCAAAGCGGCACAGAAGCTGGGCTTGCCGCATCAGCATATATATGACGCCATCTGCGCCGGCATTCACTTCAAGGCCACCAACGAGCAGGGGCAATATTGGGCAGATGATCTGCGCTTTTTCGAGGAGGCAGCGCAGGGTGAAGCCCACGTGCTGCAGGCGGTGTGCCATCTGTAGCCGCAAAGGACACATTCATTATATTTCTTTTTTATCATTAGCAGCGATCCACTATCTTTTGGCCTGCCAGGCGCTGACCTGCGTCATCATACACTTATACCTGATATAATGAAAAGAAGAAACTTTTTGAACGGATTGCTTCCACTGGGCGCTTTGCCGCTTATGAACTTCTCCTCCAAGCCGTCGGCCGGAAAGGCTGATCAGCAACAGATCATTGAATTGATCAAATACCAGTTGCCACTTGGCGCCGGCAAAAACCGTGTGCGGGATTACTATAAAAATGCCTTAATTCCCGCCCTCAATCGCATCGGGGTCGATAATGTTGGAGTGTTTTCTGTGCGCTATGGCATGAATAAACCTACCCTTTACGCATTGCATCCACATGCCGACATGGCGTCTTTTCTCAACTACCAGCACCGGCTCATGGATGACGCCGTATTTGTAGATGCAGCGCAAGATGTGCTGAAAGCCACCCTTGCCGACCCTGCATACACACACAAGGAAACCATGTTGTACAAGGCATTTAGCGGTATGCCACAGGTGCAGCCACCGGCATCGCTGCAGGGCAAAGACAGGATTTTCGAATTCCGCATATACCAGAGCCACAGCTTTGTGGCCGGGCAGAAGAAGATAGACATGTTCAATGAAGGTGGAGAGATCGCCATTTTCAAAAAGACAGGCCTGGAGCCGGTATTTTTTGGCGAGGCGCTGGCGGGCCCGCTTATGCCCAATCTCACCTATATGCTCGTGTTCGAAAACATGACCGAGCGCGACAAGCACTGGGATGAATTCAGGAACCACCCCGACTGGAAAAAGCTCAGCGGCGATGAACAATACAAAGACACGGTGTCCAATATTTCCGACATCATCTTATCGCCTTTTGAATTTTCGCAGATTTAGTGCGGGCAAGACATATTTCTGTCGGCTGTTTTTAATGTGGCTTTGATAGGGGTCAGCATGATCAACTGTTCAATTGTTCAATTGACGCAACACACCCATCCAGAAGCAGCGACACGATCGCTTTAGCGTCCACACTATTCGCATCATGTGTATTGTTGTCTTCAGCGCTTAGTTCACCACTTCCACCAGGTAGTAGTTTTTCTTGCCGCGCTGTACCAGCAGATACTTGTCTTGAAGCAGTGTGTATGCGGGCATTTCTTCCATCGACACTATTTTTTCTTTGTTGATGCTTACCCCGCCGCCCTGTATGGTGCGTCTGGCTTCGCCCTTGGAGGGAAAGATTGCGCCATTGGTGGTCTCCGACAGCAGGTCCACCACGTTGGGTGTCGTCTGCAATGCCTGGAGCGCTATGGTGATGCGGGGCACGCCTTCGAATACATCGAGCAGGGTAGTCTCGTCCAGGTTTGCCAATGCTTCTGTGGTCGATTTGCCAAAAAGTATATCGGAGGCCTGCATGGCTTTTTGCAAGTCCTCAGCGGAGTGCACACGCGTGGTTATATCTTCAGCCAGTGATTTTTGCAGCGTGCGAAGATGTGGCGCCTGGTCGTGCTCCGCGATGAGCGCGTTGATTTCTTCCTGCGGTTTCACGGTGAAGATGCGAATGTAATTTTTGGCATCATCATCTGAAGCATTGATCCAGTACTGATAGAATTTATACGGCGACGTCTTCCTGGCATCCAGCCACACATTGCCCGATTCTGTTTTGCCAAACTTAGTGCCGTCTGCCTTGCGGATCAGTGGTGTGGTGACTGCATAGGCCGAGCCGCCGTCGATGCGCCTGATGAGCTCAGTGCCTGTCACAATGTTGCCCCACTGGTCGGAGCCGCCCATTTGGAGTTTGCAGCTTTTGTTTTTGAACAGGTGATAGTAGTCGTAGCCCTGTATAAGCTGATAACTGAACTCAGTAAAAGACAACCCTGTTTCCATGCGATTTTGCACGCTGTCTTTAGACATCATGTAGTTGATCGTGATGTTCTTTCCCACATCGCGAATAAAGTCGAGGAACAGAAAGTCTTTGAACCAGTCGAAGTTGTTGACCATTTCGGCCGAATTGTCGCCGCAGTCGAAGTCTAGAAATTTTTCCAGTTGACGGCGTACACAGGCCTGATTGTGCTCGAGCAGCTCTTTGGAAAGCAGGTTGCGCTCGGCAGACTTACCGGACGGGTCGCCCACCATACCGGTGGCGCCGCCCACCAGAGCCACCGGCTTGTGGCCTGCGCGCTGGAAGTGCAGCAGCGTCATGATCTGCACCAGGTTGCCAATGTGGAGCGAGTCGGCGGTGGGGTCGAAGCCGATGTATCCGGCAGTCATTTCTCTTTCCAGCTGTTCGTCTGTGCCGGGCATAATGTCGTGCACCATCCCGCGCCATCGCAATTCTTCTATAAAGTTCATGTGGATATCTGTGTTAAAATGATCATGTAGCCTGCCACCCGGTACTGTTGCCAGGTGTGCAGCGGCTTATAGCAAAATAAGCGGCAAATATAGGCAGCGCTATTGAAAAGTTGTGCCCATCAACCTACACCGTTTCATCAATGGCCTCCAACAGCAGCGCACATGCTTCTGCTATCTGCCCTTCGGTAATGATCAGCGGGGGCGCTATGCGCAGGCTGTTGTCGCAGTACAAAAACCAATCGGTGATGAGGCCTTTTGCTACAGCGGCGTGTATAATCTTCAGCAGCAAATCAAACGATTCAAACTCGACAGCAAGCAGCAGGCCTTTCTGCCTTACCTCCTTGATGGCCGGGTGCACTAAATGCCGCACAAACAGCCTGCCTTTCTCCTCTGCCTGCCCAGGCAGTCCATCGCGATTCAGCACGGAAATGGTGGCCAGCGCCGCAGCAGTACTGAGCGGATTGCCGCCAAAGGTGCTAATATGGCCCAGCACAGGCTGGTTTTTCAACACCTGCATGATCTCACGCCGCGCCATGAAAGCGCCCAGTGGCAAGCCGCCACCCAGGGCTTTGGCACTCACCAGTATATCGGGCAGCACACCCATAGCCTCATACGCCCAGAAAGATCCGGTACGGCCAAGTCCGGTCTGGATCTCGTCAAACACCAGCAGGGTTCCTGTTTGCTGGCAGCGTTCTTTCAGTTGTTGGAAATAGGCCGGTGGTGCAGTGCGTACGCCGGCCTCGCCCTGCACAGGCTCTATAAACACGGCTGCTGTACGGCTGCTGATGTTTTCCAGATCAGCAAGATGGCCAAATTGTATGTGCCTGACATCGGGCATGAGCGGCCTGAAGGGCATTTTCCAAGCCTCATTGCTGCCAAGGGCCAACGCTCCGGTAGTGGCGCCATGATAGGCCCGGGCGCAGGATATGATTTCCGTTTTCCCCGTGTACCGGCGTGCCAGTTTCATCGCCCCTTCGATGGCCTCGCTGCCGGAGTTTACAAAAAATACAGAATCCAGCGCATGCCCTGTGGATTGGGACAATACTTGTGCGAGTGCTACCTGTGGTGATTGTACAAACTCTCCATATACCATTGTGTGCAAGTACTTGCCGGCCTGCGATGTGATGGCCGCTACCACCTCCGGATGGCCATGGCCCAGCGTACTTACAGAAATGCCGCTGATGAGGTCGATGTAGCGCTTGCCCTCCGGACTGTACAAATAGATGTTTTCTGCCCGCTCTACCTCTACCAGCATCGGGAAGTCGCTGGTCTGCGCCATATGTTTAAGAAAGAGCTGTCGGTTAGTAGCCATGATGTCGTTGATGGTCGCAACAAAAGTAGGGAATCACCCGGTTTGTCGCTTCTATTTCCGGTACATCATCCTGCTTCATTCCAGGTTGCACGTGAGGGCATAAAGGCATTAATTTTAATTTTGAATGTACATTCGTTGCCGAATAGAGCGGTTGGAGCGGTCACTACACTTGCTTGATTGGAATATACATATTCGGCAAGCAGACGATCTTGAACTTTTAAATGTGTGCATGCACCAAAGACGATATTCATTTTTTCAAACGAGCAATTTTGCTGATCAACGAGTGAAGGAAACAACGACCAGCCCCCTCTACTTCATTTCTGGCAGTGGCCCCTGGGCACTGCGGCTATGGGCCACTTTGGGCTTGATGCTGGCTGTGGCTGTGGCTGTAAGTGCTCAAACTGTTTCCAACAGAGCAAACCCCAACTGGGAGAATGGCGGACATTGGACGGCAGGAGCGGCCGCCAGTGGAGGCAAAACAATCCGAAATACTACGCTTGCCCACAACAGTACCCTCGACGGCCTGGAAGTCAATCACACGCTTACCATCAACGCGGGAGTCACTTTTACGCTGACCAACAATTTTAAAGCACTGTCAGGTGCACATATTATTGTTTATGGCACGCTGGTGATTCAGAATGCTGATATAGAAGTGAAAGAGGGCGGCAAGATTACTGTTAAAACTGGCGGAATTATTCGCAGCACGTCATCCAAAGAAATCAAAGTATTGGATGGTACGCTCAATGTAGAGTTGGGAGGTGAAATTGACTGGGCAGGCGAGGTTAAATTTGATGATGCCAGTGCCAATATTACCATCGATGGGCTGCTCGATATTGGTGACATGCTCCTCAACAAATCGACGATCAATGGCACGGGTACTATTCAAATAGGCAATGAACTTAAGAATGACGGAGGCAACATATTTGGATGTACCATCACTGAAAGTGGCTGTTGCCCCAGCTATCCTTGTTCATTGCCCGATGTGCCCATCGATAATGTAGATCCGACAATTCAAAACTGCCCAGGCAACGTCAATCAATCCACAGACGCCGGCAAGAATACGGCAACCGTTACCTGGACAGCCCCCACAGCCACTGACAACATTCTGGTCACCTCATTTACTTCGAGCCACACCTCCGGCGACGAGTTCCCAATTGGCAGCACCACCGTGACATACACGGCGGCAGATG
>CAZQVB010000015.1:0-2977 GCA_964596645.1 uncultured Roseivirgaceae bacterium
CATGCAAGAGCCTCTATCCAGTCTTGTCCGGAGAAACCTTCGAAACACCTTTGGCTGTTTAGCGTGGCCTTGCGCGGGTGTTTCGTCAGTTTCGGAGTGACATGACGCGGCCCCACGGCCCGTGGAGTGAAAAGCGGCAAACCGGCGGTGTGGGGTTGAAGACTTTTGGAAGCATTCCTTTGCCTGGTATTGTGAATAATTTCTGTGCACATCTTATCTCTCCAAACTAAATCGATCGCCATCTTTATACGCCGGAAATTTTTGGCGGAAATCCTGTAGCGCTTTCAGGTCAATCTCTACTGACCGCACACCGGCGCGCTCTTCAGTGGGCAACATAGGCTCGCCTTTGTAGTTTATGGCGTTGGTATGGCCATTATAGGCAATATCCTCACCATCGGTGCCTATGCGGTTTACGCCCAGCACATAACACTGATTTTCCAGTGCACGTGCCTGCAGCAGTGTATCCCACACCTTTACCCGCACCATGGGCCAGTTGGCTACATAGATCAGCACGTCGTAGTCGAGGGAGTCTTCTTGGTGGTGGTACTGGTTGCGGCTCCATACGGGAAAGCGCAAGTCGTAGCACACCAGCGGGCATATGCGCCAGTGGTTCAGCTGTGCGATCAATCGCTGTTGGCCGGCGTTGTAGGTGAGGTGTTCACGGCCCATCCGAAAGAGGTGACGCTTGTCGTATTGCAGGCAGTGGCCATCGGGCGCCATCCAGAGCAGCCGGTTGAAAAAATTACCTTTTTCCTTCACGATGATGCTGCCGGTGACTACGGCACCCGTTTGTGCAGCCATTTGCTTCATCCAGCGATATGAGCGGCTGTTCATGGGCTCTGCATATTCTGCGGCTGCCATGGTGAAGCCGGTGTTGAACATTTCGGGCAGCACGATAAGGTCGGCGCCACCCTCTATGCTCCAGATCATTTCTTCCAGCATGGCCAGATTGGCATCGGCACTTTGCCAATGCAGGTCGGGCTGTACGAGCGATGTGCGTAATATGCTCAATGTATTGCGAGGGTTTATTTTTTTAAAAAGAAGCAGTCTTTGTGCTGATGCGACGAACTTCTAACCACCACGAAATTAGTGACACTTATTCCAAATCCCTGGTATTGGCTACTTCTTTGTGAAGCTTCCAGGTAATGCAAGCCCATTATCATTTAAGTACATGATAATGAGACATTTTGATCATGGTTGCTTTCTTACTTCCTGGTGGCAAACTGCATTCTGTACGATACACTCACCTGGCCTTTGGTGATGTTGGTGAGCTTGCCTTTGAGCAGGCGACGTTTGAATGCCGAGAGATGATCAGTGAAAAGTACGCCTTCTATATGGTCGTATTCGTGCTGAATGATGCGCGCCTTCATGCCATCAAATTCTTCTTCATATGGCTGCCAATTTTCGTCGAAGTAGCGTATCCTCAACTTGGAGGGCCTGCTCACATCTTCGCGTATAGAAGGGATGCTCAGGCAGCCTTCTTCAAAAATCCATTCATCGTCGTATTCATCCAGAATCACCGGGTTCACAAATACCTTCTTGAAGTTGACCATCTCCTCCTCTTCCAGCGGGGCACCATCAACCACAAACAGCCGCAGGGATTTGCCGATCTGAGGTGCGGCCAGGCCGATGCCTTCAGCAGCATACATTGTTTCGAACATGTCGCTGGCCAGCGCCTTCACATCCGTGCTGCCTTTTTCTACATCAGCTGCCCTTTTTTTCAGCACGGGATTGCCATAGGCTACTATCGGATAAATCATAGGAATTGGTTTGTAAACAAAAATGCAAAAATACAAATTTGCCACACATTGTGATGGGCGCTGCCATCAACAATACCGGCGGCTGCTGCTGCGCCATTCCTCAACAAGCACCTATGAAAAAGCAAATTTCCTCCTCACTTTGGCGCACCGAAGATTACTGGGCTATTTGGATTGGGTCTTTTCTTTTATTGATCGGTCTTGGGGCATATTTTTCGGCCGACCTCACAGGCGCACGCAAGGCGATAGAAGAGGTGGAGCAAATGAAGGAGAGGGAAGATGCGCGCGCTCCATATAAAACCGTACACTGGTATGCAGCACAGCAGAGCCTGTCGCGGCATGGGTTGTCGACAGATTTATCAGTATTTCTTAAAAAGCTGACAGGAAGGCCACAAAGCTGGACATATAATCCGGCTGGGGCGCTTTACAGAAGTGCGGCAGAGGCAGGCAAGGCTACGGACGCAAAGCTGGCCGGATTGGCCAACGACAGCAGCAACGTGGCGCAGCTGAAGCAATTGGCCCTGGCGGCAGAGCAGCGCGCAGCGGAGGATAATTTCTCTGATACCACACGCAACAATGCCGCCGCCACGGCCGCCGCTCGCTGGCACCATGCCTCGCAGCAATACGACTTAAACGCGGCCAAAGCACATATAAAGCCTTATTTCGTACTGCCCTGGCTGCTGATGCTGTGCGCTGCGTTGGCCTTGATATTTGGTGTGGGCGCTCGAACTATGGGCACCAGGTTGGGCACGTTCATGTTAGGTTTTGCAGGCTTGTTTCTTCTGGCCACCCTGGCCTACCTCCTCGCCGCACAGCGCGATATGAAAAATATGGGTTTTGGCTACGCCATCTGGGCCATTGCCATCGGGCTCATCATCAGCAACACCATCGGTACACCCAAATGGCTGAGGCCGGCGGTAAAGACAGAATTTTACATCAAAACCGGGCTGGTGCTGCTTGGTGCAGAGATACTCTTCGGCAAGATTCTTACCATTGGCCTGCCAGGAATTTTTGTGGCCTGGGTAGTCACGCCCATTGTGCTGGTCGGCACCTACTGGTTTGGCCAGCGCGTACTTAAGATGAGCAGCAAAACGCTGAACATCACCGTGAGCGCCGATATGTCGGTATGTGGCGTGTCGGCGGCCATTGCTACCGCTGCGGCCTGCAATGCCAAGAAGGAAGAGTTAACCCTTGCCGTGGGCTTGTCCATGATCTTCACC
>CAZQVB010000015.1:2987-5603 GCA_964596645.1 uncultured Roseivirgaceae bacterium
TGATTGCCCTGCCGGCATTTATAAAAACTGTGGGTATGCCCGAAGTGCTGGGTGGCGCATGGCTTGGCGGCACCATCGATGCTACTGGCGCCGTAGTGGCGGCGGGGGCATTTTTGGGTGAGAAGGCATTGAATGTAGCCGCCACCATCAAGATGATACAGAATGTGCTCATCGGCGTCATCGCCTTTGCGGTGGCCGTGTATTGGGCTGCGCGTGTAGAAAAGTCTCAAGGTCGTCGTGTAGGTGCGGGAGAGATATGGCGTCGTTTCCCCAAATTTATTCTGGGCTTTATAGGGGCATCCATCTTGTTTTCTTGGCTGTATGGAGCGCTGGGTCCGGCGCTGGGGAGCATGCTTATAGATGGCGGAGTTATCGACAACTTCACCAGCAATGTACGAGGCTGGCTGTTCTGCCTTGCTTTTGTAAGCATTGGCCTCTCGGTCAATTTTCAGGAGCTTCGGCATCAGTTTACCGGCGGCAAGCCCCTGATCCTCTACCTTACCGGTCAGATGTTCAATTTGCTGCTCACCCTGCTTATGGCGTACATCATGTTTTACCTGGCCTTCCCCCACATCACCGAAAGCATATGACCAACCAGAGAAGTACAGCATATGTGAGGCTACTGCTGGCCACGGTGGCTTTGGTGGTTTTTATCATTGGGGCGCCTGTATTGGTAAAAAATATTGCGGTGGTGTCCAAATTCTACAGGCAGGTAGAAGAAAAAGAAATAGATGCCTCTGCACTTTTTTACTCCGAAGAAAGCCACACATACCGCGCTGAAAAGGCCATTCGCGAAAGCCTCACTACGACAAAAGGTGCACCTGCTTCGGCAGTAGATGCGGCCGCTTGTCCGGATAAATAATCAGGCAGTATTTTTATTTTCGCAAAGAAGCCGGTAATTGTACTTTCAATGGATATCAAATCCCTCAAACCGGTTCGTCCATAGCAGCGCTTCAACATAAGTGGCTATGAAAAAATCAACGCTCATTCTTTTGGTGCTGGCACCGCTGCTGGCCTATGCTCAGGTACCGGCTCCGGCTATACAGTGGGCTGCCGACGTGCAATATCAGTACAACGGTGCGGGAGATTTGGCGCCTTTTTCTGCTCGTCAGGCGTTGGGTGCGCCCGATGCTTTTCCTCCCGGTGTGCTCAGTGCGCGAGCTTTTCGGCTCGAAGGACTGGCCGCATTTGGCACTTTGGTGCTCACCTTTGAGCAGCCTAAGCATGCCAACCAGCTCGTAATAGTGGAGAGCAACCATCCGGGCCGGGTGGTTTCTGTCGATCTGATCGACGTAGCGGGATTATATCATCCCGTGTACCGCAGCGAAGCTGTAAGGCTGCACCACGATTTTCGCACGTTGGTGCTGAGCATGCCCAGAACAGACTTTCTGGTAAAAGCCGTATCCATTAACCTCAACTCTGTATCGGCCCCCGGCGACTGCCAGATCGATGCCGTTGGCATGCTCGACAACGCCACGCTAAGCGATGTGCGTCAATTGCTCCGCGGTGCCAACTACAACATACAGCCGGCATTTTCTTTCACATCGAAAAAAGAGCCGCTGAGTGATGCGATCAACTCGCGCTTCGCCGAAACCAAGCCGCTGGTATCGTACGACGGGCACAGTCTTTATTTCTCCAGGATGTACCACCCGGCCAATGTGGGTGGAAGGGACGACGCACAGGACATCTACTATGCCGTGAAAGCCGGCGGGCAGTGGATGAGCGCCGAAAACCTCGGCGCCCCGCTCAACGACGCGCTGGCCAATGGTGTGTGCGCCATTTCGCCCGATGGCAACAGCCTGCTTGTGATCAACGGATACCAAAGCGATGGCACCGTGGTGCCGGGGGTTTCCATATCTCAAAGAATCCAAAACCAATGGAGCAGCCCACAGGCCATACATATCCGCGATTTTGAAAATTTGAGCCAATATCAGGACTTTTATCTGTCGGCCGACGAGAATACAATACTGATGGCGGTGGAGCGCCCTACAGGATTTGGCGAGCAGGATTTGTACGTAAGCCATCGCATTGGAAGCAACTCGTACTCCACCCCCATCAACCTGGGCCCAAGCGTCAATACCACAAAGGGCGATTTTGCGCCCTTTCTCAGCCCCGACAATACCACGCTGTTCTTTGCTTCCGAAGGGCATCAGGGCTACGGGCAGAGCGACATCTATCGCACACGGCGTCTCGACAATTCCTGGCAACGGTGGTCGGAGCCGGAGAACCTTGGCCCTGCTGTGAATACAGCGCACTGGGAGGCGTATTTTAGCATTACTGCTGCGGGCGATTATGCCTACTTTGTATCATCGGAGGGCAGCCACAACGGATCGGAAAACATATACAGGATCGGTCTGCTGCACCACAGCCAGCCTCCTGTGCCCGACGCCGCGCTTGCCTTGCAGGGTAAGGTGCTCGATGCCGTTACGGGCCAACCATTGGCCGCAGCGGTCACCCTCACCGATGCACGTGCTTTCAAAACACATGCATTGAAAAGTGATGAACTCACGGGCAATTTCCTCACGTATATAGCGCCGACGTCGGAGCTTACCCTGGGTGCGGAGGCGCCGGGATATGTGGGTGCCACCGAAAAAATTGACGCGGGTGCGGTTTCTT
>CAZQVB010000015.1:5613-64942 GCA_964596645.1 uncultured Roseivirgaceae bacterium
GGCAGGCCATTTACAGGGAGCTTTATCTCATGCCCTTGCAAGCGGTAGCTCAGGCGGGTTTCGACCACCTCTCCTTTGAGCGAGGCAAGCCTTTGTTGCTGCAGGAGTCGCTGCCTACGTTGGATAAACTCATTGAACTGCTCAAGAAAGATCCTGACTTGCACATAGTGCTGGAAGGACACACCGATGCCTATGGGTCGCAGGGCGCAAAGCTTGAACTGTCTGAAGAGCGCGTGGAGCGGATAAAGGCTTATTTGGTGGCTTCTGGTGTGGAGAGCGCGCGCATTGAAGCTAAGGGATACGGTGGTACCAGACCCATAGCGCCCAATGATACGGAAGAAAACCGGGCAAGGAATCGCCGTGTGGAAATTCGCATCACCGATACAGGCAGCCGCGCGGGTTTGAATTAGAGGTGGCGCTATTTGAGCAAAGCATCCATGTATGCATTGCCTGAAAATAACTTATGTGAAGCTGTGCCATACACCAACACTTTGTGTAGCCAGATATCAGCACCTTTACTATAGTAAGTCCCTACTGCCCTGATCAATCGCGGAGCTCATCTCTGAATGTGATCTGCTCGTTGGCTTCAAAGTCGTAGAGGGTGAGCATGCGCAGGTTGTAATAGGCGGCCCAGAAGTCTTCGAGCGATTGTATGTATCGCTGTTTGGCCTGGTCTTTTTCCTGCAGGGCAATGTTCAGATCAGTGATGCCGATTTTGCCAATCATATAGCGATTTTTGGAGATGTCGTAGCGACGCTGGGCAATATCGTCTGCCAGGCGGGTGATCTTCACCTGCTCTTTCAGCATTTCGAACTGGCGCACCTGGGTAAGCACTTCCTCTTCAAAGTTGAGCTGATCCTGGCTCACCGTGTAATCGACCAGGCGTTTGTTGGCCTCGGCGGTCTTCACAGCCGATTTTCTGCGGCCCCAGTCCAGTATGGGTATTTCAAAACCCAGTGTTACGATCTGCTGGTTTTCGGCCTCCTGGTACAGCTCACCGATAGGGGCATTTTGATCGGTATTGTTGGTGAGCCCAATACGCGCAAAAAGGTCTGCGTTGAGGCCCGTTTCGCCTTTTGCCTGCGCTATTTCCCGGTCTGCCTCCAGTTGCCTGCGCCGGAAGGCAATGGTTTCTGTACGGTTCATGCGCGCCTGCGCCAGCGCTTTTTCTTCATTAACGTCGAAATCGGGCAATCTTTCTGGCAGCAGCAGTTGGGGTGTTTTCGACATAGCCAGGCCGGTAAAGGCTTTGAGCCGCAGCATAAAGGTTTCCAGATCGAGTGTGGCTTCTGCTACTGCCTGCCGGCTGTTCATGAGGGTGAGCTCGAGCTGAAGCAGTTCGTTCTCGGCTATTTTGCCCAGGTTGTACCGGCCTTCTGCTATTTTGTAGATCGTATCGTTGTTGGCCAGGTTTTTCATGGCAATCTGCAGGCTGATCTGGGCGAGCATCAAATCGAAAAACCGGCGAGTGGCATTGACAGATACAAATTCCATTTCTTCAAGAAACTCCCGTTGCGATTCGTCATAGCGCAGCGGCTCTATCTTCCTGTCCCACACCAGATCATTGTATTGAAAAAGCGGCTGCACAATACCGATCTCTACAGGTGTGCCCCGGTATATCCAGTACTCATTGCCTTCGGTGAAGTTGTCGAACCTGTTCACCCCGGAGTTGAGAAATACACGGCCGCCGGTAGGGGCTATCTGCTGCGAAAGGCGCAGGTTGACGTTGCTGTTGTTTTGAGAAACGGGTAAAAATTCAAAGGTTCCATCGTTTTGCCGCACCTCGTCGAAAGAGCGGTTGAAGCCTGGAAACTGGCCGTCGAGGGCAAGCTGCGGCTTAAAGTTGGAGCGGAAGCGCTGAAACTGCCAATACCTGATTTCGCGGGTGGTCTCGGCCTGCTTGGCTGCAATCGACTGGTTGCGGGCGATCTCCACGATGTCGTACAGCGAGTAGATGTCCGGGCGGTCTTCCTGTGCCAGCGACTCTGACACTATGCCGATGGCGAGGGCGAGCAGTAATATTTTCATCATTTTTCTATTCATTTAAAAGATGGGAACAGGGCTTATTAGATTTTACTTCTGTTGAAAAAGGTGCCTTAGATGCTTGTGAAGACTGTGATGATGGTGTCTGTAGTAAGGCATAGATTGGCCGACTTTACTATTCATAGCGCAAAGAAGTGATGGGATCCTGGCCTGCAGCCCTGCGCGCAGGGGCAATACCAAAAATGAGGCCTACCGTGGCAGCCACGCCAAAGCTCACCAGTACCGACGGCAGCGTAATGATGGTGGGAATATCGGCAAATCGCGACACGGTAAGTGCAAGGCTCACACCCAACAATATGCCGATGATGCCCCCGGTAACGCTGATCATGACGGCCTCAAATAAAAACTGCGTGATGATGTCTTTCTTTTGTGCGCCCAGCGAGAGCCTAAGGCCAATCTCCTTAATGCGCTCCAGCACAGAGGCCAGCATGATGTTCATAATGCCAATGCCGCCGACCAGCAGGGATATGCCCGCAATGGCACCGAGCACAAAATTGAATATTTGATTGGTGCGCTGCTGCTGTTTCAGCAGCAACTCCGGTATGGTGATCTCAAAGTCTATCACGTTGTAATGGCGCCTTTCGAGCAGGCGCGATACAATTTCGGCCACCGGATTCAGCAACTCGGTGTCGCCGACCTGCACCACCAGCTTATCGATCTGGTGATAGTTGACGGGCGCCGCACTTTCGCTTTCTGAATTGTCGCCGCCGCCTATTACTATAAAGCCCCTGCCGCGCTGGCTGTTGTTGGCCAGCAGCATCGACTTGGTGATCAGGTCGCGGTTTTCGTAGCGTATCAGTATGGTTTGTATGGGTGTGTACACGTCCATGTTGAAGTCGCGAATACCGAGCTTGGAGATGGCCGACTCGGAGATCACCCGCTCTTCCAGCACGCCCACTATCTTGAGCCAGTGCGGGCCACATTTAATGCTCTTGCCGAGGGGGTCTTCGGTCGGGAAAAATTTTGATTTGATGGATTTGCCAATGATGCAGACGGGCTCACCCTTCAGCATCTGCGTTTCGTTGAACATTTTGCCTTCGGCCAGTTCAAAGTTGGTGAGCTCGAAGTAGTTGGGCTCTACGCCCACCAGTTTGGCCGATCGGCGTACACCGTTTTTAATGATGTACGTCTCAAGCACTATTTCGGGGCTTATGCGGTGCACGCCCGGTATGATGTTGGCAATGGCCTGAACGTCTTTCAGCGACAGGCCGGGCGAAAATTTTTGCTTTTCGCTCTGTTCACCTTCTTCTATTTTCTCTTCAGTTTGCTCTATGATCGGCTCTATCACAATGTTGTTGACACCCACGAGCTTTATCTGCTCTATTATTTCGCGTTGGGCGCCATTGCCGATGGCCAGCATGGCGATGACAGCCGCCACTCCGAAAATAATGCCCAGGGCGGTGAGCACCGAACGCAGCTTGTTGGCCATCACTGCCTCAAAGGCGATGTATAAATTGGCTAGTACTCGCTCAGACATCATCAGGAGTTGGGTTTAGTGGCCTGCGTACCGGCTTGGCGCTTTTTACGCATTTCCTCATATTTTTCATATTGTTCTTCGGTCACTTCGCGGGTGCTGCCATCGGGCAGTGTGATGGTGCGCATTTTTTCCTGCTCCTGTTCCTCCTCTTTTTTCATGCGTGTGCCGTTGAGTTCTGGCAGCAGGGCAATCTCTTTTTCGTTGGCCGAGCGCGGTATAGATAAATATACGCGGTCGTTTTGCTCCAGACCTTTGAGTATGATGGCCTCGTTGGCATTGGTAGCACCTACCTGTACTTCTTGTTTCTCTATGTTCAGCCCAGCCTTTTTGTACACATAGGTGATGGAATCAGCCTGAGAGTGGAGGCATTCCAGGGGTATGTGCAGGGCGCTGTCGTACACTTGTACTATTATGCGGTTGCTGGTGGTCATGCCGGGCTTCAGCAGCGGGTCCGATTGCTGTACTTCTATGTTGGTTTCAAACACCTTGGAGTCGGAGTTGGGCCGCTGCTCGCCTACATTGGCTACGCGCGTCACACTGCCTTTCAGCAGTTTGTCGGGGAATGCGTCCAGGCCGATATCTACCGGTTGGTCTGATTTGATGCGCCGTACATCCACCTCGTTCACGTAGGTTTTGGAGAGCATGGTAGAGAGATCGGGCAGCGTAGCCACCACAGGGCTCCATGTGCTGATTTGCGAACCTTGCTTTACCTGCTTTCCATCCCAGCCTTTGGTGTATATCACCATGCCGTCTTCAGGGGCTTTTATAATGAAAGATTTTTCCAGATCGATGATGGCATCGTACTCGCGCTGCTCTTTGCGCAGCTTCGAGGCGATGATCTGCATCTTGGTTTTGTTTTGCTTCAGCTTTATTTGATAGTTTTCTACGGCCTGGTCGTAGGCGCGCTTTGCCTTGTCCATATCTATCTCGGCCTGCTTTATGGTAGCCGGTGGTTCATATCTCGACTGCTCCAGCTTCAGCTTCATTTCTTCCACCGCATAGGCCAGGTTGATGAGCTCATCGCGTGCCTGCCGCATTTGCAGTGTGGTGTCGAGCTGGGTCTGTATATATTCGCTGTTTTTTTGCTCCAGCTCTATTTCTTTATCCTGGCGGCGCGTCTGAAATTCCGACTTATCGAGCGTGGCAATCCAGTCACCCTTCTTCACTTCTTTGCCTTCTTCTACTATGCTCTGAATGGTGACGTTGTAAATGCGGAAGTCGCGCAGAGAAGTTGGCCCCAGTATCTCTACCGAATTTTTTGCCTGCAGCTCACCTGAAGTGACCACATCGATAATAAATGGCCCACTGGTGACGGGCACAGTCACTTCATTGGCATCGGTGGTGTCGGTGCCACCAAAAAATAGAAAACCCGATACAATCAGGGCGACCAGCGCGATGGTGATGATGATCTTTTTTTTCATGGGGCTAAGTGTTCTGATGAATGATTGTTCTTGGAAAGAACGTCATTCCGAACCATTTTACATCGCCTGCAAACATTTAATATGACTGTTATCGGGCATGTCGTAAGCCATTATGGTTCTTCCCTACAAGGTGCTATATATTCAGTAACTCCACAAAAGGCATTGGACGAGCGCATTATTTAGCCTATTCAAGCGATCATTTACCCGATCAATGAAAGGCTGTGCTTAGGGGGCATGCGGCGCACCTGATCGGGAAAAATACCTAATTTGGCAACGAAAAAGACGATGGGCACTGCAGGTGGTGGTACATCAGCGTGATGACATGATTGGCCTGTAGTAAAAATGATAATCATTAAAGGCATGAAAAGATTGATCAGTTTGCTGATACGAAAGGTGCCCCGGCGATACTTGCAGGTGGTGGGCAGCGCCGCACTTCAGGCCATAGCACCGCTCTACTACGGAAGCCGGTACGAGTGCCCCATAGAAGGGCGGACGTATCGCAGGTTTTTGCCATATGGCAGACTGCAGCCCCGGGATAATGCCCTGTGCCCGGGCAGCCTTTCTCTGGAGCGGCATCGGCTCATGTGGCTGTACCTGAAGGAAAAAACCGATTTTTTTTCTGCCCACATCCGTCTGTTGCACATCGCGCCGGAACATTGTTTCATGGGGCGATTCAGAAAAATGCCCAATATCACCTACACCACCGCCGACCTGGAATCGCCGCTGGCCGATGTGAAGATGGATGTACATCAAATACCCTTTGCCGACCATACCTTCGACGTGGCCATATGCAACCATGTGATGGAGCATGTGGACAACGACATACGCGGCATCAGCGAAATATGCCGGGTGCTAAAACCTGGAGGTTGGGCACTGATACAATCGCCTGTGTATACCGACCTGGCAGAGACCATTGAAGACCCGGCCGTGCGCACACCGGCAGAGCGAGAGCGCGTGTATGGCCAATCGGACCATCAGCGCAAATACGGCCGCGACTACGGTGAGCGGTTGCGCAGGGGGGGCTTTGAGGTGGTGGAAGATGACTATGTGAAAACGCTCAGTGCCGCAGAGGTGGAGCGATTTGCGCTACCCGCCGATGAAATTATATATTTTTGTAAGAAACCCGGCACCCCCTTACCCTCATGAGCACCGACATACAAACCTCCCTTGGTCGCGCCATTGTATTGGTAGATGACTACGACAAAGCCTACGATTTTTATGAAAGGGTCTTTTTTTGCCGCAAGATCTTTGACCAGACCACCCCTGCCGGCAAGCGCTATTTGCATGTGGGCTTCACCAACGACAACGGCATTGGCATCTGGTTTTTAAAGGCGGAAGACGAAGAACAGCGGGCGCGGATCGGCATGCAGACAGGCACCCAGCCCACATTTGTGATATACACGCAAGACGTGGAAAAGCTGTACAGGCATGTGATGCGAGAAAAGGTGAAAATAGTAGAAACACTGCAGATCACTGAGCAGGCAAAATTTTTTCATTGCCTCGACCTGTATGGCAATCAACTCACCGTGGTAGAGCTGCCGAAAGATATTGCCTGGCAAGGCAATCCTTTTCGGTATTAGCATTTGGGGCGGTCACAAACAGGGGCATAAACATTAATTCCGTATCGGCCTTTTCTCCGCCTGTTAAGTGATAAATCACGAGCAGTGATATAGCTATTAATATGCTTTTGAAGATGCAGATCATCCGTGGCTGTTCATTTCTTTTCCAATTGATAAAAAGAAACGAATCAAAGAATAATTTTGTCAAAACAAAGCTGCAACGCTCGCAAGTTACCGGACATAGAAATGGCCGCATGCCCGCTGTTTTGACTGGCCGGTGCGCAATATCCGCGGCGGCCTTTGTCAATAGCCAACAGATCCTGAAACAAGTTCAGGATGACCCGCTGAGAGAAGGGCCTCCCCTTCCGTCAATATTAGAGAGACGAAGCAGTTTAATATTCCATGGCCCGGGGGCAATCCACCAGTTCGGCCACCTTTACGCCAGATATGGCATCGGGCTCGTTCATCCAGCCTTTGCCCGATGAGAGAAAGCGATTCTGAACCCGACTATAATGTAAAGTCAAAGAACGTGGTAGACTGCTATATGTACTTATTCAATTGATGCCATTGCCCTTCAGCCGCACAAGTGGAAAACACTGGCGCGAGTAGGTGCTGAAATACCATCTACTATAACTCCCAGGTCATTTGATCATCTTAAATTTATGAACAATAAAACCCCATTCTTATATAGCATTTGATAGATGTATTTATTCAAGCTTAAATGTTACTGGCAGTATAAATCGAGTCTTGACAGGTTTTCCATCTTTAAATGCTGGATTCCAATTTTTGAATTTACTCAACTTATTTATCGTCTTCTTTTCAAATTGGGTTGTTTTTGGAGTTAAAGCAACGAAATCCGTAAGACGTCCGTTCTTATCAACTGTAAATTGAATGTGAATTTGACTTTCTTGTCCAGCTAATCTCTTCAAATAAGGATATTTCAATGTGCTAATGATGTCATTGAAAAAAGCGTTGAACCCTCCAGTAGGTTCAGCCCCTCTGTCATACATACCATAGATAGTATCCTTTCTAACACTCCTTATTACGAAAGCATCTACTATTAGGGAATCTATATATATTGTTGTCGACTTCTCATCTTTAGAACTACTTAATGATTCATGACGACCGGTTCCTTTATTTAAGTAATTTGCTGTTGTTTTATCAGAAATCTGATAGTATTTAAGTCGATCTGCATCATAAATGAATTTCTTTGTTGTTCCGTCAGATTCATATGTCGTGAAGTGTCCTTTGACCGTATTGAAATATGGCTTTTTATTCAGTTCAAATAAGCTGTTCCGAACATACAATACAAAATTATCTACCTTTAAGATATCCTGTAATGCGTAAACCTCAGCATATAGTATCAGAGAGTCTGACTTATAGTCTTGGACGACTACTTTTTGGAGGTCAGTAGTTTCATAAGCTCTACGGTATTCAGTTTCGAATTCAGATACTCTCTGAAAATACTTATCAAAGTATTTCTCAGCTGATTGACCCATGGAGAAGTTTGCGAAGGTTACTGATAGCACCAAAAATATTAGGAGTCTCTTCATTTATATTTACATCTAATTTTATGTGTATGCTCAGTAGGGTGATGGAAGTGAGTCCCTGTCACCCGTTGCAAAATAGCTAAAACCACAAAAAGAACCTAAACCACAAACCCTATTAAGCATGCACAATGTGTGTGCCCATCATGGGCATCTGATATCTAAGATATCAAATTATTCCAGAGGGTGACTCGCCTGAATTGATATATGATCGTGCGGGAAGTCCCTTGCAGGCGAGTTGGTGAAGTCTGTTAGTAAGTCGCAAGCTTGTTTCCCGTGAGGCAGGAAGTGAAGGAAGCGAGACTACAAAATCCGGTACTGACCAACAGAAACGGCATACAGAGGCCAAAAAGAGGGTAAGCAAGCATATCTTTGCAAAGCCCGCAACCAACAATCTCTTTATGGTAGATACCGCAGGAATCGGATGAAGGAATATGTCGTGTCCGGAGAAACCTTCGAAACACCTTTGGCTGTTTAGCGTGGCCTTGTGCGGGTGTTTCGTCAGTTTCGGAGTGAGATTGGTAGACTGGTGGATTCGTAGACTGGTAGACTCGTAGATTAGCTGAAAGCTCAAGGCTCAAAGCTAAAAGTCGAAGTCATCCTGAACTTGTTTCAGGATCTGCCAAACAAGTAAACAGATTCTGAAACAAGTTCAGCATGACCAGAAGAAGAATTGGTAGACTGGTGGGATGGAAGACTGGTATCCGGTGGAATAGCTCAAAGCTCAAAGATTGACCATGCCTAAATAAGGTTGGAGATATGCTGAAACTGACACATATTCAGGGTATACCGCCTCAGCATGACCCGGTGAGAAAGAGCGGACGAATAGAAATTTTTATGAACCTGACAAGCCTCCCACACCGTCTAAGTCTCGTCAAAAAAAAAGGTGCCGACAAATAGCCAACACCTTTTTTGTGAAAACTTATAATTCTATTGTTCGTGTTCCTGGTAGCGGAGCAGGGCTTCCAGAAAGTAATAGTCGGCATAAACAAGCGGTACATCTATCTCAGATCCTTTGGGCTTGTGGCCTACGCTGTGTTCGAGAATGAAATTGGCATTTTTTGCATTGTCGGCCCTGTACTTTTCAGAGCCCAGGCTACGCAGTATGCCTTCAGCAGCCGCATAGTAGTTATCTCCATTCTCCACATAGTCGCTCAGTTCGAAAAGCGCCGAACTGATGATGGCCGCCGCCGACACATCGCGTTGAGTGTTGGGTATGTCGGGCGCGTTGAAATCCCAGTAGGGTACTTTGTCGTCGGGCAGGTTATCGTGGTTCAGTATAAAATCGGCGATGTTTACGGCCGCATCCAGGTATTTAGGATCTTTGGTTTCGCGGTAGGTCATGGTGTAGCCGTAGAGGCCCCAGGCTTGTCCGCGTGCCCATGCTGTTTCGTCACCGTGGCCCTGGTGTGTGCCTTTGCCCAATACTTCGCCGGTGAGTGTGTCATAGTCTATCACATGGTAGCTGCTCCAGTCGTCCCTGAACTGGTGTTTCAGCGTGTTGTCGGCGTGGGTAACGGCCACGTTGTAGTATACAGAGTCGCCGGTGGCTTTGGTGGCCCAGAACAAAAATTCAAGGTTCATCATATTATCAATGATCACCGGGTATTGCCAGTCGCCGTGGTCCCATGATCGTATGAGGCCAACTTCGTCTTTAAACCTGGATATGAGCGAATTGGCACCTTCTATCATTATATTTTTATAAGTGTCGTTGCCGGTAAGCCGGTAGCCATTGCCGAAGCTGCAGTACAGCATAAAGCCCAGGTCGTGCGTGCGCGTGTTGGTTTGTTCGGCCTCCAGCGGCATAGTCCAGGTATGGGCCAATTGTTTCCACTCATCGGTGCCGAAGTAGTCGTACATGTACCAGATGTTGCCGGCAAAGAAGCCGCTGGTCCACGATCGGGTGGGGTTGGTCACCAGATTGCCCTGTTCATCGGCCGATCGTGGGGTCATGGCAGGGTCGGGGGTTTCTGCCACCATAGCTTTAATTTTTGTGGCGGAGAATTCCATATTCTCTTCTACAAATTCGGCGGCAGACTTAGGGGCTTCTTCTTTGGCGGGTTCACATGCGGCCACAAAAAAGGCCGCTGCTATTGCCATGCTCATTTTGAGGGTTGAATTCATGAATTAAAAAGTTTTTAGGTAAAAATTTTTCAAGGCTAAAATTACGTATTGGTGACTTATCCGCATCATTCTCTAGCGCCCTCGACTGCTTCATGTGGTAAAAATGCCAAAATAAACCTTAAAAATGCCCGATGTGTCACGACCCACAATGCTCTTGCGGCAAGTGTCATTTATGCGCACAGACTTAATTGTCGTCGGAGGCGAAAACAATCTCCACGCTGCTGTCGAAGGTAAGGCCAAGGAGTTGTGCAGCGTTGCCTTTGTTGATGCCTATTTCCAACAGACCGGCACTGTTGAAGATGACAAAGCAATCGCCGTCTTCAGTGCAGCCGGGGCTGTTATTAATCCTGTCCAGCTTTTCGCGTCCGGCGCGCACCACAAATGGCCGGTCTTTCCACAGCACGTCAAAAGCCTCTTTTTTTATGTTGGTGATGAGATTGCCATAGTGGTCTACCCGTATCACATTGCCGGAGATTTGTTTTTTGGTGGCTCTAAATTTCCGGCCGATGAGGCGCTTGTAGTCTTTAGTATATTTCCCGATGTCGTTCATGCTTTTGCCACTGGCCAGCATGGCGGCCGCACGGGCGTATATGTCGCGCGCGGGGAAGGCCGTGGGTCCTGCGCCTGCATCAATCAGCTCGGCCACAAAAGAAAGCTCGCCTTCGGTCAGCAGGCTGAAGAGGCCGTTGTCGGCGCCTACGAAAAAGTGATCTTCCAATTTGACGGCGATATGCCGGCTGCCCTCGGCTTTGGTGTCGATGGCTGCCAGGTGCACTGTTCCCTTGGGAAAATCTCGAAAAATAGACTGCAGTACATACGAGGCATGCGCCAGGTCGTGCGCCGCTATCTGATGGCTGACGTCGATGATGGAAAGCCCCGGATTGATGGATAATATTCTCGCTTTCACCGCCGCTACATAATGGTCGCTCGTGCCAAAATCTGACAGAAATGAGATTATCGCCATAGTGGAGAAGTGATTTTTTATCTATCTTTGCAGGGGCAAATTAAGGAAATTTTAACCACAACGTCAGAAGTAAAAAACTAATAAGGAACCCCCATTTGGTAGAAAAAGTAATCACCCTCGAGAACATTTCGCTGGTCGATTTTTTGGGAATCGACAACGCGAATATTAAAGAAGTTGCCTCCGCCTTTCCGAAAACAAAAATCATTTCACGTGGTAATGAAATCCGAATTCAGGGCAGCGGATCGGAGATCTTGCAGATCAACGATATACTCAATTCGCTGGTAAGCCACTACGACAAGTATGGCAAGGTGACCCACCAAAATGTGAAAACATACCTGGAGCAAGGATCACTTTCGCTGGACGTAGAGAAAGAAGATGTGCTGGTGTATGGCACCAAAGGATTCGGCATAAAGCCGAAGTCGGCCAATCAAAAGGCACTGGTATCGGCAGTAAAGGAAAACGATGTGGTTTTTGCCGTCGGCCCGGCCGGCACAGGCAAAACGTATATCTCAGTGGCATTGGCGGTGCGCGCTTTGAAAAATAAAGAGATCAAGCGCATCATCATCACCCGGCCCGCTGTGGAGGCCGGTGAAAACCTCGGCTTTCTGCCCGGCGACCTGAAGGAAAAAATCGACCCATACCTGCGCCCCATCTATGACGCACTGGACGATATGATCCCTTCAGAAAAGCTGAAGTACTATCGAGAAAACCGTGTGATAGAAATTGCACCGCTGGCGTATATGCGTGGCCGCACGCTGAGCAATGCCTTTGTGCTGCTGGACGAGGCACAGAATACCACGCCTATGCAGATCAAAATGTTTTTGACGCGACTGGGGCAAAACTCCAAGCTCATCATCAACGGAGACCGTACGCAGGTAGATTTGAAACCCAAGCAATCGTCGGGACTGGACGAATCTGCGCGGGTACTGCGCGGTGTACAAGGTATCGGCTTTGTAGAGCTGGACGAACAGGATGTGATCCGTCACCCCATAGTGAAGGAGATTATAAAAGCTTATGCTCAATCCGGAAAATAAACCGGCTGATTATGGTGCCGCCGTGTTGGTAGAGGTGGCCGACAACCACACATTGCTCGGGCAGGCACAAGCCATTCGCAAGGTGGTGTTTGTAGATGAGCAACAGGTGCCTGCCGAAGAGGAGATTGACGCATATGAGCACGAAGCCACACACTTTATTGCCTTCGATGAGCACCGTCAGCCCTGCGGTGCAGCGCGTTGGAGGTTTACTGAAAAAGGCATAAAGCTGGAGCGATTTGCTGTGCTGGCCTCGCATCGCCGGCGCGGCATTGGCGCTATGCTCGTACAAGCTGTGTTGAGCAATGTATCGGCACACCCTCGCAGCCATGGCAAGGTGATCTACCTGCATTCGCAACTGAGCGCCATGCCGATGTACGAAAAGTTTGGTTTTGAGCGTAAGGGCGACATGTTTCTGGAATGCGACATCCGGCACTTCTGTATGGAAAAGAAGCAGTAGATGGGCAATTGACAGCAGCACAGTGAGCGTGCAAAGCTTATTGCCACTTCAGTGAAGCAGCTTTGTAGGTGAGTGATTCTATCAGTTGATCGAGTTGCGCTGTAAGCGAAGAAGAAAAGTGTTCCTGGTCAGTTTTCGACAGCTTATTTCCATCTATCGCTTCGATAATGCCTTCCAGGAATTCGTCCAGTTGCTGCATGCCAAAAGTGGAGAGCAGGCTGCGCATGCGGTGTCGCACTTGCCGGAACATGGTGATGTTGTTATCCTTCAAGGCCGCCAACAGGTCTATTTTGTTCAGACCGAATTCCTCAATGGTCAGTTTCAGAAATCGCTGATATCGGGCTATATTTTCTTGAAACAGTTTATCGGTTTTTTCATACATAGACCGGTCGCCAATGGCGGCAGGTGTATCGTCGGTATGTGCCCGCTTCACCGCAATGTGGCCATTCAGCCTGGCATGCTCCAGTATTTTACCTCTTAGCGCTTCTGCTGCCAAAGGTTTGGTAAGATAATCTTGCATGCCGGAGTTGTATATTCCGTGCCGGGTGTCGTCTGAAGTGCTGGCGGTGAGGGCTATTACAGGCACATCCTGGTAGTAGCTGCCCGTCATGTTGCGTATGCGCCGGGTGGTTTCGAAGCCATCAATGCCCGGCAGCTGTATGTCCATCAGAACGAGATCGTACGCTTTGTCACCAATTTTCTTCAGAGCCTCCTCTCCACTGGAAGCCATGTCTACCGATATGCCCCAGTCGAACAGAATCTCTTCTACCAGGTACTGGTTGGTCGGTACATCTTCCACGTATAATATGTTCGGCTTTACCTTCCAGTTCACATCGCTGTAGGGCGGTGCCGTATCCACACTCATCGACACCTGCTGATCGGCATGCCTGAAAGGTATCGTGATGGTAAAAGTAGACCCCACGCCTTCTTCGCTGGCTACCGACAGCCGGCCGCCCATAATGTTCACCAGGTTTTTGGTGATAGAAAGCCCCAGGCCCGTGCCACCATACTTGCGCGACGTGGAAGCGTTGGCCTGCAGGAAGGGATCGAAGATGGCTTCTAAGCGGTGGGCAGCTATGCCTATGCCTGTGTCTTTTACTTTTAAAGTGATGTGATGCTCATTTTCACCCACCGACCGGCTGGTGAGCGATACACGCACTTCCCCTTTTTTGGTAAATTTCAGCGCATTTGACAACAGATTGTTCAATACCTGCCCCAGCTTGATGTAGTCGCCGCTGACCACAACCGGCACCGTTTTGCCAAGATGCATGGTGAGCTTAATCTGTTTCGCGAGCGACTGAGGCATAAAACTCATGCGAATGTTATCCACCAGTTCATGCAGGTTGAAGTTGATTTGCTCCAGCTCTATCTTGCCGGCTTCTATCTTGGAGAAGTCGAGAATATCATTGATCAGGCTCAGTAGATTTTTGGCAGAAAAGTCCAGCGTTTGGAGCAGTTTTTTCTGATCGGCCTTCGGATTGCGCCTCAGCAGCAGGTCTGTCATACCGATGATGGCATTCATAGGTGTTCTTATCTCGTGACTCATAGAAGAGAAGAAATCGTCTTTCGCCTTCATGAGTTTTTCATTTTCACGCTGGTAGTACTTTATCTTGTTTATGTTGGTGGAGATACTCAATAAAAGCACGTCCCCGCCCCGCATGGTCAGCGGTTTCTTCACTGTTTGGAAATAGTTGTTTACGCCGTTTTTATCTACAATCTGCTCTTCCAACAGCAATTCATGGCCAAGATCGATCACCTTTTTTTCCATCTCCAGATAGGTGTTGATGCTGGTGGTGGCAGCAGGAAAAATTGGTGCATTGTCTGTGAGAATTTCCTCACGGGAGAGGCCGGTAAGCTCAGTGAGGGCGGCATTGCAGTAAATCATGCGCCCGCTGCCATCCCGCACATATATCACATTGGGGTCGGTGTCGAACAGCGCCTCTATAAATTCTTTCTGGTGCTCCAGCTCCTTTTCGGCTTGCTTGCGCTGGGTGATGTCTACCGAGGTGGCGATGCTCACAATGCTGCCGTCGCCGTTAAATTCCCGGCTGATTTTAGTTTCAAACCAACAATACACGCCGTCGCGCCGTCTTTGCCGGTAGGTGTAAAAGCTGGACGATTCACGCGCCTTTTCGTCTTCCCTGAGCTTTTTGAGATAGGCCATTGCGTCGTCAGGATGAAAGAGATTATGCCAATCATCAAGCGATTTTATTTGATCCGGCTCATAGCCTAAAAAGTCGTGGATGGAGGGGCTTATATACACCAGGCGCTCATCTTCAAACATCACGTTGATGTCGTAAGCATTCTCGGCGAGCAGTTTGTACAGGCGGTAGGACTGGTCGCTTTTGTTTTGGCGTTCTATGATGAATAGGAACTGGTCGGAAAGTGAGGCCGTGCTTTTGGCGGTCACCTTGAGGGGTGCCGTTTCTGCGGGGTCATCCTTTTTAATTACATAAAACTGCAATTCCTCTTCTTTCCTTGCAGCGAGCAGCCGCAGTATTTTTTTAAACTCCCGAAGCGATGGTTTATCGATGAATGCGCCAAAGTTTTTGCCGACCGGTTCATCGCCTGCTGGTATCAGCAAATCTGAACAGGCCGGGTTGCAGGAGCAAATGTCGCCAATATGATTGATGGACAGGATGGCCTCGGGCGAAGTGTTGAAGTATACTTCTGCCAACGATGATTCCATCTGTTCTAGTAAAGGCCTGAAAAGGGTAGTCATAAAAAAGTTTCGGAAAGATAGCCGGTCACCACAGCCTATTTCCATTGAGTTTTTATCATTTTCTTATATCGCTGCGTAGGGTTTGCTTTTGTCTTAAAACATAAAAAATGTACAGCTCAAAATGGCCGTTGCACGCCGCTCCACCCACGGATTTCGTTCGCGCTGTCGGCCCGCTTTCGCGAAGGTTTGGGGTTTTAAACATTACAGATTTATGCCTTGCCATGGTTTCTGTATTGCAGTCGTATTGGTTTTCATAGCTTCTTCGGTCACATCTCCAGATTTACAGTGGAGATTCTTCCACGACAATTGCAGCTCGTACCCATTTTTTTATCAATACGGTGTGTGCACCGTGTTGATGATACAGGGCATTTCAGGGCAATACAGTTTGTAAATATCTGTTTACTAGCGTCTTATACACATTTTATGTAGAAGTATGGGCTTTTGGAAATCTAAGCCACGGATGGCATTATTTTTTAGCTAAGTGGCTTTCAACCAAAAAAAAGAATGTTATGTATCATCACGTAAAAAAGTTAATGTATACCGTGCGGGTAGACAATCCCGATCCACGCTTTGGAAACATGTTGCTCGAGCAGTTTGGCGGTGAAAATGGTGAATTGGCCGCCGCCATGCAATATTCTGTACAGGGGCTGAACTGTGAAAACATGGCCGTAAAGGACATGTTGATGGATATAGGTACCGAGGAGCTGAGCCACCTGGAGATAATCGGTACACTGGCCAGAATGCACCTGGCGCCTATGAAAAAATCGAGAGAAGCAGCCGAAGCAGATCCGCTCATTGCCGTGGCAGGAGGGGGCGGCGTCAATCTTTTCAACTCTCAGGGCACAGCCTGGACGGCCGACTACCTTAAAATAACCGGCGAGCTCGATGTGGACCTCCGAAGCAACATTGCTGCCGAAGCAAGGGCAAAAATAGTATACGAGCGGCTGATCAACTTCTGCGACGACGCCGGCACCAAAGATGCATTACAGTTTCTTATGACAAGGGAAATCACCCATCTTAAAGCATTTATGCAGGCCCTTGACGTAGTTAGCCCCGATAAACTGAAGATAGGAAAGATCGATCCTACGCCCGGCGTTGTGAAGCAATACTACAACGACTCTACCGGAAGTGGCGACCACGGAGAAAAAGACATGCGTGGCCCATGGAACGAAGGCGACGACATAGAATATATAGAGGCGCCTGCCAAAATGGAGGCGCAGGTGACGCAACTGGAAGTGGAAAAAGAGATAAAGAAGGCGACGAAAAGATAGAATACGCATCACCTAACAATAAGGGGGCATCTGCTATGCAGGTGCCCCTCTTTATAAGACTATTAAATATATTTTTTTTTCACTGAAATAAGGATGATCCATTCCACCCTTTCATCGCTGGCTATTCCTCTAAATGCGTCACCTTGCCACTGCCCGAATGGCGCATATCCAGCGCGGCGGCGCCTTTGTACTGCACGTTGCTGTGTGCACTTGCCTCCACTTCTAGATTTTCCAATACATTGAGCTTGGCCGAAGAGGCGGCATCGGCGTCCAGTTCTGCCAGACTCACCGTATATTCTAAAGCTTCCAGCTGTGATGCGCCGCCCAAATTGGCCGTAAGTACAGAGCCGGAGCCGCTCAGGTTGAGCCGTGCGGCTCCACTGAGATCGATGTTCATCTCTTCGCACTGCACGTGCATATCGGCAATAGCTGCACCGCTAAGAGCAATATTTATTTCATTTTGCGAAAAGCCTGAAATAAATGCCCGGCAGGCACCGCCAAGCTCAATACTGGTGAGCTCTGGCATAGTGAGGTAAATTTTCACTGCTTTGCGATTGAGCCCGCCACTGTTGTAAGAGGCAGAGAAAACATCGTGGTGATGCTCTACAGCCACTTCGTCTACATCTTCCTGCCGACCATTGAGTATTACCTGATATTGGTCGCCTCGTTTCACGATCACCTCAAAGGCATCGTCAATCTCTAGCGCGGTAAAATTTTCCAGTTCATACGTGCGCTGATAGCCACTTATTGCCGCGTCTTGCAGAGTATCCTGTGCTATTTGCTCTTCCCGTTTTGTGCATGTCACGCAGGTAAGCTCGCCATCGGCCTCGTATATCCAGGTGTTGTTTTGCATGTCGTTGTTTGAATATCCGTGGCGATAAAGAAAGCTTCCGAGCAGCTGGCGCAAGCCGGGGTCTATGATAAATGGCGTACCCGGAGGTATATGCACGGCCAGGTGCAAGCGCTGCCTGCGAAAGCGCGCCTGATCTTTGAAAGTAATGCGCGAAGCCAGGGCAATGGTTGAGTCGCTGTGTGTGATGGTGTAATCAATCATTTGCGCGTTTTCCTCGGCTTCTGCACGTTCGGAGCCAAGTGCAGAGTAGGTCTGCTCTATAAGCACCGCATCGCCCGTAGCCGGCTGCAGAGCCAGCGATACCGCGTCGAACTGATCGTGGCCCTGGTCGTTCAGCAGGAGCGACAACGTACCTTCTGCGGGATCTACTTCTAAGGTTTGGGTTATTTCTCCTTCCGTGCTAAAGTTCCTGATGATGGGCGGCAACGTGAGCGCAACAACGACAAATCCGATGATCCAGATCGCGAAAAGAGACCAGCCCAGCTTTGCTCGTATCATCATTTTCTTGGCAATCACCGACACCCCCAGGAGCGCTACGAACAGTAAGGGTACCACGTTGATCAGTGCGAGGGCGAATCCGGGCAAGAATCTGACGTCTTCTTTAATAATATCAAGCGGTATGTTGTAGATGGATATGGTCTCGTTGCCAGCGACAAAACCAATCAATATGCCGGCCGCCACCAATACGGCGAGTATACCTGATACACCCAGCAATATGAGCATCACACCCAGCACAATGCGTGCTGCTTCGGCCAGGAAGTTGAGTAAAGGCCCAAAGGCTGTTTTTATAAAGTTAAGTATAGCCGCAATGAGCCTGAACGGGAAAAGGAGAATCTTTACGGCCAGGGTTTCTTCCCGGCCTTCTACCTTTAAGCTTTTCTTTATATTGAATTCGATGTTGCTCAGTGTCACCGGTTGGCCTTTCATCTCCATCTTGTCGGTTATGGTTTTTGCCTCGGGCAATATGATCCACAAAATGATGTAGAGGATGAGGCCCGTGCCGGCAAAGAAAATGCTGGCTATAAAAAGTATGCGCACAATCACCACATCGATGCCGAAGTATGCGGCCACGCCGCCTGCCACGCCACCGAGCACTTTTTGATCGGGATTGCGAAACATTTTTTTGAGCTTTTCGGCTTCCTCCAGCGTGTCTGAGGCCGGCACTATGATCCAGAGCAGGGCGTAGCCCAACAGCAGTACACCGGCTATAGACTCCAGCACGGAGACACCGAAAAACAGCAGAATGTATATCAGGCGTATCCAGATGGGGTCTATGCTGAAATAGTGGGCGATACCAGCCAACACACCGGCCAGCAGTTTGCGCTTTTTGTCGCGGTATAGCTTTTTTTGAAAGGGTAGTGCTGCAGGAGGCGGTACCGTACGATCGGTGGCTGGTGGGGGCTCGTGCATATACGCGGCCTCTTCTTCTGCCGCCTGAAAATCGCTGATACTACCCATGGTCGCCATGAGGCTGTCTACATCTTCCTGCACGATCACCTGCTTGCCATCCCTTAGTTTCGACAGAAATATCTCCGCAATGCGGCTTTCTATATCTGCAATGATCTCGTGGCTGTCTTCGAAAGTAGAAAAGTACCGATTGATCGATTCCAGGTAAAGCTTCAGCTTGTCGTAACCATCCTCTTCTATATGAAAAATTATCCCACTGATGTTTATGCTGATGTTCTTTTTCATGATTGGCGATCGTTTGTGTTGGACTTCTTCTCGGTGGTGGGTTTGTTGATGATTTTATCGGTGCTGGCCAGCAGGTCTTCCCAGGTGTGGCCCAGCTCTGCCAGAAATGCTCGGCCGTCTTCGGTAAGCGTGTAGTACTTTCTTGGCGGGCCGGAAGAAGACTCCACCCATTGATAATCGACCAGGCCGGCTTTTCGCAGCCGTGTCAGTAGTGGATATAGCGTACCTTCCACTACTATTATCCGGGCGGCAGTCAGTTCGTCTATCATATCAGAGGCGTATACTTCGCCGCGAGATATGATGTGCAAAATGCAGAACTCCAGTATTCCCTTTCGCATTTGCACTTGTGTATTTTCTACTTTCATCACCATAATGCTCTCCATTTGCTAATGTATACGAAAAGGTATCTTGCATAGCCAAGTACCTAGTAAAAAATATTAGCTTGTTATATATTTTCTTAATAAAATGATAAACCATAGGCAAATAGTGCAAATTGATGCAGGGTGTAGAAGTGCCTTGCTACGTATTATAGCGCACAAATTTGCAACAGTACGCCACTCAAATTTTCGTAGTTTTGCCGATTCTCAAGCATGATCAGGTGTGAAGGCGAAGTTCAGGATATTGGTACTTGCGGTGTATTTGCTGATGGCATGGCAGGCTTATGCTCAGACGAGCGCGCCCAAGTACAGCAATGAATTTCTGACGATAGGCGTGGGGGCGCGGGGCATAGCCATGTCGGGTGCCATGGTAGCCCATGCCGGCGATGTGTCGGCGGCATACTGGAACCCGGCCGGCCTGCTGGCGATCGAAGACAAGTATGAACTGGCTTTAATGCACTCGGCCTATTTCTCTGGTGTGGCCAATTATGATTATGCGGGTTTCTCCTTGCCCTTCGATTCACTCACCCGGTTAGCTTTCACAGTTATAAGATTTGGTGTCGATGACATCCCCGATACCCGATTTCTCTACGACGCAAGTGGCGCCATCGACTACAACAACATCCGGTTTTTCTCTGCGGCAGACTACGCCTTCCTGGCTAGTTTTGCCAGGCGGCTCGCTATGTTGGGCGGTGTAGATGTGGGCATCAATGTGAAGGTGGTGCATCGCAATGTTGGCCAGTTTGCCAGCGCCTGGGGCTTTGGGTTCGATCTGGCCCTGAAAAAGGACATCGGCCAGTGGCAGCTGGGCATTGTGGGCCGCGACATCACCGGCACATTCAACGCATGGTCGCACAACGATGCACTGGTGCGCGATGTATACCTGCAGACCGGCAACGACATACCCCAGTCATCGGTGGAGGTGACGCTCCCCCGGCTGGTGCCGGGTGTGGCACGGGAATTTGCCTTACCCGGCCGCTTCAGCTTGCTTACCGCCCTGGACCTGGAGGTGACCTTTGACGGTCGACGAAACACGCTCATCAAAAGTGGCTTTGCCTCCATAGACCCACGCCTGGGCCTGGAGGTAGGATATGACCGGCTGGCGTTCCTGCGGCTGGGCGCAGGGCAGATACAGCAAACAAAAACCTTCGATGGCGGCACGCGATACAGCTTCATGCCCACCTTTGGCCTGGGTGTGCACATCAGTCAGCTCACCATAGACTATGCCATGACCGACATCGGCAACCAGGCCGAGGGACTCTATTCTCATGTTTTTTCTTTGGTTCTCAGGCTCAACCGACTGTTGCCTGAAGCTGCCGCACCATGAAAAAGCTGGCCATTTATATCGCTATGTTCTGCCTCCTGGCTTTGCCGTCTGTGCCGGCATGGGCGCAGCCGGTCGGCAATGAGTGGATCCGCTACAATCAGCAGTATTTCGTCCTTAAATCCGCTGCCGATGGCATCTACCGCATCACCTACAACGACTTATTGTCGGCGGGTTTTCCGGTGGGCAGTGTGGACCCTCGAAAAATACAGATCTTCCATCGCGGTGCCGAGCAGGCCATAGTGGTGCAGGGCCAGCTCGATGCACGCTTCGACCCTTCAGATTATATTGACTTTTATGGCATGCGCAATGATGGTACGCTCGATGCCGAACTGTACCAGACGCCAGAGGCACAGCCGCATGCCCTTTACAATCTATACAGCGATAGCACTGCTTATTTCCTCACGTTTAGTTTTACCGACAATGGGCGCCGCATCATTGAGTTCAAAGAAAATAACACTGATGGCCTGGCACCGGAGGCCTGGTACTGGGCCGATCGGCGCGTACTGTTCACCAGCGAATATTCGGTGGGCTTGCACCACCCGGTGGGCGTGCCTAGTGCCGATACCTACCTCACAGCCTTTGACTTTGGCGAGGGATGGACAGGCCCGAGAATTCGTTTGGGGCAGTCGCAGGATGTGTTGTTTCAGGGGTTGGCTCCGCAATACCGCAGTGGTCCAAGTCCGGAGTTGGAGGTACTTCTGGCTGGTAGAAACAATATGCCGCACCGGGTGCAGCTCTCAGTAGGCGCTGCCACCAATCAACTACGCAGCCTGGGGCCGGTCAACTTTTCATTTCACTACAACCACCTGTACACTGCCGCTTTGTCCTGGCCGGATATCGGCAGCCAGTCGGCGGTATTGCGCGCTTCAGTAGTAGGTGTGGATGGCCAGTCCGATTTTATATCGATTTCTTATGCCCGCCTGCGCTATCCTGCAGTGTATGACCTGGCCGGTAGCCTCACGCAATTTTATCATTTGCAAGACAACCCCATCGGCAAGTCTTACCTGGAAATTGACAACGTGCCTGCAGATGCCAGGCTATGGGACATTACCAACCCCCACTCAGTATTGGCTATTGGCCACAACCGCAACGCAGCCCGCATCAGCGCCATCGTGCCCGGCACGCAGCAAAGTCGCAGGCTTATACTCAGCAGTGAGATACGCCAGCCAGGGCCGATAAAAAAGATCAAGATGCGGCAGATCGATCCTGCCAGGGCGGGTTTTGTGGTGGTGACGCATCCATTGCTGAGGCGGCCTGAGGGCAACTACGCCGATGCACCCAAGGCATACGCTGCCTACAGGGCGAGCACACAGGGCGGTGCGTACGATACTCTTTGCATCAATATCGGTGACCTGTATAATCTATACAGCTACGGCGAAACAACCTCACTTGCGCTCTACCGCATGGCCCGCCATCTGGTGCAGCAAGGCAATCCGCAGTATTTATTCCTGATGGGTAAGGGGCTCACCCCCAACTACAACGCCAACCGGCGCGACTTCAACACGGCGACGGTACGCGACCTGATACCCACCGCCGGCTTCCCGGGCAGCGATTTCGTGTTCAGCAGCGGGCTGAACGGACCGGACCATGTGGCCGCTATACCCACAGGACGTCTGGCCGCAAGCACGCCGGCTCAGGTGATCAACTACCTGGAAAAGGTGAAAGAGCTAGAGCAAGTGCCCGGCGACATGCTGTGGCGCAAAGAGTTGATCCACCTCAGTGGCGGCCGTGGCGACCAGCAACAGGACGCTTTTTTCAAGTTTTTGAATAGTATGGAGGCGATAGCAGAGGCGCCCTTCCTCGGCGGCCGGGTGACTACACAGAGCAAGCAGACCAACAACTCTACCGAACTGATCAATGTGGCGGGAGATGTGAATGAAGGAAAAGCGCTGATCACCTTCTTTGGCCACAGCAGTGCTACCGTCACTGATATAGAGATCGGCTTCGTGACCAACGACGAGCTGGGCTACCGCAATAAAGGGAAATACCCGATGATACTGGTGAATGGCTGCGATGCTGGCGATATGTACAACAATGGCTTTGGGTTTGGTGAAGATTGGGTGCTGGCTGCCGACCGTGGGGCTCTGGGTTTTATGGCCCACACCAATGTGGGTATCTCTTCCAAGCTTCAGCGGTTCACAAACTTCTTCTACGATGTGGCCTTTGCGGATAGCGCTTACATCACGGCCTCTATTGGCCGCATACACAATGAGCTGGCACGCCGCTACTTCAACAGCATACCGGCCAGCAGCGCTCAGGACCTGGCGCAGATACATCAAATGGCCTTGCATGGCGACCCCAGTGTGCAAATTTTCCCTAACGACAAGGTCGATTATCAACTGGCAGAGGGGAATGTTTTTGCTGAGTCGCTGGATGGCCGGCCCATCAATGCCAACACCGAGCGCTTTCGCATAGGTTTGTTGGCCAAGAACGTGGGAGTAGCCATTTACGATTCCCTCTCGGTAGCCGTAGAGTGGCAGCGCAATGGTGGCGAAAGCATATGGAAAGACACACTCATGTACCGCCCGGTGTGGTATAGCGACACATTATATATAGAGGTGGAAGGGCTCGGCATGGAAGGTTTTGGAAACAACACCTTCACCATTACGCTCGATGCCCGCTCAGAAGTAGACGAACACAACGAAACGAATAACAGCGCCAACTTTTCGCTATTCATTCCATTGGGGGGAACCATCAACCTGCAGCCCTACGACTTTGCCATTGTAAACACAGAAAATATTAGGCTCACCGCCCAGGCACTTGCACAGCCGGCCATAGAACGCGAATTTCTATTTGAGCTCGACACCAGCCGATTGTTTAACAGTGCTGTAAGACGATCGATGCAGGTAAGCGCGCAGACGCTGGCCCACTGGCAGGTAGATCTTTTTGAGAACTTTTCACCGAAAGACAGCCTGGTGTTCTACTGGCGAAGCAAGTTTGCCGCACCTGGCCCCGACGAAATCGATGCCTGGTTTGTCTCTTCCTTCACCTACATTTCCGGCAGCCCGCCGGGTTGGTCTATGTCGCATATTCCTCAGTTCGACGCCGCACGTTCCGAGCAGATTGCGGTGGATGGTGCAACAGGAAAGTGGGAGTTTAAGGCATTTACCACACAGATCAATCTCGCTACCTTTGGTGGCGACTACCCCGACGGCACGCACGAACAGGTACTGCTGGAGCTGAACGACATACCGTATATTTTTGCCAGCAGGCTCTGTACGGACAATTCCATCAACCTGCTGGCCTTCGAACGCGCCACCACTAATCCCTATCTGGCCTTGCCGCTCAGCGCCATAGATGTGCTGGACAGACGCAGTTGTGGCCGTACACCACAGGTGATCAACAATTTTATAAAGAGAGACATAGAAAATGACGGCCGGCTGGTGCAGTATATGAATGCCGTGCGCGAGGGCGATTATGTGCTGGTATTTACCATTGGCAGTATGAACTACTCTACCTGGCCCGCCAGCGCCAGAGACGCTTTGGTGGCATTGGGCATAAAGCCCGAAACACTGGCCGCGCTGCAAGATGGTGATCCGGTCATTTTTTTAGGAACAAAGGGAGCCACGCCAGGATCGGCCTTGGAGATACTGCCTGACAAAGCGGGCGGCATACCCCCGGCAGCCCAGCGCCTGGCGCTGGAGGAAACCATCAGCGGCAGACCGTCGGCAGGTACGTTGGTAAGCCCGGAAATTGGCCCGGCGCTTTCCTGGGGGATGTTTGATTTTGAGGTGGGGTATGCAGAAAACCCAACCACCGACCAGTATGGATTTGACCTGATGGGCCTGGATGAAAACTACGAATCGCATGTGCTCTTTGCCAACGTGAAAGAAAAGAGGCTCGACCTCACCAGTGTAAACGCTGTGGCATACCCCAGGCTGAAATTGCGTATGAACACCTCAGACGAAGACAATTTCACCCCCACACAATTGCACCGCTGGACGGTCACCTACCAAACACCACCCGAAGGCGTGCTCTACATCGACAATGCACCGCAGCAGCCGCAAGAGCTGCAGGAGGGCGATACGCTTCGGCTGAGATATCAATTCGAAAACATTTCCAACACTGCCTTTAACGATTCCATTGCTGTACGCATAGCTGTACATAATCAGGATCAGCGCAAAACACACATTGATACGATCAGGCTGGCGCCTTTACCCGCTGGTACTTCTGCGGGCTTCCCCTACGATGTGCCCACCATGGGGCGGGCAGGGGCCAATAATATACTCGCCTTTGCCAATCCTTATATTCAGCCCGAGCAAACATACAACAACAACCGCGTAGACCTGATCGACTACCTGAACGTGCTGGCCGACCAAACAAACCCGCTCCTTGAAGTGACCTTCGACGGGCAGTTTATCATGAACGGCGACATAGTGTCGCCCACGCCGGCCATCAACCTCAGGGTGAAAGATGATAATACGATACTGTTGAAGAAAGACACTGCTGATGTGCAGCTTTTCCTCAAACGCCCTTGTGAAGGCTGCGATTATGAGCGTATAAGCTTCTGCTCTCCGCAGGTAGTGTGGCATCCGGCCACCGAAACCTCCGATTTTTATCTGGAATACCGACCCGAGGCACTCACCGATGGCATCTATACTTTGCGGGCACAGGCGAGCGATGCGAGCGGAAATGAAGCTGGGTCACAACCCTACAGCGTGCAGTTTGAAGTGGTGAATGAATCGCAGATCACCAATTTCTACCCATACCCCAATCCTTTCTCCACCAGCACTCGATTTGTTTTTACCCTCACCGGTAGCGTAATACCCCAGCACCTGATCATCCAGATCATGACCGTTTCTGGCAGGGTGGTGCGGGAGATCACGCAAGATGAAATTGGGCCCATACGCATTGGCCACAACATCACCGAATATGCCTGGGATGGCCGCGACGAATTTGGCGACAGACTGGCCAACGGGGTCTACTTGTACCGGGTGAAAATGCAGCACAGCGGAGAGCCTTTTAAAATGCGTGCCACTGCAGGCGACAAAGCATTTAAGAATGGCTTCGGCAAGGTGTACCTGCTGCGCTAGCTCATTCTCCTCATCTTCACATGATATGGATTGTGCTGAAAAGCGGCCGGTGGTTATGCCAGGTTTTGGTGATCAGGGAAGCTTCCAAATGAATCACTTTGGCGCAATGAATGCATACTAGCTTAGTGGCGGCAGTTGTATCTGGTCGGTATAAAACTTGACCCTTGAGTGCCGGTGATCCATCAGTTGTATGCGATCGATCTTGTCGAGTTTGTGATTGTAAAACACTTCTACATAAAAGTTGTGCAGCAGGTACAGATTTACCTTGTGCCGGTAATAGCGGATATTGACGATAAAAGTACCTTCGGTATAGAGCACCTTTATCTTTTCGGCGAAATTCATACGCAAAAAATCACCAGTTTTCATCGTGATATCCCTTTCACTTATGTGCTATTGCTGCACCATTGGTTTTCAATAAAATGCAAAGGTATAAAGCCGGTGTATAAAATGAGAACTACCACAATGCGAAATGTGTGTTGTGCAACACGCAAACCGGCAGGATTTAGAAGCAAAATTGACTAAAATAGTGCCAGCTTCAGGGCTGGTGATCTTGCCATGTTTTTGTGGGGGCCTTTACACAAACCACCAATCTTTATTTATATTTACCGCTTCACACGCTAACTTCTACACACAACATCACCGGTAAATTGACTAATTCTATGATCTCCAAAAGCTATTATTCTGTTGCATGGACTGTGCTACTGGCCATCGTCATCACATTTTTTGCGGCATGTGGCACCAAAAAAGAAAACGATGCGGAGGCCTCCCGTGAGTTTGATGAGGCGGCCAAGCAAATCAAAGAAAAAGTAGAGCAAGCGGAATACGACATTCCCCCGCCTGCCGAAATCCCGTATATCATCCAGAACACAGGGGCCGATTTCAACCCCGATATTGTCAATGATCCGGCTAAGGTGGACGACTACCTGGTGTCGAGCAAAAAGGCAGCTTTCAACCTTGGGGTATATGCTACCGACATAGGCTATTTGAGCAGCTATGGCAAAACACAGGAAGCACTCAACTTTATGGACGCCACGCTGAAGCTGACCGACGCCGTGGGTGTGCAAGATGCTATCGACTTCAGTGTGTTGGAGCGATTTGAACGCAACCTCTCCAGCCCTGACAGCCTGGCCGGTATTGTAAATGAAGTGATAGAAAACAGCGATCAGTTTCTCAACAAGAACGACCGCACCAACATGGCTGCCATGGTGATGAGCGGCACCTTTATAGAATCACTCTACATCGCCACCCAAATCATCGACACTTATCCGAAAGATATGCTCTCCGATGATATGCGGCTGAACGTACTGAGTCCGATGGTACAGATGCTGGCCAAGCAGAAAGAATCGCTCGGCGATGTGGTAGACCTGCTGGAAAGTATTGAAGATAAAGACGATTGGATCATTGCCACCACCAACAGCATGAGGGAGCTTTATGATACCTATCAGAACTTTGACCCGATGGAAAAAATCAGGGATGGAAAAGGCAATGAAGTGCTGAATGACGAGACGCTGTCACAACTCACCAGTCAGGTGGCTTCCATCCGGCAGAACATAGTGTACTGATACTGAAGCATTTTATAATCTTACTCATGAAAAAGGCCTGCACACGCAGGCCTTTTTCATAAATGATCCATTCTTGCCGTGCTCGGCTTTCTAAATACTTATAAGCGCATTTTCGAAGACACCGAGGCAGGCTTAGCTTGGGGCGCAGCGCCTATTTGCCGGTAGCGGCCATCGACTTGTACTGCATATTGTAGAGCTGTGCGTAGTAGCCATGCTTACCCAGCAGTTCCGTATGGGTGCCGCGTTCTACAATTTCACCATGATCCAGCACCAGTATGCTGTCGGCTTTTTGAATGGTAGAGAGGCGGTGGGCGATCACCACCGCAGTACGGCCTTTCATCAATTTGTCTATCGCGCGCTGTATGAGCTCTTCCGTTTCGGTATCTACCGAAGAGGTGGCTTCATCGAGCACTATGATTGCCGGATCGTACACCATGGCCCTGATGAATGATATAAGCTGGCGCTGGCCTACGGAAAGGGTGGCGCCGCGCTCCATCACGTTATAGTCGAGCTTGCCGGGCAGGCGTTCTATAAATGGCAATGCGCCCACCATCTCGGCGGCTTCCAGCACCTGTTTGCGGGTAATGTTGGGGTTGCCCAGCGTGATGTTCTGCTCTATGGTGTCGGAAAACAGAAATACATCCTGAAGCACCACCCCAATATTTTCGCGCAGCGCCTGCAAGTCGTATTCTCTTATGTTGGTGTCGTCAATGTAGATGGTGCCCTTGTTGATGTCATAAAAGCGGCTGAGCAGGTTGATGACCGAAGACTTGCCCGCCCCGGTTGCGCCCACCAGCGCCAGCGTATCGCCACGCTCCACCGAAAATGAAATATTTTTGAGCACATACTCCGGCTCATTGTATGCAAACCAGACCTGATCAAACACCAATTTGCCATTCAGCTTGTCGGGCTTTACAGTGCCGTTGTCGGGCATGTTGTCTTTCTGGTCGAGCAGATTGAATATCCTGGACGAGCTCACCAGGCCCATTTGCAACGTGTTGAAGCGATCGGCGATCATGCGAATGGGCCTGAAAAACATATTGATGAACATTAAAAATGCGGTGAGTGTACCGAAGGTGGTATACTCCTGTATCACCCCTTTGGCGCCAAACCACACCACCAGGCCTATGCCCAGGGCCTGTATCACTTCGGCCACCGGAAAGTACACCGAATAGTACAGCACCGACTTGATGTTGGCCCTGCGGTGTTCATCGTTTATTTTCTTGAATTTGGCATACTCCCTTTTTTCACTATTGAATATTTGCACGATGCTCATGCCTGTGATATGCTCCTGCACGAAGGAGTTGAGGTTGGACACTGCATTGCGTACCGCGTTGAAAGAAGCCTTTACTTTTTCTTTAAATACATAAGTAGAGATCACCAGCAGCGGCATGGTGGCCAAGGTAAGGAGCGTAAGGCGCCAATCGAGGTAGAACATGATGGCGAGAATGAATAGAATTTGAAGTAAATCGCCTATGAGGGCTGCTATTCCCTGGCTGAATACCTCAGACAGCGTCTCGATGTCGGACACATTGCGGGTGACCAAACGGCCAATGGGCGTTCGGTCATAAAATTTCAGCCGCAGGCTCAGCAGGTGTTTATATAGCTTTACGCGCAGATCTTTGATGATGTGCTGGCCCAGCCAACCTGAGAGATAGGTATGTAAATACTGCACTACCCCCTGTATCACCAGCAGTACCAGCAGCAGTATAATCATAGACACCAGGCCGGAATAGTCGCCGGCGGTGATGTAACGGTCTATGGCTATTTTCACTATCCACGGTCGCGTAGGTGCCAGAGCGCCCATGAGCAGTGTGAGCGCGATGAGTCCGTAAAAAGTAGATTTGTACGGCTTGGCATAGCCATAAAGCCTTTTCAGTACCTCGAGGTCTATGATGTTGCCGCTGGTTTCGTCCCTTTGCAAGCGCGTGTATTATATGGTGAGATAAACAGATGCGGAATATTCCACACCCTGCAAATATAGTCCTTCTGGCGGTGCGGCGCTGCCCGCCAGCCTTCGGTCGCGGCCTTTCAATATTTCTTCCATCTCTGTTGCTGTCATTTTGCCCTCGCCTACCAACAGCAACGTACCTACGATCGCCCTTACCATGCCGTGCAAAAAGCGGTCGGCCCGTATATGTAAGGCACTCATGTCTGCCCCCACTTCCCAACTGGCGTGCAGCACATGGCATTCGTAGTGAGACACATCGGCCTTGGCCCTGCAGAAGGATTGAAAATCGTGCTTCCCAACCAACACGGCAATGGCCCTTTGCATGGCTTGTTCATCCAGTTTTCTGGGAAAAAAGAAAGCGCGGTTGTTCCAAAAAGGGTCTTTGTGCTTGATCAGCCTGTAGGTATAAGCCCGCGCAGTGGCGTGGAACCGGGCATGTGCATCGGGCACTACGGGCACAATATTGCGTATGGCAATGCTGGCGGGCAGCATGGCATTGAGGCGGTACAGCCAATCGGCCACATCAAAGGGCTGAGCTATGTCGCAGTGAAAGATCTGCTGAAGAGCGTGCACGCCGGTATCTGTACGGCCGCTGCCCACCGTTTCTACCGCGTGGCCGGCCAGTGTGCTCAGCACCGTATTGATCTCTGCCTGCACAGTATGTGCATTTTTTTGTATCTGCCAGCCGTGGTAGGGGGTGCCGTCGTATGATGTCTCAAAAAAGTAGCGCGCCATTTCCAGCTATTTCTGCTCAATTTTCTCCTTGTCGCTGCGGCGGATACCGCCGAACGAGTAGATCATGAGTACCCGCGACAGGCGGAAGTTCCAGGGTGATAAAAGAATGGGCGGGATTAAAACCGAAGCCAGTGTTATCCAGATCCTGTCAGGATTGAAGAGTACTTCCACAGCCACACCAAAAAACACCATGATGGCAATATTGATGGCATAGCTGAAGTACATAGCACCGAAGTAAAATCCGGGTTCAATCATAAAATCCTGACCACAGGAAGGGCATTTCTGGTGCATTTTCAGAAGATGGCGCAGATGCCAGGTAGGGTATAAAAACATACGGCCTGTGCGGCATCGCGGGCATTTGTACCTGAGCATGCTCAGCAGGGTATTTTCTGATCGTGTCTTTTTCATAACATTACTTTTCTTGCATCCAGCCTGCTTCTTTTGTCTCCACCGCTATATCTTCCAGCCGTATCTCTGAGAGCAAATTCAGGCCCTGCTTTTCGTAGAGAGAATCCAGCACATGCAGAGAGGGCGCACCTTCCATGGGTTTATAATTGAGATAGTCGTGGAAAAGCAGCGCACCCACCCTTCGCGGATTGATGGCTTTTCTAAAACGCACACCGCCACCGTTCACCGTGAAGGAATAGGCAATGTATTCGGTGATGTATGTGTCCTTATTGATCCAATACACGAATTGATCGTCATGATCTTGTCCGCCGCCCTCCTGGCTGAAGGTGACCAGAATTTTATAATACGGCTTCCCATCAAGCACCCGCTCGCCGAGCAGCTTTTTATGTACGGCAGCGTCATTCAGCCGGTAGGGGAGCAGGGCAAAATAAACCACTGAATTCACCGACTGCGCATACCGCTCTTGCCATTCGGCTGACAAATCAACAGGCAGATCATTGGTCTGACGAACAAATCCAGCGTTGCTCAGCACATCCTGATGTTGGCCGGCAGAGTCTGACGAATACCGATGGAAAGCATACAAACCGCCATCGCGCGCTACCGTATAGCGCATGTCGCGAAAGCGAAAGGAGATGATGGCATGATCGAAATGCTCGCCACCGTGTGCCTGTATAGATTGGGAAACGATGCGCTGAGCATCCTCTTCCGGCGGCTGACAGGCGCATGCCAGCAGAAGGTTTGTCAGGATTACCGAAAAAACATTGAAAGAGAAACTCATAGTGGCAATAATAACAAAAGCCCAACGACTTTGTGCTGAAGCCGCCAAACGACCATACTTGTTTTATAAGTAAAGCAACAGGCCGATCAAGCGCCATCGCCTATTTGCGAATCTCACGCATTACGATGCGCAATTTTGAAAATATTTCTTTTCTCCATCGAGATTATTGAACCACAGACATTTAATCTTTAACTTGCTCATCCTGATCGCAAAAGGTTGCTTAGGTTAAACCACATAAGCAAGAATAAATACTTGAACCACAATGTTGGCCCTCCCGGGGCGGGCATTAAAACCACAAGCCAAAACCAATGAAGTTGAACCTAATATCCAACGGGATATTTATTTGCCTTGCCATAATGCTGTATGGCTGCAGCGAAGAAGATGCCTCTCCTTATGACGCTGAGTACCGGACTATTGTACTTGGCACCAATGTGACTTTGATCGCCGGAGAACCTTCCACCCCGCGCTTCTCCATTGCGTCGACTGATGTACAAATAGCGGATAACTATGGCTTACAACTTTCTGGCCCTGGCGCCTTGCTGCAGTCAGTGTCTTTGGAAATAGACCAAAATGTGCTTCGCATTACCTCGTCAGCACCCATACGCTTGTCCGACAGTGTAAGCATCGTGCTGCCCGGTGAGGATTTCAACCGCGTGGTGATAGAGCAAGGCCAGGAGGCCATCGTGCGCTCCTATGTGCAGGAGCAAAAGAAAACTTTTTCGGTAAAGGCAGAGGCCAACAGCCGTCTGACGCTGGAGGGAATACGCACAGGCAGTTTTCACGCGGTATTGCAAGACAATGCGCATCTACAACTTTCTGCCCGTGCGGAGTCGTACAAAGACTCGGTGATGATAGAGGTAAAAAACACCGTGCAACTGGACGACCACTCTGTACTGCTGCCCAATCAGCAGTTGGTGACGGGCGATTCGGTAAAAGCCCTGGGTACCGGGCAGAGCGGCATAGCGCGCTACCGCGTGTACGGCCGTGAGATCAAATCGTTTTACCTTACAAACTATAGCGACATCGCCGCCGGGGCCTCGGCTGAAATGGAGTCAAAAGATTTTGTGATTCGCCACATGAAGATCAATTTAGACCAAAAAGCCAATGCCTGTGTGCACGTCAAAGACTTGTTGAGTGGCTCCGGTCGTGCCCATTCTTCCCTGCAATATATAGGCTCACCGGTGGTAGACTATGTGAAGTTGGAAGGCGCCGTAGTAAACAAAAATACTACCCGCGATGGTGGCTGAAGCCACTGAAAGTGGCCTGGCTACAAGAGTCCAAAAAATCCATATAGAATTAGATGAGATGATGCAGGCTTAGTTGGTCAGTGGATGGATGAATCGATAAGCTTCTGATCAAATCCCTTCCGAGCATCAAATTTATAATACGGCCCGGCCGGCGTCTTCCAATAATTGGCTTAAGGCTGTATTCAGCTTTGTTGCGGTATGCAAATCTTCTATTTCCAGGTGCATCCTGTAGTTCCAGAGATGGTCTGCGCTGCCGGGGAAGTTGATTTGTTCTGCACGGGCATCGCTATGGCGCAAGTCCGCGTCCATAGCCAGGAGGTCTTGCAGGGGTATGATTGCCCACATAGCCGGTGATTGTACAATTTGATGAAGCACTTTCTCGACAAGCTCGGCGGTCAGTTCCTCGGGCATGGAGCCGGTTTGGCCCATTACCTGGTGGTAATATTCCTTTGCACGTTCAGGTTCCTCCATCCACCAGCCCCGCAGGGTCGACATGTCGTGCGTGGCGCTGCTGATCACCGATAGATATGGCGCATTCATCGGATGGCTGAATGCCTGATCGGAATGCTTTGGCATGCGCGGCACCACGGTACTCAATATACCGAGGTGATTCAACACGTCGGGTACGCTGGATGGCACCATACCAAGATCTTCGCCGCAGGCCAGCATGGTGTTGGTGTGCATCACGGCGGGCAGCTTGGTCAGTGCTTTATCGCGCCAAAGGTGCTCCTGCCGCTCAAAGAAATAATGATTGTACAGCCGGTCTATGGCCTGCCGGGTAGCAGGTTCCAGGTTGCGATAGGAAGTGGTATTGTGCAAAGCGAAGCGCGGGTGGTAAGCCCGGTAGCCAGTGTTGCTTTGTGATTTGTTTTCAAAGAAGACTACGTTGCCGATGAGCGTAAGCAGGCCGTTGGCCATGTGGCTCAATGGTTCTTTGTCGGCAGGATTTTCATGTATTTCCCTATCGAAATGATCTTTCACCTGTCGCTGTGTAGTAAAATCACTTCTCATCGCATATTGCCCTTCTTCATTTTCGATGAGAAAATGTTCTTTTACATAGTCCTTCTTCTCTCCAAATATTTCATCGAGTACATGCTCACGGATGTACGGTTGGCAGAGGCGGGCGAAATCGAAGCGCATACCGTTGCCATCAATTTCATACAGGTATAGCGGTATTGCCGGATTGAACACACCCATGGTGCCCTCTATGCTTTCCGAGGGGATTTCCCATATTCTGAAAAAACCAAGGATATGATCGAGCCGGTACACATCGAAGTACTGCGACATATGCTGCAGTCGTAGCCGCCACCATACATAATTGTCCTTGGCCATTTCCTCCCAATTGTACGTGGGAAAGCCCCAATTTTGTCCCTCTTCACTAAAGGCATCCGGTGGTGCGCCTGCCTGCTGGTTCAAATGAAAAAATCTCGGTTCCATCCAGGCATCTACGCTGTGCCTGTATATGCCTATTGGCACATCGCCTTTGAGGGCGATATGCTTTGCCTTGGCGTGCTCAGCCACGGCTTTCAGCTGGCGGTGCAGGTGATATTGTACAAAATAATGCACCGCCACTTCGTCGAAATTGGGCCCGTTGGGGCTCACAAATTCTTTGATCTCTGGCAGGTGATATTGGCTGTGACTGGGCCACATGTCGAAATTGGCCGTGGCATGCCGGTCGCGCAGGCATGAGAAGGCGGCATAAGGGGCCAACCAGTTTTTATTTTCTGCAAAAAATTGCCTGAAAGCCTGATCGCGAAAAAGCTGCTGTTTTTCTTGTTCGTAGAGCAGCTTGAAATACTCCGACTTCAGCAGCATCACCGCTTCGTAGTCGAGGGCAGCTTTGGCATTGAGCGCGGCGGCCCGCTCTTCAAAAGATTGCATCAAGGCAGCGTCTTGCAGCCGGCCCATGGCCGGTAGGTGCAGGTAGAGCGGATGCAGAGCAAATACGGAAATGGCTGCATAAGGATAAGAATCGCGCCAGTTGTGGCTGGCCGTAGTGTCATTGACAGGTAAAATCTGGATGAGCCGGAGTTGTGTTTTTTCCGACCAATCGATGAGCGGTATCAAATCGAGAAATTCGCCCACACCCCAGCTCTGGGAAGAGCGAAGCGAGAATACCGGTATGGCGGTACCAGCTCCACGCCAGTAGTGGCCCGACTGCCTGTAGTTGGTCTCAGACTGTATGGTGAACACGTCATCTTGCCGCCGGTCGATCTGGCGGTTATTTCCTTCTTCCCACTGCACAAGCTTTTGCTCGGCGTGGCTGTACAGACCAAATTTGAAGTCAACTCCGGCGTCCCCGGCCTCCAGCGACAGATTTGTCTTCCACAGTGGAAATTGACTGTCGTTCATCACCACAGCCTTTTCCGGCGACCAACTGCCCAATGTATCGTGTGCCCCGCATACGCAAAGCGAATAGCCGGGCCCTACATTGGGTGCCAGTATCTGGAGTAGATAGTTGGCATCTTCTGTTTGATGGTGTGCAAAGCCTTGTGTGTTTCTTTTAAAAATATTGTCGACAAAGCAGGAAGAGTGCAAGGGATTTTCAGGATGGCCTGCAGTCTGCCAGGCATCCCTGAGCAGGAGTTTGTCGGTGGATAAATTTGAAAGATCTACTTTGCGATTTGGCCCCCATTCTTTTACCGAATGGCCACTGTGTTCATCTTTTATTATGTACTTATAGCTGATGCCAGGTTCGTTGATGGCAATAGTGCGCGACCACAAACCATCACCCAGGTGATCCAGGGGCAGGGCGTCTTCCGGATGCCAGGAGCCAAGGGCCTCCTGATGGCCAAGCACACACACAATTTGTCCAACCTCTGTATGATAGTGTATTTCAAAAACAATATTCATAGTGGTAATTAGTAGCAATTTACAATAAGGCAGCTGTGCAGTAAAATTGGCCAAATTAGTTGACTTTATAAAAGATACGAAAGCAAACTAACGGCTGAATAGCGTATTCTCGTCAGGTAAAAATGGTGTATATACAAAAAGCTGCGGCTACATCGCACAGGATGTAGCCGCAGCTAATTTATTTCTCTAGAGTATACTATAAGTCATATTCAATCTATGCTGTTTCTACGAAGCATTGAAGATCTAAATAATGCTGTTGATGACTGAACATGAGCAGACTCTGTACTCTTAATATGCAGATGTAAAATCAATACCCGCCGGCTTGCTGGCGTACCTCAGCATAGGGCATTTTCGCATGTATACTTCCATCCCGATCCAGTACTACCACATCCAAATGATGCAATAAGGCTCTTTTCTGCCCTAGATTAATGGCCTGTTGTTTCTGGGCATAGATGGTTTCTGGTAGTGCACTGTTGGTGTCATCCACTCCCCAACCCAAGCCTCTGGGCATTATATATATTTCGTTCTCATTGAGCGTATTGGTTCCTTCAGGTGGTGTGTTATCACCTGATTCGTTGTTGGAATCTGATTCTGTCATTGGTTTTTTGGTTGTTTTAAATGAGTTAAAGCATATGCGGCTATGGAGCGTTATCTCCCATTGAGTCAAGCAGTTGTTCATATTTTACGCGCTCCATCTCATAATAGCCGCGTAAAGAATCTCCTTGCTCATGATAAGCTCCCATAGGCATATGCTCCAGATATTCGATATGCTTCTCGAGTTGATTTTTGCGCTGGTTCAGGGCATCTTTAAGTTTATCTATACTTTGCCCAATTCTTGTCTTTGTCTCATCCTTTTCAAAGTCTATCCGCGCAATTTCCGCGTCTAAATCTTGCACCTGTTGCCTGAGACCACTAATCACTTCACCCCGGTCACGTTCTATTTCCCGCTGTTCCATTTTTATGTCTTCTTGCACCTCAGGGTTTCTCTTTTCCCTCGAATCGTAGAGGCATGCGGATAAGAGTAATGGTAAAGTGCAAGCGAAAAGCCATTTAGGCGAGATCATATTCATGCTGGTGATGAGTTTCTAATTGTGACAGAAGAATAATGCTGCAGGGACAGCGCTGGCAATAGAGGTACTAGTTGAGTTTTTCTTTAATGTTGTCCAGATTTTTTTTACCAGTTTCTACTGTCTTATTGATGGTTTCTTTGGCGACATCAAAGTTTTCGTTAGCCAAAGCAGAAAGTTCATTGGCAAAGCGTTCGGCTTCTTTTTGCAATTTTTTGCGTGTCTTCTTGCCACTTTCTGGCGCCATAAGTATTCCGGTAATGTATCCGCCGATGGCACCTATTAATAATCCAGAAAATACTTTTAATGATCCGTTGCTCATTGTCGTAATATTTAGAGTTTATAAAATTTTAGTTAGCATTAGAGTAAAGAATAATAATGCCAAGTGGGCATTCGACCAACAGGATATTGTAGATTTTCCCTATTTAACGTATTTAGCTGTTTCACGCAATCATTGGATTGACGTGCACATCAATATTGACAGGATTTTCATAAGTGTCAAGAGCCATATTGTAGTGGTGTTTACTCAATTTGGGCAAGCAAATGCACAAAGTAGGTTGAGGCCAATTGCATCGGTAGGCGCTTCAAGATTCTGTTAGTTAGAGCTTCCACGCTGTCATTTGTGGAAGGGAATGTTAAAATCGGCCAGCAACAAGTGATAGTAGTCATTGTAGGTTAGGTCTTGTATCATTTTATTTTCCAAAGGGCATTTGGCACTGAATTTACAATTACTTAAAATACAACTAAAACTATTGAAATGTCCTACAACAATCTGAAACCCTTACACGAAGTCCTTGAAGAACAGAAGAAGAAGGGCTATGAACATGATTTTTTTGTAAAGGACGGCTTACTCCGTGCCTACGATGACAAAAAAACATACGAACCGCATCAGGTAAAAATCGACGAACATTTCCGTTTTGAAGGAGAAAGTAATCCTGACGACGATGCGATAGTATATTTGATCTCTTGCGATGATGGAAAAAAGGGTGTGATCTCAGCGGCTTATAAAACCACAAACGAAGATGAAGTAGAAGAATTTATTGAGAAGATTGAATCCCCAAAGCCTTAAGATTGGCGGTACGCTCTGTGGTGTTTCCTATTTCAAAACTGAGGCTGAACACGGTGCCTTGGCCTATTTCGCTGGTCACTTCGATGTGACCTGAGTGGCTGTTCATAATGTTTTTGGAAGTGGTGAGGCCGAGACCCATGCCGCTGCGCTTGCCAGTAAAGAATGGATCAAATAATGCCTTTAAATCATTGTCGGATATACCTTTACCATTATCGGCGATCTCTACCATCACCCGACCGTTTTCAAAATAGGTACGCAGGCTAAGTTTGCCTTTATTCACCTCCATGGCTTCTATGGCATTTACAATAATATTCAGAAATGCAACTTTCAGTTTTTCCTTATCCGACGATATCTTGGGTAATTCACTGGCATATTGCCGCTTCACCTGCATGCCCTGCAGCTTGAGCCGGTCGGCAGTGAGTTGTACCACTTCTTCCAGTATTTCATTGATGTCGTAGTCGGCCAGGTCGAGTTCGCGCGGCTTGGATGAATTGAGCATGTCTTTGATGAGTGCATCTATGCGCCCGGCATTGCGTTGGATGATGTCGGTGTACAATTCCACAGATTCGCGGTCAGAGTTTCCTTCGGCTATTTCATCTTTCAGTTGCTCCAGTGCAAGATTCAAATTGGTGAGTGGGTTGCGCACCTCATGTGCAATGCTACGCGCTATGCGGCCCGTCATAGAAAACTTCTCGGCGAGCAGTAATTCACGCTCGGCTTTTTTCCTCAGACTGATATCACGCAAAAGACCCTGATATCCGGCAAACTCATCCTCTTCATTGTACAATGCCACCATAGATATGTTGCACTCAATGGCCTGATTGAGGTTTGTTTTAAGATGGGCATCGAAGTCGTTGACTTTTCTTGCCTTCAGCAGTTGCTCCGACATGTTGACAAAAGCTTCCTTTTTTTGAAAAAGGTCTTTTATCGTCATGCTCTTTATTAGGGCCATATCATAGCCGAAAAGTTTTATAAACGACTGGTTGACATCTACGAACAGTTGATCGCGATTGGTAATAAAGATGGCATCTTCTGATTGCTCGAAAAGATTTTTGTAGCGCTTTTCCTTTTGATGCAGCTCCATAATGAAGCGCGCATTGGTAATGCCCAGCCGGAGCGTTTTGCGAAGGCGAAAGGGGGTGAGATGTTTCATGATGATGCAGTCGATGGCGCCTGCATTAAAAGCCTCATCTTCTAACTCGAAGTCATCGGTTTCTACCAGCGCGATGAAGGGGATAAAATCCGTAGTGTTCAATACGCTTTGCATCATACCAATGCCTGAGTGACCGCAAAATTGTCTACTCACCAGGTACAGGTCAAATTTTTGCTGTTGTATCAGCCCCATGGCCATATCATATTTGCTGGCATGATCGAGGCTTATATGAAATTCGTTTACTTCCTCTACCATTTTACATACCTCGCCATAGGTATCGTCGTCGGAGATCAGCAGTAATTCGATGGTATCTTTCGTAGTCAATTGGCTAATTCGTTTATCGTTTCTCTGAAGCAAAAGGGGAAACTAAAGCTGAATGTTGTAAGCGCGCAGTTTATTGTAAAGCGTCTTGCGATCGATTTTAAGGATTTGTGCTGCCCGCGTTTTGTTAAAACCGGTCTTTTCCAGCACCTCAATGATTGCGTTTTTCTCGGCTGATTCGGAAACTGCCTTTAGGTTGGCGCCATTTTCCTTGCGCACATCGGCCATATGGTCGGAGCCCTGATAGTCTGGATTTATGATCTCTGAGGGGAGGCATTCTATTGTCACCTTGTCGCCCTGGGCCAGCAATACAGCGCGCTTCACCACATTGCGCAACTCGCGCAAGTTGCCATGCCATACATAGTTGATCAACCTCTCCTTCACGCTGTCGGTAAAGCCTGTTACATTTTTTTCCAGCACTTCGTTGGATTCCTCCAAAAAGAACCAGGCATATGACATAATGTCGTCTTGCCGCTCCCTGAGAGGCCTTATTTCTATTTTGAACTCATTGAGCCTGTGGTATATGTCTTCGCGAAACTTCCCTTCCTTCACCATTTCTTTCAGGTCTACGTTGGAGGCCGTGATGATCCGAACATCTATTTCCACATCCTTGGTGCTGCCCAGTCGCTTTATTTTACGCTCTTGCAGCACGCGCAGCAATTTTATCTGGTTCTCATAAGAGAGGTTGCCGATTTCGTCCAGAAACAATGTACCGCCGTCGGCCACTTCAAACGACCCTTTTTTATCGTTCACTGCGCCTGTAAACGCACCTTTGATGTGGCCAAACAGTTCGCTGCCGGCCAGCTCTTTGGGTAGCGCACCGCAGTCTATGGCCACAAATGGTTTATTTTTTCTTTTGCTGTTGAGGTGTATGGCATTGGCTACATACTCTTTACCCGTGCCCGTTTCGCCGGTTATGATCACCGACATGTCGGTGGGCGCTATCAGATTGATGTGCTTTTGCAACACCTCTGTCTGATGGCTAGGCCCGAACACAAATTTCCGCTCAGAAGAACGGGTTGTTTTGCCGCTGACTGCTGCGTTGGTTTTAGTAGGCGAGGCCGGCTTGTCCAGCGCAGCCTTAATGGTCATGAGTATTTCGTCAGGAAAAAGCGGCTTGGTCACATAATCTATGGCTCCGTGCTTGAGGGTAAGCACGGCGGTACGCACATCGGAATAGCCCGTGATGATAATGACTCGAGAGTCAGATGAAAGAATTTTTATTTTTTGCAACAGTTCCACACCACCCACGTCCGGCAACTTGTAATCCTGAAGTATGAGGTCGAATTTGTCGTTTCTGACCTTATCGAGACCGTCGAGCCCGTTGGTGGCGTACTCTACTTCAAAATTATTTTTCGCCAAATATTTGCTCAGCAAAAGGCAAATATCCCTGTCATCATCAATGATCAGGATTTTATTCATATCAGTACCTCGTTTAGGTTATACTACGTTCAATTCCTGCAGCGCTTCGGCAATCTTCTGTTTATTAAAAGGTTTGCTTATGAAATAGTCTGCGCCCATTTCTTGTGCATTGCGCCGTTCGGTGAGTCCGTCATATGCGCTTATAATGATCACTTTAGTATCGCCATTTGCTTGTTTTATCTGCGGGATGATGTTGAAACCTACACCGTCGGGTAGGTTGAGATCGAGAAAAACCGTTGTATATCGATCTGCCTCTATTTTGCCCGCGCCCTCCTTAAGCGAGTGCGCATAGCTGGTATCGAATCCTTGCTTTTTCAAAATACTGGCGAGCAAAAAGCAGATCTCCACCTCATCATCTACAATCAAGATTTTGTTCATTCAGATGCCTTTTTTGCACTCCACGCGTTCTACTTTTTTCTCGGGTAAAATGCTATGACCATCATTAAAAATGATGCCATGATCAATCGTCAACTGTGTTTGAGCATCAGCCTTTGCATAATCTGCCACACCCTGTGCAATATAGACCGCATACGGGTCAGTGCTTCATTCGGTAAACATGCGGCTGCTGCTGCTTTCAACACTCAAAAATAGCGTGAATGGGTAAAAAATTCTACACTCTTGAATTTATTGGTGAATGGTGACGATGGGAATTTTCGATTCGCTCACCAAATCCTCCGAAAAGCTGTTGGTGAGGGCGTGTATAAAACCTGATTTGGCCTCTGTAAGGGTAAAAATCAAGCCGGCATTCACCTGGTTGGCATAGTCGGCAATGTGCTGTAGGTCATTGCCATCAATGATGTGAAATTCGTCGGCTTCCCTGAAATGAGCACTTTTAAATGCTCGGGCTTTTTCTTTCAACTTGCCGGCATCTTTCGATTTTTCATTTAAGTAAACGACGTGCACCTTGGCTTCGAAAAATTTGGCAAGATCAAAGATGTGATCAAAATCTTTCTGCCCATATTCATGAAACAGGTCTATGGCCACTACTATCCTATCGAGTTGCCCATCAATGTAGTCTTCTTTCACCGATATCACCGGGCAGGGTAAGTGCTCGATGAGCTGCTCGGTGTGGTTGCCAGTGAAGTATTCAGGAAAGTTGTGTGTACCGGTGGTGCCCATCACGATCAAATCAATATTTTTCTCTTTTACCTCGCGCAAAACACCCTCTTTGAAATCGGCATCGACCACATTTACTTCTATATTCAGGCCGTCTGAAGCATAATCAGAAGCAATGGCAGCGAGTCGCTCCCTGTTTTTCTTCAGCAGCTCTATGGTGTAGATGTTGGCTGCATCGCCACCGCTTTGCGTCACATCGCCCGTTACTGAAAAATTGGAAGACGGGGGCGCCTCTACGAAGTTGATCAAAAAGATGCGGGCATCAGCGCGTTGGGCGATTTTAACGGCCAGCTTCAAGCCATTGTCGGCAATTTCTGTGAGATCTGTGGGTACGAGAATGTTTTTCATAAGTCGTTTTGTAAAAATGATTTCAAGCTTTCTGGACGAACTATGAAAATACCAGGCCACTTCCATTTTTTGTGTCTACCACCGCTCATCGCATTGCCTTGGCTCAGGTGCTGGCTGTAGAGTGGAGCACCTCTTTGAGCAAAAATTTCCCCGACCCTGCTTATGGTTCACGATGGGCCTGGCGAGTAACGTGCAATACCTGCCGTTGGCACAGTTTTTAGACCTTTTACGATGAAATTATTCTGAAACCAACAAACACGATATCATGAAAAAGACAGAAATAAAATTGCTGACAGGTCTGATGACAGGACTCGCAGCCGGAGTGGCCGTAGGACTGCTCTTAGCGCCCAGAAGTGGAAAAAGCCTGCGCCGTAAGCTTGGTCTGGAGCTGCTGAGGTACAAAAATGAACTGCAAGACAAGACAGAAGAAAGCATTCATCAACTGAAAGACGCGACAAATTATGCTGCCATGAGTCTGAACAAAAAGGCACGAAAGAAATACCGGGGGCACCGTTTTGCCAAAAATGGCTCCTGGATCAAGTCGCTGGTGAGCTAAGGCTCCGCCATGAATACGAGATTAATGAGAACAAAAAAGACGAGCAGCGCTCGTCTTTTTTGTTTTTAGGAATTGTATGAGATCAGGGATTAAAGTTGTCGCTTTTAGAAACGTTCTTATTCTTATCGAACGACCACAGATCGCGCTCTGTTTTTATAAATTTTGCCTGATTTTGCGATATGGCAATGGGGGTGTTGATGTAATGCGGATTTTGCTTGAGCAGCTTGGCCGTGTCTTCTTTACTGTATTTCTGTGGGCCATTTTCCCGCTGAAAATCCTTGTTGGTCATTTCCCGGATGTCCACACCCAGCTTTTCGGCCATCTCCAGAAGCACCAGTTCTGTGAAATCGTAGCCGTTCACTTCGCATTCGTTAATGTGTACACGCATAGCCTTGGCGTAAACCAATAAATTTCGCTGAGACAGGTCCTTTTTATCGTAAAAGAATTTCATCTCATTATCGTCGGTTTCAATTACCTGATTCTTCATATACAATAGTTTTTTTAGACCATCATCGGCAAACTAAATACCATCTTCCGGTTTGCCGCAAATACATAAAACGTGCTGACTGCTGTGAACCTTAGCCGCTCAAAAAATGTTCGGTTGATATCATACGTTACAAGCGACCAGCAAACTTATTGTGGAAATATATCCCCATAATCGAGCATTGATTACACAATTCGGCCGCCGATATATTCGGATCCACGATAACGCCATGCGTAATCGGCTGTGATATAAGCTATTGACCTGTCCCCTCTGGCGCGCCTGGGCTGGAATAGTAATTTCTTGAAGTATTGCGAATAAGGAATCTTATTAATTTTTAATCTAAAACGACGAAAGTGAAAAAGGTAAAAAATGTAGACAAGCTTGATGTGAATGGCGACGAGAAGGTGAAAGTAGCCCTCAACACCGGCATCGACGAAAAATCCAGATCTCAGATCGCCAAAAAACTGGGCAAGGTGCTGGCCGACAGCTATCTGCTGATGCTCAAGTCGCACAACTATCATTGGAATGTACGCGGTAGTATGTTCAAAAGCATTCATGAGTTCACTGAAGAGCAGTACAACGACCTCTTTCTGGCCATCGACGAAATCGCCGAGCGTATCCGCTCCATCGGATTTGAAGCACCAGGGTCTTTTAAGGAGTACACCAAGCTGTCGTCGCTCAAGGAAGCCGATAATCCTTTGTCACAAGAGGAAATGATTGCAGACCTGGTGAAAAGCCACGAGGCCATTGTGGCCAGCATCAGCGAGGCACTTGATGTGTCCACCAAATCTGACGACGAGGCCACGGCCGACATGATGGTGGGCCGGCTGCGGTTTCATGAGAAAACAGCCTGGATGTGGCGGAGCTTTTTGGAGAAATAGAAATATGACATCCAGTATTTATCATTTAAAGATTGCAGCTCCCTGGTCGTTGGTATTGCTTCTGCTCTTGGTGCTGAGCACAGCTTGCGTGTCCAAAAGGAAATATTCAGCTATGGCAGAGTATGCCGCGCAGTTGAGAGTGGACAGCACCATTATGGCCAACAAAATAGCCACATGGCAATATTTGGAGGCGAAAACGGAAGCCGAGCTGGTGCTCACCGAAGTATACGACGACAAGCTCATCCGTGCGTTGCGCCACGACCTGGAGCGCAAGATGGATCAGCTCGACAGCCTCGAGACGATGCTACAGGAGCGCTAAGCGATTTTTATAAATTTGAAGTCAAGCAAGCCCTGGAATTTGTGTTCCGGGGCTTTTTTTGGTGTGATATAATTACAAATGCAGGTTGCCACAGACCTAGGTAGACTGCACAGGAGAATCGGCTTTTTCTTCCCTATACCTGCTCGGGGTCATATCAAATAATTCTTTGAAGCGCTTGCTGAAGTTTTTTACATCACAGAAACCTGTCAATAGGGCAATTTCCGAAATGCCGTAGTCAGAGGTATGCAGCAGTGCGGAAGCTATTCGAAGGCGTTTTTGCCTTAAAAATTCGATGGGCGTAAGGCCGGTCAGAGATTTTATCTTGTGGTAGAAAACCGAACGGCTCACGTAAAATTCATCAACCAGCTTATCCACATTAAATCCTGGGTCGGCATAGTGCTGCATAATTAAAGCATGTACATCATTCAGAAACTGTTCGTCTTTGCTGGTGATCTGTATGTTTTCAGCACCTTCCAGCTTATTTTCAAGATATTTTGACGCCACCACGGCCCTTTGCCTCAAAAGTGTAGCAATCACTGCTCGCACGTAGGTCATGTTGAACGGCTTCAATATATAGGCCTCTGCACCCGATTCTATTCCTTCTATCTGGTTTTCCATACCCGATTTGGCCGTCAGCATGATCACGGGAATATGAGAGGTGTTTACATCATTTTTGATCTTGCGCGTCAACGTCATGCCGTCCATCACGGGCATCATCAGGTCTGTGATGATCAGGTCGGGCATATTATTATCGATAATGTCGAGTGCCTCTTGTCCGTCGGCCGCAGTAGAAAGCCGGTAATCCTTCTGAAGATTTTCACAAAGATAATTCTGTATCTGGAGACTGTCTTCTACTATCAGGATGTGCAAGCTGTTGGCATTTTGCGTGATGATTTCGGGGGATATAATTTCTGGCAGTGCAGGCTGATGTTTCATTGCATATACCGACTCCGCCTCGTCAAAGTGCATCTGTTGTTGTTCGAAATGGGCATGGCCCGTGCGTATTTTTACGATAAACGAAGAACCATGACCCACAGTGCTCTGCACTGAAATGCTACCTTTATGCAGTTGCATTACCTCCTTTGAATATGCCAGCCCTATCCCTGAATTACCAAATTGCTCGTTTTCTTCCGTCAGTGGCGAAAACCTCTCAAACACTTTTTGTAAGTCGTTTTCAGGAATGCCCCTGCCCTGGTCTGTTACGACCACTGCAGCGTGCGCAGCACTTTCACGTTCAATTTTTACATCGATGCGGCCGCCCTTCGGGCTGTACTTTACCGAATTGGAAAGGATATTGAAGATCACACTGTCAAACTTATTAGGATCTACCCATATCTCTATTTTTTCTGCCGGACCGGAAAGTGCGATGTTAAGATTTTTCTGCTCGGCCACCATGCTAAAGTTTTCAACGATGGACGCCACAAAGTCATGAAGCACCACGCGATGAACCTGTAGCGTCATTTTCTTTTTCTGGATCTTTCGGAAGTCCAAAAGCTGGTTGACCAGGCGAAGCATGCGTTTGCCACTATTCTCTACCAGGTGCAGCTTTGCCGCCACTTTTTCAGGTATGTCACCTGTCTCCAGCAGATCGTGAATAGGGCCCAGTATCAGTGTGAGCGGTGTGCGTATCTCGTGCGAAATGTTGGTAAAAAACTGCAGCTTAATGTCATTCACCCGCTTCTCTACCCTTAGGTCGTTTTGTAATTTATGATAGCGCACATAAGAGCGGCGTATAATTTCAAGCACCACGATGAACAGCAGTGCATAGAGCAGATACATTACGTTGGTTTTCCACCACGGTGGGTGTATGGTGATCGCCAGGCTGCGCGTGTTGTCGCCCCAGTCGCTATTGTAGTTCGCAGCTTTTACCTTGAATACGTAGCGGCCCGGGGGCAGATTGGTGTAGGTGGCTTTGTTCTGATTGCCTACCACATTCCAGTCTGCGTCAAATGGCTCCAGCATGAAGGCATACCGGTTTTTGGTTGGTGCAAAATAACTCAAGGCCGCGTACTCAATGCTAAAGCTCGACTGGTAGTACTGCAGGTGCAGCTCATCCAGTGTTTCTATGTCTTGCTTCACGGGGCTGTCTTCGTCGCGTATGTCCACGTCTTTGTTGAACAATTGAAAATTGGTGAGGGCCACGTTTGGGTCAAATTCATTCTGTTTTATTTTTTCCGGCTTTATCACCAGCATACCATCGTTGGTGCCAAATAGTAAGTGGCCATTTGGCGCTACGGCACAGGTGTTTTCATTGAATACATCGGTATTAAGGTTATTGCTTTGGTCAAAATTCTGAAAGCTACCACTCTGGCTGTCATACCGCGATATGCCATGGCCGGTACTGACCCACAATCCGCCGCTGCCATCTTCTACCATGGCGTATACCACATCATTTATGAGCCCCGACCTTAGGTTAAGATGCTCGACAAACAGACTATCGTTGGTATGGCTGAGGAGGCGGTTGAGCCCGCCGCCAGAGGTGCCAAACCACAGCTGCTCTTTACTGTCCTGCAGCACGTGGATCACGTCGTTGTACGACAGGCTGTTGCTGCGTCGGGGGTCGAAGAGATGGCTGCGGATCAAAGGCCGCTCCAGTTGGAGCTTGTCCAAATTCATGATGTTCAGGCCAAAAGCCGTAGCCACCCATAGTGTGTTGTCATTGGCTTCGTACAGGTGGCGCACATTGTCGCTGCTCAGGTTGGTATTGTCACTGTTGTATCGCCTGCATATAAGGTTTTCATTGTTGCGATCAATCACCAGGTTCAGTCCGCCACCATACGTGCCTATCCAAATGCGGCCCATGCCGTCTTGCATTATAGAATATATGTTGTTGCTGCTGATGGAGGCCTTATTGGCTGCATTGTGCGTATAATTGTAGAAGCGCAAATCGCTGTAATCAGCTTTTATGGCCGAGAGTGGTTTTTGAGTTACAAATAGTCCTCCGCCCTTGGTGCCAACCCAGATGTAGCCCCTGCTATCTTGCATCATGGTGTAGGCATTTTGGCCAGGCTGCCAGCCGTTTACCAATGGCATTATATCCATTTCCGAAATGAGTTGATACCCACTGTCCAAAATGTATATGTGCCCGGCCTTGGTGCCCGCCCAAATATTTCCGCGGCCATCAACCAACAGCGAGCGCACCACATTTTCATTGCCCGAGGTTATTTGGCTTTCCAGGCGTATTCTTTCAAAAGCTTCATTGGTAGTCGACACTTTGTTTACCCCGCCGTGTGAGGGGCCGGTGCCCACCCAAAGTATACCCGACTGATCTTCGGCTATGCAGTACACATTGTCGGAGCTGATGGTGGTGTTGTCATTGGGCATGTTTCGATAAAACTCGAAGCGGTTGGTCATCTGGTCATATTGCGCAAGTCCTCCACCGTGCAGCGCTATCCACAATGTATGCTGTGAATCCTCAAAAATAAACTGTCGTTCATCGTCCACCAGGTTTCGTACACTTTCTGGCAACAGATCAAAGTGTTGTATGCTGGTCAAGGCCGGGTCTATTTGGTAGATGCCAAACTTCCGGGTGTTTACCCATACATTATTAAAGTGATCCTGATAAACTTTCTTGATGAATTCGCCCTGGAGAAACTGCCGGGTGAGCGTACCGGCTTTTAAATCATAAACATAAAGGCCGTCGTGTGCAGTACCTACCATGAGCACATCTTCCGAAGCGCTGTGCAGCACAGAAATAGTGGCCTGGGATAATGGCTGAAAAACTTCCGGAAACTCGACGAACTTGCCAAGCGGCATTTCATACGTTTTTAGTCCATTGCTTTTGGTGCCAAACAGCATCAACGAATCTACAAGCAGTCCATTGGTAAAGTTGTAATCCAACCAGTAGTTGGAAAAAACCGGCTCTTCTTTTTCAAATTCAGACCGCACTATCTGGTTCAGTCCTTTGTCGGTGCCGATCCAAATATGCTCATCCCCATCGTTGGTGATGAAATTGACGCTGTTGCTACTGATGGTGCTGGTGCCCCGGTTGAGGTATTGGCGCGCCTGGTAGCGCTGGCTTTCTTCGTCAAACTTCAAATAATAGAGGCCCGAGTTGGTAGAGCCGAGCAGTATTTCCTTATGAGCGGTTTCTGCAAAGCAGGATATGGTGCTGTTACGCTCTTCAAGCGATTCCAGATAGTATGGAAAGGTGAAAAACTCCTGTGTAGCTTCCACAAAATAATGCATGTAGCCATCGTTAGTTTTCACCCACATCACTCCCTGCCTGTCCTCCCATAGATCAATGATGCGGTTGTTGGTGAGGCTGTTTTGCGCCTTGGGCTCTACTTTATATACTTTGAAGTTGCGCCCATCATAACGGTTGAGCCCATCCCAGGTGCCAAACCACAAAAAGCCCTTGCTATCGCAGAGTATGCTTTGTACGTAATTGTGCGAAAGGCCATCTGCCACACCTATGCGGTCGAACTGATGGTTCTGCTGCGCCGGCAACCCACTTGTGGCCAACAAGATATTTGCAACCACAAGCACAACGCCTGCTGCCCACGGCATCTGTACGCAGTGCATGGGCATAAGCATAGAGTTGAAAGCAGATTTATTTTTTTTCACCATCTACTAAGCTACGGGAAAAGATTGAAAAGTGAATGAATGGTCTTTTTTCCCATCAAAAACAATTTGACCCCCCAATTTCAACAGTTTATCACCCAATGTTTTTGCGCTTGCTGCGTAATGTTGTTGCATAATTTTCAGTTGAAAACACGATTTGTTCTAAATACCACAAAAAGCGATTGATACTTAAACACACAATTATGAGAAACGAATTACTAAGCAGGATTTTACATCTTGCCAGAATTATTTCAACAGCCGGTGCGCTCGCACTACTTATTATAGGGACTGCGGCAGCACAAACCGCCAACATTTCCGGCAGGGTGACCAGCAGCGACGACGGCGAAGGATTGCCGGGAGTAAATGTAATAGAGCAGGGAACCACCAATGGCGTAGTCACCGATTTGGATGGCTCTTACACCCTTACCACATCATCTGGTGCCACAATTATTTTCAGCTCTGTAGGCTATATCACAGAAGAGATTGCCGTTGGCAACCAATCGACGATCGATGTAGTATTGCAGCCAGACGTGCAGCAGCTCGATGAGCTGGTAGTGATTGGCTATGGCACTGTAAAGAAATCGGACCTTACCGGATCGGTCGCCAGCCTGTCGGGTGAGGAGCTGCGCAAAGTGCCAACGGCCAGCGCAGCCGAGGCCATTACTGGCCGCATACCCGGGGTCAATGTGCTCACCACCGATGGCTCCCCCGATGCAGAGATCGTAATTCGCGTGCGCGGCGGTGGTTCGGTTACCCAGGACAACTCTCCATTGTACGTGGTCGATGGATTCATCGTGAGCAGTATCCGCGACATTCCCCCGTCAGACATTACCAGCATCAACGTGCTGAAAGATGCAGCCGCCACCGCCATATATGGCGCCCAGGCAGCCAATGGCGTGGTAGTGATCACCACCAAATCGCCCAAGGCTGGCAAAACGGAAATAAGCTACAATGGCTTTGCCCAGGTGAAGCGGCTGCCTCAAGACCGCAAGCTCGATGTGCTCGGGCCGTATGAATACGTGATGGCACAGTACGAATATGCTAAACTGCGCTCCGAAGCAGATCTTAGGAATTTTGAAAAATTCTATGGCAAGTACGACGACCTGGAACTATACAAAAGCAAACCTGCCACCGACTGGCAGGACGAACTGTTTGGCACTCCGCAGGTGTCGCAGTTTCACAACCTGAGCGTGAGTGGAGGCTCGGAAAAAACAAAGCTGGTGCTCAGTCTTACCCACAACAACGACAAAGGCATACTCACCGGCTCCGGCTTCAAGCGCAATGTGATCAACTTTAAAATAAACCACGAAGTAGTGAACAACCTGCGCCTTGACGCCTCGGCGCGCATTACCAATACCATAGTAGATGGTGCCGGTACTTCGGGCAGCTCGCAGCTTCGTGTGAAAGACGCCATCACCACACGCCCGGTGAATGGCATAGCCGATGAACTCGACATAGACCTGAACGCTGTGGATGCCAATGACGACTACCAGTCGTTTCTGCTGAGCCTGATAGACCCTACCGAACTGGCCGAACAAGACTGGCGCAAACGCACCACCAACGCGTACGTGCTCAACGCCGGCCTTACCTGGCAGATAGTAGACGGGCTGACGGCCCAGACTACCTTCACCTCGGAGCGGCAATATGACGAGCGCCTGCGATTTTATGGCCCACTTACCGGCGAATCGCAAAAGGAAGGCAGTAGCCTGCCACTTGGCTCCGTCAATGACGACACCGACTACTCGTACCGTTGGCTGAACACACTGCAATACAACGCCAACCTGGCCGGCCCGCATCAGCTCGATGCCTTGCTGGGTCATGAGATTTACTCGATTGGCGGCAGTGGCAGCTTTGTGAGGGCAGAAGATTTTCGCGTGTCTATGACTCCGGAGGAGATGTTTGCCAACATGGCGCTGGGCAATACCGTGGCTTATTCTACCTACGAAGCCACTGAGCGCAACAGGCTTTCGTTCTTTGGACGTGCCAACTACCAGTACAACGACAAATACCTGATCACTGCCACCGTGCGTACCGATGCCAGCAGCAAGTTTGGTAAAGCAAACAGGCTCGGGGTGTTTCCGGCCGTTGCATTGGGCTGGAAAATCACCGATGAGAACTTTATGGCGGGGGCTGATTTTGTGAACCAGCTGAAGCTGAGGGCCAGCATTGGCCAGACGGGCAATGACCGCATACCGGCCAATGCCACACAATTCTTGTTCACGGCCAATACCGACAACGGCCCCGGCATGGGCACCAACGACTACAACGCCTACTACTCACCCGAAGGACGAACCCTGTACAACCCTGATATAGTGTGGGAGACCACCATCAATAGGAATATAGGGCTTGACTTTTCGCTTTTCGCAGCCAGGCTGTTTGGTAGTGTGGACGTGTACTACAACACCACCAAAGACCTGCTGCTGGCTTCGGCCATATCGCCCATTTCTGGTTTCAATACCCAGTGGAACAATGTGGGAAGCACATCGAACAGGGGTGTAGAGTTTGCCCTCAGTGGCTATCTGGTAGAAAGGAGTGATTTCACCTTGAAAGCCAGTGTGAACATGGGCATCAACCGGTCCAGGATAGAGGCGCTTGATGGTACAGACGAGCGATTCTTCCAATCCAACTGGGCCAGCACCGACCTGCAAGACAGGGACGACTACTACCTGAAAGTAGGCGAAACAGTGGGCCTGATCTATGGCTATGTGACAGATGGCATGTACACCGTAGACGATTTTGAAAGTTATGATCCTGTGCGCGATGAGTACATCTTAAGGTCGCCCGAGGAAGGTGTGTACGACAACCGTACCACCTTGGGAGTAAGCGACATCAGGCCTGGCTATCTTAAGTTGAAAGATCTAAACGACGACGGTGTAATAGACAGCGACGACCGCCGCGTAATTGGCAGTGCGCTGCCTGATGCCACCGGCGGCTTTGGCCTGGATGCTACTTTTAAAGGTTTTGATGCGTCTGTATTCTTTAATTTCTCTGTGGGCAATGATATCTACAACACAGGTAAAATAGAATTTAACCAATACTACCGCACCACCTTTGGCAATATGCTCAGCAGCATGAGTATGGACAACCGCTTCACCTATATAGATGTAGATGGTGAATATACCGGCACGCCGGGTGGAGTAGTCACCGACCTTGAGCAGCTCAGGGCAATGAATACCGATGCAGAAATGTGGTCGCAGAATGGCTTTGGTGGCGCCACCGCCGTGATACACGACTGGGCCGTGGAAGATGGCTCATTCCTTAGGCTCAATACTGCCACCCTTGGCTATACCTTGCCTGCCCCGTTACTTTCCAAGCTGCACCTATCGCAGTTTAGAATATACATCACCGGATACAACCTCTGGCTGCTCACCAACTACTCGGGCTACGACCCCGAGGTAAGCACCACGCGCAGCAATACATACGCCGCGCTCACTCCGGGTATCGACTACTCTGCCTATCCACGTAGCCGGTCTTTTACCATTGGCCTTAACATTACATTCTAATGAACCGAACAATCAGTATTATGAAAATCAGATATATCTTAATCAGCGTGGCCGTGCTGATGACCACGGCCTGCGAAGACTTCCTTGCACCGGAGTCACTGTCTACCTTCGACAGCAAATATATTTTCTCAAATGCCGAAGATGCCAGAAAGGCCGTCAATGCCATATATGTGCACTTCAGCCACGATGGGTTTCGTTCGCGCCTCTCCAACAATATGACCGGCAATACCGATATAGAGCATGCCGGTGGCTCCAGCGATGGGGCACGCTACCAAATATGGCGCCTGGATGCCCGTGAAAACAACGGCGACCTGGGCTACCTGTGGGACATGGCCTACAAAGCCATCCGCGATAGCAACATAGCCATAGAAGGCATTTTGGATAGTGAGGCGCTCAACTCGTCGGATGTAGAGCTTTCTAAAAATATGTACCACCTGCTGGGCGAGGCTTACACACTCCGCGCCTATTGGTATAGCATGCTCATTTACTATTTTGGCGATGTGCCTTTCATTGAAGATGCGCCCAAAGCAGGTGTGGAGTTCAACCTGCTCAAGGAAAACCGCAATACTATACTCGCCGCCGTCATTCAGGATATGGTGGATATTGAGGAGCAAATGATGTGGGCCGATCAACTGCCCTTTGGCATAGAGCAGGTAAACAGGGAATACACACTGGGCATGATCGCCCGGCTGGCATTGCAGCGTGGTGGCTACTATCTCACGCCCGGCATGACCCAGGAAAGGGCGTCTGACTACCTCGACTACTATCAGGTGGCCAATGACTACAGCCAAAAGCTCATTCGACTCAAAGACCGCGAACTGCCCTCCGATTTCTTTCAGGTATTCCTCAACCAATCCAAGTTTTTGTCGCCGGTCAATAGCGATATCCTCTTTGAGGTACCCTTTGCCATGGGAGAAGGCGATGTGGGCTGGAACATCGGCATACGTGTAGATGGTGGCAAGCACCCCTATGGCGCCGGCAGCAACTATATGGCGATGCCACCTACTTACCTGTACTCATTCGATACCACCGACCTGCGCGTAGATGCCACGGTGGGCATGTACATGATCAATTCCGACTTTGAGCAAGAGCTTGTTTCTACGGGAAATATGAACCTGTCGCAGGCAAAGTGGAGCAGGCACTATTTGGAAAATCCTCCTGGTGCTTCTACGGCTAAAGGTACCGGCATCAACTGGCCCATGATGCGCTACTCTGATGTATTGCTGATGCACGCCGAGGCAGAAAATGAACTCAATGGCCCCACACCTGATGCCCAAGAAGCACTGAGACGGGTTCGCCAGCGTGCGTTTCCGGAGTCGGTCTGGGACCAAAAGGTAGATGCTTACATCAATGAAGTGTCACAAAGCAAAGAGGCATTCTTTGAGGCCATAGTAGACGAACGCGCCTGGGAGTTTGGCGGCGAAATGATCCGCAAGTACGACCTGATCCGCTGGGGCAACTATGCAGAAAAAATAGATGAAATGCTGCAAGACCTGAAACAAATGGCAGACAATGCCCAGGCTGGCACAGGCACACTGCCCGACTACCTGTATGTGAAACATGCAGATAACGGCGACTTGCTCATCTACAACAAATTTCGAAAAGTGCTGGCACCACCAGACGACACCTGGTCGCGTGAGCCCTGGCTCATCAACATGTACGACCAAACCCTTGGAACCTACGCCGAATGGATCACCCGCGACTGGGCCAACTATACTGAGCCTGTGCGCTACATTTTTCCCATTCCTACTATTGGCATCGACAACAGCAGAGGCGTGCTACAAAACGATGGTTACGGTTTCTAAGACAGGTTTTCACCACATTTAAAATGAACAATATGAAAAACTATATAAAAAATGCCTTTGGCCTGCTCGCACTCTTTGTCGCCGGCTTATTGGTTCTTGCCTCCTGCAAAGAAGACGATGAAGTATTTCCGCGCACCAGGCTTTTCCGTCCCGTGCTCAACGAAGCGCTCTATGCCATCGACAACACCATAGTGCTCGACATGGGCAACATGAAAGAAGCACAGTCTTACACTGTGCAGATCAGCCGCGACTCTTTTCAAACCGTCGATTATACATTCGAAACAGACACCAGCTACGTAGAAATAGATGAAGAAGTGCTCGGTGAAGAGTTGCTTTGGTTTACCATCTATCAGGTACAAGCCACCGCCCATGCCGACGACCCCGAGTACGACAGCAAAGTGTCGGAGCTGGGCAATGTGCGTACGCAGAAGTTCCCGTCAAACATGGGCGCACCTTCACCTTTTGATGTCACCGATACCCGTGCCCGCGTTTTTTGGGTATCCTCAGGCGCACCCATCACGCAGGTAAAAGTGTTTGCCATCAACGACCTCAGGCTGGAAAATGCCCTGTTGGAGTTTGACGTGACCGACGAAGAACGTGCAGAAAATGAAAAAGTAATCGCTGGGCTATCGCCCATGACCGAGTATCAGGTGGCAATATATAGCCCGGACAGGGTGCGCGGCTGGGAAGTGTACCAGACACGCGAAGCTCTGGTGTCGGGCGACAATGTAATCGACCTGCTGGGCATTGCCGATGAAGACATACTGGTAGATACCTTGCAATATGTAGCTGATGGCAGCATCATATTGCTGGAAGGCGGCCGCACGTACAATGCCGGTGGCTACGCCTTTGAGAAGTCGGTAACCATACGCAGTGGCTACAGCTTCACCCCGGCCTTTCCCCTGATACACTGTGGCTCCAACTACAACATAGCCGATGGCAGCAACGTGGATTCACTCATTTTTCGTGATGTAGCCTTTAGCGGCGATTTTGGAGGCAACTATGTTTTCAACATCGATAAGAGTGGCTCCATAGGCGAAATCAAATTCGATAATACACGCATACACTCATTGCGCGGCATCACACGCATAAAAGGGGGCACAGGTATGCTGGAGAAATATACCATCATCAACTCTGTAGTCGATAGCATCAATGGCTATGGCGTGCTCGCGGTAGATACCGATGGCTGGATGGCCGGAGATATTCTGCTTAAGAATTCTACTTTTTCCAAAAGCCAGTACTTCCTGGTGAGCCGAACCAATACAGAATCGCTCACCATAGAAAGCTGTACCATATATGGCGCCCCCGAAAACGGCCGGCAACTCCTGCGCTGGAGAGGATCCGATGGCAACAACAACATTACCAACGGAGTGAAAATATACAACAGCATCTTCGGCCCCGGCTGGGACATGAGCGATGGCGGCAATACCGGCATAGATGGTTACGACGGCCTGGGCTCCACTACCTTTGATGTAGTCAACACCTACGGCACCATCGACTTCGTATATGCCGACGGCAAGGACGAAATACCCGGTCTTCCAAGTTTTGTATACCCCGGTACAGCCGCACAGCTCTGGGTAAACCCGGATGATGTCAATTTTTCCATCAAAGATCCAAGCTTTGCTGGCAAAGGCGATACGGGCGACCCACGATGGAGGATTGGTCTGTAGGTACAACAACATTTTGGGCTAGTGTGGCGGACAAAGATCAGCCACTGCGGGAAAGGGTACGCATCCCTTTCCCGCATACAAACCCGCCACCAACCAGCCAAAAGGATGGCCGATGGCACAGCATGAATGTGTAGAGAGAATGAGTGCCGCAACCGGATGACAATCATTTAAAAGATCCACCATGAATACATTTTTTACATGCGCCAGCTCACGCAACTTCGGTAGGCTAATTATTGCCCTGGCCTTGATTTACGCCAATTCGGGGGCATTTGCGCAGCAACTGGCCTTCCCGGGTGCCGAAGGTGGGGGCCGCTTCGCTGTCGGTGGCCGCTTTGGCGAGGTATACACAGTGACCAACCTGAACGACGCCGGACCAGGCAGCCTGCGCGATGCAGTGAGCAAATCCAATCGCACCGTCATATTCAGGGTTTCGGGCGTCATCCACCTAAAAAGCCGCCTGCAGATTGCCCAAGACAGCATCACCATAGCCGGGCAAACAGCACCCGGAGACGGCATCTGCATCACCGGCTATGCTGTAAACATCAACGCCAGCCACCTGATCATTCGCCACATCCGCGCACGACTGGGCGATGCTAACTCGGTGCAAGACGATGCTATGAACGGCACCAGTCGCCAAATACACGACATCATCATCGATCACTGCTCACTGAGCTGGTCGGTGGATGAAACAGGTTCTTTTTATGGGATGAAAAACTTTACGCTGCAGTGGTGCATCTTGAGTGAAAGCCTGTACAACTCTGTACACGGCAAAGGTAAGCATGGCTACGGGGGCATTTGGGGCGGAAACAATGCTACCTTTCACCACAACCTGTTGGCACACCACACCAGCCGCAATCCGCGATTTGGCGGAAGCCGCTATCACGGAGAGCCTGATAAAGAGGTCGTTGACTTCAGGAATAATGTGGTTTACAACTGGGGCGGCAACTCGGCGTATGGAGGCGAGGGCGGCAACTACAACATGGTGAACAACTACTATAAGGCAGGCCCGGCTACATCGGGAAGCCTCACCACCAGCTCGCCTTCCAACAAGAGAAACCGCATCCTCAACTATACCAGCTACTACTTTGGCACCGATGCAGCCGTTTATCCCGATACACTGTGGGGCGGCAGGTTTTACATCCATGGCAATTACGTAGAAGGATATCCCGATGTGACGGCCAACAATTGGGAGAAAGGCGTACAGAAAGACAGTTATTATAGAGCCGAACAATTGATAGAAGAGGCCAGGCTGCCTGCACCCGTTGACACCCCGCCCGTCGATACACAGCCGGCCGAGGAGGCATATCTGTCGGTTTTGCAAGGCGCAGGCGCCACTTTGCCCCGCCGCGATGCTATAGATGCCCGCATAGTTGCCGAAGCAAAAACCGGCACTGCCACCTACGAGGGCGCTACGTATGCCAAGATCAATGGCACCGGCATAAGTCATCCTTCGGGCATCATCGATACCCCGGCCGATGTTGGGGGCTTGCCAACTTATGAGTCTGCACCACCACCCGCCGATTCCGATTCCGACGGCATGCCCGACGCATACGAATCGAACAGCGGCCTCGATGCTCAAAACCCTGCCGATGCAGCCACCATCACCGGCGGTGGATATTCCAACCTGGAGATTTACCTGAACAGTATCAGGAGTTCTGAATCGGCTATACAAATAGAAGGTGCAATAGCTCCCTTTTATCAAGAAATCGGCACACCATCGGCATCGCAGTCATACACCGTGTCGGCTGGGGGTATAGATCGTGACATCAAAATATCCGCGCCTGCCGGCTATGAGCTGTCAGGCGATGGTGGCGCCACATGGAAGGGGCCGAATGCGCCGCTGGTGCTTCCCCCGCAAAATGGTGCAGTGCCGCCAGTACTGATCATGGTAAAGCTTCATGCCAGCGCGGTGGGTGCTTACCCGGGCACATTGCTACACAGCAGCGAGGGCACAGCATCCGTGGGCATACCTTTAGTCGGCACGGTGTCATCGCCACAGGCAGCCCCGGCTGGTACACGAGCAGTGGTGGCCAAAGACGGTTCTGGCCAATTCACCACCGTACAGGCAGCCATCGATGCGGCGCCCTCCGGCCGTACCCACCCATATATCATTTTCATAAAAAACGGCATATACAAGGAGCGGATAGAGGTGCCCTCCAACAAGCCCTACTTGCAACTGATCGGGCAAAGCGTGGCCAATACCATCCTTACTTACGACAACTACTCCGGCAAAAGCATGCCCGGTGGCGGCACATTCGGCACGTCCAACTCCGCCTCGTTTTTTGTGAACGCCAGCGATTTCACGGCCGTCAATATCACTTTTGAAAACACTACCGGCGATGCACCGCAGGCCCTGGCCATCAATGTAAACGCCGACCGGGCAGCTTTTAAAAATTGCCGCTTCTTAGGCGGGCAAGATACCATCCTCACCAATGGTGCCGGCAACAGGCAATACTACCGCAACTGCTACATCGATGGTGTTGTGGACTTTATATTCGGACCAGCCATTGCCGTGTTCGACTCCTGCATCGTATATGCCAAAAGCCGGAAAGATGGCCTGAGCGGCAGCTACATCACCGCCGCCAATACGCCCAACGGGCAGCAGTATGGTTATGTATTTCGGGGAAGTACCCTACCGTCCAACACCGGTACTACGCAGTATGTACTCGGGCGGCCATGGCAAAACGCCAGTGGCTCCAGCCCGCGCTCTTTTCCGAAAGTGGTGTTCCTCAATACTACCATGGGCCATGATTTAGTGAAACCCGAAGGCTGGTCGGTATGGAATGAAGGCACCGTAACGGATGAAATATTTTATGCGGAATACAACAGCCGCACATTCGGCGGCAGGCCGGTCAATGTATCTGACAGGGTTGGGTGGTCGCACCAACTTACAGAGGCCGAAGCGGCCGAATATACCCTTTCAAATATGTTTGGCGACTGGGATCCCTGTACCGCATGGAGCACCCTCTGTGGTACATCGCCTGCCCCCATCGCAGTGTCCAATTTCAAGGGCGTAAAGAAAGCCGGCCAGTACGAGTTGAGCTGGAACATCAGTTGGCCCATCCAAGGCATTCGTTACCAGTTGTTCAGAAGCAGTGATGGCCAGTCGTACTCCCTCATCCATGAACAAGTGGCCGCTACGGATTCGCTGGTCAACTTTAGCCATACAGAGGCCATACCTCCGGCAGGCAAAACCTGGGAATATTTCCTGGTGGCATCCAAAGCGGGTATGGAACCGCGTAAAACCGCGACAGTGCAGGTATCGAGCACGCCTACCATTCAGGTAAATGGCAGCCTTTCTGACTTTCGACAGGGGCTTGGTATGCCTTCCGCCCCACAAGCCTATCGTCTCTCCGGCAGCAATTTGTCGGAGGAGCTGGTGATAAACCCTCCGGCTGGGTTTGAGGTATCACCGGATGGTGGCTCGAGTTGGTTTGGCCACGACAACCCTTTAATGCTTCAGCCTGTGCAGGGTGAGGTAGCCGACCGTAAAATATCTGTCAGACTCAATGCCAATGTACCCGGCAATTTCACTGGCCAGATCACCCATACCAGTGGCGCTGCCCAAGGGATAGACGTAGCTGTAACTGGCACCGTGCAAGCAGACCCTCTGCCGC
>CAZQVB010000015.1:64952-104267 GCA_964596645.1 uncultured Roseivirgaceae bacterium
TGACCTTTTGGTCCTTCACCACCGACGGTCAGGACGAAGCGGCAATGAGGGCCCCGGGCATCGGCAACGCCACATCAAGTTTGCACAATTTGTACCTCTCCAACGGCACTACACTACCCGCCTTACCTGCCTATTCTGCAACATATGGCCAGGCGTTTGGAGCCAGCAGCGGTGGCGAAGGTCAGTGGTCCACCTCCATCGGCGGCCCCGGTGGCACGCTCGACAGGTCATATTATCAGCAGTTTCAGCTCACAACGGCTGCCGGCCATACCATGCGCCTTGATTCTATTTTTTTCAATACGTCATTCTACAACACTTCTTCCAACACCAAGCTGGCCGTGGCGTATTCCAAAGATGGTTTTACCACGGATGGGCAGTACGTCACCGGCGGCGTAGGCCCCGATGGTTTGCCGCTGACGAGCACAGCCCCCGGCTCATTGGAGCAGCCGGTATTCTTGCTCAAAGAAAATGATGGCACCAGCCTTAACTACCGCTTTGCCCTGGCTGGTGGCGAAGGTGTGGCATTGCAGGCCGGAGAAACACTCATCATACGCCTGTACTACAGTTGCGGCAGCAGCAGCGAAGGCCGCTACGCCAAGCTAAAGCATGTAGGAATAAAGGGCGATGATACTTCAGCAGCGGGCATCGATATAGAAGGCAGCCTGCAGCCATTTGATCAAAATATGGGAAGTCCCTCTGAAGTGCAGCAGTATGCCATCTCCGGCACCGGCCTCACCAACAGCATCACCATCATTCCGCCCAGGCATTTTCAGCTTTCGCTGAAAGGGAAGGATGACTGGAAAGATCGTGCGGCTCCTCTGGTGCTTGCGCCGGTAAATGGTAGGGTGGAAGCTGTAGAGATAGAAGTAAGGCTAAATGCCTCTTTGGCGGGCGATCATTCGGGCAATATTGAGCACAGTAGCCCCGGTGCCACGCCAGTCGCGCTGCCTGTATCGGGTAGCACCGGCCGCATCACTGCGCTTGGCAATGAAGAAACTGTTGGTGAGATCAGGCTGTGGCCCAACCCCTGCACCGATACAATATATATTGACGGGGGGCAAATACCTGAAAATGCTACTGTGGCCATTTTCAACGAAAAGGGGGTGCTGGTGAAGCAGCTGCCTGTTCGTTTAGAAAACAACCTTGTGTTGCTCGATGTACGCGAACTCAACAGTGGCTTGTACTTCATTGAAGGTATTACGGAGCCGGAGCAGCCATCATTGCGATTTTTAAAACTATAATAGATGAGCGTGGAGCATAGGAAGAGCAAAAGAATGATGGTGATATGTGCAGCCGCACTGATGCTGTCCTCTTTTTCACTGCAACAAAAAGTGCTCACCATATACTTGATTGGCGACAGCACCATGGCCGACTATTCATTATACGGCGAAGACTACATGACTACCCGCTATCCGCTGAAGGGTTGGGGACAGGTATTTCAGCAATTTATGCACCGCGACAGCCTGGGGGCGCTGGCCGGGGTGATACAAGCCGATAGCATCTATATCGACAACAGGGCGCGCGGTGGGCGCAGTACACGTACCTTTTTTCAGGAAGGGCGCTGGCGACAGGTGTACAATGACCTGACAGCGGGCGATGTGGTGATGATGCAATTTGGCCACAACGATGCCGCCGAAAACAAGCCGGAGCGGTATGTGGACATTGATGGTTATCAAGAATTTTTGCGCCTGTATGTGCACCAAACAAGGGAAAAAGGTGCAAGGCCCATCATCCTTACCCCAGTGAACCGTAACTACCCATGGGTAAACGATACGCTCACCAACAGCCATGGAGATTACCCTGCAGCGGCTAGGCAGGTTGCTGCCGAGATGCAGGTGCCACTGATAGATTTGGGGCAACTGTCCATCAATCATTTTACAGCGTTGGGCGCCAAGCACGTTTCGGAGCATTACTTCATGAACCTGCCGCCAGGCACATACCGGGCGTATCCGGATGGACAAAGTGACAACACGCATTTTCAAACCAAAGGAGCTGTAGAAGTAGCCCGACTTGTGTACGAAGCGCTGAAAGAACTATGAGAAACACAGTCCAGATGATATATAGAAGTACATGGTTTATGATATGCCTGCTGTTGGTGATGGCTCAGAGCAAGGCGCAGCCGAAAGCTAAAGGTTTGCCGGAAGCAGTTGATAGCCACAGCCCCTGGCTGGCTGATCTTGGCAATGGCCAATACCAAAATCCCATTATTTACGCCGACTACTCCGATCCGGATATCTGTCGGGTGGGCAACGATTTTTATATGACTTCGTCGTCATTTAATGCTGTGCCCGCCTTGCCGATACTGCACTCCACCGATCTGGTCAACTGGCGCATCATCAACCATGCGGTCACTCGCTTTCCGGGTACGCACTACCAGACGGTGCAGCACGGCAATGGCGTGTGGGCGCCATCATTGCGGCACCATCGTGGTTGGTTTTACATATACTGGGGCGATCCTGATCAGGGGATATTTATGGTGAAAACGCAAGATCCTGCAGGCGAGTGGTCGGCACCGGTACTGGTAAAGAAAGCCTACGGCAATATAGACCCCTGCCCGCTGTGGGACGACGACGGCAAGGTGTACATGGTACATGCCTTTGCCAACAGCAGGGCAGGCCTCAGCGATGTGCTGCAGGTGCAGGAGCTCACCGCAGACGGTGCGCAAGTGACCCGTAACAGGAAAATCGTTTTCAACGGTTATCCGGAAAATTTTACGCTGGAGGGTCCAAAATTTTATAAGCGCAATGGCTTCTACTACATCTTCGCTCCGGCCGGCGGTGTAGCCACAGGTTGGCAGCTTGTGCTTAGATCGAAAAGTCCGTTTGGGCCATACGAAGCTAAAAAGGTGCTCGCGCAGGGCCGCACAGCCATCAATGGGCCACATCAGGGAGGCTATGTAGAATTGGACAATGGAGAAGGTTGGTTTGTACACTTTCAGGAAAAGCAGCCCTATGGCCGTATTGTGCATATGCAGCCGGTGCACTGGGAGAGCAACTGGCCGGTGATGGGCCAGGATGATGACGGTGACGGCATAGGCGAGCCTGTGCTCACCCATAAAAAACCTACCATAAAGAGTGAGGCCACCGCTATAGGCCCACAGACCAGTGATGACTTCAGCACCGGCAGGTTGGGCATGCAGTGGCAATGGCAGGCAAACCCGGAAGCCGCCTGGTATTCGCTCAGCGACACCACCGGTCAGTTAAGGCTTCATGCTTGGCCTCTGCCGGAGAACGCCACAAACCTGTGGAATGCGCCCAATCTGCTGTTGCAAAAGTTTCCGGCGCCCGCCTTCACGGCCACCACCCGCATCGATGCAGCGCAACTGGAGCCCGATGAGAAAAGCGGCATAGTGGTGTTTGGCCTTGACTACGCCACATTGAGCCTTCTGCCCACCGACAACGGCACCACGCTAGAGTATACCGTGGCCGAAGAGGCGCATGAAGGTATGCCTGAGCAGATAAAAGAAACGATAGCGCTGAATACGAGGCAGGTGCTGCTGCTTGTGGTAGTGGAAGAGGGAGGCATGTGCCGGTTTTCTTTCAGCACAGACGGCAACACCTATACCACCATCGGTTCGCCATTTCAAGCGGTAGAAGGCCGCTGGGTGGGCGCTAAGTTGGGACTATTTGCCATCAAAACATCAGCGACAGGCGAAAGGGGACATGCCCTATTCGACTGGTTTAGAATACAATAAATGAATATGACTATGAAAAGAATAATTGCTTTTGCCATAGCTGCCTGCATGATTTCAGTGAATGCCTGTGGGCCAGCCACCAGCCATACTTTGGCTCCGCACGGCGACCAGGCCTGGAACAGGCTTTTTGATAATTTAGAATTTGATATGCCGGTGATACAGCCACCGGCCTTCCCCACTTACCGAGTGAGCATAGTAGACTATGGTGCAGTGCCAGATGGCACTACCTTGAACACCGAGGCCATTAACAAAGCCATCGCAGAGGTGTCTGCTAATGCTGGCGGCACGGTGATCATACCCAGGGGAATATGGCTCAGCGGCCCTGTAGTGCTGCAAAGCCATGTAAACCTGCACCTGGAGCAAGGAGCCCTGCTGCTATTCTCCGACGACTTTGATCAGTATCCTTTGATTAAGACCAGCTTTGAGGGCCTGGAAACATACCGATGCCAGTCGCCCATCAGCGGCCGAAATCTCGAGAATATAGCCATCACCGGGCAGGGCATCATTGATGGCAACGGCGATGCCTGGCGACCAGTAAAGATCGCTAAGATGACCGACGTGCAGTGGAAAAACCTCATTGCTTCCGGCGGGGTGCTCAATGAAGAAAAAGACATGTGGTACCCATCTGAAGCGGCACTGCGCGGGGCAGAAAAAAGTGAGATGAATGTGCCTGATTTAAATACCCGAGAAGATTATGAAGCAGTGCGCGACTACCTGCGGCCGGTGATGGTGAGCCTTGTACAGTGTAAAAATGTGCTGCTCGATGGCCCAACTTTTCAAAACTCACCAGCCTGGAACATCCACCCGCTGATGTGCGAAAATGTGATCGTGCGCAACCTGTACGTGAAAAATCCCTGGTACTCTCAAAATGGGGACGGACTCGATATAGAATCGTGTAAAAACACCATTGTGTACAATTGCCGATTCGACGTAGGCGACGACGCCATTTGCATTAAATCAGGCAAAAATGAAGATGGCCGCAAGCGCGGTATGCCCACCGAAAATCTGGTGGTGAAAAACAATGTGGTGTACCACGGCCACGGCGGCTTTGTAGTGGGCAGCGAAATGTCTGGCGGCGTACGCAATGTGCATGTGTCGCAGTGCACCTTTATGGGTACCGACACCGGCCTGCGATTCAAAAGCGCACGGGGCCGGGGCGGTATAGTGGAGAACATCTACATCTCCGACATCAGCATGATGAACATACCCACAGAAGCCATACGCTTCAACATGTACTATGCCGGCCAGTCGCCCATACCAGAGCAGGATGGCAGCCAGCCGCGCACAGCACGGGAGCAGAAAACAGTTTTTGAAGTCTCTGAAGAAACACCGCAGTTTCGCAACATTCATATCAAAGACATTGTATGCCGGGGAGCAGGCCAGGCCGTGGCACTACAGGGATTGCCGGAAATGAACCTCGAAAACGTAGTGATTGAGCAGATCGACATCAGCGCCGACAAAGGAATACTGGCCGCCGATGTGCTCGGTGCCACGCTGCGCAATGTACACCTGCAAACCAAAGCAGGGCCCGTGCTGCACTTTCAGAATTCCAAGAACGTAACCATCGACGGGCTTACCTACATCAGCGACGCAGAGCATATCGTGCGTGTGAATGGCGCCGAAACAAAAAACGTGGTTTTGAAAAACACAGCACTTCTCCCTGGCCAACTGGAGGCCACCGACATAGCGCCTTCTGAGTTAAAATTTGAAGCACAATGATAAAGCAAAGCCATTCCATACTTTTTGTTCTGGCCGTGTTGTCCATGTTCACTTCCTGCCGCCATGCATCAGAGGAATCAGCAAAGGAAACTTCTGATGGCAACACACCGCTATATGTCACCATGGCACGCTCAGTGATGCAGCGCAACCCGGATCCACGTCTGCTTGACTTTCGTGACAAGCCCAAGTGGGAGTATACCAACGGCCTCATTTGCACCGCCATGCTCAAGGTGTGGGAGGAGTCTGGGGATGACGCGTACTTCCAATACACAAAATCATATGCCGACTCCATGATTCCCGGTGATGGCAACATCGTCACCTACAAAAAATCGGACTACAATATAGACCGCGTTAACCCAGGCAAATTTTTGATAGAACTGTACAAAGCCACCGGCAACGAGAAATACAAGCGGGCCGTGGATACACTGCGCCAACAGATGAGGGAACATCCGCGAACGGCCAAAGGCGGCTTTTGGCATAAGAAGCGCTATCCGCACCAGATGTGGCTCGACGGCCTGTACATGGGGGCACCATTCCTGGCCCAATATGCCCTTGAGTTTGGAGAGCCCGCGCTTTTCGATGATGTAGCCAATCAAATACTGCTCATCGACGAGTACACCTGGAATGAGGAACTGGGCCTGTACCACCACGCCTACGACGAAAGCAGACATGAACGATGGGCTGATCCTGAAACTGGCCGCTCGCCCCACGCCTGGGGTCGTGCCATGGGCTGGTTTGCCATGGCGCTGGTCGATGTGCTCGATTATTTCCCGGAAGACCACGCACAGCGGCCCATGATACTGCGCATACACCGCAAAATGGCCGATGCCATTGTGCACAGTCAAGACAGCACCGGCCTGTGGTGGCAGGTGCTCGATATGCCAGAGGCTGATGGCAATTACCTGGAAGCGTCGGTATCCAGCATGTTCAGCTACTTCCTGTTGAAATCGACCAATCGCGGCTACCTCAGCGGGCGCTATGCCGAAGCTGGGCAAAGTGGATTTGAAGCCTTAGCCGACCGCCTGGTGGTTCGCAATGCCGATGGCACCGTCAGCCTTACGCAGGTTTGTGGCGTGGCAGGCCTTGGCGGCGATCCCTATCGTGATGGCTCTTTCGAGTACTACATCAATGAGATCATACGCGACAACGACCCAAAAGGCGTGGGCCCATTGATGATGGCCTCTATTGAGTACCAGCGCATAGATGATAAAGCGATGGCACCATGAAGATTACAGCCTTTATATACTGCCTTGCCATGGGCCACCTCTGCCTGTCGCAGCCATACGATTTCATCGTAGATATCAATGGCGCTGGCGATTTCACCGCTGTGCAGATGGCCATTGATGCTGTGCCGGTGCTACGAAAAAATATCACCACCATACTGATAAAGCCGGGTGTGTACAAAGAGAAAATAACCCTGCCGGCAAATAAAACCAATGTGACGCTGATGGGTGAAGATGCACGCTCTACCATATTGGTGTACGATGACTATGCTGCTCGCACCAATCGTTTTGATGAAGAAATAGGCACATCAGGTTCGTCTTCATTTTTCCTGTTCGGCGATGGATTTACAGCCAGAAACATCACATTTTCCAATTCCTCCGGGCCGGTTGGCCAGGCTGTGGCCATGCGCATCGATGGCGACCGGGCCATGTTTGTGAATTGCCGCTTCCTGGGTTTTCAAGATACGCTCTACCCGCACGGCAGGCAGAGCAGGCAATACTATAAAAACTGCTACATAGAAGGCACCACCGATTTCATATTTGGCTGGTCTACCGCGGTGTTTGAAGACTGCGAAATATTTTCAAAAAAAGGAGGCTCCTACATTACCGCCGCATCCACGGAAGAAAGCAGCGGCTACGGGTTTGTATTTATAAACTGCACGCTCACCGGCGATGCCGAGCCAGGGTCGGTATATCTGGGCAGGCCCTGGCGGCCACATGCACGCACCGTGTGGATCAACTGTGCCATGGGGCCGCACATCAAAGACGAAGGTTGGCATAATTGGGGAAAGCCGGAAGCCGAGCAAACCACCTTTTATGCGGAATACAAAAGCTATGGAGAGGGTACAGGCAGCCGCGTACCTTGGTCGCATCAATTGAGCGATGCCGCAGTGGCGGAATATACTTTTGAAAACATTTTTGGCGATTGGGTACCCGATCTGTCTTCTGCGCTGTACGTGCACACCAGACCCATACGAAAATGATCAGAGCGGTACTGTATGGATTTATAGCAGTCGGCTTGTGGATGTGCCGCAGCGAGAGCAGGCAGATGTCCTTGCCAGATGAAATATACCTGATCGCAAGCAATCAATCTGGCAGTGACCGGCCTGAAACTTTGCTAACTGTAGATATGTCAGATGTAAAGGCTTTATTTTCTGATGGCAATTTTCAAAGCATTGCTGTATATGACGATGGGGTGCAACTGCCGGTACAAATACACGGTGATCAACTGTTATTCACGGTAAATGCTGTGCCCGCCCGCACAAGTAAGACATTGGCGTTGAGAAAAAACATTGATTTGCAAAACGCTGATTTTCCCCGGCGAGCTCAGGCTGAGCTGTCGGTGAAAGTGGGTGGGAAATTTGAAAATAGAAAATACGTCGGCGGTGCCTTTCAAAATGTGCAAGACCTGCGCGTACCAGCGGAGCATACCGACCACTCATACTACATACGCTATGAAGGCCCGGGTTGGGAATCAGACCAAGTGGGCTATCGCTTCTACCTCGACTGGCGCAATGCTACCGATGTATTCGGCAAGTCTTCCCCCGACGTGATGCTTCAGCAAGTGGGCCTCGATGGCTTCGATTCATACCACGAAAGACAGGCCTGGGGCATGGACATTCTCAAAGTCGGCCAATCCCTTGGGTTGGGTTCGCCGGCTATGATGGTAGCAGGCGAAGCTCAGCGCATGGCCCAAACCGACAGCGTGCACTGCACCATTGCCGCCAATGGACCACTATATGCTGCCATAGAAACCCGCTACAGTGGCTGGAAGACCAACGGCAAGAGCATTGATGTTCGCTCGTTGCTCAGCATACACGCCGGCACAAGACTTACCCGCCACACACTTGAATTTTCCGAAGACCCTCAAAATTTTTGCAGCGGCATAGTGAAAGATGAAAGCGCACATTTATATACCAGCCAGGGCAATGACGACCATTGGGGCTATTTGGCCACTTACGGCAGGCAAAGCCTGAATGGCGATAAGCTCGGACTGGCCCTGGTGTTTGCGCCGGAAAGCTTTCGTGGATTTACCGAAGATGTACACAGCCATATCGTGAAGCTCCATGCAATAAACGATGCTGTAGAATATTACTATCTGGCCGCATGGGAGGCAGAGCAAGATGGCATAGACAATGAAGCAGAATTTCTGCAATACCTCAAAGCCACTGTGCATGAGCTGGCCAATCCGCTAGCAGTGAAGGTAGCCACGGACTTATCCGCCACGCGCGATTTTCAAAACAAATGATGGCTATAGTGTATAAAGCATATTTGGCAATGGCACTTGTATGGTCACTTGCCTTTGGCACTGCCAATGAACCCACCCTGCATTTGGTGGGGGACTCTACCATGGCCGACAAACCGTACGGCGAAGGCAATCCGGAAAAAGGCTGGGGCCAGGTGTTGCCGCTGTATTTCAATGAAGGCTTGCGAGTAAAAAATCATGCTGTGAATGGCCGCAGCACCAAAAGCTTTAGGTCGGAGGGCCGGTGGCAGCAAGTGCTGGCCGAGCTACAGGCAGGCGATTATGTAATCATACAGTTTGGCCACAACGACCAGAAGTACCAAGATAGCTCACGCTATGCAGCCGCTGATACTCACTATCGAGCGAACCTGGTGAGGTATGTAAAGGAGGTGCGCGCAAAAGATGCATACCCGGTTTTGGCAACTCCCATTGTACGGCGCAGGTTCGATGATTCAGGTCAGTTTGTAGAAAGTCACGGTGAATACCCGCGGGTGGTCAGGGAGGTGGCGGCCGAAAATAATGTGCCTCTGCTCGACCTCCACCGACAGACCATGGCTTTGGTGCAGCACTATGGTGCAACGCGATCAAAAGAATTGTTTCTGCACATCAGCCCCAAAGAATACCCTGCATTACCCGAAGGTAAAGAGGACAACACGCACCTGTCGGCCGTGGGGGCTTTTCGTGTGAGTGACCTAGCGGTGGTGGAAATAAGGCGGCAGTTGCCTGCCCTCGCCGCCTATCTTGAAAAGTGAATAATCTGCGAATCAATGAAGAATATAATGTGCATGCCGATCATTTTGATGCTGGCCGCCATGTCATGGGCCAAGGCACAACAGCAGCCTGTGCCGCGCGACACCACTTACTCAATAGCCAGCGCCTACAAAAAACTGGTAAAAGAATACCCGGAAATAGTTCCGGTAGCGCCACACATGCCCCCGGGTATCATGCGCTCCGGCGATGTGGCATATAAACAGGTAAATAGCCATGCCTTGAATATGGAATTTTTTTATCCTGCAAAAGTGGAAAATGAAGCGCATCCTGCGGTCTTGCTCATCCATGGCGGAGGCTGGAGCTCGGGCACCAAGTCGCACCAGGAGCCGATGGCCCAGCAGTTGGCTGCTCATGGTTATGTAGCCGCGGTGGTAGAGTACAGACTCAGCCCCGAAGCCCAATATCCCGCGGCGGTATACGACTTGAAATCAGCCGTGCGCTATATGCGCATACATGCCACGCGGTATGGCATCGATACTTCGAAAATAGCCGCTTATGGCTGCTCGGCGGGCGCACATCTGGCATCTCTTTTGGGCACCACCCTCGGACTGGCGAAATTTGAAGAAGCACACGCTGCCGAAGGCCCATCGAGTGATGTGCAGGCCATTGTAAATGTGGATGGCCCACTGGCCTTTATCCATCCCGAGTCGCAAGAAGGTAATGCTGCTATGCGGTGGCTGGGAGGCTCAGCAGAAGAAATCCCACAGATCTGGCAAGAGGCTTCACCACTTACGCATACAAGCGACCGCACACCGCCCATACTTTTTATCAATAGCGCCACACCCCGCTTCCATGCCGGCCGCGACGATATGGTGGCCATACTCGATGGCGTGGGTACTTACTCAGAAATACACACACTCAGCAATTCACCTCATTCATTTTGGCTTTTCCACCCCTGGTTTCAGCCCACATTTGCTCATACGCTTCGCTTTTTAGATCGTGTGATGAAATAAAGCTAGTAGACTGGTGGGTTAGTAGATTCGTTGACTCGTAGAATGGTGAATGGTGAATGGTGAATATTGAAAAGTAGCTCGAAGCTGAAAGCTCAAAGGAAAAGTAGATTGGTGGGTTAGTAGATTCATAGACTGGTGACATGAAGCTCGAAGCTGAAAGCTCAAAGTAGTTGGAATGGTAGACTGGTGATGTGAAGCTCAAAGATTAAAGCTTTAAGGAAAGAAGCCCTTTCCATGGCCTGTGGCCAACAGACAATGGAAAGAATTTTACTCTCAGCGGGTCATGCTGAACTTGATTCAGCATCTGTTGGCTATTTGGGCAGATCCTGAAACAAGTTCAGGATGACAATAACTTTGAGATTGTAGCCCCCTTTCACCAGTTTACCAGTCTACCAACCCACCGATCTACCAGCACTAAAATCCCAGGTTGAACGATACTCCGCCCAGAATGAGCGTGCGCAGCTCGTCGGTGCCGAAGTATTGCCGGCCGGTGCTGTTGCCCAGGTTGCGTGCATTTACATATACCGACAGGTTGTCAAGCACGCGGTAGTTTACTTTGGCATTCAGTATAAACCGGCCATCGATCTTGCCCACATCGGTGGTGTAGCCATTTTCGGCACCGTTGAATATGCGGTAACTGCTCATGAAGTATGGATTTAACCCAATGCTCCACTTGCCCAGCCGGTAGTTGAAATAGCCCCCTCCATACCAGGTGGGCGTGCTGTGATTTTCTGTGTCAAACGTCGTTTCTGTGTTTTCCACAGGGTCGGCCTCCGGTGAGCGCAACTTCAGCGGAAGGTCGCTCACTGCGGTGCGCTGGAAGGTCACGAATGGCTTGAACTGAAAGTTCGATTTTGTCACCATGTTGGCGCTGAGGGTCACTCCGGTTTGTGCTGCGCTTACCGGCAGGTTTTCTATAGCAGCCACCAACGAAAACTGCTGGATGTGCGGGGGCGGCACTGCCTGTACCACGGCTGAGTAAAAATTTTCGGCACGCTGGTGGAAAACCTCCACATTCAGCTCTACCCTTTCCGACAGCTTCGAGCGGTAGCCCAGTTCGTACATATCGAGCCTGAACAGGTCCAGATTGGTATTGCCCGTGGTTTTGTTAATGCCCGTGATGGGCAGTTGGCCTACAGGGTATACAATTTCTACATCCAAATAAGTAGGGCCTACAAATGAGCCGCTGTTTGAGCGCGACACCACGGCGCGCAGCAAGTTGCTGTCGCCTAGCCGATAGGTGGAGGCAAACTGATACGAAAGATAATTTTTGTCGGGCTGTGTGAATTTATCCAAACGCGCTGCGGCGATCACGCGCCATGCATCGGTGAGGGCATAGTCGAGGCGCAAAGAGCCAGCGATGGTTTGCAAAGAGCGCTCACCTTTCAGCGGGTCTACCTGGCCTTCTTTCACATATTGGCTGCCGCTCAGCGTACTGTGCTGATAGTTGAAGCCGGGCTGCAGGCTCAGCTTGTTGCTGATGTTCCAGGTGTAGTCGATGAACAGATCCGACACGTTCATATCGTATTGAAAGGGCACCACGGTGACAAAGCTGGTGAGGTTGTCACTATTGGTGGTGTACGAGTAGCGGGCATTTACGCCCTTCACGTCGGCGGTCAGGTTCACATATTTGCTTTCCGATGTGCTGAAAGAAAATGGAGTGAAATCATTTGAGAACAGACTTTTCTGTATTTCAGATTCCTGCAGGCCGGCCTGTATGCCAAATTTCACATTGTCCTGTGCGGTATAGTTGGCGAAGAAATTTACGCCGTGCCTATCCAGTGCCATTTCTGGTTGTGGCAGGCTGGTGGCTACATCGGGTATAGGCTGACCGAATTTATCAACAAGGTTTTGTGCATCCTCTACAAATACATCTCCGGTGTACTGATAGTAATCGGTCACAAACCTGTCGCGCTGTTCTATGTTGGCAGAGGCGCCTACGTCAAGTTTGCCCATGTTTTGCCCTACACGCACGCCGGCGATCAGGCTGTTGTGGTTGCCATACTGCACATTGGCAGAGGCGTTGAGTCCTTCGCGGGTGGTATTTTTCGTAATGATGTTGATGACACCGGCCACGGCATTTGGCCCAAAAAGTGGAGCTGATGGGCCGCTCACGATCTCTATGCGTTCTACATCGTTCAGGTCTATCGGCAGTGTTTCCCAGTAGGTTCCGCCCATGTTGTGACTGAATACCGGCCTGTTGTCGATCATCACCAGCGTAATGGCGTTGGGTTGAAATATGCCATCGGTGAAGCGGGGAACGTTGTCGAAGCCGCGCATGTGAATGTCATACACGCCATTGGCCTGCTCCCGCACTATGAGGTTGGGTGCCAGCCTCAGTGCCTCTGGTATGGAGGTGGCACCCGAGTACCTGATCTCATCTTTGCTGACCGTATAGCTGGACAGCGGGGCTTCAAATACAGATTCTACTTTCTTGGAAGCCGATACGATTTCTATGTTCATCAATTCTTCCAGCGACATATCGTACAATTCGCCGCCTGAGTCTTGCGCTATGGCGGCCTGTTGTGCCCACAAGAGCAGCAACAAGGCGCAACTTGCCTTCCCTATCCAATTCATCATCATTAGGTTCTAAAATGGTTATTAAAAAGTTCTATGGTTTTCTTTAAATAAGTATGGCGAGTTGGGTGAGTGAGCCCGACACTTTCAGGCCGCGCTTTTCTGCCTGGCTTTGGTTCAGTTCAAATTTTATTTTGCCTTCCTGCTCCACAAAATTGATCACTGCCCCCTTGCCTCCCATGCCCGGTTTGTCGGTGATGATGAGCACGGGCTTGCCGTTGGTATGGGCGGCTATGGCGTCGATGTTGTCGCAGTCTTTGTCCGATACAATCATGATGTGGCAGTTGCCGCCCTCTGCAGCCGAAGACAGCTTCTTCACTGTGATGGGCATGCCGTTGGTTTCTTTTTTGGAGGAGGCCATATCCTGCAGGTCTGCCTGCAGATCCGAATTGCCCAATATCCCGATCACAAAGTCACCGCTGTTGCGGCTGTCGGGCCATTTGATGTATTTGGTAAAGTTGTAGATAAAAATACTTTGATACTTCGCCTTCTGCGCGTTTGCCGTGGTGGCAAAGAGCAGCATCATCCCCAATATTATTACCACTGCCTTATGTGTGCTATTCTCCATTGAGCCAATAGGTTTTAAAAAATTTACCGGGACAAAAGTAGGACGGGCATTTTATATTCCTGTGTGTCACCTGTTTATACCAATGTAAGATACGCCGCTGCACCAGAGCGTATAAACGCGGTACCTGTGTCGTATTTGCCCAACATTACCATGGTGCGCTTGCTGTTATTCACTGATTGGGATTTCCGTGCAGATGTTGCACGAAATGCAAAAAGACGGAGGAGATGGAGATAGGGGCTGAAAAAGTGAAGTTAAAAAATGAAAGGGGCTGTGGCGTACCCATACAAGGCGTTTGCGCTGACCGCCGTCTCGGTTGAATTGCACTTATTCCATATAGTGTATTAAAATATAATGATTTCAACAGTGTTGAATACAGCGGCAGCCGGCATTGCTGCTTGTGCAGTGGTAGGCAGGCAGCAAAATGCCCAATTCAGGATTGAGCCTGCGCACCAATCTGGGTTTGTATCTCCTGAAGTTTTTCTAATGTAAGTGGCTTCACCAAAAAATCCTTCACCGAGGCATGCTCCAGTGCTTTTTCGCGGTCTTGCCGGCGCAGTGAGCTGCTGAGCATGTATATGCGTGTATGGGGGCATTTTTCTTTCAGATCGGACTCAAATGCCTGCACAAACTCGAATCCGTTCATCGGCATCATGTTGAGGTCTACAAATATGCAGTCGGGCGCGGCATCGTGCGACTGTAGAATTTCCAACGCATGTTGTGGATCATTTTCCAACACGTAGTCGTTCACATTACTACTTTTTTTAAAGAGCAGGCCCATCAGAAAGTTTAGGTCCTGGTCATCATCTATGTGCATCACGTTCATGGCAGTTGTTCTTTTAGGTAAACACAGAAAATAGTACCCTGGCTGGCTGCGCTGTCTACCTTAATTTTGCCTCCGGTCTTTTCTATCATCGACTTTATGATGTGCAGGCCTATGCCTTTGCCGTCGGTGCCTGTGCTAAATCGCTTGAAGGGCTTGAACAGGTCGAACTTCACTTTTTCAAAATCCATGCCTATGCCATTGTCTTGCACGGTGAGCAGTATATAGTCTTTATTTTTTTTGGTGGCAATAGTGATCTCCAGCGGGCGCTCCGGCGATCGGTATTTTATGGCATTGCTCAGCAGGTTTTGCATGATGCTGAAAATGTATCCACGCACGTGATGCACCGATTTCACCTGGAAATCCAGGTGCACGGTAGCATCGCCGGGCAGTTCATCACGAAAATGATCCAGTATGCTCTTGGCCAAATTCTCAAACACCACCTCTTTGGTCGTTTCAGAAACGTTGATCTGGCTGTCTACTATTTCTATGAGGCCATTGAGCGTATCGTCGATGCGGTGTACGGAAGTCTCCAATTTGTTGATGAGCAACTGGCGCTTCTTCATATCCTCTTCGGCATCCAGCAGCTCCAGCACCAGCTTCAGGTTGGTAAGCGGAGCGCGCATGTCGTGTGCTATGGCGTGCACGAAGCTGTCCATGTGCTGGTTCAGCTGCTCCAACCGCTTGTTTTTATCTTCTATGTTCAGCTCGGCCTCGTGCAGGTGGCTGATGTCGCGCGCGATCAGCAGGGCACTTTTCACCTTTTTTTCTTCCAGGTCCGGCTCGGGCAGCAGCGTGATGTAGAAATACTTTTTACCATCGACAGCATGCATGTGCTGATAAAAATTGACGGGCTTATGACTTTTGAAAAGCTGTTGTATATGTTTTTTCATCTCTCCCGCTTCCGCAGGCTCTATCAGCTTGGTTTTTGCCAGCACCTTGCCGCTCAGTGACTTGGCCCCTTTGCCCAGCAGTGATTTCACGCTTTGGTTGATGAACAGGATCTTGCCGGCCGGGTTGATCCGTGCAATAATATCCGGGCTGCTTTCCACCAGCGAGCGCCAGTAGCTCTCTGACTGCTCCAGCTCAGTTCTGCGCTCCTTCAGGTCGTGCGCCAGCCGCTATAGCTCCAGGTTTTGATTGGTGAGCTCCGTAATGTCCACAATGGTGATCACCACACCTTCTATGCGCATGTCGTTGGTTTTGTAAGGCAGCATCTTCATCATGGCATATCCCTGGTTGCTTTTCACTTCTTTTTTCAGGGGCTCCAGTGTGCGCAGTACGTACGTAATGTCCTTTTTCAGGTCATCATACTCAAAGTTGAAGGTGTAGTGCTCTATGGGCCGGCCAATGTCGCTTTCGCGGATGTTGAAGTACTGCTGCACGGCTGGGGTATACTTTCTTATTTTCAGGTCACGATCTAAAAAGATGGTGGCTATTTGCGTGGTTATGAAAAGGTTGGTCACGTCGTCGTGCAGGGTAGAGATTTCTTCTATCTTGCTCTGCAACTCCATGTTCACGGTCTTCAATTCTTCGTTGGTCGATTGCAGCTCTTCATTGGTGGTCTGCATCTCTTCATTGCTGCTTTTCATCTCCTCATTGCTCGATTGCAGCTCTTCGTTGATGGCCTCGAGCTCATCGGAGGTATACACCAATTCTTTGCGGCACTGTTGTAGTTCGGCTTCAAGTCGCTCTATTTCGCGCTCTGAGTCGCGCGGGGTTATTTCCAGAAAGTGCGCATCGTCTTCCTCTATTTTTCTGCCGTTTATCTCTATCACCACCAGCCGCTGGCGAGGTTGTTTGCCGTAGTGATTATACACGCTCAGGTCTACCAGCTCCTCTCCGCCGTCGGGCATGCTCACCAGCACATCTTTTACCATTACGTGCGTTTGTGCCTCGCGCACACGGCTGAGCCCGTTGCGTAAGGCCATGGAAAAGTTGCCCTTCACCATGTCGAATATGTTCAGGTTAGTGCGCTTGTTGGGGAATTTGAAGTAGCGCTCTATGCGGCCGGTGGTGTAGAGCACTTCATTGGCCTCCGACAGCAGCAGGCAGTCGGGCGCATATTTGTTCACCAGCAGCTCGGCATAGCTTTCCTGTTCCTGGCTGGCGCTGAGCGATTTTATTCTTGCCGGTGCATTGGGCAGTGGCGGCATGTACTTGTCGAAGTTGAACGAATCGACTAAATCGATGCGGAAGCGCTTAGTGCTAAAGTTGTTCTTGAAAATCTTCGATTTCAACGATACCTTCTCAAACAATTCAGTGAGGTCGCCATCGGTTTCGTTGGCGCCTACCATCAGGTATCCTTCATTGTGCAGGCTGTAGTTGAAGGTATACAGCAGCTTCTTTTGCACATCTTCTTTGAGGTATATGAACAGGTTGCGGCAGCTTATGAAATCGAGCCGTATAAAGGGCGGATCGCTCAGCAGGTTGTGTACAGAAAAGATCAGCTTTTTGCGTATTTCTTTATTGATCTCGTACAGGTCTCCTTTTTTAAAGAAGTATTTGTGCAGCAAATGGGGCGGCACCTGGTTTTCTATTAGGGCTGAAAATTGCCCGCGCCCGGCGAGCTCTATGGCCTTGGGGTTGAGGTCGGTAGCAAACAACTTGAAGTCCAGAGAGAGCTGCTGTTTTTGTATGTATTCTTCCAGCAGCATGGCCACTGAGTAGGCTTCCTCGCCCGTGGAGCAGCCCGCCACCCACAGGCGCAGTATATCGCGCCCATTGTGGTTTTTGCACATGTCAGGTATCACTACCTCCTCCAGGGTCATAAACGATTCCTTGTCCCTGAAAAACTCCGTGACACCAATCAGCAGATCGTTAAACAGTGTGCGCAGTTCTTCCGGATTCTTCTGCAGCAGCTCGTGGTAGTCGTGCACGCTGGAGAGGTGGTTTATCTTTATGCGCTTGTCGATGCGCCGCAGCAGGGTATTGGGTTTGTACTCCCTAAAGTTGACGCCGGAATACACAGAAACCTGCGTGATTATCTTTTGAATATCGTCGTCGTCAGATGTGCCTTGCGGGTTATCCACCGCCAACACTTCCTTTGCCTTCACATATTTGCACAGCTTTTCTGCTATCTGCTCGGTGGTGCCTATAAAGTCGGGATGGTCGGATATGATGGTGGAGAGGGGCATATTGGAGAAAGAAGCGTCGGCAGGCTCCTGCACCATCACCACACCGCCCTTTTCTTTTACGGCCTGTGCACCTTTGGCCCCGTCGGAACCCAGGCCAGACAATACTACGGCCACTGCCTGCTCTTGGCTGTGCTCTGCCAGCGACTTGAAAAAGGCATCTATGGTGTCGTTTAAATGGTTGGTGGCCGGTCGCTTCTTCAGGTTCAGGTGGCCATCGGTGAGCAGCAGATAGTGCGTGGGAGGTATCACGTACACCTTGTTCTTCTCTATGGCCATTTTGCTTTTTACCTGCATCACCGGCAGCGGGCAGGCCTTGGCCAGTGTTTCGGCCAGCAGGCTTTTTTGGTCCTTTGCCAGGTGCTGTACCACCACAAAAGCAATATTGGGCTTTTCCTCAATATGCTGTAAGAGCGAGGTGAGCGCCTGAATGCCTCCGGCCGATGCGCCTATGCCGGCTATATAAAAATTTTCCTTTTGCTTGGCCATGTTGGTTTGGTAAACTCCCGGGTTACATATTACATACAAACCGGGAATATTTGTTTGCTGGTACTTTGTCTACTTTAGGCATTGATCAGTCAATAATGGCGCTCACGATGAGCTTCTCCAATAAAAAAGGCAAACAATGCCATTGTGCCTGAGTAGGCACAAGATCAATTTACCGCAATAAATTACTTTTTTCAAAGTGTTTATAAATCTTATAACTAGCCAGATTGAGAAATGATTATGATCGAAAATCAATCAGTCGAACGAATAGCCTTCTCCCTCGGCCAACAGCATAAAATCATTTGAATCGAGATTCAAATCGTTCAGCGCAATTTCCAGGTCGGCCTGTGGCTGCTGCATGCCATCGTCGGCCAGGGGGAAGGTGCCGTAGTGCATGGCTATGCTTACCCGGGCACCCAATGCCTGGTGTATACGCACGGCCTCCTCTGGCGAAATGTGTACCGGGCTCATAAACCACTCGGGCTTATAGGCGCCAATGGGCAGCAGTGCCACCTGTATGGGCCCGCTTCGTGAGCCTATCTCTTCAAAGAAGTCGGCATAGCCCGTATCGCCGGCGAAGTAAATATTGCCTTCCGCAGGGCGCTGCACCACATACCCACACCAGAGCGTGCGGTCGCGGTCGAACATGCCGCGGCCCGAAAAATGACGCGCCGGCACCGATTGCACGGCCACCTGATCTGTGATGGGGTGCGTCTGCCACCAGTCCAGCTCCTGTACCTTTTCTACGCCTAGCTGCTGCATATATGCACCCACCCCCAGTGGCACCAGGAAGAGCGGCTGATGTGCCTCCTCCAACCGGCGGATGGTGGGTGCATCAAGGTGGTCGTAGTGGTTGTGGCTGATGAGCACTGCGTGTATGCGCGGGAGTTGCTCAAAGGCAATGCCGGGTGGCCGCATACGGCTGGGGCCCGCCCAGCTTACCGGGCTGGTGCGCTCGCTCCAGATGGGATCGGTGAGCACATTGATGCCGTTGGTCTGTATCAAAAATGTGGAGTGGTTCACAAAGGTGATGCGCGCCTTGTCGGTAACTGTGGCCGGTGGCTGGGGGCCGGTGGGCAGGTTCATTTGCTTTTCCCAGGTGCCCTGGTCGCGGTTCAGGCTCCACTTGAGCACGTCCAGCCATCCTTTGGCAGACGCATGCCCTGGTGTGGTAAAAGTTTTACCGTCGAAGTGTGCAGATGTTGGCCCGCTGTACACGGGGGCCGACACATAATAACCCACACCAACCGCTACAGCGACAATGACCAGAACAATGGCGATGATCCACATAAATAGTTTTCTTAAGGTTTTCAAAAGGTTTCCGGGTTTAGCAGAGCGCTCAGGCAGAGTACAAGGTAGAACGAATGTATCGCTTTCGCTAAATAAAAAATGACAGCGGGGCCAGGCGTGATCTGCACCAGCCTGAGTGTGGCAGCACAGCGGGCGTTGGTAATTTTTTGGAGTGTAAACTGAAATCGCTGCATCACCCCTGAGAAGAAGACGAGGGGTGTACAGCGGTAGGCCGTTTATCTTGCCTGCATTAATTACAATGTACTTTTGGCTGTCAGATTGGCTCTGGTAGCAGCACAGCACCACCAGCCAGTTGGCTTATTTTTGTAGGTGATGCCCCCACCACCCGTGGAGGCCATGCCTATTGATCATCTATATATTTCGCCATGAAGCCTCTTTCATTTTTGTATATCCTGCTCAGCCTTTTTTGCTATACTGCTCAAGCCCAGATCGACAAGGCCTTTGTGCAGGTAAAGGTGTATGGCAAAGACAGCACACTGCTGCGCAAAGGCACCGCCAGCTTTTTGGAGGGTCAGGGCGCAATCGTGACCACCGACGCACTGTTTGACGGTGCCGCCTTTGCCGAGGTGGTCACCAAAGACAAAAGCGTGCACAACATACAGCAGGTGACGCGCTACAATACGGCCACGGGCATAGTGCAGTGCACCATCGACAAAACACTATCGCTGAAAGCCAACAAACTAACCACCACCTACGACCTGCCCAAACGCGGCGAAAAGCTCCTCATCGTACGCGCCGCCGGTGAGGGCAAATTCGACATAGCGCCGCTCTCCGTAGGCGCAGTGACGGAGGTAGAAAGCTTCGGCGCAGTGTATGAAATGGCTACCAAAATCGACCATTCGTATGCCGGAGCCCCGGTATTGAATGAAAAAAAACAGCTGGTAGGCATCGCCGTACCCATACAGCGAGACGAGCCGGAAATATTTGTGGCCAGCATAGTCACGCTGATGAAGGGGAAGGAAACATCAGAATCGTTGGTACAATGGCTCGCATCTGCCCAACCCTCTCCGGTGCTTCTTACAGCGCTGATGGATTACATCGACGGCAAGCGTGACAATGCCCTTGGGAATTTTGCAAAAGCGCAAAAAATGTTTCCAAACAATGCCACCGCCTATTACCTGCCCGGGGTGCTCTACCTGAAAAACAATGAATTGGAACCTGCACAGCGCGACATTGAGAAGGCGCTGAGCATAGACCCGGAAATAAAATCGGCCTATCAATATCTGGGCTTTGCCTTCTATCGCGATGGCCGCTATGCCGAGGCGCTGAAGTACTACGATGGCGCCATAGAGCGATATGCGGTGTCGCCGGAGTTATCGGCCTTTCGCGGCCGCTGCCGGTATCAGGTGGGCGACTACGCCGGCGCCATCGAAGACATCAACAAGGCAGAATCTATGGGCTCTGAGGAGTCTGACATTTTCTATTACAGGGGAAACGCGAAATTTCAGCAGCGCGACTACCAGGGCGCTTTAGCCGATTTCGACAAGGCAATAAGCCAGGGTGAAAATACTGAGCTGGTGTACAACAACCGGGGCAAGGCCAGGCTGCTGCTGAAAATGCCCGAGCAGGCTATCGAAGACTTTGAGAAAAGCATTGCCATAAACCCTGAATACTTGAAGGCCAGGGTGAACATCGGCGACGCCATGTTCAACATGGGGAAGCTCGATGAGGCACTTGGCCACTTGCAGAAGGCAAGAGAACTGGGCGAGAGCAGCGCAGAGCTGTATGCCATGCTGGGCTTGTGCAAATATGCCGCAGGCGATGGCAAAGCCGCCCTCGACGATCTGAACACCGCGGCACGCATGGGCTCCAAAGACGGCCGTATTTACTACACCCGGGGCATCATGAAGCTGGCCTCGAAAGACTATGCCGGCGCATTGGAAGACCTGAACGGTGCAGTAGCGCTGGGGCACGAAACGGCCGAAACTTTCGCGGCCAGGGGTAAGAGCAATTTTCATGAGAAAAAATATGCCGAGGCAATGGCTGACCTGGGCCGGGCCATCGAAAAAGGCTACCAGGATACCGAGGTGTACGCCATTCGTGGCGATGCGGCTTATTTCACCGGCAACTACACAGCAGCCATCGCCGACTACAACAAAGCCATTGCTGAAGGGGCCTCGGGCGGAGAGATCCATCACAGACTGGGTGAAGCACTTTTTGCCACCCAGCAGTACGCCGAGGCGCTTACCAACTACGAAAAAGCAGGTGCTGCCGGCGTGCAGCACCCCGTGATGCTGCTGCACCGTGGCTACTGCAAGCAGGTAGCCGGGGCACTGGACGAGGCGCTGAGCGACTACAACGCTGTGCTCAAGAAAAACCCGGAGACCAAAGAAGCCTATGCCTACCGCGGCCAGGTAAACTTTTTGCTTTTCCACTACCAGCAAGCCATCACCGACCTGGAAACAGCCATGAAAGCCGGCCTGCTGGACAACGCCGGCCTCACCCTGCTGGGCCGGGCATACTTCGAAACACAGAATTATGCCAAAGCATTGGATTATCTGAACCAGTCCATCAGCCGGGGCGAGACCGACAAGCACGCGTTCAGGGCGCGCGGCCATGCGCACTATTTTTTGAAGAATTACGAAAATGCCGCGTTCGACATCACCCGGGCCATGGATGAGGGATTGAAAGATATGGACAGCTACCTGTACCGGGGCGAGGCGCTGTACGAAACGGAGCAATATGCCCGGGCAGAGGCAGACATGAGCGAAGGTATAAAGCTGGGGGCCGATGTGGCGTCTGCCTATTTCGTGCGTGGGGCCTCGCGCTACTATCTGCAGAAAAATGAGGATGCACTGAGCGACCTCAGCAAAGCCATTGCTCTGGAGCCCGGCAATGGGCAGGCGAGCTATTTCAAAGGCAATGTGCGCTTCCGGCTCAAAGACTACGATGCGGCGCTGGAAGATTATGAGCAGGCGCTGGCCAATGGTTTCGAAGACGCCATACTGTACAACAACCGCGGCAAAGCCAGGCAACTGCTGCAGCAGTACGAAGAGGCGCTGGCAGATTACACCAAGGCCATCAGTATGGATAAAGACTACAACCGCGCCTACGAAAACAGGGCGCTATGCCTCTACGAAATGGAGCGATTTGCTGAAGCCATCAAAGATTTTACCCTGTTGGAGAAGCGCGGCGACCTGGCAGCGGAATACCTCTACTATTTCGGCCAGGCTTACTTCTATGCCGGCAGGTTTCCGCTGGCCATGTCTTACCTCGACAAAGCCATAGAAGCCGGTACGCGCTACGACATGGCCTATGTGAACAGAGGCATGTGCCATGTTGACAATGAAAATCACACAGCGGCCATCGCCGATTTTAGCGAAGCACTCAAGCTAGGCAACCGCGACGTGCGTGTGATCACCGCCCGGGCGGAATCGTACATCATGCTTCAGGATACTGAAAATGCCATGGCCGACCTCAATGCAGCCATCAAAATGAATGATCAAAATCCCAACTGCTACTACAACCGGGGCATCATTATGGAAGAGATGGGCCAGTACGATGCCGCTGTGAAAGACTTTAGCCAGGTGATCGCGCTGAACAAAGAAGATGCCGGGGCTTTTTTCAGCCGGGGCAGTTGCTATGCACAGATGGAAAACTATACCGCCGCTCTCAAAGACCTGATGCAGGCTGTGGCGATGGATCCGGGTGTAGCCAATTACTTCCGCGTACTTGGCAATACCAAATATCAGTACAACCAGCTGGAGAGCGATCCCTGCGCCGACTGGAAAAAAGCAGCCGCAATGGGCGACGAGAAAGCAGCCTTTTCCTTAAAAAGACTCTGCGCTGCGGTGGAATAGTAGACTGGTGGGTTGGTAGACTGGTGGGGTGTGTAGCTGAAAGCTGAAAGCTGAAAGCTCAAAGTTTGACCATGCCTAAAAAAGGTTGACCGTTTTGTGTCAATGTTCAACAACTACTGCAGAGACTACATCGGGAGCCTGAGCCTTTGTTTGATTCGAATTCACAGTGATTTGGAGATCAACATGCTTTAGAAGATGCAGATCATCCGTGGCTGTTCATTTCTTTTCTAGTTGATGAAAAGAAACTAACCAAAGAAAAATCTTTTGAAAACAATGCTGTCACACGCTTAAAACAAGCCGCACGGTATGGTGGGGCTACAGACCATGGAATTTAGAGTTCACGCCCGCTGTTTTGACTGGCCGGCGCGCACTATCCGCGGCGGCCATTGCCAATAGCCGACAGATGCTGAATCAAGTTCAGCATGACCCGTTGAGAGAATGGCCTGTGTGCACAGGGAGTGGAATATTGGAAAACGAAAGAACTTTCACACTCCCCACTAGTCTACCATTACACCAATCCACGAATCTACTAATCTGCCACCCACTTTTTCCTTTCAGCCTTGAGCTTTCAGCTATGAGCTCATCTCCACCCCTTCACCAGTCTACTAGTCTACCATTCTACCACCCACTTTTTCCTTTCAGCTTTGAGCTTATTTCTTCACCAGTCTACTAGTCTACCAACCCACGAGTCTACTTTTCCTTTGTGAAATCGCACCACAAAGGTGGCGCCCTGGCCTGCCACACTTTCGCACCATACATCGCCCTGCATGGCTTCCATGTATTTTTTTACGATGGAAAGCCCCAGGCCTGTAGAATGCTCACCAGCGGTAGGCCGCGCTGTAAGCCGTTGATATTTGCCAAATAATTTCTTCATATCACTGGCGCTTATTCCCGGGCCCTGGTCTATCACTTTGATGTATACGTGCTGCTCATCACTGGCCAGTACTATGCGGATTTCGGTGCCGGAGGGAGAAAATTTCAGCGCGTTGGAAATCAGATTTTCCATCACCTGTACAGTATAATGGGTGTCGGCTACGACCAAAGGGCAGGAATCAGGCTCGTCAAAGATCAGCCGGATGTTTTTGCGCTCGGCCTCCTGTTGAAAATGCTTGTGAAGGCGATCAAAAATGTCCGGAATGTCCAGCACCTCCACCTCAATATTCAGCTTTTTCGATTCTATGGCTTTCACGTCGAGAATTTTCATGATCATCTCATTCATGCGCTGAAGCGCTTTCCAGATGATCTCCAATGCCTGGTCTTGCTCTGCAGAAAGCCGCTGACGTTGATATTGCACAAGCTCCGTCATGCTCATAGCCATAGAGAGGGGGTTGCGCAGGTCGTGCGCAAGTATGCCGATCAGGTGGTTTTTTTCTTTGTTGATGCTGATCAGTTCGTCATTCTGCTTTTCAATGATGGCATTTTGCTTCCTGATATTCTGATTGGCCGCACGCAGGTTTTGTGATTTTTCGGCGATTTGCCGAAAGGTGTGGGCATTCTCCAGCGCAATGGTGGCGTATATGGCTATGTTGCGCAGTATGTTCAGATGATAATCGTTGAAAGCCCTTTGCTGAAAACTCTGTACGGTAAGCACGCCAATGGTGGTATTGTCCACCATGAGCGGCAGGTATATGATGGAGGCCGCATTGCCATCGCCATACACAGGAGCCTCTGCACAAGTGATGTATTTTCCGTGTTCGCTCACATAGTCACCAATAATCACCTCCTCCTGGTGCTGTACACAATAGCCGGCCAGCGTGTTTGGTTCATCTGTGGGCACCGATACATTTCGGATGCGCTCATCATTTTCCCTGACAAAGGGAAAATGCAGTGTAAGCGACTTTTCTTCATACACGCCTATACCGAATACGTCGGCCTGCATGAGTTTTTGTATGTTGACGAAAGCAATTTCCACGATTTGTTCTACGATGAGCGAAGAGGTAATGTCGCGGCCCATCTTGCTGAGCAGCTCGAGGTTTTGATATGCCTGCCTGAGCTGTACCGATTGCTTTTCAATTTTTTGATTTTGCAGCCGCAGCTTTAAGCTCACCCTGCGATAGTGCAGGTAGCCGACTATGGCTGATATCAGCACGATGCTGATCAGTACGATGAACAATATATAATATGCCTGCTTGGATTGCGCCAGAGCGTTTTCGTTTTTCAGCAGCGCTATTTTCTGTCTCTTATTTTCCTGGTCAATGGCATTTTCATTAAGCCGCATCTCCTGTATCTGCTTTTCGTACTGCAGGTTTTCAATGATTTTAAGGCCCATGTCGCGCTCGAATTGCTGGGCCAAAAAATCCTTCTCGCGCTCCACCTTCTCGTTTTCCAATATCTGATTTTGCAGATGGGCCGTGTTCAGTTCGTTGTGCTGCCGGGCGAGCTGCAGGGCTTTCTGATTGCGCTCCGCCTGTAGCCGCAGCCGCTTTACGGCATATTCACGCATCTCCTCCTCTTTTATGATGTCTTCGATTTGTTCCAGACTGAGTTGGCGCGTGGTGCTTTGTTCATGCCTGGAGGCCAATTGTTCTGCCACCAGTGTGTTTGCGGCCATGTATTTCTCTTTCTCCTGCACATATTGTTGGTGATACTGAAGCGCCTCCTCAAAATCTTCTTTTGCCGCGTACATCTGTGAGAGCAGCCAATAGCTTTTGCTCAGCTCAAGCGCGTCGCCTGCTTGCCGGCCATGCACTATGGCAGACTGTGTGTAGGAGATGCCCGCTTTCAGGTTATCGGTTTTCATGTACACCCCACCGAGTTTGTTGAGCGTTCTGGCTGCCAGAAGTGGCATGCTGCGCATATCTACCTGTGCAAAGGCGGCATTGTAGCATCGGATAGACTCATCATAATCCTGCAAATAGCCCATATCGCTGTGGCTTTCCAGAATATCGCCTTTCAGCATCATGGCATTCACAAAGCGGGCATTTTCGGGGCTGCCTTTTATAGTGGCATATTGGGCACGCACAGCCGCAATGTAGGCGTCGAAATACTCCACCGCCTGCGCATGATTTTTACTTTGATAGCTCGCTTCGGCAATTTCATTCAGCGTGTGCAAAATGCCCCGATGGTCGTTTGCCTGCCGGAAAAATATAAGGGCTTCTTTGTTGTGATAAATGGCTTTCTCATAGTTGCTGACTGATCGGTATAGGTCGGCGAGCATTTGATGTGTGGCAGTGACAGCCGCACGGTTGTACGCCAAAGTGTACAGATTCAGTAGCTTACGGTAGGCAGATATCGCATCCTCAGTATGGCCAATATCTTGTTGTGTGACGGCAATATTGAGCAGCAGATCTATCTTTTCCTGCACGCGCGCCTTGTCTGTTTGCAACAGGGCATACGCTTTGGCATAATACTCCAGCTTCTTCTGAGGCAGCTTCCAATTGTGATAGATATTGCCAATTTCCTGATATACCGCCGGCAGCAGTGTGGTGTCGCCCGCGGTTTCCATCTCATTGATGGCCATCATATAATATTTCAGGGTGAGGTATGGTGCCGTTTTTTTGTGGTACGACCGTGCCAAAATCAAGGCACTTTCGATCATGAGTGGCCGGTTGGCACTGATCTCTGACAATTCCAGCGCTTTCAGGCTGAGCGCAATCGACTGTTCTACATCATTTCTTATAAAAGCTAGCCGGGCAGAATCTACCGTATTGATCATCCGGGCTGTATCGGTGAATTCCAACTCAAAAATTTCAGACGGCACCGCGCGCGCTGTATGGCTCCTGGTGCCCATGGCCAAAGCCAGGAGTGCAAACAAAAGAAGGAAGTGAATCTTGTACATGGGCTTCTTTGTATGGTGCAGATGGCTACAAGCTGAGGCCGCAATACCGAAGATAAATTTAAGCAAAACGGAAATGACCAAATCTATGACTGTAGACGAGCGGTTGTATAATTTTATAATAGCAAAAAGATTGGGATTTATAGCCGGGCCCTGACGAGTATACCTGCAATTTCTTTAGTTTTGCGGCCGGTTTTACAGTCAGCTCCGCTCTTTAGCCTCCATAGTTCGTAGCAGTGACAAGCCAAGCGCGCTGTGTGGGGTGGAATGGCGCTGAAATGGAAAACCAATGTAGGCAGAGGGCATAGGATGGGGCAGTGAAGGATTTGGGCGGGCATAGCGCAGCAGTTGTTTTTTGCCGGCGAACTTATTAAGGTTGAAAAAGCCAATACATTTATCGTAAATCATATTCTACAGCATGGAACATTATCTTTCTAACCGAATCAACGCCATGGCAGAATCAGCCACCATAGCCATGGCACAAAAGGCCCGGGAACTGAAAGCACAGGGCACCGATGTAATAAGCCTCAGCCTTGGTGAGCCCGATTTTAAGACGCCTGAACACATACAAAAAGCAGCCAAAGACGCCATAGATTCCGGTTTATATTTTGCCTATCCGCCCGTGCCAGGCTATCCCGATCTGCGCTCCGCCATCGCCGAGAAGCTGACGAAAGAAAATGGGCTGGAGGCCAAACCCGAAAATATTGTGATCAGCAACGGTGCCAAGCATTCCATCATGAACGTGATGCTCTGCCTGCTCAATCCCGGCGATGAGGTCATCGTGTTCTCACCCTACTGGGTGTCGTACGTGGAGATGGTGCGACTGGCCGAGGCGGAGCCTGTAGAGGTGGCTGCCGGCCTCGATCAGGAGTTTAAAGTGACAGCTGCCCAGGTAGAAGCCGCCATCACCGACAAGACCAAAGCCATCATCTTTTCCTCACCCTGCAACCCTACCGGGGCGGTGTTCAATGAAGCCGAGCTGCGGGCCATTGCCGACGTGGTGAAGAAGCACCCCAACATATTTGTGATTGCCGACGAAATATATGAATACATCAATTTTGCCGGTAGCCACGTGAGCATTGGCGCCTTTCCGGGTATGACAGAGCGCACCGTTACGGTCAATGGCTTTGCCAAAGGCTACGCCATGACGGGCTGGCGTGTAGGCTACATCTGCGCACCCAAGTGGATAGCCGATGCCTGCAGCAAGATGCAGGGCCAGTTTACCAGTGGCGTGTGCGGCATTGCCCAACGCGCGGCAGTAGAGGCCATCAAGGGCGATACAGAACCGACCAGGCAAATGGCCGATACATATAAAAAGAGACGGGAGCTGGTGCTTGGCCTTCTCAACGACATACCCGGCATAAAGCCCAATAACCCCGACGGAGCTTTTTACTTCTTTCCGGACATCAGCTACTATTTTGGCAAAAGTCGCGATGGCGAAACCATAGAAACTGCTCAGGACCTGGCTATGTACCTGCTGAAGCATGCGCATGTGTCGGTGGTGGAAGGTGCTGCATTTGGCGACCCCAACTGTATACGCATTTCTTACGCCGCATCAGAAGAGCATCTAGAGGAGGCCATGCGCAGAATGAAAGAGCAACTGGCCAAACTGCAGTAGCCTTGGGCATTGCGGAACTATTTGAACGGTTTAGGACACTCCGGGTGCTCATCGTCGGCGATGTGATGGTAGACTCCTACATCTGGGGCAGGGTAGATCGCATATCGCCCGAAGCTCCGGTGCCCGTGGTGAGCGTAAACAAAAAGGAAATAAGGCTGGGTGGGGCGGCCAATGTGGCCAAAAATATACTGGCCCTGGGCGCCACACCCATACTTTGCTCCGTAGTCGGCCAAGATGATACCGGCAACCACTTTTTAAACCTTTTGCACACCCGCCACATGGACGCCAGCGGGATTGTGCAAAGTGCTTCGCGCATCACCACAGAAAAAATGCGCATTTTGTCGTCGTCGCAGCAGATGCTCCGCATCGACAATGAAATCACCGACCCCATATCTCCGCGAGAAAAAAAGCAACTGCTGGAAAAAATCGATACGCTGCTTGAGCAGGCCGATGTAGTGATTTTTGAAGACTATGACAAAGGCGTATTGAGCAAGTCCGTGATCAGGCACACCATAGACCGCTGCCTGCAAATGGGCATACCCACAGTGGTAGACCCGAAAAAGAGAAACTTCCATCATTACGAGCAGGTGTCGCTGTTCAAACCCAACATAAAAGAAATAAAAGAAGGGCTGAAGACCGACGCCGACCTGCGCAACGACGATCAGCTGGCCAGGGCGGTGGCCCAGCTAAGGGCAAAGCTACACCTCGATATGGCCTTCATCACCCGGTCGGAGTTGGGCGTGTACATAGACGCCGGTGAAGAGCAGCATTTCGTGTCGGCGCATGTGCGTGCCATTTCTGATGTGTCTGGCGCCGGCGATACGGTGGTGAGTACCGCTGCACTGTGCCTGGCACTCGGTATGCCGCCAAAGTTTATCGCAGAGCTATCCAACCTGGCGGGCGGTATGGTCTGTGAGCACCTTGGCGTGGTGCCGGTCGATCGGGATGCGCTGCTTCAGGAAGCGCTTACGCTCAAGATTTGAGTAGCAACCGCACGGTTGCCCGTACAGGCGCTGCGTTATTTTTTTTCCTCACGCACAAAGGTCAGTTTTCTGTAATCGAATTCATCACCTTACGGCGCGCACCATCCTGTCTTTGCCGTGCATATCTTTGATCACTTCTGCCGCCCACGGTGGTCCAAAAAGCGCACATACCTCAGCGCCATATGCTTCATTGATCTCCAGGTATACTTTCGATGTGACGCTGCCCGGTGCGGAATCCAACTCTGCTATCTTTTTGTAAAAAATAAGCGGATCGTCGTCGGGCACAAAAAGCGCACTGTGCGGCTCATGGTCGAGTACATGCCGGGCCATGAGCCGTTGCTCGTGCCGACGCACATAAGGCGGGTTGCTCACCAAAATATCAACCGGTGCCTGTAGCGACTGCTGGGCCAAAATATCGCCATGAAAGAAAGTGACATCAGCCGCGAGCGCCAATGCGTTCTGCCTTGCTGTGGCCAGGGCTGCTTCGGAGTAGTCGAGAGCGGCCACCTGCACATGCGGCAAGGCAAGTGCAAGACTTATGGCAATGCAACCACTGCCAGTGCCTATATCGAGAATGCGCGCATTATCCGGTGGCGCATCATCAATGATCAATTGTACAAGGGCTTCGGTCTCTGGCCGGGGTATGAGCACCGACGGGTTCACAAAAAAGGTATGCCCGAAAAAATGAGATTTGCCAAGCACATATTGCAAAGGTTGGTGGTGCAGCAGCCGCTTTACGCTATCGTACAGGCGGGTGATCTGAGCGGGCGTGGCAGCCACCTTCGCGTCGGTGACGATGGCGGTGAATGGGCAACCCAGCAAATCTTCCATCAGTGCTCTGGCGATGGCGGCGCTTTCCTTTTCGCCCCACACGGGGTGCAACTGTGCCACGATGTGTTGATACAGACTTTTGCAACGATGTGTGAGCGGCGTTTCTGGCATGGTTCAAAGCTATAGAAAAGGGCCTGTACCTGCTAAATGTTCGTGCCACACTCCGCCTCAAATCCTTAAAATCCCTACCTTTGGGCACAAAATCAATGCATGACGGCAGCGGCTGAGCGCGATCTTTTATATATGCAAAGGGCACTGGATCTGGCTCGGTTGGGCATGGGCCATGTAAGCCCCAATCCGATGGTAGGCTGTGTGGTGGTGCATCAGGATGTCATTATCGGCGAGGGTTGGCACCGGCAATATGGCGGTGCACATGCTGAAGTAAATGCGCTGAATGATGTAAAAGAGCCATCGCTTCTATCCAACAGTACCGTCTACGTTACCCTGGAGCCATGCACACACTATGGCAAAACACCGCCTTGCGTAGATTTGCTGCTTTCGCACAGGCCGGCACGTGTTGTGGTCTGCAATATTGACCCCAACCCGCTGGTGGCCGGCAGAGGGATTGCAAAACTGAAAGAGGCTGGCATACCCACAGAGGTAGGCGTAGCTGAAGCCGATGGACTGCTGCTGAACAGGCGCTTTTTTAGCCATTTTACCGCACAAAGACCGTATGTCATTTTAAAATGGGCGCAGACTGCCGATGGCTTCATTGCCCGCGAAAATTATGACTCGAAGTGGATTTCCAACCACTTTTCCAGAAAGCTGGTGCATAAGTGGCGTGCCGAAGAAGATGCGATATTGGTAGGTAAAAATACTGTGCTGCACGACGATCCATCACTCACCGTGCGCGATTGGCCGGGGCAGAGCCCGTTGCGCGTCGTACTGGACCATGCGCTGGTATTGGCTGAGCACCACCACGTATTCGACAAAGCAGTGCCGACCGTTGTGTACAACCTGCGCGAGTCGAAGGCTGATGACGGGCTGGAATATGTGCAGTGTTCAACCAACACATTTCTACCCGACGCCTTGCGCGATCTCTTTGTACGTAAGGTGCTGTCGGTACTGGTAGAAGGCGGCGCAAGTACACTACAGCAGTTTATAGATGCGGGCCTGTGGAACGAAGCGAGGGTATTTACAGCGCAGGCGTCTTTTGGCCGTGGTGTGCGGGCACCTTTACTGAAGGAAGCCTCATGGTATGCAAGTGAAGTGGTATTGGGTGATCAATTGAATTATTTTAAAAATAGCACCAATGGCTGAAGGACTGGTACTGGAAGAAGGACTGAATAAAGAGGAAAAATACAAGGTGCTGATGCCTCAGATGGAGGCTTTGCTGGCGGGCGAGCGTGACCTGATCGCGCGTATGGCCAACACCACAGCGGCACTGAAAGAGGCATTTGACTTTTTCTGGGTAGGCTTTTACAGAGTACAAGACGATGTATTGATCTTGGGCCCTTTTCAGGGTCCGGTGGCTTGTACCCGCATAGGCCTGGGCAAAGGAGTTTGCGGAAGCGCCTGGCTGCAAAAGTCGACCATCATTGTGCCGGATGTGGATCAGTTTCCCGGGCACATCGCCTGCAGCAGCCAGTCGCGCTCGGAGATTGTGGTGCCGGGCATATACGAGCAAGCTGTGCAGTGTGTGCTCGATATCGACAGCAGTGCGCTCAACACCTTTGATACGATCGATCAGCACTATCTGGAGCAGTTGATGGATCTACTGCTTTCAGAACCTGCATTGGATTTTAATTTTAAATAGGAATATATGGATCTCAGATTACACTCAGAATTTGGCACATTAAAAAAGGTGATCGTGCACCGGCCCGGCAGAGAGATAGAGCGACTAACGCCCTACAACACAGGCGAACTGCTCTTTGAAGTAGTGCCCTATCTGGATGTGATGCAGCGCGAGCACGACGAGTTTACCGCACTGATACGCTCCGTAGTGGGCGCTCAGGTGTATCGCCTGCAAGACCTGCTGGTGGAAATCCTGTACGCCGACAGACAACTGATGTTTAGCATGGTACAAAGTGCCCTGGAGCCGGTGGGCCTGGCACATAGAACGGAAGATATCATACCGCGCTACAGCACCACTCAATGTGCCGGCTTTCTCATTGCCGGGCTCACGGTGAAGGAACTCAAGAAAAAATATCGATGTGCGGAAATCGACCATCTGGAAGATGCTGAGTACCTCATCAAGCCCAATCCCAACTCATATTTTATGCGCGACCCTGCCGCCATTGTACAAGGCGGAGTGATATCGAGCAGTATGAAATTTGCCAGCAGGCAGCGCGAGTCAAACCTGCTCAGAACCATTTTCACCCATCATCCCGAGTTTCAATCGGTCTATCACCCATTGTTTCAATCGAGGGCCGAGGGCATTGACACGCACACCATAGAGGGAGGTGACGTGATCGTGCTTTCTAAAAAGGCACTGGCCATTGGTTGTTCGGAGCGCACCTCGCAGGCTGCCATTGCCGAGGTAGCACAAAATGCCCTCAGTGCGGGGCCTGTGGAGCATGTGTACCAGATCGACCTGCCAGCCAAGCGCAACTTTATGCACCTCGATACGGTGTTCACCATCATCGATGAAAACCTGATCGTGGCCTATACACCGGCCATAGAGTCCATACTGCGCACGGTAGTCTATCGTAAGGACGGTGAGGATGAGCAGGGCAAGGCCATCGTGAAGCAGGAAGAATTGAAGGAGTCTTTCATACAGGTACTGAAAAAAGAAATACCCTATCTGGAAGTGATAGAGACAGGCTATGGCGATCCGGAATACGCCTCTAAAGAGCAGTGGTACGATGGTGCCAACGTGTTTGCACTGGCACCGCGCAGGGTCATTTCCTACAATCGCAACACGCATACCAACCGGGCGCTCAAAGATGCCGGCGTGGAAGTACACGAAACCAGCTCCTCTGAGCTCTCGCGCGGGCTGGGTGGTCCTCGCTGTATGACCATGCCGCTGGAGAGGCGGAGGTTTTGAAGAACTTAGCTCGAAGCTCAAATGGTAGATTGGTGGGTTGGTAGAATCGTAGACTCGTGATGGTTAATGATTAATGATTAATGGTTAATGGTGAAGAGTAGCTCAAAGCTGAAAGCACAAGGCTAAAGGTCCAGGTCAGACGATAGTCGGACGGGCTTATGAGGAGGGCCTGCTGTCGTAGGTTTGTTTTGTGAGAAACAGTGCTGATCAATCGGTCAATAGCCCGGTTGGTTATGAAAAAAAGAAGAAATACCCGGTACGAGGTTTACACTATAGTGATAAGTTCAACAATACCAGAGAAAATATGACTTCAGGCGAAACGACGCACAAGGCCGGTTTTGTAAGCATCGTAGGCAAACCCAACGTGGGCAAGTCTACCTTGATGAACCAGCTGGTAGGAGAAAAGCTATCCATCATCACCTCCAAAGCACAAACCACCCGGCACCGGATATTGGGGATTGTAAACGGCGACAACTTTCAGGTGGTGCTCTCCGACACACCCGGTATACTCACACCCAAGTACGAGTTGCACAAGTCGATGATGCGCTATGTGAGCACCTCCTTTGAAGATGCCGATCTGGTGCTGTTTGTCACCGATATCTATGAAAAATATGATGACGACGAACTCATCGATAAGCTAAGCCGCCAGGACACGCCAAAGCTGCTGGTGCTGAATAAGATAGATCAGGCCGATGAGGCCCGTATAGAAGAAAGGCTCAGCTACTGGCGGCCCATCATCAATGCCGGAGGCGAGGTGGCCATCTCGGCGCTGATGGGTGCCGGGGTGCCCGAGCTCTTTCAGCGCATACTCGACAGCCTGCCGGAGCATCCGCCCTTCTACCCCAAAGACATGATCACCGACAGGCCTGAGCGTTTTTTTACGGCAGAGATCGTGCGCGAAAAGATCTTCAACAACTACAAAAAGGAAATACCATACAGCTCAGAGGTGGTCACCACGGAGTTTAAAGAAGACGAGACCATCATACGTATACGGGTAGAAATATATGTGGAGCGCACCAGCCAACGGGCCATTTTGCTGGGGCACAAGGGTGAGAAAATAAAGAAAGTGGGCATAGAAGCCCGGCAGGACCTGGAGGCATTTTATGGCAAGCAGGTATACCTGGAGCAACACGTAAAGGTGCAGCCCGACTGGCGCAAGAAGTCTACCATCATCAACCGCTTTGGCTACGACCATTGATCACTTTTTTAGCGTAAATCAACAGTAATGCAATGGACACAACTCATCAATCCTGCCCGTACCGGCGAGGCCACCGCCAGCTCCACGCCCTGGGACGAGGCCCGCAGCCCATTTGAGCAGGATTTCGACCGCATAGTTTTTTCACATCCCTTTCGCAGCCTGCAAGACAAAACGCAGGTGTTCCCTTTGCCTAAGACGGAGTTTGTGCACAACCGCCTCACCCACAGCCTGGAGGTAGCCAGCGTGGGCCGCTCGCTCGGCAAGCAGGCCGGCAAAGCAATATTGCAGCGCCATGCCGACTTGCGCAATACGGGCATCACCATCAGCGACTTTGGCGCCATCACAGCTGCGGCGGCGTTGATGCACGATATTGGCAATCCGCCATTTGGCCATGCTGGTGAGAGTGCCATATCTCAGTTTTTTGTAGAACAGGCAGCCGACATAAAGCCGCTGGTGAGCGAAAAGGAGTGGCACGATCTGGTGAATTTTGAAGGCAATGCCCAGGGTTTTCGTCTGGTGAATAAAAACAGATACCAGGGCCTGCAGCTCACCATGGCCACACAGGGCGCCTTTACCAAATACCCGCGGGAGGCGCACATCACCAGCCGCGATGAGGCCCGCAAGAGCCAAAAGAAATATGGGTTTTTGCAGGCGCACAAATCGGCGTTTACTGATGTGGCCGGGCAGCTTGGCCTGCGCTTTTTGGGCAATACACATAGCGCCGTGTGGTGCCGGCATCCGCTTGCCTTTCTTGTGGAAGCCGCAGATGATATTTGCTACAGCATCATCGATCTGGAAGACGGCACCAACCTCGGCCTTTTGCCATATACGCATACCGAGGAGCTGCTCGCCGGCATACTGGGGGACTCTTTTCAGAAGAAAAAGATAGACGTCGTGTCCGGCATCAAAGAAAAGCTGGGGCTGCTTCGCGCGCTGGCGATCAATGAACTGGTGCGCCAGTGCGTGGAGGTGTTTACGGCCCAGGAAGAAGCCATACGTTCAGGCGATTTCGACAAAGCACTCACCGACAAAGTGCCTGCCTGGCAGGCTTTGAAGGAGATACAAAAGGTGAGTGTAGAGAAAATATACAGATCGGAGCTTGTACTGCGCAAGGAGGTGGCAGGCTTCGAAGTGATCAGCGGCTTGCTTGGGGCATTTTGCATGCCGGTATTGCAAATGAGCAATCAGCAAGAGGGCACCTGGAAAGCCAAGAGCCTCTACCGGCTACTGCCCATCGACATCCGTGCAGAAATAGAGTCGGCCGGGAGCACCTATCTTTGCCTGCTCTCGCTGCTCGACTACATTTCCGGCCTCACCGACAGTGCCGCACTCAACCTCTACCGCAACATCAAAGGCATATCGTTGCCGGATGGTTAGGGAAATGATGACATTAAATCATTGCTCATCAACGCATGTTTGAAGGCAACTGGCCCAGAAAATCATTTTTTTACTTAATAAAACTTATTATTTTTCTATAAAAGTTTTTAATATTTAAAAACTGATGTTACATTCAGGTATTGTCTTGTTTCATTTATCTATTTACTAACTAACCCGCTATGCCATGAAAACTGTTACTCGTTTGGGCATTTTATGCCTGGTCTTTGCCGCATTTTCTTGTGGTAAGGAAAATATTACCCCCCCCCCCACTCAGTTAAGTCCTTATTCTAATGGGGCAGGAGACTTCATTAATGTTTTGGATGATAGGCTCCACTTTTCAAGCAGTGCTTTTCTAAAGAAGACTTATGAGAGAATGAAAGAGTCTGACGGAGAGATCGGTAAATCAATAATTGCTGAATTGGTTCACCAAGACTTTTATTCATTGCGGCCTGTTTTTTATGAAGGCGACTTTAAAACAATCCAAAAATATAGTTCGCGTAATCCTACCAATGCGCGTATTGCCAACGATGAGTTTGAAGAACTCGTTGCTGATGATTATTTCGCCATTTTTCTGAATCAAGGTGGAGAAATAAGGGTGGCCGATTCTGTATTTATTTATACCGACGATGGCCTATTCTTTGTTCATCATAGCAATGTCGATCACCTCAATAATTATCTTGATAATTTCTCTGCGACTAATGGACGATTAGCCCCATGTGATGGTGATGATGCCGGATCAATACAGCGGGTAGACGATCAGATTTCTCGCTTTGTATCAAATTGTGCAACAGAGCCTGCACTGCCTCCTGATGAGCCCGGCCCACCTGCCGGTGGCGGAGCGAAGCCTGCTGAAAAGTCGTATGAACAGGCCATGTACAATTTTGTTTCAGGATTGCCACCGTGTGAGTCGTATGAAACTTGGACTGAATGGATTTTTGGAACAGGCATAATATGTGTCGATAATTTCTCAAGCGATCATCGTGTAAAAACAAAATTCTGGAATCAGAACTATTTGCTTGCAGCATCAATTGGTGCTAGTGTTAAAAGTCAAACACGAACTCTTGGTGTTTGGTGGAGTAAAAAAGTTGATGAAATTGGTTTAGGGATTTTAAATGCATATTACGACGTAGATATCCCTACTCCAATTATACCAGCCATTGCAGCACCTATAACTTATATTTATGATGGTTTTAGATACGACAGCAATGGTAAAGTGCAGGGTGCAGCCAAGCCGCAAATGCCTTTTGAAAGTGCTATAGAAATTTATGTCCCGCTACCATTGCATCCGTTCAATCTAACTTATACAAGGAAAGAATTAAATGATATATTTTGGACTCAAGTATGGAATCAGGCTAAGAGTGTCTTAAAGGATTTGGCTAAAGAGGAAACCCCCACTGTTACCTTTGTGGGTTTTCTTCCTAAAAAGGCGCATGTCATGTATAGTAATAAATTTATTAGGCAATATGATGATGGAAAAATCATTCACTATTTTGATTTTAATTTCAGAATAGATCTCAAAGGAAAATTGAATGACCTAGGTATTAAAGTTAAAGACGTCTCTAACTTTTATGATTATTCAAATGCCAATATAGATATGTTTGGTTATGGCCGTGAAGGAGAAACATTTAAAGGGAGCAGACTTATATATGAAGAATAGTTATATCAATGCTGAAGTGCTGGCAACTGTTATGTTGCTGGCCTTCAGCTTTATTCCGAACTTTACCAGGGCGCAAGATGAATCCCTTACCACCGGTTTGTATGGTATGGCGCAAACGTCTTTTATTAGTATTTATAATGGAGAACATCGAGTACAATTGCCCAATCAACCCAGTGTAGGAAGTGATCTTAATACCACTGGTTCTCTTGGTTATGGCGCCAGTTTCTCTGCCGGATATTTTCTGATTAAGCATCGGCTGTCGGTTGGTGTAGGACTGGGTTTATATAACTTTCACAAACCCGGTTTTAGTACTTTGCCTATTTATGGAGAAGTAAGGTTTTATTTTACCGACGAGCCTAATATTCCTTATATTAACATTAATTTGGGTACATCTCCACAGCTTGGAAATAATTTTAAACGAGGTCCATATGGTAGAATAGGTGTTGGATATCGGTTTTTTATTTCAGATGATTTTTGTTTACTCGGAGAGTTGAACTGGCAACCATTCGGTGTTGCCAATGACAATGAACCGTATAACCATTCGAATGACAAATTTCAATTTAAGTCTTATGCTTTTACTCTAGGTCTTATCCTGTTTTAGTATAATTAATTATTTAATCCATCAGAGATAATTTATGAAATCACTTCATATTATATTTATCATCATATTATGCTCCGTAGGGAAGTTGGCCCATGGTGCAGTCAATCAAGACACCACTAAAAATACCGGATGGTATGGCTTGCTTCAACTGGGCTATATTCACCATTCTTCTGTGAATTACTACGATATAGGAGAGTTGTACGAATATGAATCTTCTGGTTCACACGAACGCAGCTTGAACATATTAGTCGGATATTTTGTAATGCCCAAGCGACTGGCGCTGGGTGTTGGTTTTGGATTGGATGGTTTTCATAAGCCTTATTATAATACAGCGCCGCTGTATGCCGATGCACGTTATTTTTTTTCTGAAAAGCGCAATTCTTTTTACGCACGCGCCAGCTATGGTGGCCGAGTCCGATTGATCACCCCGCTTGATCCAACCGGGGCTTATGTGCGCCTTGGTGGTGGCTATAAGGTTTTTATATCAAGAAAAATGGCTGTCAATCTTGATGTGAGCTATGCACCTACACGCCTCAACTTCGCTGGAAGAGATGAATACTGGAAAATGCAAGGTGTAGCGTTTAGCCTGGGCTTTTTCCTCTTCTGAGGGCTGAAAGTAAGATAGGTGATATATAATGAGGAGGATGTAATAGGCGAATATCCCCTCACCGCGCCGCTGAAGCGCCATCCTGAAGGTCGATCAGCAGGATTGACCGCCTGGTGGGGCTGGTGGGCGACACGGTGCCAAGCACTATAAACTGACTGCCCAGCCAGCAAGAATAGCTCTTATCAAAATCGTATTTCTTGTCTTCCAGCAGCGGCACTTTGCTGCGCAGCGTGCCTTTGGCCGGATCCAGCGTATATAGGAAGAAATTGCTTTTTTTCGTTTCGTTCCAGGTCAGAAATTGCAGGCCGTCTGCCATTGGGTTCATCAGGTACTAGGCTGCAAAATTTGCACAGGTTAAAAGTAGAGAACTTTTAACTTTAG
>CAZQVB010000016.1:0-86913 GCA_964596645.1 uncultured Roseivirgaceae bacterium
CTCATTTTTAATTGGCTTAAGTTAACGACTATGGACGATAGTCGGACCGGCATTGGGAAGGTAGATTGGTAGACTGGTAAACTGGTAGACTCGTAGACTGGTAGACTGGTAGAATCGTAGTCTGGTAGAATCGTAGACTGGTAGACTGGTAGACTGGGAAATAGCTGAGAGCTCAAAGTGAAATACACGACTAGGTCAGACGATAGACGGGTGGATTGGTGAAATGGTGAAATGCATAGCTGAAAACTCGAGGCTCGAAGATTTTGTCATCCTGAACTTGCCTGCCCTGAATTTATTTCAGGGTTTCAGGATCTGCCAAAAGAATAACAGATGCTGAAAGAAATTTAACATGACCGTCTTTATGATGATGTAAAGGCCCTGCAGCGAGGGTTGACCCCGTAAGGTGATGGTAGTACGGCCTGAAATAGATCAATTTAAATTCAATTCTTTAAAATGTACAAATTGGCAATTATTCTGGGCTTTATGGCCCTACAGACCATGGCACAGATACCGGAAGGATATCACCAGGTGCCGGCTTGGCAGGATGATTTCTCTGGCGACACCATAGACGGGTCAAGGTGGTACATCTATAACCTGCCGAAATACAAAGGCACACGCAATTCTGGCCTTTTTCAGGAGATGGTAAGCGTGGAAAACGGTCATTTGGTGCTCCGGGCGGCTTACGATGATCAGGGCTATCTGCGTACCGGCGGCATCGGCACCGCCAATCTGCCGATGAGTGGCAAAGCGGCTGAAGCCAAATTCGAATCAACCTATGGATACTTCGAGGCCCGCGTCAAATTTCAAAAGAGCAACGGCCTCAGCTTTGCTTTTTGGCTGCAATCCTACGGCACGCATTCCATCGGCAACGAAGGCAACGATGGAATGGAGATAGACATCATCGAAACCCCCGAGTTGGGCAGTGGAGAAGATAAAATATCGCAAAATCTGCACTGGGACGGCTACCACGAGCACCATGTGCATGTCGGCATGAGCAGGCCCTTCCGGGGCGTCACCGATGGCGACTGGCATATAGTAGCGCTCGACTGGACCCCGGAAAAGTTGGTATTTTACGTCGATGGTCAGGTGACATGGCAGACCATAGCCGGCGATGTGCCCGATGTGCCCGAGTTTATACTCCTGACGCTGGATGCCGGCTGGGTGGACTATCCACCCCAAAAAGAGAATATACCCGATAAGGCTTTGGTGGATTGGGTAAGGGTGTATAAAAAGGAATAACGGGGCCATAACAACTGGCCTCTGAGCCACAGGCCAGGGATGTGGGCTTTTCGACCAACTCCGTCGACTGGATGAAAGCTATTATGATGAAAAATATTCAAATACATTGGCTGCTATGTTTGATCACAAGCCTGTGCGCCTGGCAGTGCAAGCCTGCTGCAGAAAGTCAAGATAACAAAGAGTTGCTACCTTCAGCGCCGAACATCATTTTCATCATCTGCGACGACCTCAACGACATTGCTGTACGCCGCGCCGGCCACCCGCAGGCTGCTCTGCCCAACATCGACAAACTCGCCAGCCAGGGAGTTTCTTTTACCAATGCCATCACCAACGATCCGATATGCGCTCCGTCAAGGGCCAGCCTTTTGTCGGGCATCTTGCCACACCACGCGCGATACTTTGGCTTCAGGCACCACACACGGCACTACCGGGCCAGTCCGGTGCTCGATAGCGCCAAGACTTTCGTGGAGTATTTTATGGAAAACGGATATGCGGTGTACGGAACGGGAAAGATATTCCATAACGGAAAAAATGAGTGGCCCAATGATCAGTTTGGCTACGAACAAAGCTTCAGCCCCTTCCCCTGGGATGGCCGTTACAGCACCGGCTGGGGCGTTGATTCTTTGGGTTTAATGCCACACCCCAATATGCCTACGTCATTGCAAACCAATTGGGAGGGAACTTTTGGGCGCCTTTCACGGATACCCGATTTCACTGACAATGATGGTGTAGCCTATGAAGGATGGATGTCGTTTAGCAAGCCCTATCACTACAACAGCCCTGCCGATCGCGACCCAATGCCCGATGAGTTGAATGCACAATATGCCGTGGAAGTCATCAATAAAGCACACGACAAGCCTTTCCTGCTCACCGTAGGGTTTACCACCACCCACACGCCCTACTATGCCCCCGACGAATACTTCGACCGCTTTCCATTGGAAAGCCTGACACTCGCTAAGGCAAAGCCGTACGACCTGGCCGACTGCGCAGACATATTGGCCGTGGATGAAGGTACCTCCAACACCGACTACGGCTTCAGGCGATACAATGAAATAATGGAAGCCGGTGGTGAGGAAATGCTTCTGAAATGGACGCAGGCCTACCTTGCCTGTGCCGCAGTGGTCGACGATCAGGTAGGAAAAATAATGGCCGCCCTGGATGCCAGTGCATATAAAGAAAATACAATTGTTGTTTTCACCAGCGATCACGGCTTTCACATGGGCGAAAAAGACTTCTTGTTCAAAAACAGTGTATGGCATGAAAGCCTGCATGTTCCACTGATTTTTGCCGGGCCGGGCATTGCCCAGGGTACGGTGAGCAGGCCGGTATCGCTGGTCGATTTATACCCTACCTTCACGGAGTTGGCTGGCTTGCCGCCCGACGTAAATGCTGCTACCAATGGTGCACCGCTTGATGGGCACAGCCTGGTGCCCTTGCTGCAAAACCCTGCAGACAATCAATGGCAAGGGCCATCTACGGCCCTTGCCGTGGTGCAAGGCAAGGAGATCACCGACATGAACGACCCGGCAAGCATATATAAGCAGCATTACATTGTATATTCCGATCAATACCACTATGTGCTGTGCAACAACGGTGAGGAAGAATTGTACGACTCCTGGGCCGACCCCTACGAATGGCACAATCTGGCTGGCGACTCAAGCCATTGGGAAATGAAAAATGCGTTGAAAGCGCAATTGATGGATATGCTTGATTAGATGAAAAGTAGAATGGTAGACTGGTAGATTGGTAAACTGGGAAAAAGCTAAAAGCTAAAAGTAAAGATTAGGGCAGACGATGTCCGGAGCGAAGAATGGGTGATTGGTGGGATTGTGGAATGGAAGAGGGGGAAACAGTTAAAAGCTGAAAGCTAAAAGAGAAATTAGAGTCTAGGTCAGACGAAAGTCGGACCGGCAGTGGGAAGGTGGGATTGAGGAATGGAAGAGGGGAAATCGTTAAAAGCTGAAAGCTTATAGTGAAATTAATAACACGATTAGAATCCATGAATAACAGCATTATGCGAAATGGCCCCTGCCGCCGGAAAGTTTACCTAAGCATAATAATGGCCATTTTTCAGGCATGGCCACTCTTGGCCAACGGTCAGTCCGGTGAACCTTCAGCGCAAAAGCCCAATATACTGTGGATATGTACCGATCAGCAACGGTGGAATACCATAGGCGCATTGGGCAATGAATATGTGCACACGCCCAACATCGACAGGCTGGTGGAGCATGGCGTGGCGTTTACCAGGGCCTATGTACAGTCTCCCGTCTGCACGCCCAGTCGCTCGAGCTTCCTTACAGGCATGTATCCCAGCACACTGCACAATTCCATCAATGGTGGAGACCACTGGCCGGTCACCGCACCGCCGCTGATCACCAAAACACTCGACGACAACGGCTACGTCTGCGGCCTCTCCGGCAAGCTGCATTTGTCTGCCGCCGACGGCAGGGTAGAGCAGCGACCGGACGACGGATACCGTGAATTTTTTTGGTCGCACCACCCTTGGGACAGTTGGCCGGAAGGGCACGACTATATCAATTGGCTGGAAGCACAGAGTTTATCCTACGATTCTATGTATGCAAAGCACGGCTATATACCGTCGGAATATCACCAGACCAAATGGTGTACTGACCGGGCCATCGAATTTATACGAGGAAACAAGGACTTGCCGTGGCTGTTCAGCCTCAACATATTCGATCCGCACAACCCTTACGACCCTCCACAAAAATACCTCGATCGCTACCAGGTAGACAAAATGCCCGGGCCGTGCTTCCAACCTTCCGATATTGACTTTCAGCGCACGCTGGATTTCGCTTATTTTCAGACCGAATCACAGCATCCCGATTCTTTTAACGGCAAGCTCCTTCAGGCAAAATACTGGGCTCAGATCGATCAGATCGACGAAAACCTGGGCAGACTTTTTCAGGTGTTGAAGGATGTGGGGGAGTGGGAGAATACCATCATCGTGTTCACCAGCGACCATGGCGACATGGTGGGCGATCACGGATTTCAAAAAAAAGGATGCCGCTTTTACGATGGTCTGGTGCGTGTGCCGCTCGTCTTTCACTGGCCTCAGCAGTATACTCAGGGTGTCAGAAGCGACGCGTTGGTAGAGCTGGTAGATATCTATCCCACCTTGATGGAGGCTGCTGGTTTGACCGTGGACAAAAAGGTACAGGGCCGTTCGCTCACTTCAATTCTAACAGGCAAAGCTGCTCCCGGCGAGCACCGCACATATGTCAGGTCGGAGTATTATGATGCGCTCGATAAGGAGCCTGCCGACTTTGCCACCATGATACAGGATGAGCGCTACAAGCTGGTGGTGTATCACGGCCATGATCTGGGCGAGCTTTACGATATGAAAGAAGACCCCTGCGAATTTGAGAATTTATGGCATCACCCGGATTATACCCAAATAAAGGCCCGGTTGATGAAAGCAGCTTTTGATGGTGTAGTACGCTCTATCGATACCGGACCGGAGCGAGTGGGGGGGTATTAAAGCTCGGAATTGATGGCGGCTCCTCGGCTTAAAAAACCAGTGGATTTATGTAGCAGATCATAGAATCGGCCGGAGCGATGGAAAAGAACGCCTTGCATAGACATATAAAGTTTTATTAGTTTTAAGGGTTTTTACCATACTTAAACACTTAAAATGTCACCACAGCAGCTTTCTGAAATTGTAAAAGCCATAGCTGCTGATGGAGAGGAGACTTCCTTCCGTAAACTCTACAATCACTTTTTTGCCCGTCTGTATGAGCTGGCATTTCACTATACACGATCCAACTTGTTGGCAGAGGAAGTGGTGAGCGATGTATTCGTAAAGATTTGGCGACAGCGAGGCAGGCTTACTGAAATAGAAAACATTCAGGCCTACCTGCTCACAGCTGTCAGGCATCAATCATTCGATACGCTGAAAAAGCAAAAGCCACAAATGCTGTATATCGATCAGGTGGAGCACGAATTGGTGGCATCTGCCGCGCACCCCGACCAACAGCTTTATACGAAAGAGTTTTTGCTCTTTTTCGCACGGTGCGTAGATGAACTACCTGAAAAAGCGCGTATCGTTTTCAAACTCCTAAAAGAGGATGGGCTAAAATATCGCCAGGCAGCCCAGGTACTCAACCTTTCCGAAAAGTCCATTGAAATGTATATGTCCACCGCCTTACGTCAACTACGTGATCGTCTCTCCGGCTTTCAGCGGGCAGCGGATAAAAGAAAGGCTTGAAAAAAAAATTAACTTTTTTCCAGGGTATTGCTTTTGCGCCTCGTCTATGTGTGTAACAAGGCAAATTTATATTGGAAAATCACGAAAAACTTATTGCGAAGGTAATTGCCGGTGAGGCCAGTGCTGAAGAAAGAGCTCAGTTGGAAAAACTATTGGGCGGATCTTCGGCTAAGGCCCAGAAGTACAGATTGTTGTATGCCGATTTGAAAGACATACAACTGACCGACCACTACAGCAATCGCGATCGGGTTTTCGAGAGGATCATGACACGCGTTAGCAACGAGCACGATGAGAAAGCACAACGCGATATTAGACACTATAAGACTATGCAGCCATGGATGAAAAAGACCATGGCCTATGCCGCTTCGCTCATCATTATTCTGTCGGTATGGTATGGAGTATACCAATGGAACACCTCCACTACGAAAGGCGGCACCCAGGTGATATCCAACCTTACCACCAAGCAGACGGCTGCCGGACAGAAAACAAGAATATTTTTACCAGACCGCAGCGTGGTATGGCTCAATGCCGAATCGTCTATTTCCTACCCGGAAGATTTTAGTGACACTGCCCGTGAAGTTTACTTAACAGGGGAGGCATATTTTGAAGTTGAAAAAGACCAGGAACGGCCTTTCCGTGTACAGGCAAAGGAGCTTACCATTACGGCTTTGGGCACAGCATTTAACGTGAGGGCCCACGAAAACGAAGGCCTGATACAAGTAGCGCTGGCTGAAGGCAAGGTCTCAGTAGAGGGTAAAGAGTATTTCGATCATCTCGAACCCGGTGAAGCCATCGCGGCCGATAAGGTCAATGCCAGCCCCGGCAAGATTAGGTTTACAAAATACGACATCAACATAGCCAACACCACGGCATGGAAAGACGGCGTGCTGGTATTTGAGAGCCAGAAGCTTTCCAGGGTATTTGAAACTTTAGAGAGATGGTATGGTGTGCGCATACATCTCGAAGGTCAGGGAGATCTTGATCTGCTCTACTCAGGCAAGTTTGTGGCCGAGAGTCTTGATAATGTGCTTGAAAGCATGCGCTTTAGCTATGCTTTCGACTACTCAATTGACGCGAAAGATGTACATGTTCACTTTAAATAAGAAAAGAACCAAATGAAAAGAAAAAGCCGGCAGTGTGAGCTGCCGGCCTTACAAACCGGAATTGGCGTTCCGGAATAAATAAATTGATTACTTAAATCCCTTTAAAATTATGAAAAACAAATTACTGAGGCAATTCATCATGATGTCTAAATGGCTCATTTACGGTCTTTCCTTGCAGTGCTTGTTCATAAGCCTGCTTATGGCCTCCAATGCCGGGGCGCAGCAAATCAAGACGGTGTACGAGGTGCAGGTAAACCTAAGAACCGATAAGGCGCGGTTGATTGACATCTTATCTGAAGTAGAAAATTCCACACCTTTTCATTTTTCGTTTGTCGACAGTGACATAGCCAAAGGCGAAATGCTCACACTCAACAAGCGCAAACTAAATGTAGGAGAGCTGCTGATGCAGATCTCTAAGCAGACAGGTCTTGCTTTTCGGCAGGTCAACAACAACATCAACGTTCAGAAAAATACTTCTAAACAGATGGCCCGACCGGTAGAGGTCATCATCGATGGCATCACCATCACAGGCCGTATTCGCTCCGCCGAAGACAGCGAGGGCTTGCCCGGCGCCAACGTTCTTGTGAAAGGCACATCCCTGGGCACAGTTACGGATATCAATGGTAATTACTCCCTTGAAGTGCCATCCGAAGAGTCTGTGATTCAAATCAGCTCGGTGGGCTACATCACTGAAGAGGTAGTGGTAGGCAACCGTACCGTCATTGATTTAGATCTGGTGCCAGACATTACTTCGCTGGAGGAAATCGTAGTGGTAGGTTATGGAACTACTCGAAAGCAAGACTTGACTGGATCGGTAGGTACAGTAGATGCTGAGGAGCTGAACAAGTTGCCCATCTCGTCTCTCAACCAAGGCTTGCAAGGCCGCGTAGCTGGTGTGCAGGTGACACAGGACAATGGCCGGCCAGGCGGCGGCGTAACGGTGCGCGTACGTGGTAGTGCCTCCATTCTCGGCAACAACGAGCCCTTGTATGTAATTGATGGTTTTCCTGTAAATTCTGAGACTGGTTCCGACGACTTCGCTTCCAACCCCCTGGCGTCGCTCAACCCTAATGATATAGAGTCTGTAAACGTACTGAAAGATGCATCAGCAACGGCCATTTATGGTTCGCGTGCCGCAGGTGGTGTTATCATCATTACAACAAAAAAAGGTGGCTATGGCAAAAAAGCCCAGATCTCTTTCGATAGCTACTATGGCGTGCAGAATGAATTTGACCGATATGATGTGCTGGATGGCAGCGAATATGCAAGAAATTTTAACCTGGCACTCATCGATCAGGAAAGCTTAGACGAGCCATTTACTGAGGCTGATATTGACTCCATTGGCGCTGGAACCGACTGGGCCGATGCCGTGGTACGCGACAATGCGCCCATTCAGAGTTACCAACTCAGCGTGAGTGGTGGAGGCGAAAACGTAAAATATTTCGTTTCCGGAAACTACTTCGACCAGGAAGGTATTTTATCAGGCACTTCTTTCAACAGGATCAGCGTACGTGGCAATACTGAAGTAACATCGGGCAAACTACAGGTGGGCTCTAACATTAGCTTGTCTAAAACCTTCTACGGTGGTGAGCTGGGCAACAGCCACAGAAGCCAGTTTGGGGGCGGTTATATCGATGTTTATTTATCTCCACCCGTATTGCCCGTTTTCAATGAAAGGGGCACTTATACGCAGATTTCTCCGTATTCCAACAATCCTTTTAACAACCCGGTGGAGATTGCCGAGTTTCTTACCAGGGAGCAAAATCAGTACAGGATATTGGCTAATTTTTACGCCAACTACGCCTTCACCGACAATCTGAGTTTGAAGGTTTCGGTTGGTGGTGATGTAGTGGCTGATTATTCAGATTTATTCTATCCAATCGGCAGTGCTCGCAGTCAGGAAATTGGCCGTGCACAACGCAGCAACAGTCTCAGCAGGAACTGGCTGAATGAGAATGTGCTTACTTACAGCAATGTCTTTAATGAAAAGCATGCGTTGACAGCCGTTGCCGGATTTACCTATCAAACAAATCTGGCTGACTTCACCACCACCCAATCGAATGGCCTGAAAGTGAACACACTGGGTTACTACGATTTAGCGGGCGGCGATCAGGATCGCCTGAATGTAGGTACTGCCGGCTCTGAATGGGTGTTGCTGTCCTATCTGGGCAGATTGCAGTATGGCTTCGACGATAGATATCTGTTTACACTTACAGGTCGGTATGATGGTTCATCGCGCTTTGGTGCGAATGAAAAATGGGGATTCTTCCCCGCAGGTGCCTTTGCCTGGAACCTGTCGAATGAATCTTTTATGCAAGGCTTCAATGCAGTAGAAAACATTAAACTTCGCATGAGCTATGGAGCATCGGGCAATACAGCCCTTCCCCCATATGGCTCCCTAACGCAAGCAGTTTCACGTGCTCAGGGTACCGTCGATGGCCGCTCGGTGGCCAATTACATATTGCCTCGTGCACAGGTAGGCAATCCCGACATAGGCTGGGAGACCAACATCCAGGCTAATATTGGATTAGATTTTTCGCTGTTTGACCAGAGATTGGCCATAACGACAGATTATTATCACCGTAGAACGGAAGATCTTCTCTTCAATGCACCCATTATACCGCTCGGTGCGCGCGATGAAGATGGCTTGGTTTTTACCAACATTGGCTCTATGGAAAACAGCGGTGTAGAACTGGGCATACAGGCATACTTGCTGACTGGTTCGGATTTTCAGTGGGATGTAAACTTTAACCTGGCCTATCAGAGAAACGAAATTTTAAGCCTCGGTTCAGATGCCTATGGTATGCCCGTAGATAGTGTTTTGTATTCCAACAACCTGTCTAGAATTGGTGCCAGCGGCAATGATGACGCAGTTCGTATTCTGGCCGTCGGCCAATCTCTTGGCGCATTCTACGTGTTGGAGTCAGATGGAATTTGGGACACTCAGGAGGAAATAGACACATATTCTGCTGCTTCTACAAATCCACGTGTGGGAGGCTACCGGTTCGTGGATCAGACGGGCGACTCTTTGATCGCAGCCAGCGACAGGATAATATATGGTGATGCTATTCCAGATTTCATAGGAGGTATTACCAATAACTTCTCCTACAAAGGCTTTGATTTATCCATTTTCTTCGAGTATGCCTTCGGTCACCAGATATTCAATGCATCGCGCCTTTCGCTAAACAACGGCAACATGCAGTACAACATCACCAAGGATATGGCAGAGAATGCCTGGACGCCCGATAACTTTTCTACCGAATATGCGGTGATTGGACGAAGCAGGCCAAGCCCTAATACCAACTATGTTGAAGACGCCGGCTATTTGAAGTTGCGCAACATAACCCTTGGCTACCGATTGCCCGGCGCACTCACACAAAGCATTGGGCTCTCAAGCCTACGGCTCTATGTGAGCGGAAGCAACCTGTTGGTTTTCACAAACTATCGTGGGCTCGATCCCGATATCAACTCATTTGGTTCGGATAACCTGGCCGTTGGTATCGACTATGGATCATACCCCACCAGCCGCATTTACCAGGCCGGACTTCAGATACAGTTTTAACAATAGGATAGAGATTTCATAAATAACATAAACAGTGAAGAAGCTGCGAGCCTGTGCAAGCGACTTACTCACTTAAACCATATGAAAACGATGAAAAAATATATATTAAAAACGATAATTCTCGGACTGTTGCTACCGCTGACTTTCTCATGCTCCGATTTGTTGGATGAGACACCAAAATCATTCTTTAGTCCGGAAAATGTATTTGAAGATCCTACCTCGGCCGAGTTGGCTGTCAACAGCATATACACCTTGCCTTTGGAGTTGGGTATCGGCTATCAGGATTGGATGCTGTATGCCGAAGTCACTGCCATTCACGATATGCGACATCAGTCAACGGGCAATAGCCTGAACCGTGGCACATGGGATGCTGACAATGGCAATTGGAATAATCTATGGGATCAGGCATATTCTACCATCAACCGGGCCAATGCCGTGCTTGAAGGACTGGAAGGTTCCGAATCGTTGAGCGAAGATGTAAAGAATCGGTTGATCGGCGAATCACTTTTTCTTAGGTCTCTTCACTATTTCAACCTGGTTCGTGCCTTTGGCGATGTGCCGCTCATATTGGATATACCTGCCTTTGATGCTCCGGGCGACTTGCGGGTAGATCAGGCTACCGTTTACAATCAAATCATAGAAGATTTGAAATTTGCTGTAGACAATTTGCCATTGAAAAGTGAGACAGGTGCCAACAGAGCTTCCAAAGGCGCAGCGCAAACGTTGCTTGCAAAAGTGTACCTCACCATCGGTGAGTACAATCTGGTGAAACCACTCATAGAAGAGGTGATAAACTCAGCGCAGTATGGGCTATTGGATAATCCCGCCGATGTATTCAAGGCAGAAAATGACCTTGGACCAGAGTGGATTTTTTCTTACGGTTCGTTAGGACTCGACTTCAACACCACACATCAGTTTATGATGTTCACCTTTCCAAACAACCTGAATGGAAAGCCGGACAACATCAGTGGTGTAAATAATTCGTTTGGTGGTGCCTTTGCCGTGGTCATCGTATATGAAGATCACATCGACTTGTTCGACCAAGAGAACGATAAGCGATTTGATGCATGGTATTGGAACACGCATACGCTGGCCGATGGTGAAGAAGTAACTTGGAGAGGTGGTGCCTACCTGCTCAAGAAATACTATCATTTCATACCCGGCATCACAAATTACCGCTTCAATGCCATCAACATCCCGATATTGCGCTATGCCGAAGCATTGCTGATATACGCCGAAGCTGTTGCAAGGGATGAAGGTTTGGTGCAAGATGCCATGGATAAATTTAACATGTTGCGTGAAAAGCGCGGATTGACACCGTCCCTGTTGTCAGACTTCGCCAGTGCTGATGAATTTGTAGATGAAATATTGCGCGAACGACGCAGGGAATTGGCTGGTGAGAACCATTCACGCTGGGATTTGCTTCGGACAGGACGATATCTGGAGGTGGTGACGCAATATGAGCGATCAGACCATACGGAGCGAACGCTTCTTTTCCCAATTCCTCAGGCACAGATCAATATCAACAGTGCACTGACCCAGAATCCGGGATACGGCGAGTAAAGATTTGGGAGAATAGGGCTGATGGCAGTCATAGTCGTTGGCCTTATTCTCCTTTTAATTTTTCCTGAACTCCTCACTTCCTGTATGCGCAGTTTTAGCTTTGCTTTTGTGGCGTTGGCACTCATGCTGTGCCTGAAATCGTACAGCCAAACCAGGCCGAATATCCTACTGGTGGTGGCCGATGATATGGGCCAGGAGCTCGGTTGCTACGGCGACAGCACGGCCTATACACCCCATTTAGATGCTTTTGCCCAACAGCATATTCTTTTCACCAACGCGTACGTCACTCAGGCATCTTGCAGCCCAAGTCGCAGCAGCATCCTCACCGGCCTATTTCCGCATCAAAACGGTCAGACAGGTCTGTCGCATAAGGGCATCGCAATGTATCGACCGTATGAAAATATCCCTTCTTTGCTCAAGCAGGCTGGTTACGTAACCGGTATCATCGGCAAGTTGCATGTAGAACCACAAGAGGCATTCGAATTTGATTTTATGCTGGGTGGCTTCGACTATCAAAGCCCCGGCATGTATAGGAATATGATGCCCTTTGAGGTAGAGGCCCTGAATGAGGATTTTGATACCGTATATAATCGTCACGATTTTACTCGCTACGATTTACCCGTAGTAGCCGATTCTGCTGCAGCTTTTATAGACAGGGCAGGCACGGCTCCGTTCTTTCTCATGGTAAACTATCTGGACCCGCACGCGCCTTTTTACAATCAGATCAGTGGCGTGCCTGCTCATCCGTTGCGCACACAACAGATAGAAGTGCCGGCATTTTGCCATTCCGGTGGCGACGATCTATTGGCACAAGCTACTGCATACTACAATGGCATCAGCCGATTAGATGCGGGATTCGGGCTTTTAATGCAAATGCTAGAACAGAAAGGCCTTGTAAAAAATACCCTGATCATCTTCTTGGGCGACCATGGTGCTCCTTTGCCCCGAGCTAAGACGACCTGCTATGAAGCTGGCATTCGCATTCCACTGATCGTTCATTTTCCTCATAGAGCAGGGCATATGGTGGTGTCACATCTTGTGTCAACCACCGACATACTTCCTACAGTATTGCAAGCGGCAGGCATGAGCGCCATACCGGAAAAGGTAAGCGGCATATCATGGCAGGCGCTGCTCAGTGGTAAGCAGAGGCCACGTGATTACGTAGGCGCCGAATTTATACAGCATCAAAAAGAAGATTTGTTTCCTCAACGTGCCATTAGTGCACACCTTTGGAAGCTCATCTACAGTCCGTTTGCTGGTGCATACGCCACCGCACTATCCTCAACTACCGATCTCGCTGATGACAATGAAGGCCTGTCTCGCACGAGAAGAAAATATGTAAAATACGCTGCGTCACCCGAGTGGGCGCTTTATGACTTGGCCCAAGATCCATACGAGCTGATTAACCTGTCGTCCTTTGAGCAATACGCCGGTCAATTGCAGCAAATGAAACAATACCTGTATGAATGGCAGAAGCAAACAGAAGACCCACTACTAAGCAACGTCTACAGACAAGAAATCATGAGCCGGATAGAGTCGCTCGCGGAAGAATATTTTCCATAAAAACAAGTATTGAATGACCAATGATTATACACCTTAACCTTAACCCAAAATGAAAAAAAACCTGAGAATTCTGACAGTATCCGTCTTTGCCCTGTGTTTTATATGTATCATAAATCCAGTAGTTTATGCCAATATTGGCACTTTTGAGATTTATGAATATTCCATCAGCCACAACTACAACGGCACCAATCCCTGGAACGACGTCAATATCGAAGTGCAGATGACCTCCCCCTCGGGGCAATCCTTTGACTTCGGCGCCTTCTATTATGGCAGCCAAACCTGGAAAGTGCGGTTCTCACCCAATGAACCCGGCAACTGGCGCTGGCGCTACCGCATAAACGGTGGCAGCTGGAGCAGCAACATACAGTTTACAGCCACAGCGTCAGACAGGATTGGCTTCATTGAAAAAAGCACCAGAAACCCCAAGCGCTGGGTGGTGCGCGATACGGGTGAGCCATTCTATGTGTTTGGTTGGCAAGATTGTATCAATAATGACTTGGATGCCAACGTGTGGTCACTTGCAGACCGCGGTGGCCTATCGTTCGGTCAGTATCTGGACGAATTTGAAGCCCATGGGTTCAACACTTTTCGCCTCAACCATGCCAATTGCAGCCCCGGCATTTTCAAAAATTATACAGAGGGCGCGGCAGGTATCTTTCCCTCCGATCGCGGACTGCTCTTTGATCGATTCTTCGAAGCCCTGCACGACCGTGGCATCAAGATCATGTTTGTACCGATCAATAAAATACCAGATGAACCTGAATGGACACAGGCGCAATACGATAAGTACACCCAATATCTGGTCAACCGCTGGGGCGCGTATGTGGACTGGTGGGAAATTAGCAACGAAGATGGCACCCCATTTTCTGGTAAGGTGTACTTTTCCAATGCCCTCAAGCAGTACGACTATTATCAGCGGCCGTGGGCTTCTAATCCATCTAAAGACAAGGATGGGCGATTGCTGGATGGCTACGGCTTCGAGTCCATACATCACTATGCCTATCAGGATCATCCCGGCGATCTGGAGCGTGTTTTGAGAAATCAGAATGATGCCAACTTACCCTTTATGGTCACTGAAGTAGGTCATAAGGATCAATCGTTTGGAGAAGGCTGGCCGGAAAATTGGGCTGCTGCTGCATACATCATGTATTTCAGCCAGCAGCAACCCATCTTTTGGCAAACATCATGGAAAGAATATTCGCGCCCTAAGTGTTGTTCAAATCTCTCCATCACCGATGTGATGTTCGACTATTTCGACTACTTCATGGATTTCGTCGGAACGGTAGACTCAGACCGACTGCGGCCCCAAGCTGTTGCCAACTCCTGGAATAGTACCGATTTGCTCACCTTCGGTATGTCGGGGCCCGATTACTATCTCGCGCTTGCGGTGAACAATACCACCGAAACACGCAGCAATGTGAACATCACCATCAACCCGCAAAACGGTGGCACCGGCATGTGGTTCGACATATTCACCGGACAGGTGATCCGTGACAATGTGGTCGTTTCTGCGGGAGGCTCTCAGCAGTTGAGCGTACCAACGTTGCAGTCCGATGCACGCCAGTTGGTCTTTTATCTGCCGCTGAACGGCCGGCCTTGCAATGCAGGTACTCCTTCGACACCATCGGCACTTACCGCCACTACGCTCGACAAGCAAACAGTAGAACTGAACTGGAGCGATAACTCCAGCGTGGAAGAAATGTACCTTATCGAAAGAAGGCACGGATCCAACGCTTTCGAACGAGTGGGAGTAGCCTGGAAAAACGCCGAAAATTTTATAGACCGCACTGCCGTACCCGGCAGGGCATACACCTACCGGGTAACGGGCAGCAACTGTGCCGGCAATGGCAGCAGCAGTAGCAGTACATCGGTAACAACGCCGGAATATGATGACAGGCTCATTTCCATGGAACGTATTGATCCCGTTTCACCGGGCGCAACTTATTCTATCGAAATTCAATATGAAGCCTCTACAGCAAGAGATATTATCCTTGATTTCAAAATGGATAAAGATCCTTTCTCCACATTGGCCTCTGGCAGGGTGAGTGTGGGTGCCGGGCGTGGACGAACCACCGTATCCATTCAGTTGGACAACGATGTGCCGCTTCGACAAGATGGCTACCGCTGGCTAAGCTACCTTACAGAGGCTGGCAAGGGCTGGTCGGCGCGCATAAGCCAATTAACAGAAAACGACGTCGATTGTGTGGCACCATCAGCCCAGTTTCCTGATCCCAACAAATGGTATTTCATTGAGAACAGGGCCTGTGCCAATGCCGCCGGTGAACACATCAGGCTCGATTCCGACAATTGTCGTACGGTAGACCTGGATTATGGCAGTGCGGATGACAAGCAATGGAGATTTGAGCATGCAGAAGGCAATTATTACTTTCTGGTGAACAAAGCTTGTTTTAATGGCAATTCGCGGCTTGATACTGATTCTTGTCGCACGGTAGATTTGAACAACGGAGGCTCTGCCGATGACAAAAAGTGGAAAGTGGAACTGAAGGAGGGCAATTGGTATTGGCTGATAGACAAGGCCTGCGGCGAGAAGCTCGATGCATGGAGCAACTGTGATAAAGTAGGCACGAGTGCCGCGGTGAACGGGCTCGACAAACACTGGCGCTTTGTAGAGGCAGGCAACTATGCAGCACGGATAGCAGTAGGCGAGAATGTGAATATTCGGCAGTTGGAGGCAAATGCCTTAAAGGTGTACCCAAATCCTGCCAGTGCCGTGCTGAACATAGAATCCGCAATGTTATACGAACGCGCTGACATCTACGATCTGTTTGGCCGGCTGGTACAATCGGCAGCCCTGGCACAAGGCGATGCCCGGGTGGATATATCGAGCCTGGCCAATGGCCTGTACGTACTGAGGCTGTATAACGGAAGCGGTGAATTTATACGAAAATTTGAAGTGCATAAATAAATCAGATGTTCATCAGGAGACCCAGAAGACACTTTTTGAAATTTCTGCTGCCACTATCTACCCTGCCGTTGCTATCAGCAGGCAATACGGTAGTAAGAAAAGGGCAAAACGGTGCTGTGTTTGCTGTAAAAAGTAAATACAATGGCACAAAGGAAGAAACGGAAAACATACAGTCGGCCATCGATGCTGCCAATGCAGCGGGTGGTGGCAGGGTGGAGGTAACGGCAGGCACTTATCTGGTTGGTTCCATTCGCCTGCTTAATGATGTGCATTTACATTTTGAATCAGGGGCCGTTTGGATAGCGACCCCTGATTTTTCACAATATCATGAAGAGGCCTGGAAGCGCGTACTGTATGCATACCAAGCAAGGAATATTAAAATTTCGGGATACGGCCTGATCGACTGCAAAGCATGGTTCAAGCAGGAAACCCCTGTAGTGTCGGCACCCTATGCGGCAGATGCCTACGTAGGCCTCTCATTCAAAAACGAGGGAGCACCCCGTCCTTTCTTTCTTCATGACTGCCACGACTGTGAAGTGTCCGATATAAAGCTTCAGAATTCAGGCGAATGGAGCTGTTATCTACTCGCCTGCGACCATGTGGTGGTAAGAAACGTGCACATCCACAACAGCGCCCACTCGCGTTGGACAGACGGTATTGACATTGAAAGCTGCAACAATGTGCACATCACCGGCTGCAATATCGACACCGGCGACGATGCCATCAGCATCAAATCGGCCAAGAGAGGCACCAAAAGATCCACCTCCAACATACTAATAGAGCATTGTACGCTGGCGTCTGAAACCAATGGCGTGCGGCTGGGCACAGAGACGTTTATGGATGTGTACAATGTCCGTATCGAAAACTGCCTGATCAAAGGACCAACGGACAATGCCCCTGGCCCCTTTTCCGGAATTAATCTTACCATGACCCGGGGCCATGCCAATCTGTCTAATATTACTGTAAGGAACATCAAAATGCAGGATTGCCGAGCGCCGTTTTTCCTGGCGTTGCAAGCGGTATCTGAAGAGGCTTTTGAGCAGGGAAAGATTGGAGCATTTAGGAATGTAACACTGGAAAATATAGAGGCAGAAAATAATGTGTTGAAAGATCAGCCCGATATCACTGCCATGATCATAGGCTCTGAAAAACAGCCCATTGAACAAGTAATACTGCGCAACATTGTCGTGCGCGCACGCGGCGGCTTTCGTGGACAGGCCACGGAGAAAGCGGAGGTGAAAGGGACATATTCAGAAAACAAACGCTACCACCCGGTACCAGCCAAAGGCCTATACCTAAGGCACGTCGATGGTTTGGTTGTCGAAAACTTTAGGTACATGAGTAAGGAGGAAGATGATCGGCCGGTGGTCTTTAAAAATAATGTGCGCAATGAACGGCGTGGTGAATAAAATATGGAAGTTTCGTACTTTTAAATCAAGTGCATCGATGTAAATCGCTTTATTCAGAGGCAGTTTTAATATATTGCTCGTAATAAACTATGTCGACGGTTAGAAAAATTTATGCTGAAAAGTCTTTTGATGACCCAGGTTTGGCATCAAAATCTCTTGTGCCCAACGAATCTTTAGTTTGGGAACAATTTTGTGCTGGTGAAGAAGAAGCTTTTGTTTATATCTATAAAGCATATTTTAATCAGCTCTATCAATTTGCTTTTCAATTCAGTTCTGACGAGGACTTCATTAAAGATCAAATTCAAGATCTTTTCATTTATATACGAGAACGCCGCAAAAACTTAAAACCTGTCGCCAATCTCAAGTTGTACCTCTTTGTGTCGTTAAAGAATCGTATTCTACGATCTATCAAGGCTTTAAAATACACCTCCTTAGAAAATGCAGGCAATTTTTTAATACAAAGCACGCCTTCCTGCGAAGAGATACATATTGATTCCGATGACGGAGAACGCAAAGAGGCATTATTGCAAGCCTGCTTTGCGGCGATGACACCAAAGCAAAGAGAAGCCATTGTCTATTTTTATTATGAAAGCTTCAATTATGCACAGATTGCTGAGCTCATGGGTTATAAAAATGCGAAGCAGGTAAGAAAGCTCATTTATAGGGCAGTTGACACACTTCGGCTGAAAATGGCTCCTGCCAAAAAAATATTGTACTCTTTTTTTCTATAACCACGATTTAAAAATCCATCCGAACCTATTATTGAAGAAAAAAATGGTGAGGCATGGGGTCAGAAAGCGAAAGTGCTGCTCTATCCTATATAAGACTAAAAAATGGATTACAAGCAGTACAATACCAATGATTTTTTGAAGGACGAGTTTTTCGTACAGTGGGTAAAATTGAAGAAGCCCGAGGCAAGCCATTTTTGGCAAACATGGCTGGCAGCCAATCCGCCCAACAAAGACCAGGCCCTTGCGGCCATGCAGATCATCAGGAGTGTGATGTATAAGCATAATCCTACCCCAACAGAACAGACTTATCGCGACGTACTAGAAGGCATCTACCAGCATGAAAGCAATAGATACGCATTGCTTGAAGCTCCCCGTCCGTGGTATTGGTCTACACTTAAAATAGCAGCATCTATTGCATTTCTGTTGATTTCTGGGCTCGTATTTTTTCTGTTATACCAACACAATTTGATCAAAGAAACACCGCAAAAAGTTGTAAAGTACACCAAGCAAAGCCCTTTAGGAGTGAAAACAACCTTTATGCTCAACGATGGCAGCAAAATAATGCTCAACTCGGGCAGCCGACTTACCTATGATAATAATTTCGGTGAAGGTGATCGCCGTGTGACGTTGGAAGGCGAGGCATTTTTTGAAGTAACCGAGGATAGTTTATCTCCCTTCATTGTACAAACACCACATTTAAACGCCCGGGTACTGGGCACATCATTCAATGTATCGGCCTATGCTGATGAAAAAAAAGTACAAGTGGCGGTGTATACGGGCAAGGTCGCCGTATCACATCGGCTGGCGCCGATCGAGCACAACGTTTCAAAGAATCAGCTCATCACTTTTCAGAACAATGATTTTCATCCAAAGCTGGAAGTATTAGATTATAATACGGTGATTGGCTGGAAAGAAGGAATCATTGTGTTTAATGAAAGCACCTTTGAAGAGGTGAGTGCTAAACTCTCTCGCTGGTTCGATGTGAAGTTTGTCATGAAGCAACCAAAGAGGATTAACGGCCGCTTCACAGGCGAATTTGATAACAAAACACTTGAGGATATTATGAGAGGCCTCAGCTTCGCTTCAGGTTTTCAATATGAAATTGATGGAAAGGAGGTGATTATTCGATAGTACTCCAGACAAAATAAAAGAACCGGCAGGTTGGCCGGTTCTTTAACAAAAGCAAATGCCGACGGTAAACAATGTCGAGGTTGTTTTGCCAGGCAATACTCTTGATTTGTTAAACTAATAATGTACCTAAAATTATGAATAGTAAACTACTAAGACAAATTCTCAGTATGTCTAAATACGTAATGTATGGCCTATGGGCTCAGATGATGTTTGCGGGGCTTCTTGTGGCCGCCGATGGCAATGCGCAGCAACGAAGCCTAAATGAAATTGAAGTATCGATCGATAAAAGCAAGTCAAATCTTGCCGATGTTCTTCAAGACATAGGGCAGCAGTCCGACTTTAAAATCGTATACAATGATCTTGCGATTGGTTCCGAGCGCGTAGTAAGGCTGAAAGTTCAAGCAGTTTCGCTTCAAGCGGTATTCGAACAACTATCCAAAGACTATAACCTACATTTCAGGCGTGTCAATGACAACATATTTGTAGCAAGAAAACCGGTGAAGACTGAGGAAGCTCCTATGCAGGGCGTTACAGTTACCGGCAGGGTCACTACCAGTGAAGATGGTGGAAGCCTTCCGGGGGTAAACGTAATTGTGCAAGGGACTGCACAGGGCACGGTTACGGATGCCAATGGTAACTACAGCCTTGAAGTTCCTTCCGCGGAGTCAGTCTTGGTCTACAGCTCGGTGGGATATATTTCTGAAGAAATTGCGGTCGGAAACCGCACCGTGATTGATTTGTCTCTGACACCTGACATCACCGCACTCGAAGAAATCGTTGTAGTAGGCTATGGCGCGGTTAAGAAGTCAGACCTTACCGGGGCTGTCTCCACTTTGACCGATGAGCAATTTGATGACCAGCCAATATTTCGTTTGGATGAAGCCTTGCAGGGACGAACACCAGGCGTTCAGGTTGTTCGTACATCCGGAGCACCTGGTGGTTCCTCTCGTGTTCGTATCAGAGGGTCCAATTCCATTTCTGGTGGTAACTCTCCGCTTTATGTTATTGATGGATTTATCGGCGCCAGCATCAACGATATTAATCCAAATGATGTGGAAAATATGCAGGTACTGAAAGATGCATCTGCCACAGCCATTTATGGTAGCCGGGGTGCCAACGGCGTAGTTTTAATAACCACCAAAAAAGGTAAGACTGGAAAGGCAAAAGTTTCCTTGGCTGCGGATTACTCCTTTAATGAAGTCATCAACAGAATGGAAATGCTCGATGCTAGAGGATTTGCTAATACATATAACGATTATATACTGGCTCAAAGCCCAACGGCCACGCCTTTCTATAGTGAAGCAGAAATTAATGCATTTGGATCAGGAACCGATTGGCAGGATCTGATTTATAGAACGGGTGCAGAAAAAAATATACAATTGAGCGTTTCTGGTGGCTCTGAAAAAGTCGAATACTATATATCTGGTAATTATTTTGATGAAGAAGGTATATTGATCAACACCGGCTTCAATAGATTCAATTTAACATCCAATGTAAATGTCAAATTAAGTAACAAAATGGACCTGGGTTTTAATTTCCTCGGCTCTAGAAGAAATCACCAAAATACATCAAACCACATAAGACATGTTGGACCTATTATGCAATCGGTGCTGTGGCCCGCTACCATTGAGCCGTATGACAGCGAAGGTAATTATACGCCTTCGGCTAATATTGCAACGCTAACTTTAAATCCTATAGCTTCTGCTGAATTACAAAATTATGATCGGATCAACACGCAAGGGTTAATTAATACTAATTATACCTATAGATTTATAAAGGGATTTGACTTTACAACGAGGTTTTTACTTCAATATAGGGAGAATAAAAACAGAGATTTTGAGGACGTATATTTAACCCAGAACAATCCCTTTGCTCGAAATGGATCAGTAGAGAATGTAACTTGGCAGAGCACTTCCATGTTGACCTATAACAACAACATAGGAGAAATGCATAAAATCAATGCAACAGCAGCTTTTGAGCTATATTCATCCGAAAGTACTGGATTTAGTGCTATGGCTGGTAATCTGTTATTTCCCTTTCTGAATTATTACAATTTGAGCCTGGCAGGCAGTGCCAATATAAGTTCATCATACAGTAAATTCACCATGGTGTCTTATATCGGTAGACTCAATTATTCTTTTGCTGACCGATATTTGTTGACTGCCACATTAAGATCTGACGGCTCATCCCGGCTGGTGGATAAGTTTGATTTATTTCCTTCAGTAGGTTTAGGGTGGATAGTCACTGAAGAATCGTTTATGCAAGGAATAGATGCATTAAGTAATCTTAAATTTCGTGCAAGTTATGGAATAGCGGGGAGTCAGGCCATAGCACCTTATTCGTCCTTGGCTCTGCTCCAACAATCGGCGAACAATACATTTTATTCATTTAATGGTTCAACAGATAATGCCGGTTACATAGTCGGTAATCCGGCAAATCCAAATCTGGCATGGGAAAAAACACGGCAATTTAATGTTGGTATCGATTTGGGTTTATTTCAAGATCGCTTACGAGCTTCCTTTGATTACTATAAGAAAAATACCTTCGATTTATTGCTGAACAAGGCCTTGCCAATGTACGCGCCTGGTAGTACTATTACTGAAAATGTAGGTGAGGTAGAAAATGAAGGTTTCGAAATTTCTCTTGATGTCACGCCAATTGAAAGTGATGACTTCAGTCTAAACTTCAACATCAATTATTCTTACAATGATAACGTAGTAATCGATATTGGAGACGAAGATCTCATATTTCTGAATGAGCTGGTAGCATCCGAGCAAAACGCTTCTTATATATTAAAGGAAGGCGAGTCATTAGGCACGCTCTATGGGTACAATTACTTAGGGACCTGGAAACTCAATGAAGCCGAAGAAGCAGAACGATACGGCGAGGTACCTGGTGATTCCAGATATGAAGATGTAAACGATGACGGCAAATTAAATAGTTCGGATTTACAGGTTATTGGTAATACGCTACCCCGCTCACACTGGGGATTAAACACTCGACTCGATTATAAGAATTTTTCTTTTAATATGTTCTGGCAAGCGACTACCAATGTAGAAAAGGTAGCCTTTGATTATGGTTCGACACTTTTGCCTATCGCACATGGGTCGAGGGCGTCTACACATGTGGATATATTAGACCGCTGGTCACCAAGCAATGATGGCAGCAACATCCCACATTTTAGTGATACAGATAAGTTCAGGCCGCAGTCAAACCAATTTCTGATGGATGCTTCTTATTTCCGTATGCGAAATATCAGCATTACCTACAGCTTGCCAAAATCGCTTTTGCGAGTAGCTCAGGCCGACGTAACGCTTAGCGGTCAGAATTTAATAACCCTTACAAACTTTAAGGGGATGGATCCGGAAACTGACTCATATACAGATGAAGAAGTGGATGCTTCGGATGCTTATCAAGGATTTTCCTGGGGAGCTTATCCAAACACCAAATCAATCACATTAGGTTTGAATATTAACTTTTAAATCACAAGAAAATGAAAATAATCACTAAGATTTTAATATTGATCTTGACGATCACAACTATAAGTTGCGAAGATTTCCTAGAAGAAGATCCAAAGGGCAGACTCGCTGGTACGGCACCTCTTGAAAATGTAGATGGTCTTAAAGCTGCATTGGCGGGTACGTATCGACAATTATCGCGGCCTTGGTGGACTATTTTTGGTCAGCACGATCAGTGGTCAGTACTTTCAGGAAGTGATGACATTGGCTCAGATCCAAACGGTACTGGTGGTTTTGATATTTTCATACAAGATCCTGCTAGCGGCGCAATTGCTAAATGGTGGAGAGGACTTTATCTCACCATTCACAATGCTAATATGATTGTTGAAAACTATAGTAACACTACCGGTTCAGTCCAGCAGGTGAATCAAATAGCTGCTGAAGCTTATTTTCTGCGAGCTACTAGCTATTTTTATTTGACACGGTTGTTCGGTGATGTGCCAATGATTTTATCTTCGAGCTATTCATCAGATCTGAACACCATAAATCCATCTTCTAAAGAGACAGTATATGCTCAAATAATTGCGGATTTACAGCTTGCTGAGGGTATGATTATGGATCAACGCCCAGAGCCTGGCCGAGTAGGCAAGGCTGCTGTTAAAGGTATGTTAGCTGAAGTGTATTTGACAATGGCTGGATGGCCATTGAATGACCAAAGCAAATTAGCGCTGTCTGCACAAAAAGCTGCAGAAGTCATTGCCAATAAAGAGCAATATGGTGTAGCATTGATGCTGAATTTTAGAGATATATGGACGGAAGAAAATAAGTTCAATCAAGAGCAACTTTGGGCAATCCCGTTCAGTGGTACAGGCGTTACTACTTCGTTTAATTGGGCCCAAGGCACTACAGTGCAGCCCGGGGAAGAAGGTGGTTGGAATGCGCTGATGTCTGAACCAAACTTTTATCTTAACTTTCCCGACGGCGTTAGAAAAGACGAAACATTCTACACGGAGTTTCAAATATATAATGCACAAGATAAAACCTATAGTACGATTTCGTATACGGATAGTCAAAGTAAACACCCCTACTTCAGGAAGTTCAGACATGGTGGAGTTAATGAAAATGACCCGGCTAATGACCATACTTTTCAGACCAGCATGTCAGTGCAGGTACTTCGCTTGGCACAAGTCTACTTAACTTATGCTGAGGCACAGGCAAGAAGTGCAGGTCCCAATACATCTGCCTCAGGATTGAATATGACTCCCATAGAAGCTGTAAACATTATTCGAGCACGTGCTGGCCTTTCAGATTTGCCTCAGGGTATTGACCAAAACACCTTTGTTCAGGCAGTACTTAACGAAAGAGCGTGGGAGTTTGCCGGTGAGTTTTTACGATGGTTTGATTTGGTAAGAACAGAGAATGTTGAGCAAGCCAATATGAATCGATCTGCGGAACAAAATCAGTTGTTGATTACAATTAGTAAGGACAATTATTTATTGCCACCTCCGGCGCAAGACGTTGCCATCAATGAAAATTTGTAATAGATAACTAGACGTAATGAGAGGCCAAAATTGAAAGCACGATTTTGGCCTATTATAGTTTTGTCAAAGTGTTGATAGTTTTAAATTTAAAAAAGCTTCCCATAATGGCTCTGCGAAGAATAAAGATTAATGATTTTACATATATATCAAGCCAATATATTTTTAATACCACCATTGAAAACAAAAGCAAAAGCTAATACCGAAAATATTTTCATAGAGGCAGCAGGACGATAGAACTGGCAATGAAAAACTGGCAAGAATTTTTTTCTGAATAAGTTGCTTCAAAAATTGAATTATGAAAAACTGGAAAATCCCTATGAAGGTAGTTGTGTCGATGTGCTTTTATTGGATGCTTGCCGGGCATGCCTGCATTCTTCAAGGTCAAGCTCAATCGGTCAGTCAAAAGACAAGGCCCAATGTATTATTCATCATTTGCGATGACCTAAACGACTACTTGAGCAGCTATGGCACTGATCCCAACATAAAAACGCCGGCTATGGACAGGTTGGCCGCAGAAGGCATGGTATTTACCAATGCCCACAGCAATGGCGCCTGGTGTGCACCATCGCGAGTCAGTTTGATTAATGGTTTCTACCCGCATACCACCAACACTTACCGTGGGCAGACCATACGGCAGAGCCCTGTTTTCAAGGATGTTAAAAATATCTTTCAGCACTTTTCCGAGCATGGGTATAAAACATATGGAACAGGAAAGATTTTTCACAACGGACACGAAGAGGATGTATGGGAAGAATTTGGCATTGCCACTGATTATGGCCCCTGGCCTATAAAAGATGGTCATATTGTAATGCATCCCGATATGCCGGAGAAGTTTGAGCAAATGGCCACCGTTGCACCTCAGTTCTTCTCGGCAGCTCCGATTTTGCCATCGTCCGATATAGATTGGTATTATTCCACCAATCCTGGGAGTATTGAACATGCGGAGCGCTTTACTTTACGAGAGGACCAGATGGACCTGCTCCCGGATGAAAAGAGTGCTGATTTTGCAGTCAAAGTCTTAGCTGAGACGCATTCTGAGCCATTTGTACTCTCCGTTGGTTTTGTACGACCGCACACACCCTATTATGTACCGGAAAAATACTTCAACATGTTCCCACCGGAAAAGATCGTGCTTCCGGAAATTTTGAATAATGATCTGGATGATGTATCCCAAGATTTGCAATTTCGGCCAGGTACTACTGCTTTTGGCCGACAGCTGAGCATAATTACAGATGGCTATGGTGGGGAAATGGGCTGGCGAAAAATGATGCAGGCTTACCTGGCCAGTATAGCATTTGTCGATGATCAGGTCGGGAAAGTATTACAAGCGCTTGACAACAGTCCGTATCGCAACAATACCATTGTGGTGCTCACCAGCGACCATGGTTATCATACAGGTCAAAAAAACCGTTGGTTTAAACAAACCCTGTGGGAAAGAGGCACGCGGGTTCCGTTGCTGATCAGGGCCAACGGATATACACCCGGTACATGCCATAAGCCGGTATCGCTCATCGATGTTTACCCCACGCTCAATGATTTGGCTGGTTTGCCCATTCAGCCCAACGGACCACATGGTGCTCGCATTGAGGGCTTTAGTCTGGTGCCTTTGCTCAATGATCCCAACGGGGTATGGGATGGCCCTGATGTGGCCCTTACATCTACCACCATCGATACTTTTTGGGAAGAGAGTTTTTCCGTACGATCAGACAAACATCGATACATCCTCACCCATAGTGGAAAAGAGGAACTTTATGACCTTTCGGTAGATCCGCACGAATGGCACAACGTAGCTGAAAAAGTAGAATACCAGGCCATTAAAAATACACTTTATAGAAAGCTGCAAGCCATAGTAGTATTTAACAATCCTAAATAAGCATAAGCACATCAGTATGAAACCTTCAATAAGGCAGAGCATTATCTATTGCATTTTTTTGTTTTTATGTTCGGTAGTTTTTCATGCTAAAGGGCAAAATACAGAAAGCCTGAACGGAACCTGGAAGCTCACCTGGGCCAACATCCATCACGGCCCTCCCTCTATCGATGCATTTATCAGGTCTTCCCCGCTCAAAGACGAAAAAAGGTATATCGACGCCGAAGTCCCCATGGAAATTCACCGTGTTTTCCAAAACAAGGGACTTATTGAAGATCCTAACATTGGTGTGAATACATGGAAGGCCAACTGGGTGGAAGACCAGTACTGGCAGTATTTTCGTCAGTTCGACTTCGAAAAAACCTCAGAAGAACAACGTGTGTGGCTGGTATTTGACAAGCTGGACCTTGTCAGTACCATTATACTCAACGGAGTGCAGGTAGGCGAACACAAAAATGTGCACATACCCTGCCGCATAGATGTAACAGACGCTATAAAAGCAGGCACCAATGATTTGATGGTAGGCATCGAGTCCGGCTATTTCTACACCCGCGATCTGGACGGTGAAGGTTATAGGGAGGTTTACCTTGATGACAAGAAGCGCCAATGGCTGCGAAAAGCCCAATATGAAGTGGGTTGGGATTGGAACCCGCAGATGATCAACGTGGGCATCACTGGCGATGTGCACCTGGAATGGTCTGAGGAGGGGTATGTAGAACAAACAAAAATAAATACCTCCTTAGACGATGCATTGGAAAATGCTGCCATCAGCCTGACGAGCTATGTCAATGCCACGGCTGTGAATGCCGGAAAAGTTCGTATTGAGCTTAAGGTTCAGGAAACAGGCCAGGTTTTTACCGAAGACTTTGAGGTGCATGAGGGGCTTCAGGCATATGAACTTGACTTCACGCTCCACAACCCAACCCTTTGGTGGCCGCGGGGCTATGGCGACCCTTTTTTGTATCATTTTGATGTCAATACATTTGTTGACGAACAACTCATCGACACCCGAACAGTCCGCACCGGCATCAGGAAGATTGAGTTGGATCAATCCGCGCACCCCCAGGAAGGACAGTACTTTATTATAAAAATTAATAACAAACCCATTTTCTGTAAAGGCAGTAACTGGGTGCCGCCAGACATGGTGCATTCGGCAGTTTCTGATGAGAAGATCAGCAAGCTGTTTGATCTTGCACTTGACGCTAATTTTAACATGCTTCGCATTTGGGGTGGGGGAGTATATGCGCCGGAGCTGCTGATGTCGCTATGTGACGAAAATGGCGTGCTGGTATGGCACGACTTCATGTTCGCCTGCATGCGCTATCCATCCGACAGCCCAGAATTTGTGGAAGAGGTAAGAAAGGAAGTGGCTTGGATCGTGCGTGAATATTCCAACCACCCTTCCCAAGTACTTTGGTGTGGCAACAATGAGCTGGAAATGTTCATGTGGGACTGGAAGTGGCAAAAATCAGGAAAGCCATTTGTTGACCATGGATTGTATCACATTGCCATTCCACGGGTAGTGCTTGGGGAAAAAGTAGATGCGGTATATTGGCCCAGTTCTCCCTATTCGCCCGATTTTAAAGCGCCCAACGATCCTACCCTGGGCGACCAGCACCCCTGGGGCGTTCCCTTCGGTGGCGATTCCTCTTATATCTATGCCTATAGAAATTACGTCGACCGCTTTCCCAATGAAGGGGGATATCTGGGGGCTACTTCTCCTGCTACACTCCGACAATTTTTGCCCGATGATCAGGAACACATCCGCTCTTTGAGTTGGGAGCATCACGACAATCACGTAAATTTTTGGTACCACGACGAGGGGCTGACCTATAAAACCATCAAATACTGGTTGGGAAAGGATTACAAAAACATGTCGCTCGATGACTACGCCTACAGCAGTGCGCTGATGCAGGCCGAGGCGCTTACCGAGTATATTACCAATTATCGCAGGAGGATGTTCAGCAGCTCTGCGGCCATCTTCTGGATGTTTTCCGACTCCTGGCCGGTAACCCATGGCTGGACAATTGTAGATTATTACCTGAGAAAAAAACTGGCTTATCATCCGGTGAGGAGGGCATTTGACCCCATAACAGTGGTGGTGGCTTTGGAAAATGACTCCGTGAAGGTGTTCGGTGTGAATGAAAGTCAGGAGCCCTGGAAGGGCAAAATTCGATATGGGTTGTTCAATACCGGTGGCGGGTTACCGCTAGACAGCAGCCAGGAAGCGATCTTGCCCGAGAATCAGTCGATATTGATAGCAAGCTATCCTGCGTCGGCATGGACGAAGCTGGGAGAAACAACACATGGCGCATTTGCTGTATTGACAAATCTCGAAGGCAGGCCGGTGGCCCAACACCGGATATTTACTGAGCGCTTCAAAGACATGGTTTTTCATCACCCCAACATCCGGATGCAAAAGCAAGGAGATTATTGGGCAATGAGCTCTGATGCTTTTGCATGGGGTGTGACTCTGGATATGGATGGTGAAAGTGATGTGAGTGATAATTGCTTTGATATAATACCAGGTATTCCTTACCTGATACCGATGGAAGATCAACGCAAGCAGCCGAAAATAGAATTTACTGGAAACCAGATCATGTTAAGAGCTGATAAATATTGAAGATGGTAAATGAAAAAAAAATGAACCTGTATTGTAAGAACAGAGGCTATAATTTGATGTTGACATTTGTATTTGTTGTGGTGACTTTTCATGTCATGGGTCAAAATAGCTTGTTAAATGATCCTCCTGTTTTCACAGAGCCACGATTAGATTCAGCAAAAGAGGCTTTTGAGGTTGGTGAGCTTATTCCGGAGCCTCTTATCGAAAAAGGTGATGAAGGAACCGGTGACATAAAATATGGATTTGAAGGTGGCACAGTGATACATCAAAGCGGAATGTACCACTTCTTTACCACAGAAATGTATGAAGACCCCATGTGGATCAATACCAGGCTGGCACACTGGGTGAGTGCAGACGGCTTCGACTGGCAAAGAAGATCCACGCTTTTTAGGGGAAGCGGAGATTTCTCAGGTAAAGATGACCGTGGCTCTTTATGGTCGCCCATGCCCTTTTACAATGAAAAAGAACAACGATGGAACCTTTTTTATGTAGCCTATATCAACAAGCCCCGCGTGCATCACAATAATGACCCTGCTGCCCCTTTGAATCCGGTGCACAATCATGGTAAGGTTTGGCGCGCCGTATCTACAATTTCAGGCAAAGAAGGTATTGGAGGGCCCTATCAGGATGTGGAGATCGTATTGCAACCTGACAGTACCTCAGGAGAGTGGGAAGGCGTACAGGGGACGGATTCCTTTTTCCTCTACCCGGTAAAAGACAGTTTCTATGCTTTTTTTGGTAGCCTGTCAGTGCAGGGAAATTCAAGATTTTGGGGAGTTGGCTTGGCCAAAGCACCTGAAATGAGCGGTCCCTGGAAGCGTTGCAGTGAATTGAATCCGGTGTTGATGAACGATTATTTTACAGAAAATCCAATAGTCACAAAAGCAGCTGATGGTTCTTATCTCGCCTTTTTTGATGCGGGTTTTAATGGGTCGTTTGGATATAGTATTTCAGAGGATGGTAAGCATTGGCGCAAGGGCACATTGGTGCGTATTAATGACCATCCTGATAGCTGGTGGGCTGTAATGCGCACACCATTAAGCTGCATTCCGGAAGGAAATGGTGTCTATAGGGTATATTTTACTGCTTATGACAATAATCCCTGGGCAACTGAAGAATTTCCACCGAAACGTGATGACCTGTTCGGTTGTTTGGGGATGGTGTACATGAAGCTGGAATGGGATTAACACAAAATTTTAAAACATAAAATAGTTAACCTGAATAAGGGATTAGTTCAACAGCATAAAACATAGATTATGACCTACAAATCATTAAAGTTAAGATATTTCATATCGTTTATACTTTTCGTAAGCACCATTCCATTCGTGTCAGCCCAGGATATTGTGGTGGAAAATGATTCCATCAAAGTAAATGTAAACCGGCAAACGGGCACATTCCGGGTACAGGAAAAAATTTCCGGGCAACTGTGGGAAGCCGATCCATGGCAACAGGCAGCCGGGCTGCTCAAGGTGAAAAATGCAGACGGAACAGAAGAAATACTGAACTTGTCCGAATGGGAAAATATAAACGTGGTAAAAGATGGTGACAAGGCCAGTATTATGTTTTCCGGGCCCGGCCTTTCATCTTTTTCTGCTGATGATAAACTTACGATAAAAACCTCTCTTCAAATAGCAGGAAATTCATCATTGATAAATATTGCTGTTGAAGAGATTGACAATTCTTCCAGCCTGGAACTGGTTGAGCTTACGTATCCGGCCCGGCCATTTCACCTTAAAACAGAGGTTGACAGCGGTTTTGCCGTACTTCCCTACTGGCAGGGATTGTTGGTGCCATCATTCATCTTTCCCATATCCGGCGGGCGGTTTTTTCAATGGGATGACAGCTTCTGGTTAGATCAGGCCATTGGCAGGCTCATGATGCCCTGGACCATATCCATGCCCTGGTGGGGGATATATAACGAAAAGTCCGGCGTATATGCATTGCTGGAAAAAGAAGACCGCTCCACGCAGATAGAATACATCCTGAACAACAACGGCCAAACCAATTATTTCTCAGATAAAGGCAAACTGACCCCTTACCAGCGCATACTTTGCATGTCACCCGTTTGGAACCTGAAAGAAAAGGAGCAGCCTCGCAGAATATCCTATCGCTTTTTGCCCAACGCTACTTATGTAGAAATGGCCCACCTTTATCGTAAAGAAGCTGTAAAGCGAGGCTTGCATGTAAGCCTGGAAGAAAAAGCCAGGGAAAACCCGAATGTGGAAAAGCTTAAAGGAGCCATATACATTTCTATATCCGGAGGCTATCCTCATTATACCAACCTGGAGGGCATGGCTTACTCATTTGATGATCTTGAAAAAATGGTATCATATATACATGATTCCGTAGGGGTTGACAATGCCTTCATCCATACCTGGAACGGCTGGGCAAACTATTCTCCTGTGCATTGGCCGATCAGCGAAGCACATGGGGGTGCGGAACGCCTGAAAGAAGTAGTGAGCAAAATTAAAGATTACGGCTATCTGTACTCTAATTATCATGCTTATATACCTTCCCTACCGCACGATCCGGATTTTACCACCCGCTATTATCCCAAAGATGATGGTGGAAATGTAAAGATCAGCAAGAACCGTTGGGACAGGAACGATCCTAAATATTATGAAGGAATGGCCCGGGAGCTTCTTCCCAAAGAATTAGAAGCCATAGGTCAAAACGCGGATATTACCGACATAAGCTTCATCAGTACTTATGATTTGGAAGATCGATTAGCGTTGGCCAAATACATCAGGTCGCTGGACCTGGTGATGGGAACCGAAAAAGGGCATGAATTATTTATTCCTTATTTTGACATGTTCGAGGGCATGGGCACCTGGGATTTTGCCCCTCATCGTGCCCGTCCTTTGTTGGCAATGTCGCTGTACATACCTCTGTTCAACCTCGTGTACCACGATGCCATCATTAATTACAACAAGTTGCAGGACAACGACCTGTTGACCTCGTGGCACGGAGATTTTATTGAAAAAACCCTTCGAAACCTTTTGTACGGCAATAGCGCCAACATCTTCTTTTCATCCTTTGAATTTGATGGAGCCATGCCCTACCTGGAAATGGCCAATGAAGTAATTGCACCGGTACATAAGGAAACAGCATTTGAGAAGCTGGTAAGCCACAGCTTTCTAAGTTCTGATTTTAAGGTGCAGCGCAGCCAATTTTCCAATGGCGTGGAAGTAACAGTAAACACCGGTATACAGCCGCACCATACACCCGAGGGTATTCTTATGCCGGCGTATAGTTTCCGGGTAAAGGGACTTCCCCAAGGAACACTCGAAGGTTCATTTTCAAAAAACCTTTCACTGGATTAGAGTGTAAAAAAATTTTCAATAATTCAACAAAATAATTTGATGTATAAATTGAAAATTTAGCTTTATGGGTTTTATAAAGCAATTAGCAGTTACATTTTTCGTCTTTTGCGGCGTGTTATCACTTCAGGCGCAGGAAAAATCATCTCCCAACATAATTCTTTTACTGGCTGACGACCTTGGTTGGGGTGATGTGGGGTTCAACGGCAATGAGATTATTAAAACCCCACAATTGGATAAAATGGCAGCCAGCGGAGTAGTATATAAAAGATTCTATGCCGCCTCACCCTTGTGCTCACCCACCAGAGGTAGTTGCCTTACGGGCCGTTATCCTTTCCGGTATGGCATTTTGAGTGCCCACACGCATGGACTCAGACCCGCAGAGATCACTGTAGCGGAGGTTGCCAAAGAAAGGAATTACACAACAGGTTTATTTGGCAAATGGCACCTGGGCTGGTTAGAACCTGACAATGTGAAAGGAAGAGGTATTTACTCGCCTCCATGGCATCATGGGTTTGATTCTTCATTCTGCACCTACAGCGCGGTACCTACCTACGATCCGCAAATCACTCCTGACGGGTGGAACAAATGGGGCAATAAAGAAGGTGAGCGCTGGAGTGAGTCCTATTTCATCAATGGCCGCGAAGTAACTGAAAAGCTACAGGGCGATGACAGTAAGATCATAATGGATAAAGCCATCCCGTTCATTGAAAACGCGGTAAAACGAGAGCAGCCGTTTTTTGCCTGTATATGGTTTCATACACCTCATGAACCGGTAGTAGCAGGGCCTGAATACAGAGCCATGTACCGGCAATACTCCGACAGTGCTCAACATTACTTTGGCTGTATTACGGCCATGGATGATCAGATCGGCCGCCTAAACAGCAAATTGGAACAACTTGGTGTGGCTGATAACACCATCATTCTATTTACCAGTGACAACGGCCCCGAGGGTGAAGTGTCACAGCCTGTCAATAAGATTGCTTCTACCGGTCCATTCAGAGGACATAAACACACGATTTATGAAGGAGGCCTGAGAGTGCCCGCGGTGTTGTATTGGCCGGGAAATATTGATCCGGGACGTGTTTCTGATGCAATTACCGGTACGGTGGATTTTTTTCCCACGGTGGCACAATTGTTTAATTATGAGTTTTCTGATGAGAATACACGGATTATTGACGGTGAATCATTATAGCCTATAGCCAAAGGCAAAGCAGGCAATAGTGAAAGAACCATGTTTTGCGGCTACAAGCGGCTACACAACCTGGTGGATGCGCAGGCTTTGATAGATCAACAGTATAAGATATTAAAGCGGGCGGTACCTCCCGGTAAAATTGTTTATTCTTTCATTCCGGGCCTGGAAGACCAAGTATTTATAAAAGATGAAGATGATTATATAGAAGAAGAACTGTACGAGCTGTACGACCTTAAAAATGACCCTGGCGAAACCAATAATCTGAAAGATCAAATGCCACAGCTTTTTGAAAAAATGAAAGAACAAATGAAGCAAATCGACCGCTCCTGTCAGATGAGCAGAGATGGATCGGAGTATAGTTATTAAATCATTGTTTGCAGGTAGCGTTGCTGTATTTTTAGTAATGGAAGATGATTATTTTGATTAGAACAAAGTCAAATATTAACGCACGATTAGCAAATCAATAATGAATTAATGATCTAGGCATTCATTGTTTTAGCCACGCAAACCATTCAGGCATCATAAAATATTACTATCCTATTTAAAATGAACAGACTTAACATTTACCTGATTCTACTTTCAATTTTTTTAGCTGAGTGGTCAGTAATTGCACAACCCAGAAAAGATGATTTAATGACTAGGGTTATTTCTCCAACCAGGATCATTTGGTTATCAAGAGATTCAACCGTTGTAAATGCTCAGGTATTATTGGACTCAAGTGTGAATATGCAACCTGTCATTGGCTACAGTAACTTTTGTGTCATGACGAATGCTGGTGAGACCCCTGGCATCATCCTCGATTTTGGCAAAGAAATATATGGTGGCATTGTGATATCCTCACATACGAAGGAGTTTGACCCGGTAAGGGTAAGGGTGCGGTTTGGGGAGTCTGTATCTGAAACCATGAGTGGCTTGTATGGAGACAACAATGCGACCAATAATCACAGTGTAAGGGACGACATTCATGTATTACCCCATAGGTTAGGTACCACCGAAATTGGAAAAACAGGCTTTCGTTTTGTCAGGCTCGACTTGCCGGATTCAGGTTCTGTTGCCAATATTATTACCATTAAAGCCCTTTCGCAATACCGGGATATACCTTATCAGGGAAGCTTCAACTGCAATGATACCCTTCTCAATAAAATATGGCAGACAGACGCTTACACGGTACACCTGAATATGCAGGAATACCTGTGGGATGGCATCAAGCGCGACAGACTGGTGTGGATAGGAGATATGTTTCCCGAGTTGGAAGCCATTCAGGCAGTATTCGGCCATCACCAAGTTGTGAACAGTAGCCTGGATCTGATAAAAGACCATACAGCTCTGCCCAATTGGATGAATGGCATTTCCGGGTACTCGATCTGGTGGATCGTCATCCAGAAAGACCTTTTTGAATACACTGCTGACACATTCTATCTACAACAGCAACACCCCTATCTGAAGGAATTGGTCAATCAACTAACTGAATACATCGATCCGGTTACTGGTAAGGAACAGTTGCCGGATTGGCGTTTCCTGGACTGGCCAACGCAGGCCAATCCTGAAGCTACCCATGCCGGCCTGCATGCCATGATGATCTGGGCTATGCAGTCCGCATCATTTCTCGCTGATGTATTAGATGATGAGGAGCTAAAGCAGACAGCGGAAAATGCTGCTTCTTCACTGATAAAACATCGGCCCCTTATGGACGGGGCCAAGCAACCCGCGGCTTTAATGCTGCTGGTAGACCATGGAGACAAGGAAGATCATGTTGAAACTCTGTTGGCTGATGGAGCCAGGGGAGTTTCTACCTTTTTCGGGTATTTCATATTACAGGCCATGGCCAAAGAAGATTTGGTGCAGCAGGGTATAGATCTAATCAGGGTATACTGGGGCGCTATGCTCGCAATGGGCGCCACAACATTTTGGGAGGATTTTAATATAGAGTGGATTGAAAATGCCTATCGAATTGACGAATTGCCGGTGGAAGGAAAAAAGGACATACATGGTGATTTTGGTGCCTATTGCTATTTAGGGTTCAGGCACAGCCTGTGCCATGGTTGGGCTGCCGGACCTACCGCCTGGCTTAGTCAGCATGTACTGGGTGTGGAAGCTGCAGTGCCTGGATTCAAAGAAATACGCATTAAGCCGCATCTGGGCGATCTGCAGTGGGCGGAGGGGCATGTGCCAACTCCGTATGGCGCCATCTTCGTGCGTCATCAGAAAACCTCAGAAGGAAAAATTATCTCTGATGTTAGGGTTCCGGCTGGAATTACCGTCTTGAAATAGAAGAAATCATAAAAACGTATTCATGAAAAATGTTCTTGTGGCCATTTGGGCAGGTATTCTATTTTCTTTTGCTTGCACATCAGACAAAGCCGGTGATCGCCAGACTACGGCTAAAGATGATCGAAAAGTGCCCACTTTGAAAGTGCTGGAAGTGCATCCGGGGCCGGTCATCGCCAAAGGCGATCCGGGAACGGAAGGAAATATTTATGGCTTTGAAGGCGGTAGGGCACACAAGATCGATGGTACTTATCATCTCTTTACCACAGAGCCCTATGCCGAACCGCACTGGACCAATACGCGATTGGCACATTGGAGCAGCCCCAATGGCATAGATTGGGAAAGGCAGGGATACGTCATGCAATCAAGCGGTGACTATACAGGTACAGATCAGAAAGCGGCGCTGTGGTCTCCCATGACGTACTTTCTGCCCGAACAAAATAAGTGGTACCTGAGCTATGTGGCATACAAATCTGCGCCAGATCTAGACACCGCCTTTAAAGCCAATTTCGAAGGGCAGATATGGCTGGCGGCCTCCCAAACACCCGGCAAACAAGGAATAGCAGGACCATATAAAGACACATTGATGCTGCTCGGTGTAGACGAAAACAGTCAGGAATGGGAAGGCCTGCAGGGAGTAGACAGTTGGTATCCGTATCAGCTGGAGGATGGTCGGTGGCTGGCATTTTACGGCAGCGCCGTCACTCAATACCGCCCCATACGATTTTGGGGCGTGGGACTGGCCGAGTCGGACTCGTTCTTTGGCCCATGGGAAAGAATGGACGGAACAAACCCGGTGTTGATGGATTCACTTTTTGTAGAAAATCCCATTGTAGACAAAGTGAATGAAGATTGGTACATCGCATTGTATGACGGAGGCCCTGGTACCAATAAGTTTGCCTATAGCTATTCGAAAGACGGAGTGAATTGGTCTTACAGGCAGTACGTCGATCTTGAAAGTAAAACGAAAAGATGGTGGCGGCCGGAGTTTGGCATGCGCACCCCGCTGGGGCTTATTTCAGAAGGCGATGGCGTATATACCGTATTTTTTACAGCCATTGATAGTACTGGTTTTGGCCATGTGGGTATGAGCAAGCTGCTATTGCAGATGGAAGATAAGCAGTAAAAATTGAACCGCTTGTCAGTGATTCTGCCTGAAGCATCATACGTCGATGGAACAAAGTCTATGGCTTGTGTGGCTTGTGGTAAGTCGGTAATTGATGATCTTTCCCAGCATGGGTTGAAGGCTACAATGAGAAGGGCATCAATGGAAGCATTTTCGGCAGCAGACCCACTCATCAAAACGATGCACATCAGCGCTATGGTGAGTAAAAGTTGCAGCGTGTATGGCGCTATGTTGTATCATCATTTTCGGCGTCATTTGATTTCCTTATGCGTCTTTCGTGTTTAATATTGCCGACATTATAGGTTAATTTTGTACGCATCGTAATCGTATCCATTGCGACCCCAACAAATCATTAGTATCAATGAGCACAGCAGCACCATCAAGATTATTTCCTTTTTTCTATCACACTACGCGCTTCATCAAAGCATCCTTCGCTTTGCTTCTGTTAACGACAGCCTGCAGCCAGCCGCCACAGACGGAAGAACAGACACCCACCAAGCCAAACATTGTTTTCATCGTATGCGACGATCTCAATGACGCCATAGGTGCCATGCAGGGGCATCCGCAAGCCATCACGCCACACATTGACCGGCTGGCCAGCGAGGGCGTGCTATTTACCAATGCCCAGGTAAATGTGCCGATTTGTGGCCCGTCGAGAGCCAGCTTTCTCACGGGGCTGTATCCGCACACCACCGGCTATTTCGGCTACAACTTCATCAGCGATCACTGGCTCAACAACCCTGTGCTGAAAGAGTCACGCACATTTCTGCAGCATTTTCAAGACAATGGCTACCACGTGATGGGCACCGGTAAAATTTTTCACAACAACCAAGAAGACTGGTCGCAATTCGATGAGTTTGGCGTAGCCCCCGATTGGGGCCCCTGGCCGTGGGATGGCACATCGGACGATGAAATCGAGTTTGATTCGCTCAGCCCCTGGCGCAACTCCGTGGTGCATCCTTCCATGCCCGGTGGCTTTGGCATCGACGACTCCTTCGGTTCCCTGCACGACGTGCCGAATGTGCCGGCCGATGCTGACAACGATGTGCCGGGCTATAGCGGCTGGCGCTTGTTTTTTAAACCTTTCAAATACAACAGCGCGGCCGACCGCGACCTGATGCCCGATGAACTCAATGCCCGATGGGTGCAGGATAAGGTAAAAGAACAATATGAAAAGCCATTTTTGATGTGTGTTGGCATCAACAGGCCCCACACACCCATGTTCGCACCGCAGGAATTTTTTGATCTTTTCCCGTTGGACAGTGTGCAGACGGCCAGGGCCAAAAAGGATGATCTAAGCGATGTGCCGTTGATTATAAAAGAAAATGGCGGATTGGGGAGCGGGCTGTACGGCTTTCACAAATATGACCATGTGATGGATGCAGGGGGTGAAAGTATGCTGAAGAAATGGACACAGGCATACCTGGCCAACGTCACTTTTTTAGATGAGCAAATCGGCAAAATAGTGGAGGCCATACGCAACAGTGCCTATGGCGCCAACACCTACATTTTCTTCACCAGCGACCACGGCTATCATATGGGCGAAAAAGAGTATCTGTTCAAAAACAGCCCTTGGGAAGAAGCCGCCCGTGTGCCGCTCATCGTAGTGGGCCCGGGCATAGGCAGTGCTGTGGTGCCGCAGCCGGTTTCCCTGGTCGATTTGTTTCCTACATTCAACGCACTCTCACGCTTAGGCGATCAGGTAAATGCCCACACAAACGAATTACCGCTCGATGGTCATAGTCTCTTGCCGTTGCTCATGCCGGGCAGGGGTGAATGGGAGGGGCCTGATGTGGCCCTAACTGCTGTAGCGGGCGACCAGCCATTGGAAATGGCCACCCCCGGACCACCGGCATTGCAAAATTATAGCGTGCGCTCTGAGCGCTTTCGCTACATACGCTACTACAATGGTGCGGAGGAACTGTACGATCACCAGGACGATCCATACGAATGGCGCAACCTGGCCGATGAGCCCGACTATAGCGACATCAAAAGCCAGCTGAAAAAACAATTGTTTTCACTCGTGCCCTTATCTGACAATTAGCGCCATACTGTGCGCGCGGCTACCTTTTGTTCGGAGTAGAATGCAGAAAAAAAGCCTGACCAGGCGGCCAGGCTTTTTTTGGGACAGTTATTATGGAGGTTAAAGTTATTACATGTTATCGTTATCGAACCAACCGTCGATATCGTTACCGATTTCGTTGAATTCGCGATCTATATCATTAAATGTTTTTTCAGTGTTGCGCTCCACATCGTTCCAAGTTTCACTGGTCGCGTTGTCGAGGTCATTCATAGCGCGGTCAATTTCTCTGCGCTCATTCCTCAGGTTGTTCATTGCCTCATTCCACTCTTCGTTGGCTTCAGCACCGGCCTGGTTCATGTTTGTTTCCAGCTCGTTGATGCGCCTGTCAATGTTGTTGCCAAGCTCGTTGAGTTCAGTGCGCATTTCGTCTCTTTCCTCAATAAATTCATTTTCAGCTTCTCCATAAGCATCGTTATCATCCGTTCTGTTGTTGTTCGGATTACATGCGAATGTCAAAACGGTGAGCATGGCCAGCATGCTAAGTGTCCATTTCATTGTGCGTTTCATGATTTTCATTTTTAGGATTTCTGTTTAATAGTTGGTGGCCAGATTAGAAAAACAATGCCAGAGCACAAAAAGGATCAAAACATGCGCTGAAGACACAAGGAAGGCCAATTTTGGGATGTTCACTATGAAATATATTGGAAAATAAATACAGCATTTTGCACATTGTTGGGGACATTATTCCCCAAATCCAGGGGCAACATGGCAGCGCAGCTTTAGCAGGGTACTTGCGTGGGTTGTAGCAGAAAGGTAGCGCAGGGTACTTTTTGAACAACTCAATCGCCTGTCTTTTGCGAAGGATCACGTAAGCTATGATGTCAATATAGCTTTATTCACAGGGCAATGGTCTGTAGTTTTGAAAGCATGATACGACAGGTTCTGCTTACCATTACAATCTTTATTGTCATTGCCGAAGTCTCTCAGGCTCAAGTGTTTTCGCTGAACGACTCCATCAATAGCTACCACAGCCTCACCGATCAGCGGGAATATGAGCAGGCCGCCTACACAGCCATGCGCATAGCCGACCAGCAGATGCAACAGCAGGAATTGGGCATGGCGCGTAAGTTTTACGACTATGCCTTCATGAGCAGCTCCAAAACAAAAAATCGACTGTTGGAGGCCAGAGCACTTTTTAAACTGGCCAAGTCGGAAAAGCAGATGGCGGAGTCGGGCAAGTACTCGCTTACCGAAGAGCAGGAATACTATGCCGACGCCGCGCTGCACTTTATGGGCGCGCACATCAATTTCACCAAAACGACCATGGTGGAGACTTACGAGCACACCATGGCGCTGATGCAGGGCGCGGAGATACAATACCAGCAGGGCGAATACAAAGATGCCGTGAAAGGTCTCACCATCGCCTTTAAAATAGCACAGAAACAAAGGCAAAATGACCTTGCCCTCAAGGCCAGCAAACTGCTGGCCTCCAGCTACGGCGAACTGAACGACCGCACCAATCAAAAGTATTTTGAATCGGTCTATCAGAATTATGACGATTACTTCATTTCCAAAGACAGCCTGTCGCAGCAAACGCAGACCATAGAAAAGCTGGAGACAGCCCGAAAGCTCACGGAGTCGGAGCTAGAGCTGAAGCAGTCGGAGATTGAACGCAAAAATTTGGAGTTGGAAAATCAAAAGGCCATAGCCGAAGCCAATGAAGCGATCATACGCCAGCAGCAGTTGGAGCGCCGGCTGATGATCGGCGGCATAGCAGTGGTATTGCTTTTTCTGCTGATGGCCGGTATTGCTTACCGGTTTGCACGCAAGGCCAACAAGAAATTGAAACTTCAGAACAGCCAGATCAGTGCCCAAAAAACAGAGATAGAAAAACGGCAGGAAGAGCTGCGCAAGGAGAAAAACAAAAGCGACCATTTGCTGCTGAATATATTGCCAAAGCCGGTGGCGGAGGAGTTGAAAGACAAAGGCAAGGTACAGCCGAGGTACTACCCCATGGTGTCTGTCGTGTTCACCGACTTCAAAGGTTTTACACACTTGGCCGCCGGCATGACGCCCGGCGAAATAGTGCGTGAACTCGAAGTGTGTTTCTACGCCTTCGACAACATCATAGACAAGTACAACCTGGAAAAAATAAAAACCATTGGCGACGGGTACATGTGCGCCGGTGGAGTGCCGGTGGCCAACAAAACAAATCCACTCGACGCAGTGAAGGCAGCATTGGAAATGACGCAGTTTATAGAACAGCGCAAGCAGGAGAAATTGCTGAAGAATGAACCTTTTTTTGAAGTGAGAATTGGCATCAACACCGGGCCGGTGGTGGCTGGCGTGGTGGGCAAAAACAAGTTTGCCTACGACATATGGGGCGACGCGGTAAACCTGGCCAGCAGGATGGAGTCGAGTGGGGAAGTGGGGCGTGTAAATATATCGGGAGAGACATACCGCTATGTAAAGGATCATTTTTTCTTTACCTATCGCGGCCGGGTAAGTGCAAAAAATAAGGGTGAGGTGGAGATGTATTTTGTAGATGGCCGCGTGCGCTACAGCCAGCAAGGCGCCGGCCTGCCCGAACCCAATGCCCAATGAAAGCCAAGTGGTTCGATTTGCAGTTAAAACTTAAAATTAAATAAGCCTGTGGCGCAATGACAAATTCACTTTTTATGTAGCTTTAATAGCCCATTGATACTTCTGTAGATGAGCAATGTTGGTCTATAATTTTTTCTAGCTATGAAAACCATTGCCTGCTTATCTACATCGCTTTTTTCCGCGTTGCTCTTCTTTTCTTCCTGCCAAAAAGATCCTTCAGAACTGGACAGTGACTTATTGTTGAACAAGACATACACTTACCAGTATGTAGAAGCAGGAAAGATTCGTGCTTTTACACAACAAGGTGAGGTAACCAAAGAGGCAAACCTCAACCGCGTAAAGCAGCGTTTTGAAGTTTTAAACTATGATAGCTTTCAATTTCTTAGTGATCATGCTTCATCAGACTTACAGGATCAGGAAACCATACGATTTGACGGTGAATACGCCATCAATGCACAAGGAAAAAAACGACGCTACTCTCAACAGGATGGTCTGTTGACTGTGGTAGCGGCGGATACATCATATTTTCTCACGTTGGACCCCAGTAGTCAACCGCCAGTTTACGCATTCAACGTGATGGATTTAGGTAAGCATCAGCCATATCGAAGATTATTTTCTGTGCCTACCACAGTTGGTTTTAGAACGATGGCAGCTGTAGTGCCCGAAGAGTATTGGAAGATTGCCGATGGCAAATTGAAGTATCCGATTTTATGCTATTTCGTATACAAAAATTATGGCTCTTACTTTTCTATTCGATGGTGGAGAAGCAATAATGAACTGAATGAGTCAATTTACACCGAAATGGTTTACGGTGATACAGTACTTGTACAGGAAAGTTGGGCAATATTTGAATAAATCATTGGCGACTCAGTAGACCTGGAAAAACACAGCTGATATGTATTCCATTTTCAACAAAAGATTTTTGATATTCATATGTGTGTTAAGTGCCTGTCTTGCATGCAGTGAACCCGATGACGACACTTTGGAACTACTGACAGCGCATCCCTGGCAACGCACTGGCAGTGGCCCTATGAGTATCATTCAATTCAACAAAGATTTCACCTTCAATGAAACAGCGGTGATGACCAGCTATAACCCATTAATTGGGTTGTATTCTGCGATAAGCGTCAATAGAATTGCGCTTTTAGGTCGATTTTCATTGGATGGTCGAATGCTTACTCTTTATGATTATAGCGTTCAGGTACTTGATGATGCCGAAGAAGTGGATGTTGATGTACAACCGGGCGATATACAATATAATCCCAATGCTTCTGACAATTGCTACCAATACGTGCTGCACCGGTGGAACCCTGAATATGCGTATAATGGGACAAATTGTGATGGTGATGTCAATGTGATTAATAATCCCGAATTAATGCCTGACTATTGGAAGATTATAGAATTAAATGAGGATATACTCACACTTCAGGCTGAGGATAAAGAAATTCATTTTAAGGCCCTTCCGTTAAACCTTTGATACAACACTGTAGGTTCCATGACTGAAAGCCATTGGAACGAAGAGCGCGTTGTTAGAGGCATATACCTCAGTACGGATGGCTTTTATTTTTCCAAAAGTTTAAAAAAACATAAATGATAATTCGCTGATAGGCACAGGGCGGCTCTGGTGTATCAGCGTTCACCGGCCATGGTGTAGAGAGCGTTCACCGTTTTCCAGTTGCGCGTGGTAGCGGGCATTTGTAGCTTCTTTTCTATGTAGTTATTGTTCAGCTTCGCCCGTCCGTAGCCATTTTCAAAGTGAAGATAAAGGTATCGCCCGGCAGCGCGGAGTTCTTCTCCCTGAGAGCCTGTCTGCTTCAACAGTTCAAGCGCCTCGTCGTCGGGCTCCCTGGCCAAAAAAGTGACGTATAAACCCGCTGTATCTTTGTCAGGTGGTGTGCCAAACGGATTCTCTCTGAGCAGCTGGTCAAAAACCTCCGGCAACTCCACCCATACCGCTACGCTGAAACCGTATTGATTTTCAATGGCTGTTGTCAGCTTGTCTGTTAGAATGGCCACATTCTCTGCGCTGTGTTCAAATAGTACGTTGCCACTTTGCAGATAGGTGTCCACATTCACAAACCCGATGGATGCGCAAAGTGAATTTAAATCGGCCATACGTATAAGTTTCTGTCCACTCACATTGATGCCGCGCAACAGCGCTATGTATGTATTCATCACAATACCTTTTGAACCCTCAGCCAAAGCCGGTGTTTAAGAAAAAGAAATAAACCAGGAGCGAAATGTACGACATCATATTGTATGGCGCCAGTGGCTTTACCGGAGGCCTTGTGGCGGATTATCTGCACACCACCTACGGCACATCGCAATCGCTGAAGTGGGCCATTGCCGGCCGCACAGAGGAAAAATTGCAAAAAGTGTGCAGCGACCTGAATGCGCCGGAGCTTCCCGTTGTACTGGCCGACGCCGACAAGCCGGATACGCTCAGGCGCATGTGCGAGAAATCAAAAGTGGTGATTTCTACGGTGGGGCCGTATCAGAAACATGGTGAGCCACTCATACAGGCTTGCACAGCAGTAGGCACTGACTATGTGGACCTGTGTGGTGAGGTGGCCTGGATGGCCGAAATGATCCATAAATATCAGTCGGCGGCACAGGACTCTGGCGCACGTATGGTCTTTTCGTGTGGCTACGATTCACTGCCTTTCGATATGGGTGTGTATAAGCTGCAGCAGTTGTCGATGGATAGGTTCGGAAAGCCGGCGATCAGGGTGCGCGCGCGCATACGGCGCACCAAAGGAGGGCTCTCCGGCGGCACACTGGCCAGCGGCATAGCCACAGCCGAGCGGGCAGCTTCCGATTCGGATGTAAAACGCCTGCTGGCCGATCATTTTGCACTAACTCCCGGCTTCACCGGCCCGCCACAGCCCACAGGCCCGCATGCCTACTTCGACAACATCATCAACAGCTGGACGGCACCATTCATTATGGCCGACATCAACACACGCAATATCCACCGCAGCAACTACCTGCTGGGCCACCGCTATGGCAAAGAATTTTTATATGACGAAAGACAAATGACCGGCGATGGCGCAGATGGTAAGAAAAGGGCGTTTAGCCTTGCGCGCAAGATCAAATGGATGGAGCGTGCTCTAAAATTTAGTATTGCCCGTTATTTGATCGGCAAGCTGGTGCTGCAACCGGGCAAAGGCCCGTCAAAAGAGAAGCGGGAGGCCGGCTATTACGATATATTGTTCGTAGGCCTTACCGATCAGGGTGAGGAAACGACCCTGAGTGTGCAGGGCAACAAAGATCCGGGCTATGGCGCCACCGCGGGTTTTCTGGCAGAAAGCGCCATGTGCCTGGCACACGATATGGACAAGGATGCCCTACCCGGCGGCTTCTGGACCTGTGCATCAGCCATGGGCGATAAGCTCTACCACCGGTTGGTACAGCATGCGGAGATTAGTTTTGAAACTGATGTGGTTTGAAAAGAAGTATTGGGCGGTAAATTATTTGTAATCTTAGATTAACCTTTAGAGTCGGATGCATAAAATGCGGATACGAATCACTGTGGTTGGTATTCGGTTCTTAGAGTATATACCATGGGAGTTCCCAGATAATTTGAAGTATATCAAAAAAGTAAATACTTTTACCCAAAGATAAAACAATGAAAAATCTATCATTAAAACTAGAAGACGACATTTTCCAGGAAACTGAGAAAATAGTAACCAAGGTTAAAAAAAGCCGAAATAGATACATAAACGAAGCAATTGAATTTTATAATCGATTATATAAAAGGCGACTTCTGTCAAAGCAGCTGAGTAAGGAATCAAAAATCGTTGCTCAGGACTCACTGGAGTTCTTGGCTGAGTTTGAAAAGCTAAACGATGAGAATTAAGCAATTTGATATTTGGATTGCTGACCTATATCCGAGAATGGGGACAGAAACTGGAAAAATTAGACCTGTAATTATTGTGCAGACTGATTTGTTAAACAAAGAACATCCGTCGACTATCGTTTGCCCGATAACGACAAACGTACAACCGGAATCCGAAATATTGAGGATTCATATAAACAAATCAAAATTTGGACTCAAGGAGGACTGCGACATAATGATTGACCAAGTAAGAGCAGTTGACAATAAGCGTCTAGTTAAAAAAGTTGGTGAAGTGGACACTGATATTGCTCAAAAGGTCAGAGAGAGTCTGCGAATAGTATTGGACTTGGACTAATTGGTAAGAAGAGCAATTAAGGTGCGCGAGCAATTTCAATTTGATTAATGTTTTAAGGTAATTTGACTAATTTCTAAATAGCATCTATCCCAGCATCGTTTTTTGAATGTGAACTACACCGTGTTGGAGGTAAAGGCAATAATGGCCAACGATGCCATTCGCTCGGAGGATAACATGAGCCAGAAATCAGTTTAGATAATTCTGCAGGTACTTGGCGTCTACGTCATTAATTTATGCCATGAACTTTCGGAGCCGCATGTACATATTATTATTGATGCGGCCACTATAAATCCTTGTGGCCCGTGCGGTCGCAGGTGGCTATTACGGCGCACCTCATTATCGCTAATGCCTGGCTTTTTGCCATCTCCTTCGCAATGCAGTGCCGGCTTTCCTGGCCGTGCTCCCACTTTTCTGAGCAAGTAAAGGCCAAGTTGTACCTATCCATTCATTATCATACAAGTCTGAAGAGGAATTGGTGCCATAGCCCTCTTTAATGATATATAGGCCCGGACACTATAATAAAGAGTTTTCAGTAACAACAAAAGTTACCTTCCGTTCTATACCAAAGCTTAGTCAGCGAATTATTCATTGGTTTTGCTACATACATTTTTGAAATTTTCGCTCCAGATTGATCCGATGAGAGAATCACCCCTGTACAATCCAGCTTTCACCACCTCATCATTATTTATCACAATGGGCCCAGTATATTTGGTTGAACGGGATGTTAAACTTTGATTCCCTTTCTCAAACCTAATGACGCCATTTCTTTGAGAAGATATGTGTATCAAAACAATGTCATCAAAGTGATAGTTCCAGGAATCAACTCTTTCCCATCGATCATCGTCAGCAATTGAATCATCGCTTGATAAATTAATATTTAAAGGTTTCAGTTCATAATACGACATTATTTCATGACCAACCGGATGACCATCCTCCGTAAAAGCCTGATACTTTAAGGTGGTCGTTTTAAAAAATTTCAGTTCATCGACATATAAGGAAGAAGTGTCGGAGACTGATTGGCCGTTGGTGGTAAAGCGAATTGAGAATATGTCGGGTGCTTTCAGCTTTACTGTTAAAGTGTCATCAAACCATGTTTGCTCATCTCTTCTTCCATCTGAAACATCCGGAAACATTAACCCATGTGTTTCAGTTTGAACGGGTGATAAATACCTACTGAATTTTGAATCTAAAATATTTAAGATGCTTAAGAAAATTTCATCAGAAATGGACTTATCGATATTCCAAACGCGCTCAGACATCGCCGGAACTCTCCTTCGAAGTGAACTTATCTCAACAAATTCAGGCTGATCCCAAGAAGCCATTCCAGCACCGAGTATACCCGGATCTGGCGCAATCTGAATGGTATCATATGATGGGATGGATGGAATCCAATTCTGCCATTGATACACATTCCAAGAAAGAATATCTTCCGGATTCCATTTTCTGGAGTTCACTACATAAAGAGGTTTCCAGCTTACGTTGATTACGTTAAATCCGGCGTTTAATAAATCAGTGGGCAGTTGATACATAGTTTCCCAAGCCATCACCACTATATCTTTCGATATTTGGCTGTTTCCTTCTTCGGAAAACCCTTCCCACACAATGGTTTGCTTTCCGGCTTTTTGTACCATGTTGTGCATTCGATTTATAAACATCCAATACACGTCTTCTATAGAATTCAGATCATTGCTTTCAAGATATTGGCGTATAGCGGGTTCTTGATCCATTCCACTAAAATTAGGTTCGTCTCCTCCAATATGAATGTATTGAGACGAATGAAACAGAGTAGCAATTTCTCTGATCAAGGTGTCGAGCACAGGATAAATTTGTTCGTTCGTCATATTGATGGTTTGCCGATTCAATTCTTTATTGTTAAAGCCGAATAAATCGGGTATTTTTTCAATAAACTGACCGGCATGCCCGGGCACTTCAAGTTCTGGAATTAATTCTACGCCTCTTGCGTTTGCGAAGTCTATAAGTTCAGCTAATTCTTCTTTTTCATATGAAAAATTTTCTGTGACGAGTTGAGGATATGCTGAAGAAGGAAAAGTAAAATGTTTTTCGTCAGTAAGGTGAAGTTGCAGATAACGTATTTTGTACCACCTGCACAAAGAAACAACCATCTTCAATGTTTCAATGCTATGTATTCTGCGAGCAACATCTACCATTAATCCCCTAAACGGAAAATCAGGGTAATCATAGAGATCTGAATAGTGAAGGCGATGAGAATCATTGTTTTGCTGTATTGCCTGCATAAGGCTAACTGTACCCATTGCTACTCCTGAATATGTGCCACCCTTTACTTCGATTTTCTCCTTTACAGAGATCATGTATGCATCATCCGCCAACGTAGTATCTATGTTCAATGCCAAGTCAGCATTTTCTAAATTCATGCTGTACCTTAAATTAATCAAGTACAACGTTTTGAATTCTTCTACAAGTACTTCAAACAATGGCTTCAGTGCTGGATCTTCATAACTGATCGTTAAAGTGTCTTTGATATTGAAATAGCCATTCGAATAAGCAATGTCTTTTGGGATGGGAATTATGGTATATTTTTCATTATCAACGTTAGAATCATTTTTGCATCCAAGGACAAATAGTATCATCACCAAATAGAACAAGGTCAATTTTAAGCTTCTAAGTATGAAGCATGAGTATGTCCAACGATTACGCACTTTATAGAATATTTATAGTGAAGAACAACAACATTTAACTGATTACCACCACTTACTTCTCCGCGTCTTTCTGTTGCGAGCTGATCCACTGATGTCGTTGGGCGTTCAGGTCGCTGTTTTCACCCATCCAGGCCCATAACTTGATCAGCCCGTTTTGGTGGGCACTGCTGAGGAAGCTGCCGTCGGCATTGAAGTCGAGGTACTCGGCATGATCGCCCGCCCAGGTTTTATGGGCCACCGGTATGTGGTCGTCGGAGAATTTGAGTATGTCGGCGACGCGGTACACATATATGTAAGGGTCATGCCCTGCATGGGCAATATAGGCGCCGCCAGGGTGCCAGCTCACTGATTCTATTTTCTTGCCTGTATGATTGAAAAAACGGATGAGTTTGCCCTGCTTCCAATCCCAGAGATGCACATTGCCGCGTGAGGTGCCGCCTTGCCCTACTGCCAACACATATTGGCCATCGGGTGAAAAGACGCCGCTTGTAAAAATGGTAAAATGCTCCGTTGCCAATGTTTGCTGCAGCGACCAGTCCGCTACCGCGTATACTTTTACAGCCCCATGCCCCACGGCCAACAGGTATTCATCGTCTTTGGTGAAAAACAGTTCATTGACGGTATTGCCAAAATTCATGGCGGCTACTTCTTTTCCCGAACCGGCATCGAAAACCCTGATCCAGCCCTGCACTGATTCATCGGTCCCAGTGGTCTTTTCTTCACCCACAGCCAGCATATTGCCTTGGTGCGACCATGTGAGGCCATCTACGGCACGGCCCATTTTCAGCACTTTGTGCACTTCGCCGTTGCTTGCGTTATAAATAGTCACCAGATAGTCTTCGCTGCAGGCGGCCACAAAGCGGCCATCTGCAGAAAAGCCGACGCGCTCTACCTCCTGGGCTGCGTACTGTCGCCACAGCTCCGTGCCGTCAGATGTTCGCCACATGATCACCGAATTGTCATACTTGGTGCCGCTCACCAAGAGTTTTCCATCCGGCGAAAACTCAACACTTTCTACAGAGCCCGCCTCGCCAAGCGCATCGGCCACCCGGGCCCATACTGGCTCCAGTCTCAGTTGGTAGTCGAGCATAGATTGGCTGTGCACCATAGGGGCAAAGAAAAGGGCGACGAATAGTACAAGGAGTTGTTTCATTGTTGAAAATGATTTACAAGTGTTTTTCAATATTAAGCAACAAAAGTTTTCAATGCGCTATTGCACACCAGAAGCACATAATGATGACACTATTGAGGGCGGTAAAAATCAGATTGACCAGCATGATCTTGCAGACCAATGCCTGCTCGTTGGCAAAAAAATGCCCCGGCTTGCCAGGGCAAAAGAATGAAATGTCGGTTGCTTATTTTCAATAATGACTATGGCTTCACCAGTTGGTGCACCTCATGAAAATTTTCTCCGATTATTTTCAACTGGTATACACCGGGGCTGAAGGATTGCATGCCAATCTGGTACACGTCGTTGATGTTCATTCCTTCCGCAGACTGCATCAATATAAGCTTGCCCGCCTGGTCGAACAGCACGAATTGTATAGTGCCTTCCAACGGCCTGCCGGGCGCAAGGTACAAGGTTGATCGCACCGGATTGGGGTAGCAGCGAAATGCCTGTTCTTGCTCATGCAGCGTTACCGACACACTGATCACCTTGCTGTAGCTGTAGGCACCGTCAAAGTCGACCTGCTTGAGTCTGTAGTAGAGCCGTGGGGAGTTGCTGCGTACGGCGTCTATGTATTCATATTCTTTGCGCTCTTTACTGTTCCCTGCGCCGTTGATCACCGCCACTTCCATAAAATCCCGCCCATTTTCAGACCGCTCCAGCACAAAATAGTCGTTATTGGTTTCTGTCGCTGTTGCCCAGCGCAGCACTACATCTTTTATTTCTGCTGTTCCGCTAAACTCCAGCAGCTCTATGGGCAGGGGGTTGTTGGAAAAATCCCAGAATATAGCCCAGTCGGAAAAGGCCGTAATACTGCTGACCGTCACCCGCGAAGGGTCTTCGTCGGGAGAGGGGTAGCTGGTGAACTGGTATGGGTCCCACTCGCCAAGGCCGGCATTCCACCGGGCGGCAAAGGCGAGGTTTTGCTGAAAGCCCGACTGACGCACATTGTCCGGATATTCGAAAATGGCCGTGGCGCGTGCACCTGTCGGGAAGGCCTGGGCGGTGATGTTCCAAAGCGCCTGTAGCGGATTTCCAGTGTCACCTTTGCCTTTGCTGGTCGCCGGGTTCACTGCCGATACATAAGCGGTCACGGAAGTGCTGCCCATATCGAAGCTCAGCGTGAGGGGCAGGTAGTTGGTATTGTCGCCGATGGGGTACAAGGTGGGGCTGGTGCCGGTATTTCTGGTATATCTGCCATACACATGGCCGGCTGTTCTTTCTACCAGGCAAGCAGCACCGGCATTGATCTGAAACGTGCCCGTTTCTATGTTGCCTTTCCTCAATATGAGCCGCTCGGTGACGTCGGTGTTGGTGTTCAGCAGTACGTTGGCCAAGGTTTTATTTACCTCCATCCGGGAGAACGATGTGGAGGAGGAGCCACCGATGGATTGGCTTTGGCTGCCGGTAAACTCCACCACACCCGTACCGCCTATGTATGCCGTCGGGTTGGCATTATTTATCCAGTGGCCAAACACGGCAATGCGGCGGTTGGCCAGACTGTTGTCGAGTTGGCCGGCGGCCAGTTCAAAGTTGCCCCTTACCACTAGATCCACATTGGCCGTACGAAGCAGGCCGCTGCTGTTGATGATGAGGTGGTTGTAGATTGCCTGTGTGGGTAAGGTATAGTTGGTGCCGCTGTACTCCACCGTGCCGCCCAGTGGCCCCACAAATTTGTCGTAGGCACCGCCCGGAAATAAATTGCCCGAAAGTGCCAGCGTGCCCGTGCCCGACACTGAGCCAAGGTTGTGCCCTATGGTGCTGCTGCTGATGGTGAGCCGGGCATTGGCACGTACCTCCAGGCTGAAGGTGCTTTTGCTATTGGTCGATATCACCACGTGGTGATTGGCGCTGATGATCACCGGTGCACCGCTATTGGGTACTGCGCCGCCTATCCAGGTACTGCCGGCATCCCAGTTGCCGCTTTGGGCAGAGGTAAAGGAGCTTACTGGCAAAAAGCTGGAAGTAGCGCCGGCGGTATAGTCGCCTTCTACATACGATACTCCTGCGCCACCGCCATTGATCATGATGCCAGGAGGTGCCACAGTGCCCAACGAGGCGCCCTTCGTCCAGTCGCTGGTAAATCGCGCCGGAACGTACAAATTGTCGTTGCCCACTACATCTTCAGGGGCATATTGATACCGGTGTTGTAAGGTAAGCCCGCCAAAACCCTGCTCCGACACATTCCAGTAGTAGGAGAGGGCATCGCTACCGACGGCTGCAGACGGATGGCGCTGGTTGATCGGCTTCACGGTGATTTGCCCGGTGCTGCTGTTGGCCGATGCCGTATAGCGGGCAGGCGTGTATTTTTCATTCACTCCGAGTGGAAAAGTGAAGTCGAAGGGGCCGGATGCAAACTCTTTCCGTACGCCCTGGTCGCTGAGTGAGCCGTTGGTGGTGATCATGTTGAGCATGCCCGTACTACCCGCTATGCTTGCGCTTTCCCCCAACACCAACAGTGTGGCGCGAATGTTCAGTTTGCCGGTTACGAACTCCAGGATCCCGTTGATGGTCTGTACAGCAGAGAGCTCCAGACCCTGGGTGTTGTTGATGCTTACGTTGCTAAACTGCCCTGAACCGTCGCCTGCCAGTATTTGCTTCAAGGATCCGTTGAAGAGCATTTTGCCTGGGCCACTGCTGGTATGGCGGGCGAAATTGTTCACGCGCTCGCGCACTTCTATTGTTTGGCCATTGTCGTGCAGCGTGCCGGCTGCAAGGTCCAGCGTTTTATGCACGATCACCCGACTCGCCAAAGCCACAGTGCCACTGCTTTTCACATTTTCTATGCACAGGTTGTGAAAGTTGATGGCTCCGCTGCCTGCCAGCGTCTGGTCGTGGATGATGCCATGGAAATGCGTGGTATTGCTTCCGGATGTGTACGTGCCATTTGCGGTGAAGTCGCGCTCCAAAAAGAGGTCGAAGTTGTTGGCGTTGAATTCAGCCCCGCTTTGTATGGTCATATTGTTTTTCAGCCTCAGGTTGCCCACTGTGAGGGTGGCCTTTGGTGCGTTGTGGCCGTTGATCACCAGGTTGTGCAGAGGCACCTGGCTGTAGAGGTGCATGTTCTGATTGGCCGGGGTAAGCATGTTACCGATTTCTATGGTGCCGCCCGTTATGCTGCTGGTCATAGGTTGCAGGTAGAGCGCGGCAATGGTGGCAGTGCCCGATTGCTGCCGGGTGATTTGCAGCGTGCCGCCCGACATTTGGAAGGCGCTGCCTGCATTGAGTGCTTCGAGCAGGGCCCTGTTGGCGGTCGGTGCCGATTGTGTGCCCAACACAGCTAATCCCCCTGTTTGTATATACCTGATGGCGCTGATGGTGGAGGTGTTGGCGCGGCGTATCTGCGATCCCACGCGCAGCTCCCCGCCATTGATCTCAATGGTTGGTCTGCCGGCTCCCGCTATTTCTATATAGTTGTCGTTGGTGCCTCCTCCTTCTATGTGCATAGTTCCGGCGTCTATCCGCAGCTTGCCGGCGAGCAGCAGTCCGGCGCCTGTGCCGGTGTTGGTCAGGCTTATGTTGCCGCCATTCACCCAAAGCTGTGCGGTGCTGGGAATGGAATAATCCGTGCCGTTATCTCCACTGCTGATGTTGAGATTTTGATTGCTAGTGAGCTTGAATGTGCCGTTTTGCAGCTCCAGGGCTTTGGTGCTGCCCATTACCGAAGCCTGTAAGGCGAAGTTGTTCAGGTTGGCCTCCAGCACCGGATCTTGCGTGGTGCCTTTGTTGATGATCAGCCGGTTGAAGTCTGTTCTGTTGCCGCTGCCGGTCAGGCTTTCATCGGTGTCGCCCAGAAAGTAGGTGTCGCAGTATTTATTATTGTTCACCATATCGAAATTACCGTCATTGTGCATGCTGCCATATAGCACGAGCGTGTTCGGCTGAGGATCTATACTTGAATTGGTCACCTGGAATACGCCGGTATTCCCGATTTTTAAGTCATTTCGTACTACAATTTCCCGGCTCTGGCCATTCATGTACTGCAACCTGCCATCCACCACCAGGTCATTCCCTATATCCAGCGAGCCGCGGCCGGCAGTATTGCTGCTGAGTCGTGCATTGCCCGCACCGGCTTTTATAGTCAGGTCATTGTGAATGAGGAGGTTTTCATTGGGAAAGGTAATGTTGTTGCCATTGGGCCATATCACCAGGTTGTTGTAGTTCAGCAGTGCGATGGAAATTGGCGTTTGCGAGGTGACCGGAAGAGTAAAGTTGCTGCCCGATCCGTAGTACTCTACTGTGCCACCAGAGGGTGAAAGAAAATCACCAAAGTCGCCCGACGGAAAAGTGGCAGTGCCGGAGCTGGAGGAGAGCCGCAGTGTGCCATTGCCTTTTACTTTTTCTTGTATGGAAAATCCGAAATTATGATTGACGGTAGTGCCGAGATCCAGCACGCTGCCGGAGTCCAGCTTCAGTGTGCCTGCTCTTTTTGCATTTTCACTGATGGTGATGGTATGGAAGTAGGTAAGGCCATCGCCGATGAGTACCGGGTTGGTAGCGCCGGGTTCACTGCCTGCGGCCGGCCCGCCGTGCCCCACGGTAGACCATGTGTTGCCGTCGTTCCAACTGCCATTGGCCCGGCTGTAGTAGGCCACAATGGTGCCAAGGGCGGTGGATCTTCCGGCGGTATAGTCGCCATCGATGGCGGGCAGATTGTTAATGGTGATCACATTGGTGCCTGTGTTTACCGGAGCGCCCTGTAGCCAGTTTGCTTCGTTGTTGTAGTAGCCGGCTATGTACTGTGGTTCGGAGCCCGCAACATCGCTCTGGTCGTAGGTAAAATTGTAAGAAATCGACTTGCTTCCGTCAAAGCCGGTGGAGGAGGCCGTCCAGTAGTACTCAAGTGCGCTGCTGTTGGTGACAAATGGATGCTGGTCATTCACCGGATTCAGCGTGATGCTGCCCAATGGCGAGGCCGAATTCACCGTAACGGTGGCCGGTGTATACAGGCCGGCCACACCAAAGGGATAGGTGAAGGTGCCCGGAGCACCGAAGTGCTTCGTGATGCCCCCGTCCGACTTGTTGCCATTGGTCTGGATTTTCTTGGTAGTCGTGGGACCGCTTACTACGATATTGGCTGATGCCGTAAAGGCCAGGTTTTTATCGGCAATATTAAAGATGCCCTGTGTCAACGTGAGGCTGCCGTGCATGGTCTGGCTGTTTTGCAGCAACACCCCTTGCGGATCATTGATTTCAAGATTGCCTAATTGCCCGCTGGCCGTACCATCTATCACCGCCTGTGTTGCCACGGTATTGATCATTCGCAACTTGCCTGCACCGCTGTGCACACCCGCGTTAAATATGTCGCCGGCTATGTCCACTGTTTTGCCACCATCGGCCAACGTGCCCGCTTCTATGCGCAGATTGCCCCTCACGGCCACATTGCCCGCGCCGCCGAGCAGCAGTGTGCCATTTGCCTGTGCATTGATCAGGGTGAGGTGGTGGAAATCCAGCGGATTGGCAGTGGTTATGTTCTGACTGGCCGACCGGCCGCTGAATGTGGTGGTATTGGTGCCCGGGGTATATGTGCCAGTGCTGGTAAGGTGGCGCCCGATGCTGAGGTCGTTATTGTTTGCCCTCAGCACCACGCCGGCATTTATTGTCAGGTCGTTCAGTATGGTCAGTGGCTTGCCCGCTATATCCACATTGGCTGTGCCGCTTCCTTTGCTCAAAGTCAGATTATACAGTGGCACTGTAGATTCTATGTTGAATGCCGAGTTGTTTTCTGTGACAATGCGCACATCTCCGCCAGTCACTTCAAAATTGTCGCTGGCCGCATTGATGAACAATGCACCTGTGCCACTAGCCTTTCTAATGGTCAATATACCGCCCGACATTCTGAAAATACTGGATATTTTGTCCAGGCTGAATTGGGCAGAAGATCCGTTGGTCTCGCCATCGCCGGTGATGATCATGTGCCCGCCCGACTGCACGTAGGCGCTCCTGTTGAAAGATGCGCCCAGGGAGCCGCCACTGGATGCGCGAAACTGACTCACCTCTACAAGGCCACCCTCAATGATGAGCTCCGAAATGGTGCGGTACACGATGCCCGCACTCTCGTTACCACGCCAGATGCCGCTGGTCACGCGCAGCTTTCCGTAGAGTGTGAGGCCAGTATTGCCTGAGCCGCCCGTGCTGTTGTTGGTGGCTACGGTGCCGCCATTGAGCCAAATGGCACCATTCTCTGGTATAAAAAAGTCATTTCCTCCGCTTGAAAGCCGGGGTATGTTGATGTTGGAACCCAGCTTGAGCGTGCCGTTTTTCACCCACAGCGCTTTGAGAATTTCCGGATTTTCCTGCGTGTAGATGCCGGAGGTAGAGCCGTTGGCCTGGTCTACCCGCCCATACAGCACCATATTGGCTGGGTTAAAGTCCAACAGGTACGTCTGGTCCACACCTTTGTCCACGATCAGGCGGTAAAGGTCCAGCTTGGGGCCATTGCCCATGAAGTAATTGTCTGTGGCGCCTTTCATTGTGAGAATGGCCGCACCGCTACCCGCAGCATCGTTGTATTGGGCGCTGTTTACCAGGTCTACGGAGCCGTTATTGGTCACATTGCCGTGGAATGTGAGCGCATGTATACTCGTGTTTCCTATAGTGATGGCAGCGCCGGCATTGATGGCCACATCGCCTAATACGTCGATGGTAAGCACACTGTTATTCACTGCGCCAAGCCGCAAGGTGCCACCGTCTATAGTTAGGTTGCCGATGATGGTCCAGGTGCGGTTGGCAGCGCTTGCCGGGCCTATAGTTTTCACGCCATTTCCTGAAAATATCAGGTTGTTATACTGTGTGATGGCCGGGTCGAGGGCGCCGGTGTAATTGTAATATTCTATGGTGCCGCCAACGGCCGATGTGAAATCAGTATAGTTTCCGGTCGGCACATTGATGGTGGCCATACGCAGCAAGCCTGCACCGGAGATATTGCCAAAGGCGTGGCCACCAAAGGATTGTATATCCAGCGTACCGCCATTTTGTATTTCCAATGACGTGAGCTGCTTCACATCGGCTGCGGTAATGGCCACGTTGCGGCCGTTGAGTACGATCACACGGTCGCCATTGTCGGGCCCGCCAGCCGCAGGCTGGCCTTGCAGTATAGTGCCTGTGGGGTCGGTGGTCCATGTATTGGGTGTTTCCCATGGGCCCGACTGGTAGCTGTAGTAGGTTTTGGCAAAATTGGCAGGATCGCCGGCACGCCATTCAAGCTCCAAAAAGGTATTACCTGCGGCATTTACTCCGAATGTGCTCGAAGCGGTATTTACGAAGCTACCGTTCACATCATTTTCCACATTGTCGGCAGAGCGCTTTACCTGCAGCGTGGGGCTGCCCACTATGCTGATTTCCGAAGGATCGTATTTGAAAATCATACGGGCATTGCCAATGCTGCTGATGTTGTTTTTGCGCAGCCGGAAATACCGCTTCACCAGATTGTTTTTGGAGGAGGGCAGGGGTATGGCCTTAGCCGAAATAGACCCCACACCGGTGATGGTTGCACTCAATTGTGTCACATTCACATAGCTGTATATACTGCCTGTGCCAATGGGAAAAAGTCTGGTGAGTTGGGCTGTGGTAGTGCCTTCTTTTACCAGTACACCGCGCGCAGAGTTGGTGCCATCTTGTTGTATCATACGCGAAGCCGAAAAATTGGCTATACCTGTGCCATTGGAAGCACCGCGGATGCTGGCATTGGGCCCAATGGTGAGGTCATTGACGCCCAGGTATAGATTGCCTTCATTGGCCAATGCCAACTCATTGTCCACACGGGCATCCATTTCGAGCAGCAGCCTGAGCCCGGAGCCTTTGCTTAGCCTTAAGTTATGCAAATGGCTGGTGCCACTGCCCGATATCGTCTGGTCCAGCGTGGTGTTGTTGAAATTGAGCGTTCCCGTGCCGGCGATGGCGCCATTGTTTAGCAGGTTGCCACCAATATTGGCGGTGTAGGCAGCCGTATTAAATATAGCCGACGGCAGAATCTGCAGGTCTTTCAGGATGTTGGTATTTGCGCCGATGGACTTGGTGCCATTGCCGGCGATATGCATGTGCGCATAGCTGTGCGGCGCCGGGCCTATGTTGTAGCTGACATTGCCGTTGTATTCCACCACACCATTGCCGGCGGCGGTGAGAAAGTTGGTGTAATTACCTGCAGGAAAAGTAGTGGTGCCTGCTGCTGCGGACGACAGTGCCAATATTCCATTGCCGGTGACTGTTCCCAGGCTGTGGCCTGTCAGGCTGCCCAGGTCCAGCCGGCCCTGCAGCAGGCGCGTTTCTATGGCTGCGGTCAATACTGCCTGAGCCACTGCGCTCACCGATGTGCTCGGCTTGTCGATGGCCAGCCGGTTGAAACTGGCCGTGCCACTGATGGTTTGGTTGCGGATGCCACCCATGGTAAATGTGCCGGCGCCTGGCGTGAAGCTGCCATTGTTGGCAAAGTCGCCTTCCAGCCAAATATTTCTTCCGGAGGCATTAAACGTGTTGCCAGTGGCAATGCTCAGATTTTTTCGTACGATCAAATCATCGGTCAGCACTTTGGTGCCGCTGCCACTGAGTACCAGGTTTTCAAAATGCTTCACTACACCCGCACTGGCCACTGCCTGATTGGTGCCGGTATACTCCACCGTACCATTTTCGCCGGCTATAATGGTAGAGTAGCCCGAGGGAAACGTCTGAGTGCCGTAGATCCGGAGCTGACCGTTGATGTCGATCCTTATTTGGGCCGAGTCGGCAGGCGTAGTCACAGCGCTGTTGATGGTGTATTGGTTGGCGGCATTGCCCAGATCAAGGTAGCCAGCCTGTATGTACAGCAGCTCGGCCACCGTCCAGTGGCTGCCTACGGCTATGGTCCTGTTGTTTTTATTGATGATGAGGCTGTTCAAGGAGGACCTTGACGCGGGGGCATTTCCTTTCAACTCCACATTGCCGCCCACCTCGAAGTAAAGATCTACCGTAGCCCAGCCAGCTACCGGCCTGGCGAGGTCAGAAAAGTTGATCTGGCCATTGTTGGTAAGCGTGCCTTGGTCGCCAGTGATGCGCATGGTGTGGCTGCCTGCAGTGAGTGCACTGTTTCGCTGAAGCACGCCGTTCACGCCTACGGTTACAGGCCCATTCACGGTGAGCGCGCGGCTGGTGTTGTCATTGCCAATGGTAAGCACCCCGGCGGCACTTGCATTGCCTACTATGAGCGAGGCAATATCTGCATCTATGTCGAGCACTATAGCGTCGTTGGCAGATATGATGACTCTGTCGGTAGTGCTGCTGCCGGGCAATGCCGTGGCGGCTGCGCCCATGTGGCTGATGGTAGACCAGCTTTGGAGGTCTGACCAGTTGCCGTTGCTCCGGCTGTAGTAGGTCGTCTGGGCGAAGAGACTGTTGAGTGAGAAAAAATAAAAAATTAAACCAGCCAGCAGGCCGGCTTTACTAAAGTTGGACACACTTTTCATCTTACTATCAATATCATCTCCACCGATCGGCGCGTGCCCGCCACAGGATGATCAAGGCAGTCACTGCGCACCATGATGCAAATTTCGACTTATGAAGGCCACATGGCCTAAGCATTATTGCGTGCACTGTGATTATGTAAGATTTGCATTAAATGCAACTAATGAATGCCAGTCTATTTCATGGCCATGGCAGGCCAACTGCAGCACGGATACAATTGAGTAGCGTGGCGATTTTTGTTGACTGACTTTTTTGAGATGTTTTAACAACCATAGGAGATGATCGGGCAAAGTCAGCCAGATGAAGTGGTGCTGGTTTACACAATGGCTAAGGTCGCTTTGTGTAAGATTTTGCAAAAAATGCAAGACTTGAATGTGTCGAGGATCAATTTATTTCTGAACAAATCCTCTATATCATCACAAGGTGCAGCCCGCACTTCATTTTCAATTCAGCAACAAAAATTAGATTCACCCGAATTTTGCCTAATTTCGCGGCTCACTAATCAATAAATAAGCTTTTGAAGTTCAACGAATTTAATCTGGATGCCCGGCTGCTGGAAGGCATAGAAGCAATCGGTTTCGAAACAGCAACGCCTATTCAGGCCAGCGCCATACCGGTGATCATGCAGGGACGCGACGTGATCGCTTCAGCACAAACAGGCACAGGCAAAACGGCCGCATTTCTTCTGCCCATCATTCACCTGATCCAAAGCCAAGACCAGGATCACCACCTCATCAAGGCACTCATCATAGTGCCCACGCGTGAGTTGGCTATACAAATAGACCAGCAAATGGAGGGGCTTTCGTACTTCACCTCACTGAGCTCCATAGCCGTATATGGTGGGGGCGACGGCGCCTCTTTTGCACGCGAAAAGCAGGCGCTCTCAGAAGGTGCCGATGTGGTGATATGCACACCAGGCCGCATGCAGGCGCATCTGAACCTGGGTTATGTAAAAGTATCGGGGCTGAAGCACCTCATACTCGACGAGGCCGATCGAATGCTCGACATGGGGTTTTTCGACGACATCATGAAAATAATAAGCAATGTGCCCAAAGAGCGGCAAACGCTTTTGTTCTCTGCTACTATGCCAACCAAGATCAGGGAGCTGTCGAAGAAAATACTGAACGACCCCGAGGAAATTACCATAGCGCTGTCGAAGCCGCCAGAAAATATCGCGCAGTTTGCCTGCATGGTGTACGACAATCAGAAAATACCATTGGTAAAACACATTCTTACCTCCAAGCCGCTCAAGAGCGTCATCGTTTTTTGCTCTACCAAGGTGAGCGCCAAAGCGCTGAGCCGCGATCTGCAAAAGGAAGACCTATCGGTAAAAGACATTCATTCCGATCTGGAGCAAGATGAGCGCAAACGCGTGCTGAATGATTTTAAATCCAACAAGCTGAATGTACTGGTGGCGACAGATATTCTTTCTCGCGGCATCGACATAGAAGACATCGACCTGGTGATCAACTACGATGTGCCCAACGATGCTGAGGACTATATACACCGCATAGGTCGTACGGCACGCGCCGAAGCCAAAGGAGTGGCTTTTACTTTTGTCACTGAAAAGGAGCAATATCAGCTCGCCGCCATTGAGCGGTTGCTGGGCAAGCCTGTGCCTAAGGTAAAGCTGCCTGCGCACATAGGCGAGGCGCCAAAATACGATCCGTCGAAAAACCGTGGAGGAGGAGGCGGCAGGCCATTTAAAAAAGGCAAAAAGGCTAAACGCTAGCCTTTCACTGCATTGCTTCTTCAAATCCTGAGCGGTATAAATTTTCTGCACAACCAACCCAGCTAACATATGAAAGGAAAAATTTTGGTAACCGGCGGCACCGGCTACATTGGCTCGCACACCGTGGTAGAGCTTATGGCCAGCGGCTACGACGTGTTGATCATTGATGATCTCTCCAACTCAGAGCAACAGGTAGTAGAGCGCATAGAAAAAATAACCGGAGCACAGCCTGTATACGATTATTTCAACATCTGCGACCGGCCCAGGCTAGAGGCTTTTCTCAACCAGCACAAAGGCATAGAGGCAATCATTCATTTTGCAGCTTCCAAAGCGGTGGGCGAGTCAGTCGCCAAGCCCTTGCATTATTACCAGAACAACCTCGTATCGCTCATTAACCTGCTGCAGTTGATGCCGGAGCGCAACATAGAAAACCTGGTTTTTTCATCATCGTGCACCGTGTATGGCCAGCCCGACCAGTTGCCCGTGACGGAGCAGTCGCCGATAAAACCGGCCGAATCGCCTTATGGCAATACCAAGCAAATTTCCGAAGAGATCATACGCGATGCATGTGCGGCGCAGCCTCAGCTCAAGGCCATTGCTTTGCGGTATTTCAACCCTGTAGGGGCACACCCATCGGCCCTCATCGGCGAGCTGCCACTGGGCGTACCCAACAACTTGGTGCCCTTTATCACCCAAACCGCCGCCGGCATCCGCGAGAAACTGAGCATATTTGGCGATGACTACAACACGCCCGACGGCACGGCCATCCGCGATTACATACACGTGGTAGACCTGGCCAAAGCGCATGTGATAGCCGTAGCACGCATGCTGGAGCATAAGCAACGAAAAAACACGGAAGTCTTCAACCTGGGCACCGGACACGGCTATTCGGTGATGGAGGTGGTGAAGTCGTTTGAACGTGTAACAGGCCAAAAGCTCAACTACCAGGTGGTAGGCCGTAGGCCGGGCGATGTGGAGCAGGTATGGGCCGACACCACATTTGCCAATGAAGAACTCGGGTGGAAGGCGACACTGGAGCTAGACGAGATGATGCGCTCCGCATGGAAGTGGCAGCAGCAACTCAGCCCCGCCTGACGCAAAGCCATTACGCAAAACTCACCCACCACCTATGGAAAAGAAAATTGATATCCGGCACATCATTCAAGAGCTGGAAAACAGCCCGACCGATAAAGTACAAATAGGCATAGTGGACATCGATGGTGTGCTGCGCGGTAAGATACTGAGCAGGAAAAAGATAATCTCCAGCCTGCACGCCGGCATAGGCTTTTGCGATGTGCTCTTTGGCTGGGACAGTGCCGATCAGTGCTACACCAATACTGCACTCACAGGCTGGCATACCGGCTACCCCGACGGGCAGGCAAAGATAGACCTAGAAAGCTTTCGCAAGGTGCCCTGGCAACAGGACACACCCTTTTTGCTGGCCGACTTCGATACAGATGAAAACCCCTACGCCAACGCCTGCCCGCGCACACTGCTGAAAAAAATAGTGGCCCAGTGCCAAAAGGAGGGTTACGCCACCAAATGCTCACAGGAATTTGAATGGTTCAACTTCCGCGAAACACCCACTTCGTTTGCCGACAAAGATTATAAAAAGCCTGTGCCGCTTACCCCCGGCATGTTTGGCTACTCAACGTTGCGCCAGTCGCTCAACAGTGATTTCTACAATGACCTGTTCGTACAGCTCAAAGCCTTCGACCTGCCGCTGGAAGCATTGCACACCGAAACGGGGCCCGGCGTGTTGGAGGCAACCTTTGATGCCGCACCTGCATTGCAGGCTGCCGACTATGCCGCGCTGTTCAAAACCGGTGTAAAGGAGATCGCCTATCGCCACGGCATTATGGCCAGTTTTATGGCCAAGTGGCACAACGAGCTGCCGGGCTGTGGCGGGCACCTGCACCAAAGCCTGTGGAGCGAAGAGGGTGTCAACCTGTTTTTCGATCAGGAAGAGGAGCACAGCATGAGCGCACTGATGCGCCACTATGTGGCGGGTGTGCTGCATTGTTTGCCGCACGTGCTGCCCATGTACGCACCTACAGTCAACAGCTATAAGCGGCTGGTGGAGGGCGCCTGGGCACCGACCACACTTACCTGGGGCATCGACAACCGCACCACAGCCGCACGGGTGATCAAGGTAGATGAAAAGCTGATGCGCCTGGAGCTGCGGGTGCCCGGTGCCGATTGCAACCCTTACCTGGCCATAGCCGCCAGCCTTGCTTCCGGTCTGTATGGCATCAGGCACAAGCTGGCGCTGGAGCAGCCGCCGACCACCGGCAATGGCTACCTGCAAAAAGAGTATGGCGTATTGCCACACACACTGTGGGATGCCACGCAAGAAATGAAAGAATCGGAAGTAGCCGTCGAGCTGTTTGGCGATGCTTTTGTTTCGCACTTCACCAGCACACGGGAGTGGGAGTGGAGGCAGTATATGAAGCACGTGAGCGACTGGGAGTTGAAGCGATATTTTGAAATTATCTGAGCATTGAAAGATTGGCCAATGCCAGGTTTCACTCAATAAAGTACCCTTTTTATGTTAATGAAAATACCAGATTTTGCGGCCATTATAGAAGAGGCATGGGCACACTATGATTCTTCCAGAGTGGTGAGTTCTGTCACGGATATATCAGCCCGGGTGTCCACCAATCATGTGTTCAGGCTCAAGTTTGTAGATGAGGAAGACATTGTGATCGCCAAGCTGTCGTATTTTGGCTATTATGAAGATTTTGTGGAAGACCATACGGCCATCAATGCACTGGCGGTAAACCTGCCCGCTCCGTTCGAAAACTTCCTGGCCCACTCCCTTACCAAAGGCGGCAATGTATTCACCTATCGCTACAGAGACACCACCATAGATGCCTGGGTGGTTTTTTACAGGCCCATCAATGTGAAAAACAAACCGCCGCGCATACTCGATGAAGAACAGATAAAAAAGCTCGGCAGTCAATTGGCCCACTTTCACAAAAGCTGCCATAAAATACGTAATGTGCTGCCAGCCTGGCGTAAGACGATGCGCAAGGACGTAGAGCACCTGCAAAAAATATTGAACACCGACGCAGGCAAGTACGAGCACCGTATGAATGAAGACGCCATTCAGCGGCAGATCGACATATTCTTCGACAATCTCGACGTGCTCAATACCGACGCCTTCACGGCCATTCCGGTATTTATAGACTGGAACATCGGCAACTTCTCCGTCGACGATGGCTTCAACTTTTTCTCCCGGTGGGATTACGACTGGTTTCGCATGAGTTCGCGCATTATGGATTTCTATTTTTTCAGTCGCGTATGCTCTACCGTGGGCGACAAAACCATCTTCAGCTACGTGGTAGACCCACTCATGGAAGACCGGTTTATTCTGTTTCTGAAGGAATACCACAAGGTGTACCCCCTCACCGAGCCCGAGGTACGCTTTATAAAAGAAGCCTATAGGTTTTTCATTCTCAACTATGTGGTGAAAGACGGGCGCTATTTCTTTCACGAGATATATGCCACCAAGCTACAGAAAGAAGCTTTCGAGACGTACATTCCCTCGATAGACACCTTCGATGCCGACAAAATATTAAAAGCCCTTAAAATCTGAGAAACTATGCGATCTTTCAAAAAAGTGGTGTCGCAGTACAAAGCTGTATTTTTTGATGCCTTTGGCGTGTTGAAAAACTACAAAGGCCTGCTCCCCGGCATTGAAGGAACCTTTGCCTACCTGAAGGAAAAAAACATAGCCTACTATATACTCACCAACGATGCCTCCCGTAGCCCACAGGAGCTGGCACAGGTATATCAGCGCCTGGGGCTTCCTGAGATCACCGAAGACAAAATGATTTCTTCCGGCATGATTGCGCGTGAGTATCTGCGCCGGAAGGTAAAAGACGGCGTGGTGGCTTATCTGGGAACAGAAAATTCAGCACACTACATACAAACTGCCGGACTGCACACCATTTCCATGGCCAAGCTGGAATATGAGCAGTTCAGCGATATCAGCGCGTTGGTGCTGCTGGACGACGAGGGCTTTGACTGGAACCACGACATCAATAAAATGATCAATTTGATGCGCAAGCGAAGCATACCCGTCATTGTGGCCAACACCGACATGTCGTATCCGGTGTCGAAGCATGAGGTGGCTGTGGCCATTGGCGGCATTGCCCATATGGCAGAGCATATCGTGGGCAAGCGGTTTATCCGCTTTGGCAAGCCCGACTCGCAAATGTTCATATTTGCCTATGAGCACATCCAGCAGTTTCGCCAGCTGGAGAAAGAAGAGATACTGATGGTGGGCGATACCCTCATGACCGACATCATCGGCGGCAATAAATTTGGGCTTGATACCGCCCTGGTGCTCACCGGCAATACCCTGCCTGAGCGCGCGAAGGAATTGATCAGAAGCACAGGAATAATCCCCGACTATGTATGCGAAAGCGCCGTGATAGAGCCTCAAATAAAGTAAAGTAGTAGCCCTGACGGTTGGGTCAGATTTTCAGGGCAATCAACCATACTTGCGCAAATGTAGGTTTGACGCGAGGGCAAATCAAGGTGGGCAAATGCAGTAGATTGCTCATGCTATTGTGAAGGCGGGTTTATTTTTAGGCGGAATGTGTGAAATTTCGATAATTCAGGGCTTGTCGGTGTGAAGAATTGACTTTTAATCAAATATTCAATTCATATTTTCAAAAATGATGTGCTTTGTTTATGTTTGTCGTAAATATAAAGTTGATTTATGAAGAAATTTGTAAATCATAAATTTTATAACCGAGGCACTATTTTTAATCATCCCTTAAAACAATAATCATTGACATGGCAAAAACTAAGTTAGAGTACATCTGGCTCGATGGCTACAAGCCAACCCAGAGTCTGAGGAGCAAGACCAAGATCGTAAAGAATTTTGACGGAAAGTTGGAGAGTTGTCCTGTATGGTCCTTCGACGGTTCATCGACCGAGCAAGCCGTAGGTGGTGCTTCGGATTGTCTTCTCAAGCCGGTGGCCATTTTTCCCGATCCGGCCCGTAAAGAAGCCTACCTGGTGATGACCGAGGTGCTCAATGCCGATGGCACACCGCACGTGTCCAACGCAAGGGCTACCATCGACGACGATGACAATGACTTTTGGTTTGGTTTTGAGCAGGAGTATTTTCTCTGGGACTTGGAAACCAACAAGCCGCTGGGCTTCCCGGCCAACGGCTATCCCGCTCCGCAAGGACCCTACTACTGCGGTGTGGGTGCAAAGAATATTTTCGGACGCGACATCATTGAAGAACACCTCGATCAAATGATCGAAGCGGGCTTGAACATTGAGGGCATCAATGCCGAGGTGGCCACTGGTCAGTGGGAATTCCAGATTTTTGCCAAAGGAGCACAAGAGGCAGGCGACCAGATATGGGTGGCCCGCTATATGGCCGAACGCAATGCAGAAAAGTATGGCTTATCCGTCAACTGGCACTGCAAGCCCATCAAAGGCGACTGGAATGGCTCTGGTATGCACGCCAACTTCTCCAACTCTACGCTGCGCGAAGCCGGCAACAAAGAGACTTACGATAAAATATGCCAGGCATTTGCACCGGTGATCAAAGAACACATTGCCGTGTACGGCGCCGACAATGAAATGCGCCTCACCGGATTGCACGAGACCCAGTCGATCGACAAATTTTCTTATGGTATCTCCGACCGTGGCGCTTCTATACGCATACCGGTAGCTACTGTAGAAAACGGCTGGAAGGGCTGGTTGGAAGATCGCCGACCAAACTCTGCCGCAGACCCATACAAGGTGGCAGGCCGTATCATCAAAACGGTGAAGTCTGCCGAATAAGGCCGACATCAAAAACACAAAAAAGGCCTCTGCACTAACGGCAGGGGTTTTTTTATGCCCTTCACCCAAGGCAATCAGTGGTTGCAAAGAGGGAGAAATGGTTGGACTTCATACGGCACCAAAATATATATGGCGTATGCCAGTGGCTTTCAACAATTCGCAGAGGCCCCCGTTGTACATTGTAGAAATCGAATTTTTATCAGCATCTTGCTGCAAATTTTTTAAAATACTTTCAGTATGATCCAGCCGGAGAAAAAGAAGAAATCCAGAAATAAGAAACCCAAAGCGTTGCCTGCCAAAAAGCGTGAGAAAGGCTTGAGCATAGAGCTGCGACCGCTCAGCATCGACGACTACTTCGACCTGCGCGAATCTATGCGGGTGGCCTATTCCGGCATGGGTGGCGAGCTATGGCAGGAGCAGCATATTAAAAAGCTGTTGGAAATATTTCCGGAAGGCCAGTTGTGCATTGAGGTCAATGGCAAAGTGGTGGCCGGGGCCCTGGCGCTCATTGTAGACTACAGCAAGTTTGGCGACAACCACACCTATCGCGAAGTCACGGGCAATTATTCCTTTTCTACCCACAACCCCAAAGGCGACGTGCTGTACGGCATTGAGGTATTTGTGCATCCGGAGTTTCGCGACCTGCGCCTGGGGCGCCGCTTGTACGAGGCCCGCAAGGAGGTGTGCGAAACGCTCAATCTGCGGGCTATAGTGGCAGGTGGCCGTATACCCAACTACGCCACCTATGCCGACAAATTTTCTCCGCGCCAGTACATCGACAAGGTGAAGCGCAAAGAAATATATGATCCCACGCTCACCTTTCAGCTCAGCAATGACTTTCATGTGCGCAAAATTCTGAAGGGTTATCTGCCCGGCGATAAGGAATCGCTGGAGTATGCCACGCTCATAGAATGGATCAACATTTACTACCTCGATGAGCGCCAGCTGGCAGAAAACAAAAAGTCTGTGATAAGGGTAGGACTGGTGCAATGGCAGATGCGCCTGTACAAAAACCTGGAGGAGTTGTACAGCCAGATGGAGTTTTATGTGGATGCGGTAAGTGGATACCACTCTGATTTCATACTGTTTCCGGAGTTTTTCGAGGCACCGCTTATGGCCGATTACAATCACCTCCACGAGGCAGATGCCATACGCAAGCTGGCAGACTTCACCGAACCGCTGCATCAGAAGTTTAAAGAACTGGCCGTTTCCTACAACATCAACATCATTACCGGCAGCATGCCCTACATCGACAAGCGGGGTCGCCTGCTGAACCGCGGCTACCTGTGCCGGCGCGATGGCTCCAGCGACAGCTACACCAAGATACACATCACGCCTTCCGAAAAGACAGCCTGGGGCATGGTGGGCGGTGATGAAATACCAATTTTCGATACCGACTGCGGCAGGGTGGGCGTGCTGATCTGCTACGATGTGGAGTTTCCGGAGGTGTCGAGGATCATGGCCGATCAGGGCATGCAAATACTTTTTGTGCCGTTTCAGACCGACACACAAAACGGATACATGCGCGTGCGCCATTGTGCCCAGGCCCGTGCCATAGAAAATGAATGCTACGTGGTGATCACCGGCTCTGTGGGCAACCTGCCCAAAGTGAGCAATATGGACATTCAATATGGCCAGTCTGCCGTGCTCACTCCGTCGGACTTTGCCTTTCCTACCAATGCCGTAAAGGCGGAATCTACACCTAATACTGAGATGACCATGATCGTGGATGTAGACCTGAACCTGCTGATGGAGCTGCACGAGATCGGCAGCGTGCGCAACCTGAAAGACCGCCGTAAAGATCTGTACGATGTTGTACTAAAAAGCTAAGACCTTTTTCTGGCCACCTTCTCAGGGGTGGTTTTCCATCGCCGGTGCATCCACACCCACTGCGTTGGATACGCGCGAATGAGCGTTTCAGCAGCTTTATGAAAATTCTCTGTATTGCGCCTGATGTCTTCAGTGCGATTTTCGCTGCGCACTATGGGTATGGGCTCGCCAATGATGAGCCGGTAGTGATGCCTGCCGTCAGGTACGTAGGCCATGGTGAATACTGCCGCATCAGAGTCGAGCGCAAGCATGGCGGTGCCGATGGGCGTGTAGGCCGGCGTGCCGTAAAAATCGACGAAAACCCCCTTCACCTTCGTGTCCTGATCGATGAGCATGCCCAGGGCATTGTTTTCCTTCAAAAAGTTGAGAATGGTTTTGTAACCACTGCCGCGCGGCAATATGGTAAAGCCCATGCGCTGCCGCTCTTTCATCACCAGGGCATTGAGTTGCCGGTTGGCCAGCGGCTTGCCCACAGCACCTGCCGGGTACCCCAGCATGGTAAAGCCTTTGGGCATAGCTTCCCAACAGCCCAGGTGCGGCACTATAAACAGTACACCCTTACCGCGGGCAAAGGCCTGGCGCGCATTTTCTTCTCCTTCCACCGTCACGTTAGAAAAGAAGCGCTTTTTGTCTTGCACATGCAGTTTTATGGCCAACTCGCCGGCGTTGAAGCCCAGGTTGTAAAACACTTCTTTGGCCATGCGGTAGCGCTCGCTTTCTGTTATAGAAGGAAAAGCTATTGCGAGATTGGCCATGGTTTTTTGCCTTTCCTTTTTCATAAGATGAAAAGCAATAACGGCCAGTTGAGCAAAGAGCCGGCGCGTGACTTTCCAGGGCAGCAGCCATACCAGCAAGCGAAGGCACTGTATGAGTGCAAGAATAATCGGGTACTTGATGTATCTCTTATAAAACTTTTTCACGCGGGGCGACAAATTTAAGGAGTGTTTCGGAACTGTCAAGGTCGAACGGTAGTCAGACCGTTCTAATTGGTTTGTGTCCTGATGAGGCCGTCCCGGCTATCGACTGACCTAGCGATTGTTTTATCGGCAGCGGCCGGTGTGGTGTGGAGCGTTGCGACAGTAAAAACAGCCAGGCAAATGCTGCGCTCATGCCGGCCGCAGCGATCAAGAACAGCCAATGGATCAACGGGCTAAAATGCGCAGCCGACGACGCCGAAAGTCCGCGCCATAGCAGGAGAAGCTCTGTAGCAGTAAAGCATAAAAGAAAAAAGCCAATAGACCAACCCGCAGTGCGATGGCTGAAAAAGCCATGTGTCCATAAAAGCCAAAAGAGTAATGCCGTTACGAATCCAAGAAGCACCAGGTGCAGATAGGCGATCACCACATCGCGGCTGTTGTATGCCAGTTCGGTGAGGAAGGGCACGCCCGACAGCAGTTGCAGTACGCACTTGATCAATAGCGCAGCAAAGGCAACATACAGAAGCCATTGGTGTGGCTTAGTCAACAGGCGTACCGGCGAATACGTGCACGATGCCAGCCATACCAGACCAATCAATTGCACCACCGCCCCGGCCATACCAGTCCATACTATCCACACAGGTACCTGAAAGCCCAGCAGCGACAAACAAAAGCTCAGCACCACCCCAACGACAATCAGGTAGAATATGCCAGACCCGTTGGGCACAATTTCCACTTGAATACACCTCAGCACTATGGCCAAAAGGCAGAGCGTGAACCATCCGTTGTATTGAAAATGCAGATAAAAATATACGGCAGCATTATACCACACGGTGTATTTGTACCCCAGCGCAGAGAGCGGGCCCAGTGCCAATGGCCCCAATGCAGATATGAGCATGCACCACAGTGCGGTGTGTAACAACAGCGTATCGAAACCCTCCATCGATCGCGTATGCCGAAAGATCATCAGCGCCACATACAGGGAAAGCAGCATATGAAGCGTGGAGAAAGCGATGGAGGCGGCTGCATAGCCCATGAGAGGGAAGGTGATAGCCATGCCCGCTACCGACAGCTGGCAAAGCCACAAAAAAATGCGGTATCGCCTGATGTAGCGTCCGCCATCGGGTAGCCAATGGGCATACACCAGGCTGATCAAGGCCATAAATACCCAGCCCAGCAGCGCCACATGCGAATGGGCATGCGTCCAGTGTCGCAGATTGAGGCCGGGTAGGGGCCAAAGAAGATGCCAACGCATTGCTACGCCCATGATGCCCGCGAGCACCAGGTTGACTATGGCCAGCCGAACACCCAGTGCAAAAGTTTGCCTTTTACGCTTCAAATATCTTCGACGGGTTTTGGCATTTTCTTTTTAGACCTGGTCGAATGCTGCCATTGCCTGTGCTCCAGCACGATAAGCAGCACAAGATTCACGAAATAAAGCGCTATGACGACACCATTGGCCATGCCCGCCGCCTTGCGCACTACAGGCCACAGGGCTGCATCCGCTACGAGGCGCATGGCCAGTGAGACCTGCAACAGCATGGCCCAGATGTACAAGGAACGATGGTATGGCTTAAGTGGCAGCCCGGCCACACCCGGAAAAATGATGGGCCCGTGGGCGAAAATCATAGAAAAGGTGAAGCCGATAAAAAAGCTGTGCAGTATGGCGTCGTAACTGAGCGGGCCAGTGGGCGATATCATCATCCACATGCCCGTCACCACCAGCCACAGGTAGCCTGTAAAGAGCAACGTGCCGGTATAACCATGCACACCGGGCTTGTTGAGGCTCCTGCGCGCTATGTCGTACTTGATGAGCCACGCTGCTATGCACACGAAGCCAAAGCCTGCTAACCATTGGCCTGCATCGTGGAAGTCGAGCAGGAAGCCTGCCAGAATGATGGCAAGGCTAAGTATGAGCAAAGGACTTTTGGCCTTTTTCGGGGGTAAAAATTTGCTGAGCTCCAGTCGCTCGCCCACCACGGTAAACAGTATAAATACGATCCACCAGGGTGCCGCCAAAGGGTAAAAATTTCCGGTAGCCAACAGAATGTTGCCTATGAGCCAGCCCGCGGCGCCTACCATCATTATGTAAAAATAGAAGGAAGAAAAGCGGCGAATGAGTTCGATGAAAATCACGATAAGCCCGGCCGAGCCCACGATGAGCGACCAGTAGGCCAGGGACTTAAAGCCAAGGTAGAAAAGTGGCAGACTGAGAGCGGAAATGATGGGCACAACATACCAAAGTTTATGCTTGAGCACCACCACGCGTTCCAGGCATATGAGCGTGCCGAGAAAGCTACCGATCATAAGCGCTCCGTGCTCTGCGGTGGCCAGCGGCATATTCATGGCCCAGCCCATGCGCACCAGTCCACCCAACATGCCCAGTATGAGAGCCGCCAGTATCAATGGCAGTACCAGAAATATTTTCTTGTTCATCCTGCCACTTCCCGTATCATCACCAACATCATTTTGAATGGCTCGGTGGCGTGAAGGGCATGCGGCACGTTGGCTGGCATCACAATCAATTCCCCTGCCTTCAGCTCGTGCCGGTCGCCGCCGATGGTGATGGCTGCCTTGCCGTCTATTATTTGCACCAGCGCGTCATACGGTGCTGTGTGCTCGCTCAGGCCCTGGTCTTTGTCGAAGGCAAACAAGGTGACATTGCCCCCCTTCGATTTCATTACCTGCTTACTGACCACGCCACCGTCGGCGTAGGCTATGGCATCACTGAGGTGGTACACTTTGGAAGTATCAAATGTGGCTTTTGTCATGGGTTATGCTTTTTTTGGTGCAATACTATGTCAGGCTTGTGGTGCATGTTTATGATTTGAATCACATTGGTATGATGTTGTTTTTCCACATGCCAAATTTTCAGAGTTGAAGCCATTTCCATGCAGCTATTCGGCAGAGGTGACTACTGAACAGTCAGCACCTTTTCTGCATCACCCCGCTGTAGTGTCATCACGTGGCGCATCTTTTTACCTTTATGATTGACCACCACCTCATAAGAGCCTGTGAACACACGCGGTGCAAATACACCTTCCTTATTCGTTTTCCCTGACTCATTCGACATCCACTTGTCGAGCACCAACTTCTTCCAAACATCTACAGCCGGCTTGGCCGTCCAGTCTTCACGCCAAAGGCCGGCTTGTTCATCCTTGCGCCAGTGCGCCGGCTCCCAAAAGCCCCAGATCAGCAGGCCATCTACTGCAGGGTGGCTGTAAAACAAGGTGAGTGCATTCTCCAGCGCCTGCGCCTGTTTGTCTTCCCCCTCATCGCCGTTCAGGTCAAACTCGGTTATTTTAATAGGCAAGTCAAAAGCGGCATATTCATCCAGTTTTTGCCAAATCTTTTCGATCTCGCCCGCTTCGGTAAAATGCTCCACATCAAGGTGCCCTTGCAGTCCAATCCCATCTACCGGGGCATTGGCCTGCTGGAGTCCGTGCAGCAGGCGTATATATTCCTGATGGTAGGTGCCGTTGAGGGCATACCACTGATTGATGTACAAGGGGGTGGTGCTGTCGTAGTTTTTGGCCATTTCAAACCAATAGGCCAATTCTGGTTCGCCGAAAATATTGAGCAGATCGCGGTGGTGCACCGGCTCGTTGATCAGGTCCCATTCATAGAGCCTGCCCTGGAAGGTGGTGAGTACATGCTTCATGCGTTCTTCTACAATCTCTTGTATTTCCCAGGGTCGCCCTTCGTGGTCTTTCAGGTATTTTGGCATATTTTCCCAACTGGGCCACAGCACATTATGTCCGCGCAGCGGAATATTTTGCGCATCGAGCCACTCTATACAGCGCCATACCCGCTCTACAGTTTCATCTTTTACCTCACCGGATTTGTCGGTCATCACCGGCCACTTCAGGCTGTTTTCCATCACCGCCGTGTTGAAGTTTTGGCTGAATATTTCCAGATACTGCTGCATATTTGCCTTGGGGCCTTCCGGGGTGAAGGCGCCCGAAGCGCTGATCGCACAGCCAAAGTCAAAAGCGTTGCGAAGCATTTTTATTTCCACCTGTGCGTTTTTGATGGGCCGGCCTCGCTCATCCACTATCTTCAGCGACAAATTTTCTTTTCGCAGGGAGTCTATCCTTTGCTGTGCCTGGAGCAGCACAGGGAAGTCGGAAGTTTGGGCCAGGGCCATAGCATGAATGGCCATTGCCGTGAGCAGTATCAACATTGTTTTCATCGTATGAAATGATTTTGCAGGGTTAATATAGAAGCTGTGTATTACGCCAGGCAAGTTAAACCTCTCGTTGAAAAATGAGGTGACGAAGACCGCAATTTTAGGGCTGGAAGCATTTGAAAAGCCATCCTGGGCTGGCATTGTCTTGTTCTACTCAGGCTAAAAAGTGACGTATCACAAGTCTTGGCTCTTTGGTTAACTTTTAAGGGAACTTTCAGCCACTGCTGGTGTTATCATAAAGATTTGGGAACAAAGGGTGCAAAGGAAACAGCCGGAATGTCTTTTGAGGCCTACAGCCTTTTCATCAATGAGCAGGCAGAATGAATCTTAAACCAGGCATTGTGCGTAAGTCGCTGGGCGCATTTTCAGCATATTACTATTTTGTTTCGTATCTTTGCGCAACTTTTTCTGATCATACCCAAATTATATTTTCTTCAGGCCGTTTATGTTGTTTGGAAGCTCCCAGCTGAAAAATGGGCGGCGAGGATGTATAGGCGCATGTGCCATAGAAATAGAAGGTTGTTTATCTAAAATTAATATATCTCAATGAGGCAATTAAAGATTAGCAAGCAGATTACCAACAGGGAAAGTCAGTCTCTGGACAAATATTTACAAGAGATTGGCAAGGTAGATCTGATCACTTCAGATGAAGAAGTGGAACTGGCGAAGAGAATACGTGAGGGAGACCAGGTAGCCCTGGAAAAGCTGACAAAAGCCAACCTGCGCTTTGTGGTGTCGGTAGCAAAACAATATCAAAGCAACGGACTGACATTAGGTGACCTGATCAATGAAGGCAATCTTGGCTTGATAAAAGCCGCCAAGCGATTTGATGAAACCAGGGGTTTTAAGTTTATTTCCTATGCCGTGTGGTGGATTCGCCAGTCGATCATGCAGGCCCTGGCAGAAAACTCCCGTATTGTGCGCTTGCCACTCAACAGGGTAGGCTCACTCAATAAGATTTCACGGACATTCTCAGAGCTTGAGCAGAAATTTCAACGTGAGCCGTCTGCAGAAGAGCTCGCTGAAGCACTGGAAATGACCGCCGACGAGGTGAATGCCAATATGAAAATTTCCGGCCGGCATGTCTCCATGGATGCGCCTTTTGTACAAGGTGAAGAAAACAGTCTGCTCGATGTGCTCGAAAGCGACCTGGAAGAAACTCCGGACTCCGGCTTAATGGTGGACTCACTACAGCGTGAGATTCAGCGCGCCCTAGCCACCCTTACCCAGCGCGAAGCCGACGTCATCACCTATTACTATGGGCTAAATGGTGGCCGTACGATGACACTGGAAGAAATTGGCGAAAAATTTAACCTGACACGTGAACGTGTGCGCCAGATCAAAGAAAAGGCCACACGAAGGTTGCGACACAGCTCGCGCAGCAAATCGCTGAAGCCGTATCTGGGCTAATATTATTTGTAGGAACATTTTTGCTAAACCGGCCTCTCCTCCACCAGCGAAGAGAGGCCGGTTTTTTTTCGTGCTGTTCACCCTGTAATATTTCATTCAAAACATGTAATTATGTATTACATATTATTGGATTGTATATATTGCTTTTTTTTCCTAGACACTCGTAAAAAGACATACTAAATCCTTCTAGCAGGCATGCACCTAATATTTCCCATTTTCACTTTTCTGCAAAAGAAGGCATTCTCCGGACGATGCGCCGCCATATCTCTGCTTCAGGTTATGTTAATATCCCCTGTGCTGTGGGCGCAACCATCAGAAGAGGCTACTCACATCACAATAAATATGGAAAAGCCCATAGGCGAAATGTATTCCGTATGGGCCTTTGGCTATGATGAGTCCAACGTGACGTACGACACACTTGGGAAAAAGCTGATATCGGAGCTGAATGACGCCAGCCCCATGCCGGTATACTACCGTACCCATAACCTGCTGAATACCGACGATGGCCCGCGCATTGCTTTAAAATGGGGATCTACCAATGTGTATACAGAAGACGAACAGGGCAATCCTGTGTACGACTGGACGGTGATTGACCAAATATTTGATGTTTACCTGCAGTATGGCGGCAAGCCCAATGTCACCATTGCCCAAATGCCCAAAGCGCTCACCTCTGGCCCTGAGCCGTACCGGCACAATTGGTCTCCCGACCCCGACAACGAAGCGCCTTTCTCCAATACTGTGCGTACCGGCTATCACTATCCGCCCAAAGACTATGAAAAATGGGCGACACTTATTCATCGCTGGGTGTCGCATTGCGTGGTGCGGTATGGTCGGGAAGAGGTAGAAACATGGTACTGGGATGTGTGGGACGAACCCAATCTCGGACATTGGTTTGTGGGTACCCACGCGGAATATTTCAAACTATACGACTACACGGCCGATGCGGTAAAGCGCGCTTTACCTACAGCCCGGGTAGGAGGGCCCGCCTCCTCCACCAGCGGGCCAGATTTTCTGAACGATTTTCTGGAACACTGCGAGAAGGGTGCAAATGCAGCCACCGGACGTAAGGGGGCACCGTTGGACTACATCACCATACGCACCAAAGGTGACCCCGAACTGGTCGGGGATGGAAACCACGTACGCATGGGCATGACTCGAGAGGTGAAGTCATTGGCCGATGCCTTTCGCATCATTAGCGAATCGTCGTATCGTGCGCTGCCAGTCATTATAGGCGCGGCTGACCCGGATGGCAGTGCGGCAAAGTCTTCACAGTATTTTCCGTCCAATGCCTATCGCAATGGCACTTTGTACCCGAGCTACACAGCCTCTTCATTTGCCAAAATTTTTGAACTGGCCGACCGCTATCAGATTCGTTTGGAAAGGGTTGCCAGCTGGTCATTTACCTTTGTAGACCAGCCTTGGTTTGCGGGTTTCAGGTCATTGGCCACCAACGGTGTGGCAAAACCAATTTTGAATATTTTCAGAATGTATGGCATGATGCAGGGAAACCGCGTAGAAGTGCTATCCAATAATGCTGTGAACGTAGATGAAGTGATAGCCGAGGGCGTTAGGCACAGGGCGGATGTTCAGGCATTGGCCAGTCGACAGCAGAACTGTGCTGCCGTGATGGTTTGGCACTACCATGACGATGACCTGCCGGCCCCGGATGCGGCTGTGTCATTGCAAATACTAGGAATACCTGCGGAAAAGGCGCTCATACATCATTTCAGGATTGATGAAGAACATAGCAACGCCTACACTGCCTGGCAAGGCATGGGCTCGCCTCAAGCTTTGTCCGACGAACAATTTAGGCAGTTGGAATCCGCCGGGCAGTTGCAGTTGCTTCACTCCCCTCAGTGGGTTGAGGTGCACGATGGTGCCATCGGTGAGAAATTTCACCTGCCGCGTCAGGGTGTTTCATTGTTGCAAATCATTTGGTAAATCATTTTATATAGTATAGCCACCCGAGTCATGCAAAATCTTCACTTTACGAATATTTTTAAATCTGCTTCACTGCATTGCATGCGTATGTATCTGCACATCACGCTGATCTGCACATTAATCACTTCAGTGGCCTGCCAAACACAGCCTGCTGACGATACCGGCGCGGAGCCATCCAGGCCCAACATCATAGTCATAGTAGCCGACGATATGGGCTATTCAGACATCGGCTGCTACGGATCGGAAATACACACGCCCAACATTGATGCGTTGGCTGCCAACGGCGTGCGTTTCACACAGTTTTACAATACCGGCCGCTGCAGCCCCTCGCGGGCATCGCTGCTCACGGGGCTATACCCGCATCAGGCAGGGGTGGGCTATCTCACCAGTGCCTGGGCCGATCACCACCGCGAGAAATTGGGCGCGCCGGGATATACCGACCATCTCACAGCGCAGAGCGTTACCATTGCGGAAGCTTTACAACCTGCCGGGTACAAAAGCTATCTGTCGGGTAAGTGGCATGTAGGCCAGGAGAAGCCGCACTGGCCTTATTACAGAGGCTTCGATCAGTCACTGGTGCTGCTGAGCGGCTACCACTACTTCCATCCCGATGAAGATAAGTTTGCACGCAATGACAGCATCGTGAAGCCGGCTTCTGAAGGCTTTTATTCCACGGATTTCTTTACCGACAATGCGGTGGAATTCATCAACGCGCACAGCAGTGAAGCGCCATTTTTTCTGTACCTGGCCTATACGGCGCCGCATTTGCCCCTGCACGCACCGGAAGCGGCCATAGCACAATATGAAGGCAGCTATATGAAAGGTTGGGACTCGCTGAGGGTAGAGCGTTTTGCACGCATGCGCCAGTTGGGCCTGCTGGACGCCAACCAGCCACTCTCGCCACGCCATGAAAATATTCCCGCCTGGAGCACACTGACCGATGAAGAAAAAAAGCTTTGGGACAGAAGGATGGCGGTATATGCCGCACAAATTCAGATAATGGACGATGGCATAGGCAGGGTGGTGCGCACACTGAAGGAGAAGGGCGTGCTGGAGAACACGATCATTATGTTTCTTTCCGACAACGGCGGAAGCTGCGAAGTGCAAGATCGCGGTGCACCCGATGCCAAAGTAGGCTCCCCGGCATCCTACACTTCATACGGGGCATGGGCAAACCTGAGCAATGTGCCCTTCAGGCTTTTCAAGCGTTTTGTGCACGAAGGCGGTATCGCTACGCCACTCGTTGTACACTGGCCGGAGGGAATTCGTGAAAGCAATATTGTGCGGAGCAGGGGCCACCTGATCGACATCATGCCCACCTGCCTGGATGTAGCCGGCGTGCCTTACCCCGCCGAGTACAACGGCCACAGCATCATACCTACGCCGGGCAAGAGCCTTTTGCCGTTCCTTACGGCATCGGGTGAAGCCGGTGATGAGCCCATTTTTTGGGAGCACGAGGGCAACAGGGCCCTGCTGGCAGGCAAATATAAACTGGTGGCACAGGGTACAGCGCCATGGGAGCTGTACAATCTGGAAGTCGACCGCGCAGAGTTGAATGATCTTGCCGGCCAGTTTCCGCAGATGGTACAAGGCTATGCTCAGCAATGGCAGCAATGGGCCGATTCTGTAGGTGTAGTGCCCTGGCATACCACCGGCAGGGGGTTCGAAGTTTATGATTTTTCAAAGCCTTATGAGCGCAAATGATGGCCTGGGGAAAGTGGTTTGTGATTTTTTCAACCAATTACTTCCTATGCCTTGTGCTTTCGACCATTATAATCCCTTCGCTTATTCCGCACCGTCCACTTGGCGCAGGTATTCCAATACGGCTATGGCTTCTTCCTTGCTCAGGCCCTGGTTATTCATGGGTATATTGTTGTAGTGTACGAGGAGGGCTTTGGCGAGCTCGTCTTCTTTTACCATGCGCTCAGGGTTTAGCGTCATGTTCAGGATCCACTCCGGAGTACGCCTTTTGGTGATGCCTTTCATCGGAGGACCGATCACCTTATTTTCTATCTGGTGGCAGATGATGCACATGGAATTGAATATTTCCTGTCCGCGATTGGCCAAAGCTGCATCAAAGGGTTTCATCTCATACTCCGTGATTGGCCCTACACCTTTGGCATCGGAGTACGCCATCAGGTCGATTTCTTCAGTTTCCTGTACCACTACAGGTGCAGACCGTGTCTGATCATTTTTCTTGGTATCGCTGCCACAGGATGTGCCGAGCCACATTGTGGCCATGGCCACACAGGCCAATTTTATAATACGTAGGTAGTGAGCAGTGAACGGTGGGTAGTGAACAGTGAGCATAGCTTTGTTTTATTTTTGCTTGGGCAAATTTAAATTTTAAAGCTGTGCAGGAAAAAATTTGTTCATATAAAGAGACCATGATTAGCCTTCTTCATTGTCGCTACCATCTTTACTGTGCCGGCGATCCCACCAGATGTACAGTCCAAAGCCAACGAGGCTGATGACTGAGGCCCATATAAAACCTTCCTTGAGCCGGTCGTTGGTTTCGCCCAGGTAAGCGATGAGCACGATCAGCGGGGTAATACCCAGGTAGGTGGCCGCTATAAAGCGCCAGTACGTCATGCGCAGCAGGCCCGCTACAAAGCTGATGGTGTCGTTGGAGAGAAAGGGCGCCATCCTGAAAATCGCTACAAGCCAGAAGCCGTATTCCTCCAGATACGTCTTCATTTTGCGCTCCGACTTGCCGCCGATCATTTTCTGCAAAGTATGCTCGCCCACATATCGGCCTATAAAGTAGGCCAGGGTAGAGGCTATGCCGATACCGGCAAAGGCTAAGGCGCTACCCCAGATGGGTCCATATGCCAGAATGCACACCAGAAGCAGCAGCCAGGAGGGTATTACAAAAGCAAACATCTGTAAGATGAAACCGCCAATAAGAATCAGCGGGCCCCAGAAAGAGAACTGCTCTACCCAGCGACTTGCCCGGTCCTGGTCTTCGCTGGTGAGCACTGTCCATGCCTCTTTGGCAAAAGCATTGAAGCCATCGTGCAAAAAGTAGAATAAGAGCAGGCCGCCGATGATGGTGATCGACAATATCAGCGGGAGCCATTTTTCCCATTGAAAACCTGAATTATTGGATGTGGACATGAGTTGGTATTGTTGGTAGTAATGCTGCTAAAACAAGGCTTTCCAATGAATGTTGGCTGCAGGCCTCCATCAACGGCCTTGTTGGCATTTGGCCTTATTCAGATCATGCGCGAATCTGGCCATTGCCACGTACTATCCACTTGTAGCTGGTCAGCTCCTCCAATGCCATGGGCCCGCGCGCGTGCAACTTTTGCGTGCTGATGCCAATTTCTGCCCCCAGGCCAAACTGTGCACCGTCGGTGAAGGCCGTGCTGCTGTTGGCATATACGGTGGCGGCGTCTACCGCCCTCAAAAAGTGATCGATGGTTTTTTCGTCTTCTGCAATGATGGCTTCACTGTGGCGGGAGCTAAAACGGGCGATATGTGTCATTGCTTCCTGCAACCCGTCCACTGTTTTTATAGACATTTTATAGTCAAGAAACTCAATGCCAAAATGTTCTTCACCCGCTTTCTTGAGCAGTGGTTTGGGGTAATGGCCCTCCAGTGCGGCATAGGCAGCTTCGTCGGCAAATATCTCTACCTCACTCGCCTCAAGCGCTGCTGTGAGCGCGGCCAGATCGCCCAGCCGTTGCTCATGCACTACCAGGCAGTCGAGCGCGTTGCACACGCTTACGCGCCTTGTCTTGGCATTGTTTACTATGGCCTTTCCTTTTTCCAGATCACCGCTTTTGTCGAAGTAGGTATGCACTATGCCGGCGCCGGTTTCTATCACGGGTACTTTGGCATTGTCGCGCACGTAGTCGATCAACGCCTGGCTGCCGCGGGGTATGATGATGTCGACAAAGCCGGTAGCCTCCAGCAAGGCGGCTGTGGCACTTCTGTCGGGAGGCAGCAATTGCAGTATGTCGGCCCTCAGGCCGTGCTTTTCCAGGGTGCTGCGGATGATGCCTGCGATGGCGCGGTTGGAATGTTCCGCATCACTGCCGCCCTTCAGCACGCAAGCGTTGCCCGACTTGAGGCAAAGGGAAAATACATCGAAGGTTACGTTGGGTCGCGCTTCGTAGATGATGCCCACCACGCCGAGCGGTACAGAGACTTTTTTCAGTGCCAGCCCATTGGGCAGTTGCCTTTCGCTGAGTACGCGGTGGAGGGGGCTGTTGAGACGGGCTACATTGCGCAGGTCGCCGGCGATGTCGCCGATCCTTTTCTCTGTCAGCTTCAGCCGGTCGTACTTTGGATCGGTCTCGGGCATGCGCTCGAGGTCTTGCCGGTTGGCTTTCAATATGTACTGTGTTCCCTCTTCGGCGGCATCAGCCAGGGCGTTCAGCACGGCATTCACCTGTTCGTCGTCCACCAGAGTTAGGTGGGCTGAGGCGTCTTTTACCTTTTCAAATATGTGGTTGTAGTCTTGCATCTATTTTTTTTTGAAGGCTTGCGATCAGTGTAAATATAAATGATCGTAGTGAATGAGGGGTTTTTGATTTTTCTGACCGATGAGCTCTTTGGCCTTTTTGTGATTGTACCGCGCCATGCCAAGGCCTATTTCCGCACCACTTTCGTCGACTATACGAACGACTTCGCCTCGCTTAAAATCACCTGAAAGTGAGACAATGCCGACAGGCAGCAGGCTGGTGGCCCGCTGTGTTCGCATCTTATCGCGGGCGCCATCATTCACCACTACCTCACCTTTGGTGTGGCCCTGCGCATTGGCGATCCATTTTTTCACTGGAGAGGTAAGCCTGTGGGCATTGAAGCGTGTGCCAATGGCCTGCCCCTGTTGCAGTTTCAGCAGCACGTCGGGTTCATAGCCGCTGCAGATCACCACGGGTATGCCGATACGGGCTACCTTCAGGGCAGTGTTGCATTTGGTGATGATGCCACCCCGGCCAAAGTTAGATTTTTCCTGACCGGCGATATGCTCCGGTGCGTGCAACTGAGGGTCAAATTCTGCGATAAGCTCAGCATCTGGCGCGTTGGGGCTTTTGTTGTAGATGCCCGGCACATTGGTGAGAATATAAAGTACATCTACATTGAGCATAGACGAGACCAGTCCGGCCAGTTCGTCATTGTCGGTAAACATCAGCTCGGTGATGGAGATCACATCATTTTCATTGATCACCGGAATAATGCCATTGTCGAGCAGGGTCACCAGGCAGTTTTTCATGTTCAGGTAGTGGTTGCGGTCGCGAAAGTCCTGCTTCGTCACCAGTACCTGTGCACAGAGCTGCTCGTGGCTTTTGAACAGTTCTGTGTAAATCTGCATGAGGCGCACCTGGCCGAGTGAAGAGAGCAGTTGACGCTCGGCTACGGTATCGAGCTTTTTGCGCTGCGGCAATATACTTCGCCCTGCTGCCACGGCCCCGGAGCTCACCAGCACCAGCTGCACCTGTTGCTTACGCAGGGCGGCCATTTGGCTTGCCAGCTGGCCAATCACTTCCAGGTTGGGCAGGCCATCGGGTCGTGTGAGTACGTTGGAGCCAATCTTTACGGCTATTAGATTTTTTGTTTTCAAGGTATAAAAGTGCTCAGCGGTTTAGTTCCGGAAAAAGTTGTTTCAGTCCATTCCAAAGCTGCCGTTTTTTGCTGTCGTCGCTGGCGAGGTCTGGCAATGCGTGCGCGTGTAACGCAGGCAGGCGTGCATCACCAGTGGCAGAGCGTACATCATACAGGCTGGTAGAAGCGTCGGAGTGCAGGCCGAAGGTGATGAGTGCTTGGTGTGCCACCTGCTCCCAATGCCGTCGGGCCTCATGGACGTGCTGCAGGTCGAACTCAACCAGGGCTATGTCGTGGAGCGATAGTTTGGCACTGGCCAGTATTTTCATGAGCAAGGCCTTCTCGCCTGGTGGTGTGGCTGTGGCGCCGTCGTTGGCTACGAGCACCAGCACAGCGCGTTTGTTTTGGCCCGAGGCAAGCACAGCTTCTACAGGTTTGGGCGCAGCATTGGCCTCAGCCTCTGCCACCGGTGACTTTGCCCGGTCAAGGTCTTCTTTGAGCAGGTACAGGTCTTCGTGAATGAAGTATTGTAAAAAAGATTCGGGCACTTGCTAGAGGTTAAAAATGGCTTTTAGTTCCAGGGCATCGTTGGGCTTCATTCTGCCCGCCAGTATCAGGCGCAGTTGCCGTCGGCGCAGGGCCCCGGCATAAAGCTCCTTCTCGGTTTCCGTTTCTGGCAGTGCATCGGCAACCGGCATCGGCCTTGCCTGCTCGTCTACCGATACGAAAGTAAAAAAAGCGCTGTTGCTGCGGAATTTTATTTTCTTCGGAATGTTCTCCGCCCACACTTCAATATACACCTCCATGGATGTGTTGAAGGCCCGCGTCACCTTGGCTTCGAGGGTCACCACGCTGCCCAGGGGTATGGGTTTGTGGAAGGCAATATTATCCACAGAAGCTGTGACTACGGCCGTGCCGCAATGCCTTTGCGCCGATATGCCCCCTGCTATGTCCATCCAGTACATGAGTTGCCCGCCCACCAGGTTGTTGAGCGTATTGGTGTCGTTGGGCAGCAGCAGTTCGCTTTTCACCACCAGCGATTCTTTTACATATTTTTTATCATTCATAGGTATGGGGGTATTCATACGAGCCGACAGCTATTAATGCCAGCCCCACTTGCCCAGCAGTGGTACGAAGCGAAAAGTGTCGTTCGATTCTGTGTGTACATTTCCTTGTTCATCTTTGGTGACCAGCAGCATTTGCTGTTGTTCGTTGCCGCCGACAGGTATCACCATGCGGCCGCCGGGGTGCAGTTGTGTTACCAATGCGTCGGGTATATCAGGCGCGCCGGCGGTCACTATTATTTTGTGGTAGGGTGCGTGGTTGTCCCAGCCCTGGCTGCCATCGCCCAGCTTCAGCCGTGGCTTATAGCCCATGGCGCTGAGCATATTTTTGGCTGTCTGATACAGTGTTTTGTTGTATTCGATGCTGTATAGTTCGGCACCCAACTCCATCAGTATACAAGCCTGATAGCCCGATCCGGTGCCTATTTCTAGCACTTTCTCACCTGGGCGTACCTGAAGCAATTCAGTCTGAAACGCCACCGTGTAGGGCTGTGAGATGGTCTGGCCCTCACCTATGGGAAAGGCCTTGTCCTGATAGGCATGTTCTAGAAATGCAGGCTCAAAGAAATAATGCCTCGGCACCTTGCCAATGGCCCGTAGCACATGGTCGCTTTTGATGCCTTTTTCCACAAGCACTTTCAAGAGGTTGCGCCGCATGCCTTTGGTCTTGTAGGTGTCTTGGGCCGTAGTGTGTTTCATAATGCACAAAGGTATGGGCATTGAGGCAATATGAAATGATAACACGGCATTTTTGCAGCGCTGGCCTGCCAGGGTTACGGTCGCGTCGGAATTTTGTATACATTAGTAAATCGCACCAGACGAAAATTTTTTATAGCGTAGCCAATTTTTTTTATGAGTTTGAACTGCATAGTGGTTGATGATGATGGGATGTCGAGAAATGTAGTGAAGCACTATATCCAAAAGACCAAATTTCTTAGGCAAATAGGCGAATTTGAGAGCGCCATCAGTGCCAATAATTTCCTACACGACGAACACGTCGATATTATTTTCCTAGACATACAGATGCCGGAAATGAGCGGCATGGATCTGGTAAAAAGCCTCGAGTACGATCATGAAGTGGTGCTCATTTCTTCTGTAGAGAAATACGCCCTGGAGGCGTTTGAGCAGCATGTGACTGATTATCTGCTGAAGCCGGTCGACTATACCCGTTTTTTGCTGGCGGCACAAAAGGCCAAGAGCAACATAGAAAACAGCCGGAAATCCATAGCCAAGCGAAGGGAATTTTATGTGCGCACCGATTCCAAAATGGTGCGCATAGCGCTGGACAGCATCTGGTATGTGGAAGCACTTGCCGACTACGTGATCATAAAAACCAAGGCGAAATCGTATATCGTACATTATACCATGAAGGGACTGGAAAGCCGCCTGCCTCAGGATACCTTCATCCGTATACACCGCTCCTACATCATCAATCTGGATTTTATAGAGCTGCTGGAAGACAACTCGGTGGCCATAGGCGAGAAACTGATCCCTATCGGCGCCTCGTTCAGGGAAGCACTGATGAACCGCCTTAATTTTTTATAAGCGGCTCTATGCGAAAGTGAAAATAAATCTTGTTCAGCAAAATGAATATAAGGCCGGCAATGGCCATGCCCACCAGCGCGCCCACAGTGATGTCGCTCGGATAATGCACGCCCACCATGATGCGGCTAAAGGCCACCATGGCTGCCCACACAAACAGCAGGCCCGTCCAGGGCCAGCGGCGGTGCAGGGCCAGCCAGGTGAATGAGGCAAACCCAAAAGCATTGGCCGAGTGGCCCGAGGCAAAGCCGTATTTGCCACCGCAGCCGGTGATCACATTGGCGAGCAGACCGAGCACCGGATCGTGGCAGGGGCGAAGCCGTGCAAAATAGGGCTTCATGATGCTGGAAGTAACCTGATCGGTGCATGCTGCCACCAGCCCAACAGCGATGATTACCCAGATGCTGTCTTTCTTGAAGTGGTAAATAAAAAGACCTACAAAGAGTATGTACAGCGGTATCCAGGTAGGCGCATAGGTGATCCAGGCCCAGAAGCTGCCGGAGATCTCGTTGTGCAGCCCGTTGAAATAAAGGAATATCTCCCGGTCGATTTTATGTAGCAGATCCAGCATGGTGGTAGTTGATCCAGTCTATGTTTTTTTTCAGGTGCTGCAATGTATATGCTTCGGCGGAGCCCGCAGCGGTTTGGTGATTGTACGACCAGGCTGCCAGCGGCGGCAGGCTCATCAGAATGGACTCTGTGCGCCCCTCCGTATCCAGTCCGAACTTCGTGCCTTTGTCCAGCACCAGATTGAATTCCACATAGCGGCCACGCCTGTACAGTTGCCATTGCTTTTCGTGCTGCTGGTATGGCTTAGCATGGCTTTTCAGCATTAGTGCAGTATAGGTGGGCGCAAAGCATCTGCCTACGTCCATCACAAATTCGAAAAGCTTTTCTTTGCTCAGGTCAGCTGTGCTTTCATTCAGCCTGTCGAAGAATATGCCGCCTATGCCACGTGTTTCATTGCGGTGTTTTACAAAAAAATAATCATCGGCCCACTGCTTAAACTTTGGGTAAAAGCTGTGGTGGTGTGCATCGCAAACCATTTTTAAGGCCTGGTGAAAGTATTGGGCGTCGTGCACATCCACGTAATGCGGCGTGAGGTCGATGCCGCCGCCAAACCACCAGGTGCCACCGCTCATCTCGAAGTAGCGCACATTCATGTGTATAATCGGCACGTGAGGGCTATGCGGGTGCAACACGATGGATACGCCGGTGGCGAAAAAATCTGTTTCGGTCAGCCCCAGCGCTTTTTGTATTTTCTCCGGCGTGTTGCCATGCACTGCCGAGAAGTTTACGCCGCCTTTTTCTATGATGCGCCCGCCGGTGAGTACACGGCTGAGGCCGCCACCTCCACCAGGGCGCTGCCATGCGTCTTGTTCAAAAGGTGCACCACCGTCTGCCACTTCCAGTGCTTCGCATATGTCGCGCTGCAGTGTACGAAAGTGCTGTTCGATGGCCGATTTTGAAGGTTGCATAGTCGAGTGTTGCTAAAATGGGTAACCAATGGCAATATTCCAAATGGCCTGGTTTGGCGCGCCGCGCAGGTTGGTCAGGCTTATTTCATCACCAATCCACCGATCGCCCTCGGGCCGTGCAGGGTCATACATCTTGATGCCGTAGTCGAAGCGAATGACCAAAAACTGGAAGTTGAAACGCAGGCCAAGGCCAGTGCCTATGGCGATTTCTTTATAAAAGCGGTTCAAGCGAAATTCAGCACCCGGTTGGTTCACGTCTTCATACAATCGCCACACATTGCCGGCATCTATAAAAAATGCCCAATCGATAAAGCTGATCAGCTTGCTGCGGTACTCCAGGCTGGCCTCCAACAATATCTCTCCGGGCTTCTCTATGCTGTAGTCGAATATCACCTCGCCGCTGGAGGTAAGGGTCGTGTCGGGCGGAAAGGAGCCCGGGCCCAGGCGGCGGGGCTGCCAGGCGCGTATGCTGTTGCTGCCGCCGGCGAAGAA